>JBOEGN010000073.1:0-4059 GCA_050633445.1 Thalassovita sp.
TCGTTTTTGAGCCGTGAATCACACCGCCAGCCAAAAATCAATGGGTCCTGAGCCTAGCAAGTCAGCCGCTGTCGGGAATACGCCACGTACAAAGACTATGATGTCGTCGAGGTGTTCAAAGATGACATGTCGGGTAAATTCGAACGGCGTCCCGCGATGGATCGAATGCTTGCCTTCCTGCGCCTGCACGCCCAAGGCGGTGTGGTCGTCGTCGTCGTCGTCGTCGTCGTCGTCGTCGTCGTCGTCGTCGTCGATGACATTTCCCGCATCGCCAGAAATGTACAGGCGCATATCAAGCTGCGCGAAACTCTCAGCGATGCTGGCGGCATCTTGGAAAGTCCTTCCATTGAATTTGGTGAAGATAGTGACTCCCGCCTTGTCGAACACATGTTGGCATCAGTGGCTCAGCACCAGCGGGAAAAGAATGCCGAGCAAACCTCTAACCGCATGAAGGGGCGGATGATGAATGGCTTCGCAGTATTCGCCGCCCCAGTGGGCTATGAATACAAAAAGAAAGGTGCGCTTGGTAAAGTACTTACTCCAGTCGAGCCTTTGGCCTCTATTATCAAGGAGGCGCTGGAAGGGTACGCATCCGGCCGATTTTCGTCGCAAGCCGATGTAAAGCGTTTCTTGGAAGCGCAGCCGGAATTCCCAAAGGATCTTCCCAATGGGAAAATTCGCCAACAAAAAGTGACAGATATTCTGAACCGCATCATCTACGCAGGGTACATTGAGCATGAAGCTTGGGGCGTCACACGCCGAAAAGGTCAGCATGAAGCGCTGATCTCGTTGGAAACCTACTTCACCATCCAAGAGCGTAGAAACAGTAAAGGCATCGCCGCGAAGCGCCCAGACATCAGCAATGACTTTCCGCTTCGCGGTTCTATGAATTGTGCATGCTGCGACAAACCTATGACCGCTTACTTTGCTCGCAGCGCCACAGGGAAGCGCTACCCGTATTATAACTGCCAGACACGTGATTGTTCACAGTATCGCGAGGCTATCCGAGCTGAAAAAATCGACGATGGATTTGAAGCTATCATGCGCTCGCTCAAGCCAAGCAAAAATATCCTGCACATCGCAATGGCGATGCTGAAAGACGCATGGGATCAACGTGGAGATCAGGCGAAGCAAGCAAAAGCTGAGATTAGACGTCAACACAAAGAGCTTGATAAGCAGCAAGATGCACTTGTCGAACGCTTGGTTGAAACAACCAATCCAAAGGTGATGACGGCGCTTGAAAGCAAGATCGCCAAACTCGAAGAGGGCAAGCTTTTGCTAACGGACAAACTCTCCCGCGACACCGAACCGAAGGGCAGTATCTCAGAAGTTATCGAACTCTTGATGGACTTCCTGTCAAGTCCTTGGAATATCTACGAAAAGGGAAGTTTAAGAACGCGCAAAACCATCCTAAAAACGGCCTTTGCATCGCCTTTGGCGTATGACCGAAAAAACGGCTATCGAACTCCGCAAGCGTCTGTAATATTTGAGGTTTTTAAGAAAATCACATCAAAATGTAAAATGGTGCGGTCGAGAAGACTCGAACTTCCACGGGTGTTACCCCACAGCGACCTCAACGCTGCGCGTCTACCAATTCCGCCACGACCGCACATGATCTGGTAGTTGGGGGGCCGTATAGACGAGGCTTGCTCGGATGTGAAGAGGGAAAACGACCCCTGAGGCCTGAACGGGGCCCGCGCGAACAGGCCCCGGTTCTTAAGGTTCTCGGACCCTATTTGATGACAAAGCTTGGCAATGCCGCCGCGGGGCTGGGCTTGGGCATTCCTGTGCCGTTCAGCGCATCCGAGGCGGCCTTGACCATCTCCATCCGTTCAGGCTGACCTGGTGCAAAGGCGGGTTCGGCGCCGCCATTCAGTGCTTGGATCGCCATGTCGTACCACGGGGCAGCCTTGGCTGGGTCCTGGGGCGCTCCGAAGCCCTGGGACAGGTGGTGCCCGACCAGTTCGGCATAGGGCGTCTGCCCCACCGCAACCATCAACAGCGCAGCCCCCAGGGCAACGTCCAGATTGTCCCGGCGATAGCCCGAATAGAGACAGATCTTGGCTGTGCCGCTCAGTTGATCCATCGACATATTCGAGCTGAGCACGAATTTTTGCACTTCGCTGCGAACCATGGCCGCGCCCTTGGCCCCCAAGCTGTCCACATAAGGCTGTAGCGCGGGCCCAAAGGCATCACATTGCGCGTCGATCTGCGATTGGCTGGCACCCTGAACACTGGACACCAATGTCTCGCCAGTACTGATCGCGTAGGTCCGGGTCAGGCAGAATTGTTCGCTTAGGGCGAGATCCGGGTCGGTCATGCTGGACACGGTCATGAAACCGCCATTCGAATTGGTCAGCAGGCTGACCTTGCTGCAATGGCTGGCCAAAGACGGCTTCTGTGGGTCATCCCCTGCCATGGTAAAGGGCTGAATACCCCCCAGGCCCCCGGCTCCCTGCTGGGCGGGTGCCTGCCCCGAGGTCATAACCGTGGTTGGCCCTGTAGGCTGCGGCGCGGGCGCAGGTTGGGTCGGCGCTGGGGCCGCTGCCATGGTGGCTTCGTTTTCGCGCAGCGAACAGGTGGTCAGATGACAGGAGAAGCTGGCAGGCGTGACGCCACGGGCCTGAAAATCAATCCGGCGATACCCCTGAGGGGCCGAGGCGAAAACCATCACTGTACAATGTGACGCGCCGCACCAGAACGAACTGCCCGACACCGAGGTATCCAGAACATAATCGTTCTTGCCGTCGTTATTCAGGTCCGCCAGCTGCATAAAGCCCGACCGTTGCATCAATTGCTCGGCACTGGGTTCTGTGCTGTTTGCGATTTCATCAATGGCGTTGCTGACCTCGATCGGCACGCCGCCATATCCACTGGAGTACCCAGCGGTCCGGGTCCCCTGCGCCTCGTCACGCCAGGTGATCAGCAAACCGCGCACACCTTGGGGGCCTTGCATCGCCTTGATCACTTGCGGCCCGCCAATCTGGGCGCGCTGATGCGACGAGACCAGGAAATCGCGCTCGTATTGAGAAAACCGCCCTGTCGCGGGGTAGCCCATGAACACTTGGTACTGTGAAACAGCCGCGCGCGACCGCGATCCCATCACGCCATCAGGCGTTCCGGCCGGAAACCCGAAATAGTTCAGCGCAGACTGTGCCTCGCGGTTTTGTTGGCGCGCCACCGTGTTGCCGGTATAGCGCTTTTTCGGCTTGTTCGCGCCATTCATCAGCGCGCCGCCAATGATCCCGCCAACAATTGCGGCACCAAGATTATCTGCAAACACCGGGGTCGACATGGACGTCGCAACAAGCGACGCAGCCAATGCCGTTTTTAGCGTCTTGGAAAACATTCCTCACGCTCCTTATAACTGTGAACCAATGGAATCAGGTTAGCCCAGCACTTTTGTTCGGGCGACAAAAAATGCGCAAAAACTGCCTGAGGTTGATGCAAACGGAGAAAAATTCACAATGATCGAGTGGATCACGACAGAAGGCCTGACCGAATATGACGCGGCCGTCGCCTTTATGGAGGACCGCGTCGCCGCGATTCACGCTGGCGATTCTCCCGAATGCATCTGGCTGGTCGAGCATCCGCCGCTTTACACTGCCGGCACGTCGGCCAAGCCGCAGGACCTGACCGACCCTGATCGGTTTCCCGTCCACGACAGCAAACGCGGGGGCCAATATACCTATCACGGGCCGGGTCAGCGCGTGGCCTATGTGATGCTGGACCTGAACAAACGCGGGCGCGATATTCGCAAATTCGTTCAGATGCTCGAAGAATGGGTGATCGCCACGCTGGACCAGTTCAACGTGCGTGGTGAAATCCGTGAGGGTCGGGTTGGTGTCTGGGTGCAGCGTCAGGACAAGCCTCTGGCGGTGAACGGGCAGCTACAAGAGGACAAGATCGCCGCCATCGGCATCCGTCTGCGCAAATGGGTCAGCTTTCACGGAATCTCGATCAACGTAGAGCCCGATCTGGACCATTTCAGCGGCATCGTGCCCTGCGGCATCACCGAACATGGCGTGACCAGTCTGGTCGATTTGGGCCTGCCTGTCA
>JBOEGN010000074.1:0-728 GCA_050633445.1 Thalassovita sp.
GAGGACAAGAAAGCGGCCATTGAGGCTGGCGTTCTGCAAGCGCCGCAGACCACCAAGTCTGACACCCCGAAATCTCCCTACTCGCAAAAGCTGTTAGCGGATATGCAGGCGATCCGGCTGGCATCGGTGCAGGCCGCCCTTCTGGCCAAACCAGAACTGGTTTTGGACCTGTTGGGGTTCGGGTTGTCGGAAGTCTCGGGCAGTATCGAGAGCGTTTTCGGCATTCGACTGGACCGTCCGACCAACGCGCCAAGCGTGGGAAACGGATTTTCCAGCGAGCCGCGTCTTCAGCACGGGATCGATGCCAGCGAATACTGGCAGAAAGGCACTCGCGTGGAGGACCTGTCGGACGCCTTCACCGCTTTCCGCGAAGCCGGCAAGAAGGCCCGCAATGCCCAGATCACAGAAGCCATTGCGCGTACCCTGCCCTACCGGGCTGGTAGCGCTGAGTTCTTCGGCCTGATCGCGGACGAGGCCGGGGCCGATATCCGCAAGCACTGGACGCCCACGGCAGAGAATTTCTTCTCGCGGGTGTCTGCAGGCCATCTGGTCGATCTGCTTTGCAAATTTCTCGACTGCGATGCCCGTGACGAGCGTGTCGCCGGTTTCGCCAAGCTCAAGAAGGCAGAAAAGGCCGAGAAGATGGAAAAGCTCGTGATCGACCCCACAACCCAGAAGCTCATGGGGGTGACACTGGAACAGAAAGCCAAACTCGACAAATGGGTGCC
>JBOEGN010000075.1:0-26129 GCA_050633445.1 Thalassovita sp.
CCGATCCAGTTGGCCTGCATCAGTTTGACCTTGGCGGGCCAGTCATCCAGCCCGTCCAGCGCGTCCAGCAGCTCCTCGGAGAAATCGGAGATCTTGAAGAACCACTGCGTCAGCTCGCGCCGTTCCACCTCGGCGCCCGAGCGCCAGCCCTTGCCGTCGATCACCTGTTCGTTGGCCAGAACGGTCATATCGACCGGGTCCCAGTTCACCACGGCGTTTTTGCGGTAGACCAGACCCTTTTCGATGAAGTCGATGAACATGGATTGCTGCTGGCCGTAATATTCCGGGTCACAGGTCGCGAACATCCGGGTCCAGTCCAGCGCGAATCCCAGGGGTTTCATCTGGCCGACCATGGTGTCGATGTTGGAATAGGTCCATTCCTTGGGGTGCCCGCCGATGGCCATCGCAGCGTTTTCCGCGGGCATCCCGAAGGCGTCAAACCCCATCGGGTGCAGCACGTTGTGGCCCGTCGACATCTTATACCGCGCGATCACGTCGCCCATGGTGTAGTTGCGCACGTGCCCGATATGGATGCGGCCCGACGGATAGGGGAACATTTCCAGCACGTAATATTTCGGCTTGTCATCGCTGCGGACAGCTTTGAATGTTTCAGCCTTGTCCCAGGCTTCTTGCCATTTGGCTTCGATTTCGCCGGCAGAATAGCGCGTCATGTCGGGCGGACCTTTCCTAAAGCGTGAATTCGCTGTGTCGGATGGGGTGATAGGGCGACGAAGCCCCGTGGTCTAGGGGGTAGTCAGGAAAACCGGGTCTGTAACCTGCGAAATCGTGTGTTTATACTCGTGTAAAGCGAGGCGCAGTATTCATGAAAATCCTTTTTATCCATCAGAACTTTCCGGGGCAGTACAAACATCTGGCCCCGGTCTTATCGGCACGGGGGCATCAATGCGTGGCCCTGACCTTGCGCGTGAAAGAGCCGACAACCTGGCAGGGTGTGCGGGTGCTGCCCTATGGTGTTAAGCGCAATCAGGGTAAGGGTATTCATCCATGGGTGCAGGATTTCGATACTAAGGTGATCCGCGCCGAAGCGTGCTTTGCTGCGGCCTGCAAGCTGCGGGATCAAGGGTTTACCCCTGACATCATCGTCGCGCATCCCGGCTGGGGCGAGTCGATGTTCCTGCGTGATGTCTGGCCCACGGCGCGGATCGGATTGTATTGCGAGCTGTACCATCTTTCGGGCCCCGACCATGTGGGCTTTGACCCTGAATTCCAGCCGAAAAAGGGCGAGGCCGAGGCACTGCGCATCCGGCTTAAGAACCTCAACAACCTTATGCATTTCCCTGTGGGTGACATGGGGCTGTCGCCGACGCAGTTTCAGGCGGGCACTTTCCCGGCCGAGTGGCGTGAAAAGATCAGCGTTATTCATGACGGCATCAACACCGACATGCTGGTCCGAAACAAGGCCGCCCGATTCGAATTGCCCGATGGGTCCGTCGTGACGCGCGATGACGAGGTGATCACCTTTGTGAATCGCAATCTGGAGCCGTATCGCGGCTATCACATCTTTATGCGTGCCCTGCCGCAGCTGTTAAAGGAGCGGCCCAAGGCCAAGGTGCTGATCGTTGGCGGGGACGAGGTCAGCTATGGTGCGCGCGCGCCGCAGGGCAAAACGTGGAAACAGATCTTTATTGACGAAGTGCGCGGCCGTATCCCGACGTCTTTGTGGGACAACGTGCATTTTCTGGGCCGCATTCCTTATGACAAGTTCATCAGCCTGCTTCAGGTCAGCCGGGTTCACGTTTATCTGACCTATCCCTTCGTTCTGTCCTGGTCCCTTTTCGAGGCGATGTCGGTTCAGGCTGCGATCGTCGCCAGCGCCACCGCTCCGGTGAAAGAGGCGATTACGCATAATGTGAACGGCCGTCTGGTGGATTTCTTCGACAAAGAGGCCTTGGTCGAGCAGATCAGCGATTTGTTGGACGATACGGATGCGCGTGAACGCCTGGGTCTGGCGGCGCGCGCGCATATGGTGAAAAACTATGACTTGCAAAAGGTCAGTCTGCCGCGCCAGCTGAACTGGATTCAGACCTTGCATGATATGGAGCCAGGACAAGTCCATGACTGAACGTGATACCTACCTTATGACCGCCGCTCAGATCGACGCGATGGACGGGGTCGAGAAGACTCATTTTCTGAATCCCAACGCCAAGCGATTGAATAAGTCCTTGGGTGACGCGACGGGTTTGACTGGGCTAGGAGTGCATCTGATCGCGGTACAGCCGGGTCACGAAACCACCGAATGCCACGCGCATCACCACGAAGATGAATGCGTCTATATCCTGTCAGGTACGGCCACCGCGGTGATCGGTGAGGAAAAACACGAGATCGGACCAGGGGATTTCATCGGCTACCGCGCTGGCGGTCTGGCCCATACGATCCTCAACACCGGAAACGAGGTGCTGCGGATGCTGGTGGTTGGCCAACGGTTGCCGCATGACGTTGCAGATTATCCTGAGAAAGCGAAACGGATCTTTCGCAACGCCGACTTGCCGTGGACCTTGGTGGATCACGAAAACCTAGAAGAACTGGGTGGCTCGGTCGGGAAAAAGTAAACCCCGCCATGCGGTGTGCAGGCGAGGAAGGCCGATACCAGTGCTAAAACCGGATCAGAATGCCTTGTCGGCCACACGCAGCTGACGGGCGCGGGTCAGGATCGCGTCTTCGATCGCACGCTGAGTGCCGGTGCTGACGGGCTTGCCGCCACGGGTTTGCATGGCCACCAGCAACGAACGCGCCTCAAGAGCCGGGTCCTTTACATAGACGGTCGCACGATACGCGCGGCCCCCGCCCGGAGGCGTGCCGTAACCCGTGACAATCACCCCGGTGAAGGGATCAACCGATTGCACAGGCAAGAAGTTCAGAATCTCCAGCGACGCATTCCAGATATACCGGTTCACCGCTGTTTCCAGATCAGTGTTACGCGACTGGAACAGGTCCTTGAGCGAGGATTTGTTCTGGTTCAAACCGGCCTGTCGGGCCAACTCGGGCAATAATGCCTCTTCCAGAGCATCCGAACGTCGATTGTCAGGCTGTGCAAATTCATCGGTGCCACGGCTACAGCCGCTCACAGCCAAAGCCGCAATCAGCGCAAGTGTAATTGGTTTGATACAATTAAGTGCCATGGGTATGCCCGGTCCTCAGATCTTCGCCACATTCCTACCCAACAGCAAAGGACGTCGCAAGGACTTAGTCAGCTGCGCCAATCAAGTGCCAGCAAGGTTCCGCCAGAATGTGGTGTGGCAAAGCTGCACCATTTGGCCGTCTTTCAGCCACAGTATGTGCGGCGCGCTTGCAAACTGCCCACAAAAAGAGCGACACAACCGCCAGACCCAATACGGATTCTCTGTTTTGGGCGCTTGATTGGAAAACCGAGGGACTAATATTATGAAAAAGCTTCTCCTTGCTTCGACCGCACTGATCGCTGGTGCCAGCGCAGCCGCAGCCGACATCACCTTTGGCGGCTACGGTCGTTTTGGTCTGGACTACACTGAAAACCGTTTCACTGATGTGAACAGCAACGGCGTCGAAGATGCAGGCGAAAGCCGCAACGACGTCGAAGTTGATCAGCGCCTGCGCTTGATCATCACCGGCACCGCAGAATCGCAAAACGGCATCGCCTTCACCGCTCAGACCCGCATTCAGTGGGACGAAGGTACCGGCTTTGACGGCGACGCAGTTACTTCTGCTCGCTCGGCCATCCAACAGGCGGCTTTCCACGCAGCCGCTGGCGGTCTGACCCTGTCGATCGGCAACGTGTCCGTTGCTGAAGCCACCCCCGGTTTCTACGCTGGTGGTCTGGGCTACACGGGCTTCATGTTCGTTGATCCCTACTACTCTCAAGGCTATGGCCGCACCGACATCGGTCTGACCGGTTTGGGCAGCGTCGGTGTGATCATGGCAACCTATGCCACTGGTCCGTTCACTGTACGCGCCGGCCTCTCGGAAAGCGCTACAGAAGAGCGTAAACAGCTGAGCGTTGCTTACTCCGACAATGGCTACACTGTTTCGGTTTTCCACCAGGAAAGCACCGTTGCAGCTAACGACGTCACCAAACTGTACGTCCAAGGCACCATCGGTGGCGCAACCGTCGGCCTGTTCGCTGACGATTCCACCGCGGGTAACTCGATCGGTCTGACCGGCACCATGTCGGTGGGCGCAGGTACCTCCGTGACCCTGACCGCCGTTGACCTGTCGACCGGTGGCTCGAACGTTGGTATTGGCGTCAACCACGACCTGGGCGGCGGCGTGTCCTTCGGCGCAGGCGTTGCTGACATGAACGGCACCACACGCGCAGAAGCTGGTGTTCAGTTCAACTTCTAAGTTGAACAACCAGTCTTAAGGGAAGAGCGGGCCTTGTGCCCGCTCTTTTCTTTTGGGCCCTTGTGGTTTTGACTGCCGCCTGAATTTGTGATTCATGTCAGGCGCATCAACACCGGAGCCGCCCATGTCCCTACCCGAGATCCAGTCCCGTATCGCCAAGGCCGAAAAGGCTGCTGGTCGCACCCCTGGCAGCACCCAGTTGATCGCAGTCTCAAAGGTTCAACCAAATGACCGGGTCCAAGCCGTTTTGGACCAAGGGCATCGCCTGTTTGGCGAAAACAAGGTGCAAGAAGCCGCCGGAAAATGGCCTACTTTCCGCGAAACCTATGACAATGTTGATGTTCACCTGATTGGCCCGTTGCAAACCAACAAGGCCCGGCAAGCGATGCAGCTTTTTCAGGCCATCCACGCGGTTGATCGCCCCAAACTGGCCCAAACACTGGCCCGTCTCGCACAAGAGCTTGGATCCTGCCCGGATCTGTTCATCCAGGTCAACACCGGGGAGGAGCCGCAAAAAGCAGGTGTACTCCCGGTCGACGCTGACAATTTCATTGCTGAATGCCGCGCCTTGGATCTCCCGGTCATCGGTCTGATGTGCATCCCTCCTGTCCAAGAAGAATCCAGCCTCCACTTCGCCCTGCTCAAGAAAATCGCTCATCGCAACGACCTGGATCACCTGTCCATGGGCATGTCCGGCGACTTCGAAAAGGCCATCGCCCAAGGTGCGACCCACATCCGCGTCGGTTCTGCCATCTTCGGTGCACGCGACTATGGTTAACCGCTTCTTCTTTTCCTAAATATCCCGGGGGAGCGCCGCAGGCGCGGGGGCAGAGCCCCTTAGCCGTCTTCGTTCAGCTTGGGCGATGGGCGCTCCAGCTTCAATTCGGCATCAGAAAACACGATCGGCATCCGCACGCTGGGCACGCCATCCAACTCGATCTGCATGCCGCGTGCCTGCACCTGAGGGTCGGCGAACACCTCGGACAGATCGTTGATCGGCCCGGCAGGAATTCCGCGCGCTTCGCATCCGCTTAGCAGCTCGGCCTTGGTCAGTTTGCGCGTCTCTGCCATCAGCAGCGCGATCATCTGTTCGCGGTTTTGGACCCGGTCCACATTCTTCAGAAATTCAGGCGCTTCGGCCATCCAGGCCAGTCCCAAAAGCTCGCAAAGTCGTTGATATTGCGCGTCATTTCCAGTGGCGATAATGATGAACCCGTCGGCGCAATCGAACACCTGATAGGGGGTCAGATTAGGGTGATAATTCCCTGTCCGCCCCGGAGGCGTGCCAGTCGACAAATAGTTCATCGACTGGTTTGCCGTCGCCGCAACAGCGCAATCCAGCAGAGCCATATCCAACTGCTGCCCTTTGCCTGTCCGCTCTCGTTGATACAGCGCGGCCAGAATGCCCGTCACGGAATACATCCCGGTGAACAGATCCGTCACGGCAACACCTGCGCGTTGCGGCTGCCCGTCGGGATCGCCGGTGATGGACATCAGCCCGGACATGCCTTGGATGATATAGTCATAGCCCGCCCGATGCGCGTAGGGCCCGGTTTGTCCGAACCCCGTGATCGAGCAATAGATCAGCCGCGGATTGACCTCTTTCAGACTGTCATAATCCAGCCCGTATTTGGCCAGCCCTCCGACCTTGAAATTCTCGATCAGGATGTCGGCATCGCGCACCAGATCCAGCACTTTTTGCTGACCTTCGGGGGTCCGGAAATCCACGGTGACCGAGTGTTTCCCACGATTACAGGAATGGAAATAGGCGGCGGTCTTGTCGCCCTCACGCTCGATAAACGGAGGGCCCCACTGGCGCGTATCATCGCCTGCGGGACTCTCGATTTTGATCACTTCTGCCCCCAGATCGGACAATGCCTGACCAGCCCAGGGGCCGGCCAGAATTCGGGCCAGTTCAACGACCTTTAATCCGTCCAGAGGCGTGCTCATCAGGTGTTCAGAGCTTTGTCCAGCAGGGCCTTGAGGTCGTTATAGGCCATGTTCGAATGCTTCTTACCGTTGATGAACAGCGTGGGTGTGCTGTCGACTTCATCGGCCTTCATGTTGTCCTGGAACCAAGTGTACAAGGATTGCGCTTTGGCGCCGTCACCCAGGCAGCTGTCCAGCTGATCCTCGGTCAGGCCAGCGATGCGTCCAACCTTGCGCAGGTTTTCAACGATAACTGCTGGATCACCGGTGCCGACCCACGATTTCTGATCCGCATACAGCAGATCCGAGATACCAAAGAACTTGGCCGGATCACACCGCGCCACCATCGACGCCCACAGGCCGGGGCGGTCAAAATACACGTCGCGATAGACAAATTTCACCAGGCCGGTATCGACATACTCGGCTTTGATCTTTTTCAGCGGGCCATTGTGGAAGGTGGCGCAATGCGGACAGGTGTAGGACGCGTATTCCGTCAAAGTGATCTTGGCGTCGGGCGAGCCCATGGTCATTTCCATCACCGGAACGGCGTCGCCATGGGACCCATCGGCCAAGGCAGCCAGAGGCGGCAACGAGTCTTGATTGCGTGTCAGCGCCCAAGCGCCACCCAGTACGGCAGCTGATCCAATCACGCCCAATGCGAGTCTGCGGTCCATGTGTAAGCCTTTCTCAGAGTTTCGACTTGGTTATTACGTTTTTCGCCAATGTTTCAAGCGCCTGACGCAGGTCTGTGTCACCGACCTCGCGCGTAAGTGATTGCGCCTCCCGCTCCGAGGCCGGGTCAGCGGCCTTGGGGCTGGGTTTGTTCCGATAGGTAAAGTCCGCCTGGCCCTCGGCAAATCCGGTTGCGACCGTCTGCGTGATCCGAATCCGCGAGATGGCGTTGTAGCCATAGACGCCGTTCACCTTGGCGCGGATCTGTTCTTTTTGCATTTCCAGCATCGGAGCCTGTGCGCCGGTGGTCAGCAAGGTCAGCGTCGCCCCGAAACTGCCACGACGGCCGAACTTCACATCGACAGGTCGGGCGATTGCAGCGATATCCGCGCCCACGACTTCGGGCCAATGTGTCAGCAGCCGTGCCTCGGCAAAGCCACGCGATTCGCCAGCCTTACGGATCCGCGCCTGTAACAGGCTGGACGTGCGGGCAAATCCTTTGGTGGTGCTGGGGCGCGGGGCCATCACTTGCTTCCTTATTCTAAGTGCTATTCTAGTATCGCAGGACGAAGACACCAGTAGATTGCGACCTGACAGGGGATAAACATTGCGTGACGAAATGACAGATCCTGCATCAGAGCTGCTGGAATGGTACGACCGCAACGCCCGCGCCATGCCGTGGCGCGTGGGGCCGACGGATCGCCGGGCCGGAGTGGTGCCCGACCCATATCGCATTTGGCTGTCCGAGGTGATGCTCCAACAGACGACCGTCGCCGCTGTCACCGACTATTTTCATCGCTTCACCACCCTTTGGCCGAATGTGCATGCGCTGGCCGCTGCTCGGGACGAGGATGTGATGGGGGAATGGGCCGGGTTGGGGTACTACGCCCGTGCCCGTAATCTGCTGAAATGTGCACGGGTCGTTTCAGGTAAATTTGACGGTGTGTTCCCTGCTGCGCACAAAGAGCTGCTGAAGCTGCCGGGGATTGGGCCCTATACGGCTTCGGCCATCGCCTCGATCGCATTTGATCAGCCCGAAACTGTTGTGGATGGGAACGTCGAGCGTGTGATGGCGCGGGTTTATGACGTCCACACGCCCTTGCCGCGGGCCAAGCCTGAACTGACCTCTCTGGCGGCGGCGCTGACCCCCGCTGAACGCCCCGGAGACTACGCTCAGGCCGTGATGGATCTGGGGGCCACGATTTGTACGCCGCGCAATCCTGCCTGCGGGATTTGCCCGTGGCGTAGCCCATGTCAGGCGCGTTTGGCAGGCACCGCCGCCGTTCTGCCCAAGAAAGAGCCGAAGAAGCCCAAGCCAATCCGGCTGGGTATCGCTTATGTCGCACGCCGTGCTGATGGCGCTTATCTGCTGGAGCGACGTCCCGACAAAGGCTTGCTGGGGGGTATGTTGGGCTGGCCTGGGTCCGAATGGAACGAGGCGCCGACACACGCTCCGCCAATCCAGGCAGACTGGCGCGAATTGCCCGCCGAAGCGCGGCACACCTTCACCCATTTCCATCTACGTCTGCGGGTGATGGTGGCGGATACCGCCGATCAGACCCCCGACCGCGGTGAATTTTACCCGAACGCGACATTTCGCGCCTCGGATTTGCCCACCGTCATGCGAAAGGCATTTGACCTGGCCCGATCCGAGTTCGACAATGACGCAGGACGCTCTTGAGTTGGAGCCATGACATGAGCACCCCGATCTCTGCCTTTCGCCGCGCCGCGCCATTCTGGTTGTCGCTGGGGCTGGTGCCTTTGGCCTGGATCGGCGCGGTCTTTGGCGGCTGGACGGTGTTCCTGTTGCCACTGTTGGGTTGGTGGGTGTTCACCGGGCTGGACGCCGTTCTGGGGCTAGAGCTGGAAAACCCTGACCCACAAACTGACGACGCGCACCTGTTCTGGTATCGTCTGATCACCATGATCTGGTTTCCCGTACAGGCGCTGACATTATTCGGCATGATCTGGTTCGTCACCCATTCCGCTCATCTGGCGACATGGGAAAAGATCGTGCTGTTTTTCGGCATGGGCGTCCTAACGGGCACCATCGGGATCGTCTACAGTCACGAGCTGTTGCATCAGAAAAACAAGCTAGAGCGCTGGCTGGGTGATCTGTTGCTGGCCACGGTGCTGTATTCTCATTTTCGGTCTGAACATCTGCTGGTGCACCATGTGCATGTCGGCACGCCACGCGACGCCGTCACCGCGCGATATAACGAGAATTTCCATAGGTTCTTTTTTCGAGTGATCCGGGAATGCCCGCGTTCGGCCTGGGCTGCGGAAAAGGCGCTGTTGGCGCGGCGTGGGCTGACAATGGCCAGTTTGCGCAACCCGTTTTGGCGCTATGCAATCCTGCAATTGGCGGCGCTGGCGCTGGCCTTCGGACTGGGCGGCGTCGAAGGTCTGGCGCTGTTCCTGCTGCAAGCGATCAGCGCGATCTGGCAGTTAGAGCTGACGAACTACGTGGAACATTACGGGCTGACTCGTAAACATCTTGGGGATGGAAAATACGAGCACGTTAAACCGCATCACAGCTGGAATGCCTCGCACAAGGCGACGAACTGGTTGCTGATCAATTTGCAACGCCACTCGGACCATCACTATAAACCTGACCGGCGGTTTCCCCTGTTGCAGACCTATTCCGAGGCCGAGGCTCCGCAATTGCCATATGGGTATCCGCTGATGGCGGCGATGGCGACGATCCCGCCGCTGTGGCGTCGACGCATGAACCCGCGCGTGCGGGCATGGCGCCGCGCGTACTACCCCGAGATCGAGGATTGGGCGCCCTACAAGACCGGACAGACTCCGCTGCCCCGGTAATCTGGCAATTTAGTGCAAAATCCGCTGCGCGATTCGCTATTGATTGTAACTATAATGCGATATATAGCATTATAATGCATAGTGAAGCAGAGGGAGGACGCCATGCCAAGCTACATTCCATACGGGGCCTATTGGTCCACACCGTTCGCACGTTGGCAGGGGAGCCTGTCGCATCTGAACTCGATCGAGCTGTCGGCCCATGTGGCAAAATCAGCACTGGCCGCGCGTGACATCCTGCCCGAGCAAATCGACTTCTGCGCATATGGCATGACTGTGATCCAGCCAGGATGTTTCTATGCAACGCCATGGTTTACCGCGATGATGGGGGCCGAAAACCTGGGCGGGCCGACGATGAACCAGGCCTGCGCCACCGGGCCGCGCCTGTTGTCTGCGGCGATGGGAGAGATCTCGCAAGGATTGGCCGGGACAGTTCTGATCGCCTCGGGGGATCGGACCTCGAACGGCGCGCATGTGTATTATCCTGCACCAGGGGGGCCAGGCGGTACGGGCCAGTCCGAGGATTGGGTGCTGGGCAGCTTTAACTATGATCCATGGGCCAAGGGCGCGATGGTGAAAACGGCCGAAAACGTGGCCCAGAGATACGGCATTGAAACAGCGGAACAGCACGAGGTCGTGTTGCACCGGCAGGCGCAGTATCAGGATGCGCTGGCCGAGGATCGAGCGTTCCAGAAACGATATATGGAGGCCGAATTTGCGGTGCCAGACGCGCGGTTCCGCAAGACAGCCACCACCATGCTGGGCGACGAGGGCGTGTACCCCTCGACCGAAGAAAAACTGGCGACGCTGAAGCCCGTTGTCCCCGGCGGAACCGTGACCTTTGCCGGGCAGACCCACCCCGCTGATGGGGCCGCTGGTATGATCGTGGTCGATACAGCCGAACGCGCCGCCGAGATGGCAGGAGGCTCTGCTCCGCTAATCGAGGTGTTGGGGATCGCTCAATCGCGCGAGGAAAAGGGGTTCATGCCCGCCGCGCCGATCAAAGCTGCGGAAAACGTGTTGCGCCAGACCGGTCTAAGCATCGCTGATATCGACGTGTTCAAATCTCATAACCCGTTCGCGGTGAATGACATTGCCTTTGCGCGGGCGTTCGATCTGGATTGGCGGGGGATGAACAACTATGGCTCGTCGCTGATCTGGGGGCATCCGCAGGGGCCCACCGGCCTGCGCGGTATGATCGAGATGATCGAAGAGCTGGAAATCCGTGGCGGCGGCATTGGTCTGTTCCAAGGCTGTGCAGCAGGCGATTCCGCCATGGCCGTGGTCATCCGCGTGCTGTGATCCCGATATGAAAAAGCCCCGCTGGGCGAACCAGCGGGGAGTCGGGTGCTGTGTTAGGCCACAGGCACCGGCGGTATTCTAGTCTGTTAGTTCGCCATTTCAGCGCGGATCTGCTGGCGATACACGTCAATCGGAACGGTTTTGCCATCGCGCTGGGTGTTCCAATAGGTCCACCCGTTGCAGCTGGGCGCGCCCTCTAGCGCGGCACCAACCTGGTGGATCGAGCCCTTAACCCCATCAGCCACCAACGACCCATCCGCGCGCACTTTGGCGATCTGGCCGCGTGCGTTTGTCAGGACCTGGCCGGGGCGCAGCATGCCGCGTTCAACCAGCTGGCCAAAAGGGACACGAGGCGCCGCACGTTTCGATGCGCTGACCGTCAGAGCCTCGCGGTCAAATTTTTGTACGCTGTCCAGACGTTTCTTTGCGACCTTGCGATACGCCTCTTCGCGCTCGATGCCGATGAAATCACGGCCTAGCATTTTCGCCACAGCGCCGGTCGTGCCGGTGCCAAAAAACGGGTCCAGAACCACGTCACCGGGATTGGTCGAGCCGACCAGAACACGGTGCAGCAGGGATTCGGGTTTTTGCGTGGGATGGGCTTTGTCGCCGTTGTCATCCTTCAGACGCTCGCCACCGTTGCAAATCGGCAGAACCCAATCAGAGCGCATCTGGATTCCCTCGTTCAGGGCCTTTAGCGCCTCATAGTTGAAGGTGTATTTCGCGCCTTCGGATTTGGACGCCCAAATCATGGTTTCATGGGCGTTGGTGAACCGTTTGCCGCGGAAATTGGGCATCGGGTTGGACTTGCGCCAAACCACATCGTTCAGGATCCAATAGCCCGCGTTCTGCAAGGCCGAGCCAACCCGAAAGATGTTGTGATAAGAGCCGATCACCCAAATAGCCCCATTGGGTTTGAGCAACCGGCGTGCTGCGGCCAGCCAGTCTTGGGTAAATCTGTCATAGGCCGCAAAAGAGGAAAACTGATCCCAGGCATCATCCACGGCATCCACCTTGGAGTTGTCTGGACGGTGTAGATCGCCTTTTAGTTGCAGATTATAGGGGGGGTCTGCAAAAATCAGGTCGATCGAGTTCTCGGGCAGACTGTTCATCATCTCGATGCAGTCGCCAGCAAGGATCGTGTTTAGAGGGAGCGCTGTCGCGCCCTGTTCGTTGGTCATTGTATTCATTCTCTGCCTCAAATCCACGGCGCTTTTGCGCTCTTTGGTTAAGGACAAAGATGAGTCAAATGGGATTCAGCGTCAATTTCTTTTTTGAATCAGTCACTTAGATTTTTTTGTTGATACAAGATGTTGTGCACCGGTTTGAACGAACGTCTATGGTGTGGGGTCACACCGAGTTTTTGCAGCGCCTCTCGGTGCTGAGGGGAGGGGTAACCGGCGTTTTTTTCCCACCCATAGCCTGGGAACTGTTGCCCTAACTCCACCATCAGTTGATCGCGCCATGTTTTCGCCACAATTGAGGCCGCCGCAATGGACACCGAAAGAGCGTCACCTTTGATGACAGCTTGTGACGGAAGGGTCAGGTCGCGCGGGATCATATTGCCGTCGATCAGGGCAAAATCGGGGTGCTCGGGCAGGCCCTGAATGGCGCGAACCATCGCGATGTGACTTGCCCGCAGGATATTGTGGGTGTCGATCTCTTCGACGGTCGCATGGGCTACCGAGATTTGCGCGACCTCTTGCAGCTCGTCCATCAGGGCGGCGCGTTTTTTGGCTGACAGTTTTTTGGAATCATTCAGCCCGGCGGGAATGCGGTTCGGATCAAGAATAACGGCGGCTGCGGTCACGGGGCCTGCCAGCGGGCCGCGACCAACTTCGTCAACGCCAGCCACGCGCGCAAAACCCTGCGCATGAACGGACTGCTCGATGGAATAATCAGGTGTGCTCATATCTCTGTTGAAGCGGAACCGGTGCACGGGTTCAAGGGCCGAGTTTCGCCGATCGACAGGAATGGCGACCAGCCCTTGCACCTGCGCCAGAAATGCTTTGATCTGAAACCCATGTGAATTCAGATCAAAGGACGCGCCATGGCAGACCGGACCATTCTTGTCGTCGGCACATATGACACCAAAGATGACGAACTGAGCTTTATCGCCAAGACGATCCGGGCGCAGGGTGGCGCGGTGAAGACCATGGATGTCAGTGTGTTAGGTGATCCGCGTGCGCCGACGGATTACTCAAAGCACCAGGTTGCCCAAGAGGCCGGTCACACGATCCAAGAGGCCATCGACAGCGGTGACGAGAATGTTGCGATGCAAATCATGGCCAAGGGCGCGGCGATGCTGGTGGCGCGTCTGCACCGCGAAGCCGTGTTTGACGGCGTTTTGGTGTTGGGCGGCTCGATGGGAACGGATCTGGCGCTGGATTTGTGTTCGGCCCTGCCGATTGGGGTGCCGAAATACATCGTGTCGACTGTATCATTCTCTCCGATGATCCCGCCCGAGCGTCTGCCTGCGGATGTGCAGATGATCCTGTGGGCGGGGGGCCTGTATGGGCTGAACTCTGTCTGCGAGGCTTCGCTGGCGCAGGCTGCCGGTGCTGTTTTGGGCGCTGCTCGCGCCGCCAAGCCGATCACCCGTGGCCGACCGTTGATCGGCATGACCTCGTTCGGGAAAACCGTGCTGCGCTATATGGTGCATCTGAAACCCGCGCTCGAGGCGCGCGGCTATGAGCTGGTGGTATTTCACGCAACCGGTATGGGAGGGCGAGCGTTCGAAAGCCTTGCCTCCAAAAGGGAATTCGCAGCCGTGATGGATTTCGCGCCCCAAGAGGTGGGCAACCATCTGATGGGGTCGGCCATCAGCGCGGGGGATGACAGGATGACCAACGCGGGCAAGGCGGGTGTGCCTCAGCTGGTGTCGATTGGGTGCTATGATTTGGTGGATCTTGTGGGCTGGCATCCGGTGCCCCCCAAGTTAGCCGATCAAGAGCTGCACGCCCACAATCGCCTGTTGACCTCGGCCAGCATGACCATTGAACAGCGCCGCGAAATGGCCCGCGAAATGTGTCAGAAATTGTCGGTTGCCAATGGCCCGACCGTGCTGGTGTTGCCGTTAAAGGGCGGCAACGAGTGGGACCGCCCCGGCGCAATTCTGGAAGACACCGAAGGGCTGACGGCCTTTATCGCGGAATTGCGCAGGCATTGCCCGGAAAACGTGACCCTGATCGAGCTGGATGCCCATATCAACGACACCGCCTTTGCGGACAAAACGCTCGAGATTTTTGATGGCTGGGTTGCGGATGGTATTGTCGAGCCGGGAAGCCCCTGAAGCCCGTCAGGCCCCCGTTGCCTGCCGATACCACGCGACGATAAGGCCCCGATCCTCGGGGTCCATTTCGATTGCATTGGGCGGCGGCATGGCGTGGCTGCGCCCGGCCTGAAGGTAAATCTGTTTGGCATGGCGGGCAACATCCGCCTCGGTTTCCAGCACGACCCCTTTGGGTGGCCAATGCATTCCGTCCCAGGACGGCTCGCGCGCGTGGCACATCGAGCAATTCCCTGTGACCGCATAATACGCATCCTCGAACCCGTCGACGCTGGCGAATTTCTGTTCCATCGGGGTTAGATCGCGGGCCTCGGCCTCTTCATAGCTTTCCATCCCCGGCACCGTGGACAGCCACGCGATCACGATCATAATCAGCACCGTTACGGCCCAGGTCCAATGCGGGCCCTTGCCGGTTTTGTGCATCGTGTTGAAGTAATGCCGGATCGTGACTCCGGTCAGGAAAATCAGGCTGGCGATGATCCAGCTGTACTCGGTCGCAAAGGCCAGCGGATAGTGGTTCGACAGCATCAGGAACACGACCGGCAGCGTCAGATAGTTGTTATGGGTCGAACGCAGCTTGGCGATCTTGCCGTATTTCGCATCCGGTTTGCGCCCGGCCTTCAGATCGGCCACCACGATCCGCTGATTTGGCATGATCTGGAAAAACACGTTCGCCGTCATGATCGTGGCCGTAAAGGCCCCCAGATGCAGCATGGCCGCGCGCCCGGTGAACACCTGATTATAGCCCCAAGCCATGATCACCAGGATCAAAAACAGCAGCAACATCAGCACAGTGGGTGTCTCGCCCAGTTTGGATTTGCACATGAAGTCATAGCACAGCCAGCCAATCGTCAGCGAACCGCCCGAGATCAGGACACCCTGCCATAGCGCCAGATCGGCTTTGGTTGGGTCCAATAGGAACAGTTCGCCGCCGACCCAATAGATCATCATCATCAATGCTACGCCGGACAGCCAAGTGGTGTAGCTTTGCCATTTGTGCCAGGTCAGATGCTCGGGCATTTCGGCGGGCGCGACCATGTATTTGACGGTGTGGTAAAACCCGCCTCCGTGCACCTCCCACTCTTCGCCATGGGCTCCTTCGGGCAGGTTGGGGGCTGGTTTCAGCATCAGATCCAGCGCGATAAAGTAGAAGGACGCGCCGATCCAGGCCATGGCGGTAATGACATGCAGCCAGCGCACGGAAAACGCTGCCCAGTCCCACAAAATTGCCAGATCGTACATTTGCGTCCCCTTTGTACCCGCGGTCCCGCACACACTAGGCGAGAGCTCTTTTTTAAGGTATTGCCACAAAAACCCAAGCAGCATCAAAAATAACCGAACAATGTCCTACTTTGATAACATCCGCACCTTCGTTCGTGTCTATGAACTGGGCAGTATGTCCGCCGCAGGGCGGGATTTGCGTATTTCTCCGGCGGTGACGTCCTCGCGGATTTCGCAGCTCGAGGAGCATCTGGGCGTTCGGTTGTTTCAGCGCACGACTCGCAGCCTGACCCCGACCGAGCAGGGCAAGTCATTCTATCGCGGAGCGTCCGAGATTCTGGAGGCCGTGCAAAGCGCCGAGGCGCAGATCGTCAACATTACCGAAAACCTGCGTGGTTCGTTGTTTGTGGCGGCGCCTTTGGGTGTGGGCCGCCGCCTGATTGCGCCCCGCGTACCCGAGTTTTTGGACAAATACCCCGAGGTCAGCATCCGCCTGCGCATGACCGACCGCAAGGTCGACCTCACGACCGAGGGGTTGGACCTGGCGTTTTTCCTGGGCGAACCCGAAGATAGCAATCTGCGCATCCGCAAGATCGCGGATGTCGAACGGATTTTATGCGCTGCGCCGGACTATGTTGCGCGACGCGGGATGCCAAATACCGGGCAGGATCTGATTGATGACGGTCACGAATGCCTGTCACTGCGATTTCCGGGTGCGACTGAATTCCAGTGGCGTTTGTCCGGCCCGGATGGGGCGAAACGCTACAGGGTTTCGGGACGGTACGAGGCCGATGATGGGGATGTGTTGACCGATTGGGCGCTGGCCGGGCATGGTATCGCGCTGAAACCCGTGTTCGAGATTGCCGAGCATCTGGAGGCGGGCAACCTGGTCCCTGTTGCGACCGAAACGCCGCCGGTGCCCGTGCAGATGGCGTGCTTGTTCACCCATCGGCGGCGTCAGGACCCCAAAACACGGCTGTTCATGGAGTTCATGATCGACCGTATCGCCGAAACCGTCCGCAACGAGGGCTGATCAACTGCCCCGATAGGTGGAATAGCCGAACGGCGACAGCAGCAGCGGCACGTGATAATGCGACGGCTCGGACATGCCAAAGCGCAGCGGGATCACATCCAGAAAACGCGGGGTCTCGGGCGGGGTGCCGGTTGCATCCAGATAGGCTCCGGCATGAAACACCAGCTCGTAAACACCGATTTGGAACTCACTGGCGGGCAAAATCTGTTCGTCGGTGCGCCCGTCATCATTTGTGACCAGGGTTTTCAGATGAGCGCGGGTGTCGCCCTCGATCCGAAACAACTCGATCTTCAGCCCTTCGGCGGGGCAGCCGCGCGCGGTATCAAGAACATGTGTCGTCAGGTAACCGGTCACGGGCCTCTCCTTTGTATTTTCTGCTAGGTTAATAGTCCGTTGCCACGGATCAACACAAAGCCCCAACAGATTGAGGCTGCATTCTGCTTTTTTTGAAAAACTTCGCGGATTTTCTGCTTTATTCAGCACATAGATCAAGGGAACCCGACGTGACACGCTATCCAAGAGACATGACCGGCTATGGCGCGACCCCGCCCGCCGCCAATTGGCCCAATGGGGCCAGAATCGCCGTACAGATCGTTCTGAACTACGAAGAAGGCGGCGAAAACAACGTCTTGCATGGCGATGCCGCGTCCGAGGCGTTCTTGTCCGAAATCACCGGCGCGCAGCCCTGGCCGGGTCAGCGGCATTGGAACATGGAATCGATCTATGAATACGGGGCGCGTGCCGGATTCTGGCGGGTCCATCAGATGCTAAAGGATTTGCCGGTCACCGTGTACGGCGTTGCCACGGCCTTGGCCCGCGCGCCTGCGCAAGTGGCGGCGATGAAGAGTGCAGGCTGGGAGATCGCCAGCCACGGTCTGAAATGGGTCGAGCACAAGGATATGGACCCTGAACAGGAGCGCGCTCAGATCCGCGAGGCGATTGCCCTGCATACCGAGGTCGTGGGCGCGCCTCCGTCGGGGTGGTATACCGGGCGCTGCTCGATGCAGACTGTGGAATTGGCGGCCGAAGAGGGTGATTTTGTCTATATTGCCGACAGTTATGCTGACGATCTGCCCTATTGGGTTGCAGCCGGGGGTAAGGATCAACTGATCGTGCCCTATACGCTGGATTGCAACGACATGCGCTTTGCCATTCAGGCCGGGTTTGCCGAGGGCGATCAGTTCGAGCGCTACCTGAAGGACAGTTTTGATGTGCTCTATGCCGAGGGTCTGGCTGGCGCGCCGAAGATGTTGTCGATCGGTTTGCATTGCCGTTTGGTGGGCCGTCCGGGCCGGGCCGCGGCCCTTAAGCGGGTGCTTGAGTATTTTCAGAGCAAAGAAAGCGTGTGGTTTGCCACCCGCGAAGAGATCGCCCGTCACTGGGCCGAGGTGCATCCTCCGGTGAAACGGTTGCGCGTGACCGAGATGGATCGCGGGGCTTTTGTCGCGGCTTTTGGGGGGGTATTTGAGCACAGTGCCTGGGTGGCTGAGCGGGCCTTTGATCTGGAATTCGGGCCGACGCATGATTGTGCGGCTGGGGTTCACAGCCTGTTGGCGCGGGTCTTTCGGGTGGCTGATGAGGAAGAGCGTTTGGGGGTGTTGTGCGCGCATCCCGATTTGGCCGGTAAATTGGCGGCGGCCAAGCGGTTGACGGCGGAATCGACGGCCGAGCAAGCCTCGGCTGGGTTGGATGCGTTGACGGCTGAGGAGCACGCGGCCTTTACCCGGTTGAACTCCGATTTCATGGATAAGTTCGGGTTCCCTTTCATTGTCGCGGTCCGTGACCATGACAAGAGCTCGATTTTGGCGGCGTTCCAGCGGCGCGTTCTTCAGGATCGTGTCACGGAATTCGCAG
This sequence comes from Thalassovita sp., assembly GCA_050633445.1. Taxonomy (GTDB): domain Bacteria; phylum Pseudomonadota; class Alphaproteobacteria; order Rhodobacterales; family Rhodobacteraceae; genus Thalassobius. Next base: position 18,459 of record JBOEGN010000075.1, read on the forward strand.
AAGCCTGTCGTCAGGTTGAACGGATTGCCGAACTGCGTTTGCAAGAGATATTTGGGGAATGAGTCATGTGATCAAAGCGCAGCCTTTGACCGCGCAGGGCTTTGCGCCTTTTGGGGATGTGTTGGAGGCTGAGGGGCCCGCGGACAAGATCATCAACCAGGGTAAGTGTGGCCGGTTTCATGACCGGGCGAAGATGGATTTTTCGCAGGGTCGTGCAGGTGTCAGCCTGTTTCAGGCCGAACCACGCGCGCTGCCCTACAGTCTGGACATGGTCGAGCGGCACCCGGATGGCAGTCAGGCCTTTTTGCCGATGTCGATGGACCCGTTTCTGGTGATTGTCGCGCCGGATCAGGACGGCTTGCCGGGTCGGCCTGTTGCCTTTGTCACCCGTGCCGGACAGGGCGTGAACTATCACCGTGGTACGTGGCATGGAGTGCTGACGCCATTGACGGCACCTGGACTGTTTGCCGTTGTGGATCGGATCGGAGAGGGGCCAAATCTGCAAGAGCATTGGTTCGACCAACCCTATCAGATCACGTTTTAGCGCAGCTTCATGTGGCGGTTCACGTCTTTGTACAGCAGATAGCGGAACCGTCCCGGTCCACCCGCATAGCAGGCTTGGGGGCAGAAGGCGCGCAGCCACATGAAATCACCCGCTTCAACCTCGACCCAATCGGTGTTCAGGCGGTAGACGGCTTTGCCCTCTAGAACGTACAGCCCATGCTCCATCACATGGGTTTCCAGGAATGGGATGACCGCGCCCGGTTCAAAGGTCACAAGAGTGACGTGCATATCGTGGCGCACATCCAGCGAGTCAACAAAGCGGGTGGTCGCCCATTTACCGTCAGTGCCGGGCATTGCATCGGGCGCAATATCGTTTTCGTTGGTGATCACGGCCGGGGGGATGTCGATGCCTTCGACCCGCTCATAGGCTTTGCGAATCCAATGGAACCGCGCCGGAGCATCGCTGGTGTTGCGCAGGGTCCAATTGGCACCGGGGGGCAGATAGGCATAGCCGCCCGGCGTCATCTGATGTGCAGCACCGTCCAGCGTCACGGTAATTTCACCCTCGACCACGAACAGAACGGCCTGCGCGTCAGGGTCTGTGTCAGGCTTGTCCGACCCACCGCCGGGTTGCACTTCGAGGATATATTGCGAAAACGTCTCGGCAAAGCCGGACAAGGGACGCGCCAAAACCCAGGTGCGTGTGTTTTCCCAGAACGGCAAAGAGCTGACCACGATATCCTGCATCGTCCCGGCGGGGATGACGGCATAGGCCTCGGTAAATACCGCGCGCCCGGTCAACAGCTGATCCTGGCCAGGGTGTCCGCCCTGGGGCGCATAGTATTTCGAGGTCATAAAGGCTCCTGCTTTCGCGTTTGCCCCACTATGCGCTTGAATCGCAGCGAAGTTCCAGACGTCAGCCTCAGACAACAGTTGTTCGGGAATTTTGAAAGCCTTGCTTGCGCAACAGCACGCTCACCCGTCTTGCAGATCAAGGCAGGTGAGCGTGGTTTTCGGTTTTCTGGCGCTGGATCAGGCCCAGAATTTCCAGAAGGGTTTCTTCGGGGTGTTGGCGGCCTCCATCGCGACGGGGGCCGGATAGGCGGCCTCTTTCATCACGCCGGCCAAGGTGGTGTAGGCGGCGGTCCAGGCCTCTTTGACATCGGGGGTAAACCCGTCGCCCAGACCCTTTTCCAAGGTGCGCAGCAACGAGGCGCCGACCTTGTCGTAATCCTCGGCCTTTACGCCATAGGCCACGTGGCCGATCGCCAGTTTCTGCGCCACGGGCACGATTTTATCCAGATCGCGCAACCCGTTTACCACCGCGCCCAGCGTTGCCATCAGCTTGGAGCCTTGGTCCTTCATGTCCGAATTGGCGAAATAGGGCTTCACCTCGGGGGCGGTTTCAAACAGGTCCGCATAGAAGATTTCCGCTGCGGCGTCCTTGATCGGCACCACTTTGGCAAAGCTTTCCTGCACCAGTGTAATTGTCTTGTCGTCCATGTTCCTAGTCCTTTGTTCTGAGGGTGCGAGTGAAGTCTTCGGCAAGGGTCGCACCACCGCTTGCCCAAATCATGAAAGCGACAGCGAGGCTGACCTCGGCATCGCTGAGTTCTGAATTGCCGCCGCGCGCCGGCATTTCGGTATATCGAGGCCCGATGAAACCGCTGATCGCATGGTCGGTCAGAACCGCCATTCCCTGTGCGATCCGCTTGTCCCAGGCCTTGGTCGAGGTAATCTTGGGCGCCCCGGTCTGCGATTCGCCACCGTGGCAGTTCTGGCAGGTTTCCCCCCATACATTGCGCCCCTGTGCCAGCGCCGGATTGTCCGGCACCGGCAGGCGATCGACGGTCACGAAACCGTCCATCCCCTTACGCGTGGCGACCGGCTCTGCCATTGCTGGCAAAGCCGACACCAAAATCAGCAATGAAGCCGACAGACGCATCATTCCATCGGGATGCGGATGACAACGCCGCCCATGACATCGCCCGCTTTAAAGTCGGTTTTGGGCGTATCTTTGTGTTCGTTGTGGCAGGACCAGCAGGCCTCGGCCACGGCCACGTCAGGGTAGACGGCGGTGAAATAGTTGGTGCCGCCCAGCTCTTCCTCGCCATAGAAATTCTCACCGGGGTTGGCGGCGATATATTCCAGGCCTTCTTTTTCCATGTCGGTGGCGGGGGCGTTTTGTTTGTTGATCGGCCACAGCGACAGCAGCGAGTAGCTGAACTCGTCGGTTTCCTCGGCCACCATTTCAGCGCCGAAACGGAACATCTGAGCGGGCAGAACCAGCGCTTTGTCATCGACAAAGTGTTCGGACGCGGTGATCACCTTTTCCTGGACGGCCAGACGGTTGACGATCATGCGTGTATAAACCGTCCGGTCCGAGCTCATTACCAGATGGAGCAGGTCCGTTACCGTTTCAAACTCCATGCCCTCGGCGGTCGCGGTTGCAGGCACGACGCTGGACGCGACGATGCCGCCCAGAATTGCGGCTTTGATTTTTGTGAATTTAGCACCCATATTGCAGTTCTCCTGTTGATCTTCGGGTTGCGGGTTGCGTGGTTTGGCCAGTCATTGGTTGGCGCCTTTCTCTGGCTGGGCCACGCGTTTTACCGCCCAATCGATGCTCTCGATGTGGCGAATGGGGGTGCCCTGAAAATTCCGGCTTACAAGCTGGTCATCGGCCAATGCGTCGATGGCAAACTCCAGGCTGTGGCAGTCCAGACAGACCGGCCGGATCATTTTTTCGTTCGGGCGAAGAGTGTCGTTTTGATTGTGGTTCGTCGTCACCACACCGCCGCGTTCGGTTTGCGGCATGTGGCACGTAGCGCAGGTCACGCCCGAGCCGGACGGTAAATCGCCTGCCAATTCGGCCTGCCACAGATCGAAATGCGGGCTGTCCTTATAGCTTTGGCTGTGATCATCCGCGTGGCACGTCAGACACGCCCCCACGGCGGCGAATTGCAGGTTCTGTTCGTGCGGTTTGTGGCAGCTGGCGCAGTTCAGATCCTGGTTGCCGACATCAGGGTGCAGGGCAACGCGCGCCTCGGCGGTGCTCATTTGCGGGGCGGGGCCGGGGTCAGTGATAAACGCTTCGATCGCGCTGACCATCTCCTCGGGCGGTTTTTTCCAGCCCAATTCCTTCAGCATTTTCTTGACCTTGCGTGGCTTGGCAACCTTGGGATGGCGGCGCATTCCGTGGCGACCAGTAGCAAAGGTCTTGGCCTCGGCCTTGTGACAGCTGGCACAGACTTTTTCAGCCGGAGCCACGACCCAATTCGCCTCGATCTCCTCGGGCGTTTTCGATTTCGGGGCATGGCAGCTGGCGCACCCCACCTCGGCCACCGCATGAGCAGAGGCGGCCCAGTGATCCCCAATCTCCAGATCGCGATACGCCAACGGAGCATCCAGCGCGGCCAGATAGGTGGCCGTGTCGGCGGCAATTTCCGGGGTCTGGCGCGCAACGGCTGCTGCCGCGTGCAAAGGGGTTTCCAACAGCCATGGCTGACCCGAATGTTTAACCAGATAATCCTCGTACAGCGCCTTGTTGTCGTGGAAATTGTGGCACCCCGACGAGGCGCAGGTGTCAAATTCCAACCCCGCATGGGACGGCCGATTGACCCGCACGTCCTGTTCGCCCTCGGAATGGCAGGCGACGCAGAAATCCCCCGGCAGGGTGACCAGACCGGCCAGAGTGACCTCGGGCTGATGCTCCATATGGCAGCTGGTGCAGAACCGCGCGTCGATCTTTTCCCAATAGGCGGCCATGCGCGGGTTCTTGAATTTCTTGATCGGGTGGCTGTCATCTGCGGCTTTCAGCTCTTCCTTGTGGCAGGTGACGCAGGTCTTGTTGATGTCCTTGCGGATCTTCTTTTGGTCCGAGAAATCGTTCGAGGTGTGGCAGGTCTCGCAGGCCATTTCGATCTGGTGGTGCACACCCGCGGTTTCGCCCGGCAGAAACGTTGTCCGGTCGCCACCCAGGTACAGGCGCGCAGCAAAGGCGCCGCCGATTGCCAGCGTGCCGATGATCCAAAGGCTCCAGAGAAGTGACGTGCGCATTATCGAACCTGCCTAGAACGCATAGGATGCGAGAACGTGGAAAAGGATCAGCACCGGCAGCGGCCAGAGTGCCAGGATATGCAGCCATGTCGGCAACTTGCGCGGTGGTTTTCTGGCCGAGCCGATGCGGCGGGCGCGCAATTCGTGATCGGCCCCCGTGGCCAGACCCGCGACCGAGCCGATCAGAACGGCCCCTACAAACACCAGCCCCAACGCCAGGTTCCAGCCGCTGCCCAGATTAAACCCGGAATGGGCAAACAGCCCCGCCAGCGTGGCTACGCCGATCCCGATATGAACCAGTCTCCAGCCGTCAAATCCGCCCAGCCGATCCATGAAGCGGAACCGCTTGCGCAGCCCGATGGCAAAGGCCGTCAGGGTTAGGCCCAGCAGGATGAAGCCACTGTATTGTTTGACAATATTGTCCTGCCACAGCCAGACGCGCAGGCTGTCGGGGTCATAGGATGTGGGCAGCGGAATATAGCCCAAAAGGATGGGAAAAAGCGCAACCAATGTGGCCATCAAAGACAGACCCAAAACGGGTTTCCACAGCGGCAAGGGTTCGGGTTCAGCGCCTGCATCTACCATCTCGGCCAGCAGGGGCAGGCAGGTGCGGCAAACCGTTCCTGCCCCGGTCTGAGCGCTGACATCGGCGGGTGTCGCGCATCCTCCGGCCATCGCGCCGCGCACTTGCCCGCAGGTCACGCCGGTACAATTGCACAAAGTGGCGCTATCGGGCATTTCGTCCGGTGTTTGATCGCCAGTAGGCCAGATTTCTCCGTTTTTACGGAACCGGAACAGCATCCACGGATAGATCGTCGCGCCCTGCTGCACCGCGTCTTGTACCCGGCTGGCCTGGTCCCATTTTCCGACGGCCAGACCGCCGACGATCTTACCGCGGTCGATGAAAATCCGGCGATACAGATCGCCCTGATGCCAGGTATGGCTGCGGACGTTGGCCTGCACCTCCAGTTGCTCGATCTCGCCGACCGAGAATACCTCGGCTCCGATGACCTTCAGCTTTGTGGTGGGGGCGGTGCCCGCGAATACAGCGGTTTGGCCCGAGATCGTCTCGGCCGCGACCTGCGCCTGCGCATAGCCCGGCCCAACAAGGCCGAACAGCTGGCCACGATGCTCAGCGCATTCGCCAACGGCATAGATGTGGGGATCGCTGGTCTGCATCTGGTCGCCAACAGTGATGCCTGCGCTGATATGCAGCCGCGCCTCGCGGGCGAGGTCAATATTGGGGCGTACGCCGGTGCAAATGATCACCGTGTCGCAATCCACGCGCATCCCGTCTGACAGCATCAGGCCAGTGACACGGTCTTGGCCCAGGATTTCCTTGACGGCGACGCCGGTGCGCACCGTGACGTCCAATTCCTCGATATTTTTAGACAGCTGAGCGCCCGCGACCTGATCCAACTGGCGCGGCATCAAGTGGGTTTCGTGCTCGATCACCGTGACCTTACATTGGCGCTGGCGCATCCCGCGCGCGGCCTCGAGCCCCAACAACCCGCCACCGATCACGGCCACATGCCGCGAAGAAAACGACCGCGCAATCAGGGCCGAGGCATCGTCAGCGGTGCGGAATGTGTACACGCCGGGAATCTCGCGCCCCGGAATACGCGGAATAAACGCGCTGGACCCGGTGGCCAGAACCAGGGTTTCATAGGGCCAGACAGCCCCCGACGCCGTAACGACATGCTTGAAGCCCGGATCAATGCGCACAACGCGTTGGCCGGAACGCAAGGTATACGGCAGGTCTGCTTCCTCTTGTTCCAGAAGCGAAATCTCGGAAAACTGCACGTCCCCACCCAACAAAGGGGTCAGGCGAACGCGGTTATATGGTGTGACAACCTCGGTGCTTAGCACGGTGACGGTCAGCCCGCGCTGGGTCAGTTCCTGCGCCGCGCGGATGCCGACAGGGCCAGCACCAATAACCAGCACCGGCGAGGTCGCCTGCGCGCCTTGGGGCACGGGATCAAAGGAAACTTGCGTGGCTTTCGCTGCGGTCGTCGGCATGACTTGCTCTCATAGCTTTGATCACACCCCAAAAGGTGCGGTCGCATAGACAGAAGAGCGTCATTGCTCGGGTGTACGGGCGTAGTGGCCGTGCCAGCATCGTTGCTAGAACTGCCTTTAGTAGAACTGATGTGAGGGCCAAGTTGTCAACGAAACGGGCGGAATTTTTCTGCACCTGCAAAATAAACGCCGCCAAAAAGGACAGATGCGGAATATTTGAACGGAAATGCGTGGAAATTCGCGGCGGTTTGAAAATGTTTTTCGCGTTTGAGTGGTGGCGTTTTCCGCCCGGCCTGCTGAAAATTTCATGCCAAAACCTGAATGAATGGCGACCCCGGCAGGATTCGAACCTGCAACCTGCCCCTTAGGAGGGAACCGTTCATAGCGCTATTCCTTCTGTGATTTCTGCTGTTTGGGTGTTTGTACAGGGCCTTCCTGTACATGGTTTGTACGAAAGAGCGCCCTGATCTCGGCCTCGTCCGTCTCGGCATGGGCATATATACGCATAGGCAAATTGGGGCCCGACCAGCGTCCAGCCTTGGCTGCGGTGACGGGATCTCGGCCTTGGCGAACTACCAATTCAGTGAAGAAGCCGTGCCGTCCAGCTGGATGCGCAGAAAGGTATGGGATCCCCGCACGCTTGCAGATCGTCTTCCAGCGCGTGTTGTAGCCTGTCGAGCTGCCATAGCCGAAAACGCGGGGCTTCATCAGTTTGCCGGTTTTACGGTTCTTTGGCCGCTTCGGCGGCAAAGCCAGAATCTCATCCATCATCTGAGGTGAGACGGTTATCCAACATTCCAGGTGACCCTTCTGCGCCTTGACCCGAACTTTGTTCTCGTGCGGTCGTAGGTCATCAGGCTCCAGTGATACGGCCTGATCAATACGTGCAGCCGTCTCAAACATGAAACGGACCAGAGCGGCGTTGTATGGATCAGCGGCACGACAAAATGCCTCGATCCATTCCTTGTCAGCTGGGGTGCGCTCGACGCGGCTAAGCTTCCCACGTCGCTTGTCCTGAGCGATCCGCTCGAACTTGTCGTACGGCTTCACTCGGATCAGCGGCGTGCCCTCCAGCTCCTGTCTCTTATA
>JBOEGN010000075.1:26242-26523 GCA_050633445.1 Thalassovita sp.
TTCGACAATCGGGATCAACTGCTTCGCCGCCTTGGGGGACGCATTGTAGAGCATGATTGCATCAGAGAACGTCTTGCTCGGTTCGTCGCCCACGACATAGCGACGGATCTGACGTTCAGTCTCATGGTTTATCCAGTCCCGTGCGCCCTCTTCTGAAGATGCCTTAGTGCTTCGCCGGGATGGGCCGGCGATTGGCCTGCCGTTGTATTCAATCCAGCCCTTGGCCCAGTAGACACGGCCCCTCTTGTAAATTCGGAGCGGCATGACTGGCCTCCTTCAAA
>JBOEGN010000076.1:0-1574 GCA_050633445.1 Thalassovita sp.
TGAACCGCGCCAAACCCGCGACAGTGCAATGGCAATCGTCAGAAGAACCGCTCTATGACCCCGCCGAAATCATGGGCGTCGTCCCCGCCGATCTGCGCACCCCCTATGACATCCGCGAGGTCATCGCCCGCACCGTCGATGGCAGCCGCTTTGATGAATTCAAACCGCGCTTTGGCGAAACGCTGGTCACGGGGTTTGCCCATGTCAAAGGCTGCCCCGTCGGGATCGTCGCCAATAACGGTGTGCTGTTTTCCGAGGCCGCCCAGAAAGGCGCGCATTTCATCGAACTGTGCAGCCAGCGCAAAATCCCTCTGGTTTTCCTGCAAAACATCACCGGCTTCATGGTGGGCCGCAAATACGAAAACGAAGGCATCGCCCGTCACGGCGCCAAAATGGTCACCGCCGTTGCCACAACCAATGTCCCCAAAATCACCATGCTGGTCGGCGGCTCTTTCGGGGCCGGCAACTACGGCATGGCCGGTCGCGCCTATTCCCCGCGCTTCCTGTGGTCCTGGCCCAACAGTCGCATCAGCGTCATGGGCGGCGAACAGGCCGCAGGCGTTCTGGCCACCGTCAAACGCGATGGTATCGAACGTCAGGGTGGCACGTGGTCGGCTGAAGAAGAGGCCGACTTCAAGCAACCCACAATCGACATGTTCGAGGAACAATCCCACCCGCTTTATGCCTCTGCCCGCTTGTGGGACGACGGCATCGTGGACCCGCGCAAAACCCGCGACGTGCTCGCCCTGTCGCTCAGCGCCAGCCTGAACGCCCCGATCGCAGACACCCGCTTTGGCGTGTTCCGGATGTAATCCCGCTTCTTCTTTTTCCAAATATCCCCGGGGGTCCGGGGGCAGGCAGCCCCCGGTTCCGCACCGAACAGAAAGGACCGACCCGATGTTCGACAAGATCCTGATTGCAAATCGCGGCGAAATTGCCTGCCGCGTCATGGAAACCGCCCGCCGGATGGGCGTGAAAACCGTGGCTGTCTATTCGGATGCCGACGCAGGGGCCAAACATGTCGCGCTGGCGGACGAGGCTGTTCATATCGGTGGCTCAGCTCCGGCCCAAAGCTATCTTTTGGCGGACAATATCATCAAGGTCGCGCAAGCAACCGGCGCGCAAGGCATTCATCCGGGCTATGGTTTCTTGTCGGAAAACCCCGGGTTCGTTGATGCGATTGAGGCGGCGGGCCTGACCTTTATTGGCCCCTCGGCGGATGCGATCCGCAAAATGGGTCTGAAAGACGCCGCCAAGGCTCTGATGGAGGAGGCGGGCGTGCCCGTCGTGCCTGGCTATCACGGCGCCAATCAGGATGCGGATTTCCTGGCCGAGCAAGCCGCTCAGATCGGCTATCCGGTGCTGATCAAGGCTGTCGCTGGCGGGGGCGGCAAAGGGATGCGTCTGGTCGAAGATCCCAAGGATTTCGCCGATGGTCTGGCCAGCGCCCAGGGCGAGGCGCAAACCGCTTTTGGCAACCCCGATGTCCTGATCGAGAAATACATCCTCCAGCCGCGTCATATCGAGGTGCAGGTCTTTGGCGACGGCACCCAGGCGGTGCATTTGTTTGAACG
>JBOEGN010000077.1:0-8720 GCA_050633445.1 Thalassovita sp.
GCGTCCAGAGCATCATCGCCACGGTCTTTGCGCTCTTTCACTTCGACTCCCGCCATGCCGCCGCCTTTGATCACAGCAACACCGCCAGCCAGTTTGGCCACGCGCTCTTGCAGTTTCTCGCGGTCGTAATCCGAGGTGGTTTCCTCGATCTGAGTGCGGATCTGGCCAACACGGGCTTCGATCTCGGCTTTTTCACCTGCACCGTCGACGATGGTGGTTTCGTCCTTGGTGATGGCGACTTTCTTGGCGGTGCCCAGCATGTCCATGGTCACCGATTCCAGCTTCATGCCCAGATCTTCGCTGATGACCTGACCACCGGTCAGGATCGCGATGTCCTGCAGCATGGCCTTACGGCGATCGCCGAAGCCAGGGGCCTTGACGGCTGCGATCTTCAGACCGCCGCGCAGTTTGTTCACAACCAGAGTTGCCAGGGCTTCGCCTTCGACATCTTCAGCAATGATCAGCAAAGGCTTTTGCGACTGGATGACTTGCTCCAGCAGGGGAACCATGGCTTGCAGCGACGACAGTTTCTTTTCGTGCAGCAGGATCATGCAGTCGTCCAGATCTGCGATCATTTTGTCAGGGTTGGTGACAAAATAGGGCGACAGGTAGCCGCGGTCGAACTGCATGCCTTCGACGACATCGGTCTCGGTTTCCAGACCTTTGTTCTCTTCGACGGTGATCACACCTTCGTTGCCGACTTTCTGCATCGCGTCAGCAATCTGCTGGCCGATTTCAGCTTCGCCGTTGGCCGAGATAGTGCCGACCTGAGCAACTTCTGCCGAGTCTTTCACTTCGCGGGCCATGTCCTTGATCGACTGAACGACGGCGCCAGTGGCCACGTCGATGCCGCGCTTCAGGTCCATCGGGTTCAGGCCAGCAGCAACCTGCTTCAGACCTTCGCGCACGATGCCCTGAGCCAGAACGGTTGCGGTGGTGGTGCCGTCGCCGGCTTCGTCATTGGTACGCGAGGCCACTTCTTTGACCATCTGCGCGCCCATGTTTTCGAACTTGTCTTCCAGTTCGATCTCTTTTGCGACCGACACGCCATCCTTGGTGATGCGGGGCGCACCAAAGGATTTGTCCAGGACCACGTTGCGGCCTTTGGGGCCCAGGGTCACTTTTACGGCGTCAGCCAGAATGTTCACGCCGCGCAGCATCGCGTTGCGGGCGTCGGTATCGAACTTTACGTCCTTAGCAGCCATTGTGCTTGCTCCTGTTTCTTAAATTCAGTCGTCGACGATCAGGACAGAGTGCCCATGATGTCGGATTCTTTNNTCTTTCATGATCAGCAGCTCTTCACCGTCGACGGTGATTTCGGTGCCGGACCATTTGCCGAACAGGATGCGGTCGCCTTCGGCAACGTCCATGGCGATGCGATCACCATCTTCGTCACGCGCGCCTGCGCCAACGGCGACAACCAGGCCTTCCGCGGGTTTTTCTTTGGCGCTGTCGGGGATGATCAGCCCACCTGCGGTTTTTTCTTCGCTTTCAACGCGGCGTACCAGCACGCGGTCGTGCAGCGGTTTAAATGCCATCTCTGAGGCTCCTAGCTCAAAGTTTCCCTCTGGCCTCCTTCTCATGAAGCGAGGCCGTTATCACTCACCATTGTCGAGTGCTAACGACGGCATAGTTAGGAATAGGGCTAAGGGGAGTCAACTGATTGTCGAGGTTAATTCAGCAAATTCTTATGCGGCAGCGCAGCATGAAATTAAGTTAACGCGTAAGCGCTGTGCGCCCTGTTTCCGTCAGATCATACACCCCGGTCGAAACCTTTGCGAACCAGCCATAGTGATTGTCGCGCATCAAGGTCGTGGCCCTGGTCACCTCAGCCCCCTTTGCCACAACGCTGCCCTTGCTGGCACCATGTTCGGCCAGAAATGCCGCGCAGCGCAGCGCCTCTTGCCGATATGACGTCACAAGCCCTCTGCGCACCGCCCCGCCCTGGTTGGGATCGCCCTGACGCCGCTCGAATTCGGACATCAACGCGCTTTGGCGGCGCTTGATCTTGCGCGGACGAAAGGGCGCGGGCTCGTGGTGCACCTGCACCTCGGCGCTGTCCAGCTTGACCGTGATCACCCCCAGCCCCAGACGTTTGCACAGGCTGACATTCCCTTTGAATGCGCGCCAACCGGCCTTGCCTTTCCAGCGCGGCACGGCGACATAAACCTGATCTGTCACGGCCTGACGCGCGACGGCCTGCTGCAAAAGCGACAGCGAAAACCCGGTTTTTAACTCGACAATAACTGGCGCTTCGCCCGAGCGCACAGCCATCACATCCGCCGCACCAATCTCGGATTTGACCTCATATCCCAGCGCTTGGAAAAAGGTTTTCACCGGGTCATAAAGGTCGGTCTCGGAAATCTTGGCCATGCACACTTCTAAAGCGCCAAACGTCTGCGTCCAACCCCACATAGGATCATATTAGATCGCGAAACCGAGCGGCACTTTGACGGGTGAAAACGGCATCATGAAGGGGCGGAAAGATGAAGAATTCAGCACCTTGCCCCGACCCGCACAACAGCCTTAAAACGCGGCATTTTAGTCGGGTGACAAACACCTTTCCCCAGCCTATAAGCCCGCCAACCAACCCTTTTTGAAGAATCTAAGGAATCTCAGCATGACCACCCAGGTTTTTGGCCATAAGTCCCCCGATACCGACTCTACCGGGTCTCCTATTGTCTGGGCTTGGTATCTGAACGAAGTCAAAGGCGTTGCCGCTGCCCCCAAATTGCTGGGCGAGCCCAACACCGAAGCTTTGTTCGTGCTGGAGCGCTGGAACCTGGATAAGCCCGAGATCATCAGCGGCGTCGAGGCCGACACGCCCGTGGTCATCGTGGACACCAACAACCCTGCCGAGCTGCCCGAGGGCATCAACGATGCGGACATCACCGCGATCATCGACCACCACAAACTGGTCGGCGGCCTGGAAACCAAAGGCCCGATCGACATCACCATCCGTCCGCTGGCCTGCACCGCCACCATCATGTACGATCTGATGGGTGACGACGCCGCCAAAATGCCCGAAGCCATCAAGGGCGCCGCGCTCAGCTGCATCATCTCGGACACCCTGGAATTCCGCTCGCCCACCACCACCGATCGTGACCGCGAAGTGGTCGAGGCTCTGGCCGCCGATCTGGGTGTGGACGTGGCCGCCTATGCGTCGGAAATGTTCGAAGCGAAATCCGATATCTCGGCCTTCTCGGACGCTGAGCTGATCCGCATGGACTCCAAAGAATACGAAGTCGACGGCACCAAGTTCCGCGTCTCAGTTCTGGAAACCACCGCGCCGAAACTGGTTCTGGACCGCAAGGACAGCCTGATGGCCTCGTTCGCGGATGTCGCCAAAGAGGACGGCGTGGACGAAGTCCTGCTGTTCGCTGTGGACATCCTGAACGAAGAAGCCACCCTGCTGGTCCCCAACGATGTGGTCAAAGGCGTGGCCGAAAAATCCTTTGGCGCAACCGTGACCGGCAACACCGTTGTGCTGCCCGGCGTCATGAGCCGCAAGAAACAGATCATCCCCAACCTGAAGGTCTGATTTTAGGTTTGACAGGTTTCGAAAGGGCGTCCTGCGGGGCGCCCTTTTTGTATGTTGGGACGCCTTCGGCGAGAGTATTTTCAGAGCAAAGAAAGCGGTTTTGTGCTGCGGTGTCATTGGGGTGTGATAGACAGACCCTAGTTGGAACCCGCAGCTTGAAAGCCTTTTGATGACCCAGATCGTATCTTCTTTGTCCGAGATTTCCGGACGTTATGACGCCTTGTTTGTGGATCTGTGGGGCTGTGTTCATGACGGGGTCAAGGCGCTACCCGAGGCTGTTGCGGCCTTGCAGGACTATCGGCGTAAGGGGGGGATCGTGGTGCTGGTCACCAACTCTCCCAAGCCGCGCGCCGGAGTCGAAGTTCAGCTGAAAAAATTTGGCGTGGCCGAAGATGCCTGGGACACGATCGCGACGTCGGGGGACAGTGCACGGTCGGCGATGTTCCGTGGCGCTGTCGGGCAGAAGGTGTTTTTCATGGGCGAGTGGGCGCGTGACGAAGATTTCTTTACCCCGCTAAAGCTGTTGGACGATCCGCTGAACATCGAGCTGGTCAAACTGAATCAGGCCGAGGGCGTCGTGTGTTGCGGTCCGTTCGATCCGATGGCGGATCCGGCCGATTTGCGCCCCGAGCTGCTGTATGCCAAGACCAAGGGGATGAAGCTGCTTTGTGCCAATCCCGATATCGTGGTGGATCGTGGTGAGGTGCGCGAATGGTGCGCGGGTGCGGTTGCCCAATTGTACACCGAAATGGGCGGAGAAAGCCTGTATTTCGGCAAGCCACATCCGCCGATCTATGATCTGGCGCGTCGGCGGCTCTATGCCTTGGGGCATGATATTCCTGATGGTCAGATTTTGGCGATTGGGGATGGCGCTCAGACTGACGTCAAAGGGGCAATGGGTGAGGACATTGATTCCCTGTTCATCAGCGGTGGGCTGGCCCGTGCTGATACCAAAACGTCGCACCAACCGGACCCAGATGCGCTAAGCGCCTATCTCCAAAAGGAAATGTCTATGCCAACCTATACCATTGGACAACTCCGCTAGGGCAATTAGGACTTGATTTTCTGCGGTTGCAAAGTAATAAAGTTCCAACATGAGGGCCTGTAGCGCCCAAAAATTACTCACCGAACCAACGGAGGGTCGGATGTTGGACAATATGCCTCGTGGAACGATTTGCATCGAAGATATCGAAATGGGGATGACGCGCCATGTGCGGAAGGTCGTCACCGATGAAGATATCGAGATGTTTGCTAAGGTCTCGACCGACCATAACCCGGTGCATCTGGACGAAGAATACGCCAAGGACACCATGTTTCATGGCCGTATCGCGCATGGGATGCTGACGGCTGGGCTGATCTCGGCTGTGATCGGGGAACAGCTGCCGGGTCATGGCACGATCTATATGGGGCAGAGCCTGAAATTTCTGGCCCCTGTGCGTCCCGGCGACATGGTCACGGCCGAGGTCGAAGTCATCGACATCGAGCACAACAAGCGTCGTGTGCGGCTGGATTGCCGCTGCCTGGTGAACGGCAAAAAGGTTCTGGTGGGCGAGGCAACTGTGTTGGCTCCGTCACGCAAGTTCGACTAATCGCCCAACAGGCTAAGAATTGATGCGTCACAGGGCAAATATGTGACGCATCCTTGCTTGCGCATTTAGCAATTGGCCGCTAGGCCTTCGCCATGCGTATCATCCGTGACTATACCTATGTGAATGAAGCGGACCGCGGCGCCTCGGTTGCTATTGGCAATTTTGATGGTGTGCACGTGGGCCACCAGGCTGTGATCGAACTGGCGCGCAATGCGGGTCAGGCCATTGGTGCGCCGCTGGGGGTCATGACTTTTGAACCCCATCCCCGTCAGTATTTCGCCCCCGACGCCCCCGCCTTTCGTCTGATGAGCCGCGAGGCCAAGGCGCACCGGCTGGAAAAGCTGGGTGTTGAACGGCTGTACGAGCTGAACTTCAATTCGTCTTTGTCCGGCCTGACGCCCGAAGATTTTGCGCAAAAGGTGATCGTGGACGGGCTGGGCCTGAAACATGTGATCGTTGGTGCGGATTTCTGCTTTGGGCGCGCTCGTAAGGGCTCGGTCGAGGATCTGAAACAGTTCGGCGCGCAGATGGGATTTGGCGTTACCGTGGTCGAGTTGATCGAGGGTGACACCGGCGAAGTGTCCTCGACCGCGATCCGCCAGGCGCTGACCGATGGTCGCCCGCGTGACGCTGCTGCGATGCTGGGCCACTGGCACCGGATCGAAGGCAACGTGATTGGCGGCGATCAGCGCGGACGCGAGATGGGATATCCGACCACCAACATGTCCATCGACGGGCTGCACCAGCCGAAATTGGGGGTCTATGCCGTTCTGGTGGACGTGCTCGAAGGCCCGCACAAGGGCAGCTATCAGGGTGCGGCCTCGATCGGGGTGCGTCCGACGTTTAACGGCGAAAAACCGAACCTTGAAACCTTTATCTTCGATTTCACCGGCGATCTGTACGGCACGCCGCTGTCCATCGGGCTGATCGACTATCTGCGCCCAGAGATGAAATTCGACGGGCTGGACGGCCTGATCGCGCAGATGGACAAGGACTGCGCCCAAGCACGTGATATTCTGAGCGCCCTATGACCCGGTTGCGCCCGCGTTTCTGGGAAAAATTCCCCATGAAGGACCTGACCCGCGACGAGTGGGAGGCCCTGTGCGATGGCTGCGGCAAGTGCTGCCTGAACAAGTTGGAAGACGCTGATACCGGCGAGGTCGTCCTGACCCGCGTAGCCTGTCGATTGCTGGATGACGACACTTGCCAGTGCTCTCAATACGAAATCCGACACCAGTTTGTGCCTGAATGCATTGTTCTGAAGCCCGGCAATATCGACAAAAACCTGTATTGGATGCCCGAAACCTGCGCCTATAAACTGTTGTGGAACGGCAAGCGTCTGTTTGACTGGCATCCGTTGATCTCGGGGGATCGCGACAGCGTGCATCGGGCCGGAGTCTCGGTTCAGGGGATGACCGTTCCTGAGTTCGAAATTGACGAGGACGACTGGGAAAACCATCTGATCGAGGAGCCGCGCTGATGTTCTTTGCCTCTGACAACTCTGGCCCCGTGCATCCAAATGTCATGCTGGCCGTGGCCGACGCCAATCAGGGCTATGCCATGAGCTATGGCGCAGAAGCTCAGATGGACGAGGTTCGGCAGAATTTGCGCGCTCTGTTCGAGGCCCCAGAGGCGGCGATTTACCTTGTGGGGACCGGTACGGCGGCGAATGCGTTGGCGCTGGCGACATTGGGCGAGCCCTGGCAAACAGTGTTCTGCGCGCCCACTGCTCACATCCACGAAGACGAGTGCAACGCGCCCGAATTTTTTTCCGCAGGTGCCAAGCTGACCTTGGTTGGTCAAAACGACAAGATTAGCCCGGCAAGCTTGCGATCCGCGATTCTGGCCGAAGAAAACCGGGGGGTGCATGGCCCTCAGCGTGGCCCGGTGTCGCTGACGCAGGTCACCGAACGTGGTCAGGTCTACACTGTGAACGAGCTGCACGCGCTGACCGCCATTGCCCGCGAATTCGATCTGCCTGTCTATATGGATGGCGCCCGGTTTGCCAATGCTATCAGCGCTTTAGGTTGCTCTCCGGCTGAAATGACGTGGCGGGCAGGCATTGATGCCGTAAGCTTTGGCGGCACAAAAAACGGCTGTATGGGCGTCGAAGCGGTGATCTTTTTCGATCCTGCAAGGGCCTGGGAATTCGAACTGCGCCGCAAACGCGGGGCGCATTTATTCTCTAAGCACCGGTATTTGTCAGCGCAGATGCTGGGCTATCTGAGCGATGATCTGTGGCTCGAATTGGCTGGATCTGCGAATACCGCCACCGCCCGTTTGGTCGAAGGTTTTTCAAGCGCCCAGGACGTGGAAATTTTGTTCTCGCCTCAAGCCAACATGATCTTTGCCGACATTCCCCGTGCGCTGCACCAGCGGTTGCAAGGGGCCGGTGCTGTCTACCATATCACGCGCGGTTCGTCGGAGGGGGACGACCCGGCCGAAATGCTGACCGGGCGCTTTGTGTGTGATTGGTCGATCGAAACCGCCCAGATCGACAGGTTTCTGGACCTTTTGAAATAGGCCCTACAGCTTGCCTTCTAGGTGCAGATCCAGATCCTCAAGGCTGTCCTGCCCCCAGAATTTCTGCCCGGTATCAACGACGTAGAACGGTGATCCGAATACACCCGCGCTAACGGCGTCCTCCAGGTTTCGAGCATAGGTCTCGGCTCCGGTCAGCAATCCGCTGTCGGTCAGACCAGGGTCGAACCCTGCGTCCTCCAGACAGGTTTTGATCACTGCGTCGTCGGAAATGTCCTTCTCTTCGGCCCAAGTCGCGCGAAGGATCGACTGGACCAGTTGCCCGACATCCCCACCACCAACAGCCTGCGCCGCGATGATCGCATAAGAGGACGGCGCGGCATTCACCGGCCAGAACGCTGGTTTCAGGTTAAAGGCCACCCCCAGCCGTTTCGCCGTACGCGGCAGAACCATCGCCCGGTATTCATTGCGCGACGGATGACGCTGGCCCTGAGGCAACCCGCCCGTCCGGGGAAAGGCCGCGATGATATCAAAGGGGCGATAGGTCACGCTGACGTCATGTTTGGCCGCGATTTCCTCCATCCGGTTCCCGGCAAGGTAGGAATACGGTGATAGCGTCGTAAAAAAGTAATCGATGTGCGGCATTTCTGCCCCTCCCTCATGCGCATAGCTTTGCCTGACCGTAGTCAGATGCTATGCGGTGTCAACGTCACGAATCTGTCATTTCGACCACTCCAGGGAACTGCTGCCATGCCCACTCTGAACGAACCCAAGCTGATTTCAGGCAACGCCAACCTGCCCTTGGCCAAATCCATCGCCCGTCGGATGTCCATCCATCGCGGCATGAACATCGATCTGGTTGACGCCCGCGTCGAACGCTTCAACGATCAGGAAATCTTTGTCGAGGTCTACGAGAACGTCCGTGGGGAGGACATGTTCATCGTACAGCCGACCTCGCGTCCGGCGAATGACAACCTGATGGAGCTGCTGATCATGTCTGACGCGCTGCGCCGGTCGTCGGCCTCGCGTATCACCGCTGTGATCCCGTAGGTCGGCTGTGCCCGTCAGGACCGCCGCTCCAAGGCCCGCACGCCCATCAGCGCCAAGCT
>JBOEGN010000078.1:0-10845 GCA_050633445.1 Thalassovita sp.
ATCATCGCCAAAGGCCCGCTGGGCCAGTCCCTGGCGCACCAGGTGGGCGAAAACAGCGATGGCGACGGGCAAAAAGCCCTGGACGTGTTGTCGGATGAAATGTTCGCCGAAGCGCTGAAGGACACCTCGGTCCGCTGGTATGCCTCGGAAGAGCAGGAAGACGCCGTTCTGCTGAACGAAGCCGGGAAATACGCGCTGGCGATTGACCCGCTGGACGGATCGTCGAACATCGACGTGAACGTGTCGATCGGGACCATCTTTTCGATCTACGCAACCAAGGACGGGGCCGAAGAAAGCTTCTTGCGCCCTGCTGACGAGCAACTGGCTGGCGGCTATATCGTCTACGGCCCTGCGACCGCGCTGGTCGTGACATTTGGCAACGGCACCATGCAGTTCGTGCTGGACCCTGATACGGGCCTGTTTGAACTGGCCGAAAAGGCGATGACGATCCCTGCGACCTCGAAAGAGTTCGCGATCAACGCGTCGAATTTCCGTCACTGGACCAAACCAGTCAGCGCCTACATCAACGACTGTCTGGCAGGGGTCGAGGGCCCGCGCGAGATGAACTATAACATGCGTTGGGTTGGCTCGCTTGTGGCCGAAACCCACCGTATCCTGACGCGCGGTGGGATCTTTTTGTATCCAAGCGATGCACGCGACGGCTACGAAAACGGTCGTCTGCGCATGGTCTATGAATGTGCGCCTATGGCTTTTGTGATCGAACAGGCGCAGGGGCGCGCCACGGATGGCCGCGACCCGATCATGAAGCAAGCCGCTGACACGCTGCATGGCCGCGCGCCCTTGGTGTTTGGCAGCTCTGAAATGGTGGACTGCGCCGCGTCCTATCACGAGTAAACCACGGGCGGGGCTGAGGCTCTGTTCGGACGTCAGAGATTTGCCGCGCGGTAAATTTTGATCCGTCTTGCGGTGATGAAAATCTCCGCCACCGCATCAGCCGGTGGCGGAGAACGCTGAAAAGGCGCGACGCAACATACAGAATGTGCACGAGCCCCTTCGCATCAACCCGACTGCGTACTATAGGAGGGGCGGGAACCCTCTGCCCCAGCGCCACCAGACAAGGAAAAGCACATGTCCTTTGACCGCTCTATCAAGATCGCTCCGTCGATCCTGTCCGCCGATTTCGCCAATTTCGGCCAAGAGATCCAAGCCATCGAAGCGCAGGGCGCCGATTGGGTCCATGTGGACGTGATGGACGGGCATTTCGTGCCGAACCTGACCTTTGGCCCGCCCGCCGTCAAAGCGTTCCGCCCGCATGTGAAAACCTTCATGGACGTGCACCTGATGATCGCGCCGGTTGACCCTTATATCGAGGCCTATGCCGAGGCGGGCGCGGATATGATCACCGCTCATGTCGAGGCGGGGCCGCATATCCACCGCACCCTGCAAGCGATCAAGGCACAGGGCGTGAAGGCCGGTGTCTCGTTGAATCCCGGCACGCCGCTTGAAAGCATTGAGCATGTGATGGATTTGCTGGACATGGTGCTGATCATGACCGTGAATCCCGGCTTTGGCGGGCAGAAATTCATCCATTCGGGTGTCGAGAAAACCCGCCGCTGTCGCGAAATGATCGGTGACCGTCCGATCCACATCCAGATTGACGGCGGCGTCACCACGGAAACCGCGCCCTTGGTGGCAGCGGCCGGGGCTGATGTTCTGGTGGCTGGCTCTGCGGTGTTCAAAGGCGGCTCTGTCGACAAGGCAGACGTCTACGGCGAGAATATCCGCGCGATCCGCGCAGCGGCCGAAGCCGCGCAGTAAGCAACGCATTTTTGCGTCATTTGGCCCGGCAATGCTGGCGGGGAACAGGAAAGGTATGCCCATGGGTATGGTGGTTTTTGATCTGGATGGCACACTGATCGACAGTGCGCCAGACATACGGGCGGCGGCGAATAAGATGCTGGCGGAGGAGGGGCAAGAGCCTCTGGATTTGCCGACCATCATTTCGTTCATCGGGAACGGTTTGCCGAAATTGGTGGAGCGCGTGATGGATCACGCCGGGCTGGATTCGGCGCGCCATGCCAAGCTGACAGAAATCACTCTGGCCCACTACAATGCGGCTACGACCGAACTGACCCGGCCCTATGCCGGCGTCATCGAAGCGCTGGGCGCGCTGAAAAAGGCGGGCCATACGCTGGCGCTGTGCACCAACAAACCCGAGGCCCCCGCCCGCGCCATTCTGCACGAACTTGGGATGGCGCATTTTTTCAATGGGGTCGTGGGCGGCGATACGCTGGATGTCAAAAAACCGGACCCCAAGCCGCTGTTGCACATCCTTCGGCACTTTGACGGGGCTGCGATCTATGTGGGGGATAGCGAGGTGGACGCGGAAACTGCGGAACGCGCAGGCATCCGTTTTGCGCTGTTCACCGAGGGCTATCGCAAAAGGCCGGTAGAACAGATTCCGCATCAGGATGAATTCAGTGATTTCAGCGCCTTGCCGGGTCTGGTGGAGCGGGCATTTATGCTGAGATAGCTGAAATTTGGCCGGTTTGAACAGCGACCGATGAGGCCATGCATGGCTTGTGAAGCGTTGTGGAATGCATGAGCGGTTGACGTGGTTTCAAGGGGGGAATTGAGTATTTTGGGAGCAAAGAAACGGGTTTAGTGGGTCACGCCGGCGAGGCGACTGAGGAGGACGGCGACGTTTTTTACTTTGAATTTGCGGAGAAGGCGCGCGCGAACATCCTCGATCGTGCGGGGGGAGAGGCTGAGGACTTTGGCGATTTCTTTGCTGGTATAGCCGCGCGATAGCCACATCAGAACCTCGCGTTCGCGGGGGGTCAGCGTGGGGCCTTCGGGGTCGGTGTCGATCAGGGCAAAGCTAAGGACGATCCGGTCCAACGGGCTGTCGGGCGTGAGGGTGCGGGCGCGGAACCGACACCAGAAATGGTGCCCGTCGGAATGCCGCATCAGCCGTTCATCCGAGTAGGGCAGGGACTGACGCAGTGGTTCCAGGCCGATGTCGCGGATTTGGTGGAATTCCTGATCGGTCCCATAGAGCAGTCGGAAGCTCTGTCCGATAAGCTCTTGTTTTTCATAGCCAAACATCTGCGCAAACGAGGCGTTGCAGGCGCGAATGACGCGCTGCTCGGTCAGGGCGATGCCCATGGGGGCGCTGTCGAAGGCCAGGGTTTCCAGATCGTTCATGATGTCACCGTGTTCATACGGTATTGGCACCGTATGCCTTAGGGATGCATGCTTTTGTCAGCAAATGCAAGACTCAGAGGAAGCCCGCCTGCATGTCCATCGACCAGCGCCTATGTGACGAGATTGACGCCCGCCGCGAGGATTTGATCCAGCTGACGGGGGATTTGATCCGGATACCGACGCTGAATCCTCCGGGTGAGAATTATCGGGAAATTTGCGAATTTCTGGCAAAGCGGTTGCGTCCCAAGGGGTTTGAGATTGAATTGGTGCGAGCCTATGGCTCGCCTGGGGACAGTGAAAAATACCCGCGTTGGAATGTGATTGCCCGGCGCGAGGGAAAGCATGCTGGCGAATGCGTGCATTTCAACAGCCATATTGATGTGGTCGATGTGGGGCTGGGCTGGACGGTCGATCCGTTTGGCGGTGCGCTGATTGACGGTAAGATTTATGGGCGGGGCGCTTGCGATATGAAGGGCGGGCTGGCGGCTAGTATCGTCGCGGCCGAGGCGTTCGTTGCCGTGTGCCCCGATTTTGCCGGAGCGATTGAGATCAGCGGGACGGCGGACGAGGAATCCGGTGGCTTTGGCGGTGTGGCCTATTTGGCCGAAAAGGGCTTCTTTGCGCCTGAACGCGTGCAGCATGTGATCATCCCCGAGCCCTTGAACAAAGACCGGATTTGCCTGGGCCATCGCGGTGTCTGGTGGGCCGAGATCGAAACTTTTGGCGAAATTGCCCATGGCTCGATGCCGTTCCTTGGCGATTGCGCGGTGCGCCACATGGGCGCCGTGGTCGAGGAGATGGAGGACAGCCTGTTCCCCGCGTTGGCGCAAAAACGCACCGACATGCCAGTGGTGCCCGAAGGGGCCAAGCAATCGACGCTGAACATCAACTCGATCCATGGCGGTCAGGCCGAAGGGGACGCCGATTTCACTGGTCTGCCCAGCCCGTGCGTGCCCGATAGCTGCCGGATGGTGATCGACCGGCGGTTCCTGATCGAAGAAAATATCGACGACGTGCAGGCCGAGGTGATGGAGGTGCTGCGCAAGGTCGAAGCGGATCGTGATACCTTCAAATACGACGTGCGCGAATTGCACCGTGTGCTGCCGACGATGACCGAAAAATCCGCCCCTATCGTGCAAACGGTGGCAAAGGCGATTTCGGATACGATGGGGACGGATGCGCAATTTGTCGTCAGCCCCGGAACCTACGACCAGAAACATATCGACCGGATTGGCAAGCTGAAGAACTGCATAGCCTATGGACCGGGGATTCTGGATTTGGCCCATAAACCGGATGAATATGTCGGCGTGGATGATATGCTCGATTCTGCGAAGGTGATGGGCCGTGCGCTGATCGAGCTTCTGGCTAGCCCGGAAGAGGCGGCCTGAAAACAGGGAGATAGATGATGACTTTCAACGGACTTAAGACCGGCTTTATAAGCGCTCTTGCGCTGGCGGCCAGCGTGGGCATGGCTCAGGCGAAAACCGATATCGTCGTGGCGATGCAGCTGGAGCCACCGCATCTGGACCCGACCTCGGCGGCGGCTGGGGCGATTGACTCGGTGCTGTATTCAAACGTGTTCGAGGGGCTGACCCGGTTCGGATCGGATGGCTCGGTGAACCCCGGACTGGCCAAAAGCTGGGATATTTCCGAGGACGGAACCGAGTATACCTTCCATCTGAACGAAGGCGTGATGTTCCATGACGGCACCGCGATGGACGCTGAGGATGTGAAATTCAGCCTGGATCGCGCCCGTGCCGAGGATAGCGCGAATGCTCAGAAGGCGCTGTTCGCGGGCATCACCGACGTGACCGTGGTGGACCCGATGACGGTCAAGGTGACGCTGGATGGGCCCAACGGCTCGTTCCTGTTCAACATGGCCTGGGGCGACGCTGTGGTCGTTGCGCCCGAAAGCATCGAAAACATCAAGACAGTTCCAATCGGCACCGGTGCCTTCAAGTTCACCAACTGGGTGCAGGGCGATAAAATCGACCTGTCCAAGAATGCCGACTACTGGGGCACACCCGCAAAACTGGACAAGGTGAGCTTTAAGTTCATCAGCGATCCGACCGCAGCATTTGCCGCCGTGATGGCCGAAGATGTCAACGCTTTTGTCGCCTTCCCCGCGCCGGAAAACCTGCCTCAGTTCGAGGCTGATCCGCGGTTCCAGGTCTTGGTTGGCTCGACCGAGGGTGAGACGATCCTGTCCACCAACAACAAGATGCCGCCTCTGGATAACGTGAAGGTCCGCGCCGCTGTGGCCCATGCGATCGACCGTCAGGCGATCATTGACGGCGCGATGTTCGGCTATGGCACGCCGATTGGCACGCATTTCGCACCGCACAATCCCGATTATGTCGATCTGACTGCGGGCAGCGCCTATGACCCCGAAATGGCCAAAAAGATGCTGGCCGAAGCGGGCTATCCTGATGGGTTCAAGACCACGCTGAAGCTGCCGCCGCCCTCCTATGCGCGTCGCGGAGGCGAGATCATCGCCGCCCAACTGCGCGCTGTCGGGATCGAGGCCGAGATCAGCAATTTGGAATGGGCTCAGTGGCTTGAACAGGTGTTCCGTGGCAAGGACTACGGCCTGACCATCGTCAGCCATACCGAACCTTTTGACATCGGTATCTATGCTCGCCCGGACTACTATTTCCAGTATGACAGCGCTGTGTTCCAAGCGATGTTCACAGCCTTGGGCAAGGAAAGCGATCCGGCACGCCGAACAGAATTGCTGACTGCAATGCAGGAAAAGATCTCGGGCGATTATGTGAATGGCTATCTGTTCCAGTTGGCATATCCGACGGTGGCGAACGCCAAAGTCATGGGGCTGTGGAAAGACGCGCCGACCCAAGCAACGGATATGACCGGCGTTTATTGGGCTGAGTGATCAAAGCATTGACGCCCGTACGTGTTGCACGTGCGGGCGCCTTCGGCGGGAGGGTATTTCCGCCAAGAAGAAACAACAGGAGGCGTTTTGCCTTCGGAGTTGGGTGACGGGCTGAATGCTGCGCTATTTCCTGAAAAGACTACTGTCGCTGGGGCTAAGCCTGGCCGTGGCCTCGGGCGTGATCTTTTTCGCGCTGGAGGTCGTGCCAGGCGATCCAGCGGCCTATATGCTGGGGATCAATGCTCAGGAGGACACGCTGGCGGCGCTGCGTCAGGAACTGGGGCTGAATGGCTCGGTTCTGGAACGGTATCTGTCCTGGGTTGGCGGGATGCTGACCGGAGATTTCGGCACGTCCTACACCTATCGCACCCCGGTGGCCGAGATGATTGGCGAGAGGTTGTGGATTTCCTTGCCGCTGGCGTTGTTTGCGTTGACGCTTAGCACCGCAATTGCCTTTCCGGCTGGGATTTGGGCAGCATCGAAACGTGGCTCGGCTGTGGATGTGTCGGTGATGGGCGTGACTCAGCTGGGGGTGGCGATCCCGAATTTCTGGTTCGCGATGCTGATGGTGCTGGTCTTTGCGATCAACCTGCGTTGGTTCAGTGCGGGTGGATTTGTCGGTTGGGATGCGGGGCTTTTTGCGGCGTTGAAATCGCTGACCCTGCCAGCGGTGGCCCTCGCCTTGCCGCAGGCGAGCATTTTGGCGCGGGTGATGCGTTCGAGCCTGTTGGATACCTTGTCTGAGGATTTCATACGGACCGCGCGTTCAAAAGGACTGAGCAAGCGGCAGGCGCTGTGGCGCCATGCCTTGCGAAATGCGCTGATCCCGGTGCTGACCATTATCGGATTGCAGTTTTCGTTCTTGCTGGCAGGGGCGATTATCATCGAAAATGTGTTCTTTTTGCCGGGGCTGGGACGGCTGGTTTTCCAGTCGATCAGCGCGCGCGATCTGATTGTTGTTGAATCGGTCGTGATGCTGCTGGTTTTCGCGGTGATTGTGGTGAATTTCGCCGTGGACATGGCCTATGCCGCCGTTGATCCGCGGTTGCGGGGGCGACGCTGATGGGCAATCGAAACCTATGGATCGGAGCGCTCCTGACAGCGGTTTTCGCTGGGGCGGCTGTGCTGAGCTTTCTCTGGGTGCCCTATGACGTCACGGGTTTGGATATCGCCAACAAGATCAAGTCGCCCACAGCTGCGCATCCCTTGGGAACTGATCATTTTGGCCGTGATATTCTGAGCATGATCATGGTCGGGGCGCGAACCTCGATCGCGGTGGCTTTGGTGGCTGTCGGGATCGGCATGGGGATTGGCGTGCCCCTGGGGTTGGCGGCTGCGGCGCGCAAAGGCGGGCTGATGGACGAGCTGATCATGCGCGGCAACGACCTGGTTTTCGCGTTCCCCAGCTTGCTGATTGCCATCATGATCACTGCGGTTTTTGGAGCGTCCGCGCTGAATGCAATCATCGCGATTGGCATCTTTAACATCCCGGTTTTCGCGCGTTTGACACGCTCGGGCGCGCTGAGTCTGTGGACCCGCGACTATGTCATGGCGGCGCGGGTATCGGGCAAATCGGCGGCTCGGATTTCAGCGGAACATATCCTGCCTAACGTGTTGAATCTGTTGATTGTGCAAGGAACGATTCAGTTCTCATTGGGCATCCTGGCCGAGGCTGGGCTCAGCTATGTTGGCCTTGGCGCGCAACCGCCGACGCCGTCCTGGGGGCGCATGCTGGCGGATAGTCAAACGATGATTTCCTTTGCGCCGCACATGGCATTGTTCCCCGGTTTGGCGATCCTGTTAACCGTGTTGGGCCTGAACCTGATGGGGGACGGGCTGCGTGATCTTTTCGACCCCAAATTGCGGAGGTCACGGACATGAGCCTGTTGCAGATCGAGGGGTTGAACCTGTCCATTCACGGCGCGCCCATTCTGGAAAATGTGGGGCTCTCGGTGGCGCCCAGCCAAATCGTCGGCGTGATCGGAGAGAGTGGCTCGGGCAAGTCAATGACCGCATTTGCCGTTCTGAATTTGCTTCCGGACGGAGCCGTATGTTCAGGGAGTGTCGCGCTGAATGGGCAGGACGTTCTGTCCATGTCCGAGCCTGATCTGTGCCAAATGCGCGGCCGTGACGTTGGTATGGTCTTCCAAGAACCCATGACGGCCTTGAACCCGATCCAGACCATTGGTGATCAAGTGGCCGAGACCATTTTGATCCATGAAAACGTGAGTCGATCCGAAGCTAGAACGCGCGCCGCTGAAGCGCTGCACAGGGCCGAGCTGCCCCAAGACAAGTTCCCGCTAAGCCGCTATCCGCACGAGTTGTCAGGCGGGCAAAGACAGCGTGTCGTGATCGCCATGGCCATTGCCCTGCGACCGAAATTGCTGATCGCAGACGAACCTACTACGGCGCTGGATGTGACCACTCAGGCGCAGATTCTCGTGCTACTACGCAAGCTGGTGGACGAGGAAGGCATGGGGCTGTTGTTGATCAGCCATGACTTGGCCGTCGTTGCCGACATGGCCGACGAGATTGTGATCATGCGGCGTGGCGAGGTGGTGGAATCCGGCCCCGCTGATTGGTTGTTGCGCAACATGCAGCATCCCTATTCCAAGGCGCTGCTTGCGGCCTCGACCCATCAACCGGACCGCAGCGCGGAAGAGCAATCAGACCTGTTGCTGGATGTTCGCAACGTGGTGCGCGACTATACGATTAACCGCAAGGGCTGGTGGGGCGGTACGCAAGTTTTCCGTGCGGTGAAAGGCGTCAGCTTTCAACTCAGACAGGGCGAGAGCCTGGGATTGGTGGGCGAGTCCGGTTGTGGAAAGTCCACGCTGACCCGCGCGATTTTGGGGCTCGAGGACATCCAAGGAGGCGAAATAGTCGCGTTTGGTCAAAAGGTTGACCGAGATTTTCCCAACGCGTTGCGATCTGGAATTCAAGTCGTGTTTCAAGACCCTTACGGAAGCTTCAACCCGCGCTGGAAGGTCGCGCGTCTGGTCGCCGAGCCCTTTCATTTGATGGACAAACGTCCCGACGACTGGCGCGAACAGGTCGCCAAAGTGCTCGAAGATGTAGGCATTGGCGCGGACGCGATGGATCGGTACATCCACGAATTCAGCGGCGGCCAGCGTCAGCGGATCGCGATTGCACGAGCCCTGATCCTGCGGCCAGATATTGTGATCCTTGACGAAGCCGTTTCGGCGCTGGATGTCAGCATCCGCGCTCAGATTCTGGATTTGCTGGCCGCATTACAGACCGAATACCACCTGTCCTATCTGTTCATCAGCCATGATCTGAGTGTCGTGCGTTCGATCACCGACCGGGTGATGGTGATGCGCGCCGGAGAGATTGTGGAACAGGGCGATACCGCGCAGGTCTTTGATGATCCGCAGCACGAATACACCAAACAACTGATCGCTGCCGCGCCGGTATTGCCGGATGACGTGGCGCATGGAGAGACGAATGAGCGAGCTGAACCTCTGGTTTGACCCCACAAAATGCCTGATCAACGGAGAGTGGGTGGCACCGGCTTCGGGGCAGGTGCTGCCGTTGACGGACCCTTCGACCGGGGCCGAGATTGGCGCGATTGCCCGCGGTGGCGCCGCTGATATCGAGGCCGCGATTGACGCGGCCCGCACTGCGTTCGAGGGCGCGTGGGGGCGGACGCCTGCCTCCGTACGGGGTCGTATCCTGCTGAAGCTGCGTGACCTTGTGTTGGACCGCGTCGAGGATCTGGCGCGGATCGAAGCGATGGACGTGGGCAAGCCGCTGAAACAGGCACGCGCGGACGCAATTGCCTTGGCGCGGTATTGCGAATTTTATGGCGGTGCGGCGGACAAATTGCATGGGGAAACAATCCCCTATCTGGACGGATACACCGTTTATACTTTGCGCGAACCGCACGGGGTGACGGGGCATATCGTGCCGTGGAATTACCCGATGCAGATCATTGGTCGCTCGGTCGGGGCGGCGCTGGCGACGGGCAATGCCTGCGTCTTGAAGCCCGCCGAGGATGCCTGTCTGACCGCTCTGGCCTTCGCTGATATGGCGAAAGAGGCTGGCCTGCCGGACGGTGTGCTGAACGTCGTGCCCGGGCTGGGGGCCGAGGCCGGTGCCGCGCTTAGCAGTTCCTCTAAGGTCGACCACATCAGTTTTACAGGCTCGGTCGCGACCGGGATTCAGGTGCAGATGGCGGCCACGCCGAATGTTGTGCCGGTGACGCTGGAGCTGGGTGGAAAATCGCCTCAGATCGTGTTTGACGATGCTGATATCGACGCGGCGCTGCCGTTTTTGGTGAACGCCGGAGTTCAGAACGCCGGGCAGACATGCTCGGCCTCAAGCCGCATTCTAGTGCATCGCTCGGTGTATGATCAGGTGCTGGCGCGGATGGCAGAACGCTATGGCGCGCTGCGGGTCGGACCAGCAATGGCGGACCTGGATGTGGGGCCGCTGATCTCGGCCAAACAACATGGAATCGTAAGTGGTTTTCTGGCCAAGGGCGGAGATCTGGAAACTGCCGCGCAGGGTGTTTTGCAAGATGCGCCAGAGGGCGGGAACTTTATTCAACCGACGCTATTTGCGGGCGTAAGCCCCGACCACGCGCTGGCGCAGGACGAAATTTTTGGACCGGTGCAGGTGGTCATTCCATTCGCGGATGAGGACGAGGCCGTCTCCATCGCCAATGGCACCGAATATGGGCTGGTTGCCTCGGTCTGGACGCAGAACGGTGCGCGACAAATGCGGATGGCGAAACGCATTCGCACCGGTCAGGTCTTTATCAACAA
>JBOEGN010000079.1:0-54526 GCA_050633445.1 Thalassovita sp.
CCTGGGTCCGCACAGAGATCGGCCCAATCGCCGCCCCCGACGTGATCCAATGGTCGCCCGGCCTGCCCAAAACCCGTTCCGGCAAAATCATGCGCCGCATCCTGCGCAAAATCGCCGAAAACGACTACGGATCCCTGGGCGACACATCAACACTCGCAGACCCATCCGTCGTCGACGAACTCATCCAAAACCGGCAGAGTAAAGGGTAATCGGCACATGTCTGCGACGACTCCCACTGTTCTGATCCTTCTCGGCCCTCCGGGCGCCGGGAAGGGCACCCAAGCCCGTGTTCTGGAAGAGAATTTTGGCTTGGTCCAACTGTCCACCGGCGATCTGCTGCGCGCAGCCGTTGCCGCGGGTACTGATGCTGGCAAGGCCGCCAAGGCCGTGATGGAAGCCGGAGAATTGGTCAGCGACGAGATCGTGATCAACATCCTGCGTGACCGTCTGGGTGAACCCGATTGCGCCAAGGGCGTCATTCTGGATGGCTTCCCGCGCACCACGGTTCAGGCCGAGGCGCTGGACACGCTGTTGGGCGAAAACACTCAGAAAATCAACGCCGCGATCAGTCTGGATGTAGACGACGCGGCCATGGTGACCCGGATTTCGGGTCGCTACACCTGTGGCAATTGCGGCGAGGGCTATCACGATAGCTTCAAGCAACCTGCCACGGATGGTGTGTGTGACAAATGCGGCGGCACCGAGATGAAGCGCCGCGCGGATGATAATGCTGAAACGGTGGCCAGCCGCCTAGAAGCTTATCACGCACAAACCGCACCGCTGATTGCCTATTACGGCGATCAAGGAGTTTTGCAGCGCATCGACGCCATGGGCGACATTGATGCAATTGCAAAAGACCTTTCGGCCATCGTCACCAAGGCGATGTCGTAGGGTATCACCGTCCCGCTGCCTCTCATCTTAACGGCGGGACACAGGAGGAAGAGGAGGACCCGTTTCATGACGGATCAAAACACTACACGCGAGTCGGACAAGGCCTATTGGTCTGCCAACGTGCGTATTATTCTCGTCAGTCTGGTAATCTGGGCTGTCGTGTCGTTCGGTTTCGGCATTCTGCTGCGCCCGATGCTGTCCGGCATCGCGGTCGGCGGAACCGACCTTGGTTTCTGGTTCGCGCAACAGGGCAGCATTCTGGTGTTCCTGGCGCTGATCTTTTTCTACGCCTGGCGCATGAACACGCTGGACAAAGAACACGGCGTTGAGGAGTAATTTCAATGGATCAGTTTACCATTAACCTGATGTTTGTGGGCGCGTCTTTCGCGCTTTACATCGGCATCGCCATTTGGGCCCGCGCGGGCTCGACGTCTGAATTCTATGCTGCTGGCCGGGGTGTTCACCCTGTCACCAACGGTATGGCAACTGCGGCTGACTGGATGTCGGCGGCCTCGTTCATCTCGATGGCGGGTCTGATCGCGTTCACCGGCTATGATAACAGCTCGTTCCTGATGGGTTGGACTGGCGGCTACGTGCTGCTGGCACTGCTGCTGGCCCCTTACCTGCGTAAGTTCGGCAAGTTCACCGTGTCCGAATTCATCGGCGATCGTTTCTACAGCCAAACTGCCCGTATCGTGGCCGTTGTCTGTCTGATCGTTGCCTCGACCACCTACGTTATCGGTCAGATGACCGGTGTTGGCGTGGCCTTTGGTCGTTTCCTGGAAGTGGATAACACCACCGGTCTGCTGATCGGCGCCTGTGTTGTGTTCGCCTACGCTGTTTTCGGCGGCATGAAGGGTGTGACTTACACTCAGGTTGCTCAGTACTGTGTTCTGATCATGGCCTACACCATCCCGGCCATCTTCATCTCGCTGCAACTGACCGGCACGCCTATCCCTGCGCTGGGTCTGTTCGGCGAGCACGCCGCATCGGGCGAGCCTCTGCTGGCCAAACTGGACGCAGTTGTTAAAGAGCTGGGCTTCAACGAGTACACCGCGCACCACGCCGACACCTTCAACATGGTGCTGTTCACCCTGTCGCTGATGATTGGTACTGCGGGTCTGCCCCACGTCATCATGCGCTTCTTCACCGTGCCTCGCGTTGCTGATGCACGTTGGTCGGCGGGCTGGACCCTGGTGTTCATCGCTCTGCTGTATCTGACGGCTCCGGCTGTTGGTGCCATGGCGCGTCTGAACATCACTGAAATGATGTGGCCGAACGGCGGCATCCAGGGCGGTGCTGTGACCACGCAACAGATCGAATCCGAAGAGCGTTACGCTTGGATGTCGACCTGGCAGAAAACCGGTCTGTTGGACTGGGAAGACAAAAACGGCGACGGTGCCATCCAGTACTATAACGACAAGAACGCCGACCTTCAGGCAATCGCGTCGGAAAATGGCTGGGAAGGCAACGAGCTGACCAAGTTCAACCGTGACATCCTGGTTCTGGCGAACCCGGAAATCGCGAACCTGCCGAGCTGGGTCATTGGTCTGGTGGCTGCAGGTGGTCTTGCCGCTGCACTGTCGACCGCTGCTGGTCTGCTGCTGGCGATCTCGTCCGCTGTGTCTCACGACCTTATCAAAGGCGCTATTAACCCGAGCATTTCGGAAAAAGGCGAACTGATGTCGGCGCGTGTGGCTATGGCTGTTGCGATTGCTGTTGCGACCTATCTGGGTCTGAACCCTCCGGGCTTCGCTGCGCAAACCGTGGCCCTGGCCTTCGGTCTGGCCGCGGCGTCGATCTTCCCGGCTCTGATGATGGGTATCTTCTCGACCAAGATCAACAACAAGGGCGCTGTGGCTGGTATGCTTGCCGGTCTGTCCGTGACCCTGGTTTACATCTTCCTGCACAAGGGCTGGTTCTTTGTTCCGGGCACCAACAGCTTCAGCGATGCTGATCCGCTGCTGGGTACGGTCAAGTCCACCTCGTTCGGTGCCATCGGCGCATTGGTTAACTTCATCGTTGCCTATGTTGTCGCCAGCGCAACCGAAGAGACCCCTGACGAGATCAAGGAACTGGTCGAAAGCGTCCGCGTCCCCCGTGGCGCCGGTGCCGCCCAGGACCACTAAGATCCCCTGGCAGGGGCATCGAACTCCCGTGATGCCCCTGTCGCTCCCACGATCCCGCCCATTCCAAGCATGGGCGGGATTACTTATTCCAAACAAATGCTTGCAAAGATTCCGGTTTCTGAGATGGATCATGTTGCAGGCCCTGCAAGTCAGGCTAATGTCTGTGCGATTCTAGAGCCCTTTGGAGCCTGACATGCCCTCTCGAATGCCTGATTTCCTACGTTTCCTAACCTCGGTTCATCCCTATGATGCCTTGCCCGCCGAGGCGTTAGAAACCCTGTCGAACAAGTTTCAGCTGGTGCAGCTGTCGGCTGGTGACACGGTCTATAGCTTTGGCGAAGAGCTGCCCGGCCTGTATCTGATCCACTGGGGTCAGGTCGAAGTGCGTGATGAAAACGATGTGCCGGTGTCCTTGTTGGGGATGCGCAACTCGTTTGGGGAACGTGGGTTGCTGCGCGACGGTCTGGCCGTCACCAGCGCCAAAGCGGTCGAGGATACGACCCTGCTGTTGCTGCCCGCTGCCGACTTTGCACAATTGCTGGAGGACAGCGACCAAGCCCGTCGGTTCTTTGACCGCTCGCGCGCGCAAAAGCCCAAGGTTAACGATTTGGCGACCAGCCGCGTGGACACTTTGATGGCGCGCAACCCCATGACCTGTGGTCCCGACACGGATGTGCAAGGCGCAGCGGTGATTATGCGCGACCACGGAATCTCGTCCCTATGTGTGCTGGATCAGGAAACATTGGCCGGCATCCTGACCGTTCGGGACCTATCAAATAAAGCACTCGCTGAGGCGTTGCCTTTGACCACGCCAATCAGCCAGATCATGACCCGCGATCCTATCACGCTGTCCCCAAGCGCCATCGGCTCGGACGTGTTGCACGCGATGATGGAGCGTAAGATCGGCCATATCCCGATCTGCGAAAACGGCAAGCTGGTGGGCATTGTGACCCAAACCGATCTGACCAGATTTCAGGCCGTTTCATCGGCCGAATTGGTGTCCGAGATCGCACATGCCAATACGGCCCACGAAATGGCCAAGGTGACGGCGCGCATTCCGCAACTGCTGGTGCAACTGGTTGCAGGCGGCAACCGGCACGAGGTCGTCACCCGTCTGATCACCGACATTGCCGATACCGCGACGCGCCGGTTGCTGGCGCTGGCCGAGGCGAAACTAGGCCCTGCGCCCGTGCCATATCTGTGGTTGGCCTGCGGATCCCAAGGGCGGCAGGAACAGACCGGCGTCAGCGATCAGGACAATTGCCTGTTTCTGGATGACGCCGTGACGGCTGAACAAATGCCCTATTTCCAAGAGCTTGCGAAGTTTGTTTGCGACGGGTTGGATGAATGCGGCTATGTCTATTGCCCCGGCGATATGATGGCGACGAACCCACAATGGTGCCAGCCGGTCCGCATCTGGAAGGAATATTTCCGCGGCTGGATTCACAAGCCCGACCCGATGGCGCAGATGTTGGCCTCGGTTATGTTTGACCTGCGCCCCATTGGCGGCACCACCTGCCTGTTCGAAGACCTGCAAGCGGACACGCTGAAGGCCGCCGAGGCGAACTCGATTTTCGTGGCGCATATGATCGGCAATTCGCTGAAACATACGCCTCCGTTGGGTTTGTTGCGTGGCTTTGCGACGATCCGATCGGGCGAACACAAGAATACGCTGGACATGAAACACAATGGTGTCGTGCCAATCGTTGATCTGGGGCGCGTCTATGCGTTGCAGGGGCAACTCAGCGCCGTCAACACCCGCGCCCGGCTAGAGGAGGCCGGGGTCGCCGGGGTGCTCAGCGCCTCGGGCGCACGCGATTTGCTGGATGCGTATGACCTGATCGCGGAAACGCGGCTGTTGCATCAATCGCGCCAGATCAAACGGGGTGACGCGCCGGATAACTATATGGAATTGGCCGAATTGTCGGATTTTGAACGCAGCCACCTTAGGAATGCCTTTGTGGTCGTCAAAAGCTTGCAATCCGCGGCTGGACACGGGAAAGGGGCCGTGGGCTAAGACCCATCGCGCCAAGGAGGAGAGGCCGCATGTTTCTGGAACTAATCGCAACTTTCATCGCAGGCATCGCCGGAGCGGGCGTGCTGATGTTGTTGAACCGGGCGTTGGGAAAACGCCTGCCACGCTGGATGATTCCGGTGGCGGCTGGGGCGGCGATGTTGGTGTCGACAATCTCCAGCGAATACAGCTGGTACAGCCGCACGTCGGGTTCATTGCCCGAGGGCATCGAGGTCGCCGAGACCGTCGAAAGCAAGGTGATGTATCGCCCCTGGACCTACGCAAAGCCATTTGTGGAACGGTTCGTGGCCGTCGATGTGGCCACCGCACGGCGCAATCCAGATCAACCGGGCATCGTCCTAGTGGATTTGTTGTTCTTTGGTCGCTGGCAGCCGCTGCGCAAGCTTGCGGTGATGTTCGATTGTCAGAACAACCGTCAGACTCTGGTTCCCGAAGAGGTGAATTTTGATGCGGATGGCGCCTTGATCGGGGCCCAGTGGGGCGCAATTTCGCCGGACGAGCCAACGTTTGAGTTGGCTTGCGGAGGTGCGTGATGCTGACCAATCTAAGCTTGCGGATCAGGGTCTTCCTGTTTTTCGTCCTGATGGGCGTGGGCGGTGTCGCGCTTGTCTTCGGCGCGCTGTTCGTCGGATATAACAAGGCGCTTTCGGGGGATGTGACCTCGGGGTTTACGTTGGCGGCGATTATTGCGGGCTTTGGTCTGCTGGGTCTGTGCGCGGGCGTATGGTTGTTGTTTGACGAGAATGTCTCGAAACCGATCGAGCGTTTGGCGGCCGGGCTGCGTGCGCAAGCGCATGCAGGGGCCGGGATCGGTCTGACTAAGGACGCGGCCAAATACCTGGGCGATCTGGCCCCTGCGGCGCAGGCGATGTCAAAACAACTGTCGGAAACGGCAGTGAATACGGCCAGCCTGGTGGCAGCAGAAACGCAAAGACTGGCAGCTGAACGCGACCGCCTGACTGCGCTGTTGACCGAAATTCCGGTCGCCACGGTGCTGGTCAATCCAAACCATCAGATCGTGCTGTATGACGGGCAGGCCGCAGCTGTTTTGGCACAGATTCATACGCCGCGTTTGAATAGCCCCATCTTTGACTATTTTGACCAAACTGCGGTCGAGGCCGCCTGGAAAAAGATGTCCAAAGAGGGGCTTGAGACGACCTTCAGCGCCGATGGTGTTGAAAGCGACGAAAGTTTTAACCTGCGGATGAAGCCCTTGGATCAGGGGGCTGGCTACTTGTTGGTCATTGACGGTATCGAGGCACATATGGCCCCTGATGCCGCCCGACCTTTGATCTATGACTTTGATTTGTTGGAACAAAGTGCAGGCACCAGCGCGGACGAAACCTGTCTGACTGATCTGACCTATGTGGTGTTCGATACCGAGACAACCGGTCTGCTGCCGCATAAAGACGAGATCGTTCAAATCGGTGCGGTGCGTGTTGTGCGCGGCAGGATCGTCCCGACCGAGCAGATCGATACGCTGGTCAATCCACAAATGCCGATCCCTGCCAGTTCGACCAAGGTGCATGGAGTCAGCGACGCGATGGTGGCGGACGCGCCCTTGATTGACACGGCTGCGGTCGAATTCCACAGGTTTGCGCGTGGGGCGGTGATTGTCGCCCATAATGCGCCTTTCGACATGGCCTTTATGCACCGGCACGGAAAACGTTTGGGGTTGGAATGGGCGCATCCGGTTTTGGACACGGTTCTGGTTTCCGCCGTGCTGTTTGGGGCCAGTCAGACCCACACATTGGATGCCTTGTGCGACCGGCTGGGCGTCACTATCCCCGATGCGCTGCGCCACACCGCGATGGGGGATGCCTATGCCACGGCTGAGGTGCTTTGCAAGATGCTGCCTATGTTGAATGCGCGCGGTATCCGCACATTTGGCGACATGCTGGCCGAGACGCGCAAACACGGACGATTGCTGGAAGATCTGAACTGATCGCCGCCAAAAGACCCAGCTAATACCCTGTGGAGGCGCGGTTTTTGCCGCAATCGCGGGCCATTTTATCCGGTGCAATTATGACACCGGAGGCCCCCGATGCCCGCCAAAAACGTGCCGCACCATGTGCGGGTCAGCCAGGAAAAACACGCGCGCTTGTTCGAGCTGTTGCGTCAACAGAACCTGATCGCCACCAGCCGGGTCGGTCGCAAGAAACGCCCGCTGGATACCCCGGCCGAGGCGTCCTTGCTGGCCGCCGCCGCCGCGTCCTTTGCGAAACCGTTGGGCGGATACCTGTAGCGGCTAGCCCCTAAACCCTGTCGCAACCACGAATTTTTCGGAACTATCCGACCGCGAGGCGGGTGGTTTCATGTTCATCACCTTGGTGAATTTCTGCTTAAGAAGCTTTTGTAGATCCCCCTCGGCACCACCGGCCAGAACCTTGGCGACGAAAGTGCCACCCTCTTCGAGCACATCAAACGAGAAATAGGCCGCGGCCTCGCATAGCGCGATAATCCGCAGGTGATCCGTCTGTTTGTGCCCCGAGCTGGAGGCCGCCATGTCCGACATCACGACATCGGCCTTGCCGCCCAGCCAGTCCTTAACCTGCTGATCGGCATCGTCTTCCATGAAATCCAACGTGTAGGTGTCAGCCCCGGCGATCGGCTCGATATCTTGCAGGTCCACACCCAGAACGGTGCCGATATTCTTACCGGATTTTTCGCCCAGGGCGTTTACGCGTTTCACCGCAACCTGGCACCAGCCGCCGGGCGCGCAGCCCAGATCGACCACACGAGCGCCAGGCACAAGGAACCGGTATTTATCATCCAGTTCCAGTATCTTAAAGGCCGCACGGCCACGATACCCTTCGGTTTTGGCGCGTTTCACATAGGGATCGTTCAGCTGACGCTGCAACCAGCGTGTCGAGCTGAGCGTACGCCCGCGCGCGGTTTTCACCTTAACCTTCAGGTCGCGTTGTCCACGACCGGACGTGTTTTTGCTGCCGGGTTTCTTTACCATTTTACGTCTCGCTTCATTCGTCCGGCCCTACATAGGCGGGTCTGCGCTGCGCTTCAATCGCTGCTTAAAAGGGGCCGTCTTCCAGCACGCCGTCCGCGCTCATCTGGGCATAGAGCAACCCTTCGCGCAGGCCTCGGTCGGCGACTGATAAACGATCCGTGGGCCAGCAGCGCAGCAAGGCCTGCAAAATGGCCGAGCCGGACATGATCAGCGCGTGCCGGTCCTGGCCAATACGCGGGTCACGGCGACGGCCAATGGGGCCAAGATCCAGATATCCGCGGATGACCTTGTCAATTTGTTCTGACGTCATGCGCAGCCCGTCCACCTTGGTCCGGTCATAGCGTTTCAGCCCCAGATGCGAGGCCGCAACGGTGGTGACAGTACCGCTGGTGCCGACGATCTGGAACCCCTCTTTGCATTGCTCGCGCGCATAGGGGCTGAATTCAGCAAGGTTTTCCTCGAAGAACCAGCTCATCAGCGCGAACCGGGCCGAGTCGTCATCCACGTCAAAAAACTGATCCCGCAATGTGGCGACCCCCAGCGGAACGCTGATCCAATCCACCACCTTGGCAGCGGGGAAGGGGCTGTCTTGGGTGTGAAAACCGGCATGCAACCGCATGATCGCACGCGGTCGGTCGCGCAAGGGCACCGAGCACAGGTCGATCCAGACCAGCTCGGTCGAGCCACCGCCGATATCGACCACCAGCAGCTGTTCGGTCTTGGTGCTGACCAGCGGGGCGCAGGAAATGACCGCCAGGCGGGCTTCTTCCTCGGGTTCGATGATTTCTAGCCGCAGACCGGTTTCGCGATGGACTTTATTGATGAACTCTTTGGCATTGGTGGCCCGTCGGCAGGCTTCGGTTGCGATCAGGCGCATCCGTTTGACCTTGTGACGTTTCAGTTTCTGCTGGCAGATACGCAAAGCCTGTACCGTGCGCCCCATCGAGGCACGGCTTAGCTTACCTGTACTCTCAAGACCCGCGCCCAATTGCACGGATTTCGAGAAGCTATCGACCACATGAAACTGGCTGCCCTTGGGTTGGGCAATCAGCATGCGACAACTATTCGTACCCAGATCCAGCGCGGCATACAGCTCGGCTGAATCGTGCGGTTTTGGCGCGGGGCTCTCAACCGGTTTCGGGAATGCGCCCGCACCTTTGGGACGCTTGGGCGCCATGACTACACGCCCTCCATTTTCAAGTTAGTTTCAACGTAGGGGGTTCGGATGCCCCGCGCAAGCGCTGCGATGCGGCTCATGATGATGTTTAGGATTTTTCCGATGCGGGGCGCTGGTCCATGCGGGGCAGGGCGGATAGAACCATGAACGTCGCAGAGCGTGTTCTTTCTGTCGAAAACGACCCTTTTGTCGCGATTGGGCTGATTTACAGATGGAACACAGGAAACAGGGGAATCAATCGCATGGCTGACGTCACTATTGTTTTTTGGCGGGATATTCCTGCTCAGGTGATCGTGGGCAAGGGCCGTCGAGGCGCGAAAAAGCCGCTTTCGGAACGGTTTGAACAGGCGATTGATCGGGCTGCCATGAAGGTCGGCGCATCGGAAACCGATGCCTATCTGGCCGAATGGCGCAAAGCTGCCCCCTATCCGGTCGAGGGGTCCCCCCAAGACGTTGTCGAAGCCGAGGCCGCAAGGCTGGAGGCCGAATATGATCAGGACCGCCTGAAGGCCCTGATCGCCAATGACGGATGGGCATGACCCCCGCAGCGATAATGGAGGCCGTGATGGCTCTGCTGAACTTCAGAAAACGCGACGAGGCGGCGCTGCCCGTCGACCCCCGGATGGAAAGCTTTCTGGACGGGTTCTCGATCGAGGTGATGCCGCGCACGGCTGAAAAGATTGACGATTTCCGCGATCTGCTGCCGCGTGGTACTCGTGTTTATATCGCTCATATTGATGGCACCCCGATTGACGACATGGTTGCCACCGCCGCGCGTCTGGCGGATGAGGGCTTTGACGTTATGCCACATTTCCCAGCGCGGATCATCGCGGATGCCCCCACGCTTGAGGACTGGATCAACCGGTATCAGGGCGAGGCTGGCGTGACGCAGGCGCTGTTGCTGGCGGGCGGAGTGGCCGAGCCGCATGGCGACTTTCATTCCTCGATGCAGCTGCTGGAAACGGGTCTGTTTGACCGCGCGGGTTTCAAACGTCTGCACGTTGCGGGCCACCCCGAGGGCAACAAGGATATCGACCCGGATGGCAGCGACCAGATGGTGATGGACGCCCTGCGCTGGAAACAGGCGTTTTCCGACCGGACGAATGCCGACATGGCGCTGGCCACGCAGTTCTGTTTCGAGGCGCAGCCCGTGATCGACTGGGCCACCCGCCTGACGGACGAGGGTATCAAGCTGCCCATCCATATCGGCATTGCGGGCCCGGCCAAGCTGCAAACTCTGATCAAATTCGCCATCGCCTGCGGTGTCGGCCCCTCGCTGCGGGTGCTGCAAAAACGTGCGATGGACGTGACCAAGCTGCTGTTGCCCTACGAGCCGACCGAGCTGGTCGCCCAACTGGCCGCGCACAAGGCTGCAAACCCTGATTTCAAAATCACCAATGTTCACATGTTCCCGCTGGGGGGTATCAAGACCTCGGCCAAGTGGACCCAGGACCATGGCGGCGCCTCGGGCGTTCCGGCCAACCAACAAGGATAAGACATGACCCGCACCATCGTAGAATCCAAAACCAAGACCGCGATCATCGGCTTTGATCAGCCATTCTGCGTGATTGGCGAACGGATCAACCCCACGGGCCGCAAAAAACTGGCGGCCGAGCTGGAGATGGACGATTTCTCGACCGTCGAGGCCGACGCGATTGCGCAGGTCATGGCGGGGGCGACGGTGCTGGACATCAATTCGGGCGCGGTGTTTTCCAACAAGATGGCCGAAGACCCGCGCTATGCCGACAACAACTTTGTCGAACCGCCGCTGATGAAGGCGCTGATCGAACGCGTGCAGGCCATCGTTGACGTGCCGCTGTGCATCGACAGCTCGGTTCCCGGCGCGCTGGAGGAAGGGCTGAAAGCCGCCGAAGGCCGCCCGCTGCTGAACTCGGTCACGGGCGAAGAAGAACGGCTGGAGCTGGTGCTGCCGCTGGTCAAAAAATACAACGTGCCGGTCGTGGCGATTTCCAACGATGACACCGGGATTTCCGAAGACCCCGATGTACGCTTTGCTGTCGCTAAGAAAATTGTCGAACGCGCCGCTGATTTCGGCATTCCGGCCCATGACATCGTGGTCGACCCGCTGGTGATGCCGATTGGCGCGATGGCGACGGCCGGGCATCAGGTCTTTACCCTTGTGCGTCGTTTGCGCGACGAGCTGGGCGTGAACACCACCTGCGGCGCGTCCAATATCTCGTTCGGGCTGCCGAATCGTCATGGCATCAACAACGCGTTCCTGCCGATGGCGATGACCGCAGGGATGACCAGCGCGATCATGAACCCGATCACGCTGCCGGTCGGTCCCAAAAAACTGGCCGAAAAACGGGCCGAGGTTGAGGCAGCCGGGATCGTCCTGCCCGAAGGCATGGACGACGAGGCGTTCTGCCAGATGTTCGGCCTTGGCAGCACCAAGCCGCGCCCCGGCAAGGAAATGGAGGCCATCCGCGCCGCCAACTTGTTGACAAATAACGATCCGCATGGTGGTGAATGGATCGGTTTTAACAAACCTGCGGGCGGTGGTGCCGAGGGTGCCGGAGGCCGAGGCGGCCGTCGTGGCGGCGGACGTCGTCGCCGGGGCTAAGGCCTCTGCGAACGCTTGGATCGGCCCCGTTTTGCGGGGCCTTTTCTTTTTCTCGACGCCGATTACTGTATGGTTTGGGGCGGTGAAAAGGGCAGAGATGCAAGGTTTGGTCGGAGATATTGGCGGCACCAACAGCCGATTTGCCTTGGTCCGCGACGGGACCATCATTGCGGACAGTCAGCTCAGGTTTCGCAACGACGACTATGCCTCGTTTCCCGAGGTTTTGCGGGCCTATCTGGACAGGATCGACGCACCTATCCAGCGCGTTTGCATTGGCTGCGCCGGAACTGTGCGGGATGGTTTTGTGCGTCTGACCAACAGGCCTTGGACGGTGGGTGCAGAGCAAGTAGTGGCGCTTACGGGGGCGCAAAGCGTCAGAGTTCTGAACGACCTGCAGGCTCAGGGCTATGCGCTGCATGGTCTGTCTGTAGACGAGATGGAGAATGTGATTCCAGCTTCAGAACCGGTCCCGTTGGATGGAACGCGGTTGTCCATTTCGGTGGGTACTGGGGTGAATATGGCGGTTTCCTATCTTCTGGATGGACAGGTATTCGTGCCTCGGTCGGAAAGCGGATTCATAGCCTTGCCGGTTCAAAATGCCGAGGACCTGAAGCTTTTAACCTATTTGCAGGAACGAATGGATTCTGTGACGGTCGAGGCCATCCTGTCTGGTGCAGGATTAACGCATTTGTGGAGGTATTATGGTGGTCTAGCGGATAACAATGGCGCGCAGGTTATTGAAAAATATATGGAAAATGATCCGGTAGCAGTCGCTGCGCTGCGTCGGTTTGCGACCGTTTTGGCGCAGTACAGCGCCTCTTTGGCACTAACGCATCTACCTGGTGGAGGTTTGATCCTGGCTGGTAGTGTAGGTCGTGCAGTCGGGCCGTATTTGCAAGACCTGGGGTTCGCTGAGGCGTTTCTGGCCTGTGATCGTGGCGCAGATGTCTTGCCGAAAATCCCGGTGTGGATTGCCCCGGACGTCGAATTGGGTCTGATCGGGTGCGCGCGTTTTCTAAGGCAGCAGGACGGGCTAGATCAGGTTCAGATCGCGCCCTAACATAGCTGCATGGGTCCGGTTGCGGGCGTTCAGCTTACGGCTTAGCGTTTTGACATGCAGCTTGATCGTCACCTCTTGCAGGTCCAGATCACGCGCGATTTCTTTGTTGGATTTTCCGTCGCTTAGGCCCCGTAGTACGTCCCGTTCGCGCGGTGTCAGCCGGGGGGCATCGGGATGCAGGCTTTCAGATTCCAAAAATTGCAGCGGTGTATAGGTGTCACCCGCCAGAATATGACGAACTGCGCTGATCAGCGTTTCGGGGGCCATGGTTTTAGGCAAAAACCCCTTGGCGCCAGCGTCCAACACGCGCCGTGCGACATCCGGCGTTGCCGTGCCCGAGATCATGGCGACCGGGGCAGGGGTATTGGCCGCGATCGTTTTGGTCAGGCCTTCGGGCAAGGTCATGCCGGGCATGGTGTAATCCAGCAGCACCAGGTCAAACGGGCCCTGCGTGGCAATGTGGTCCAGGGCCGCGTCCAGATCGGCGCATTGCGTCAGCTCGAACCCGGAAGTGTTTTCCAGGTAGGTCGAGATCGCACCTCGGACAAGTTCATGGTCATCTGCAATCAGAATACGTGTCATCTAAAATAATGTCGTTTGTTGCACTGGTTAATTTCTCAAGAAACTGCGGATAGGCCGTTTCCGGTCCGTCCCCAATAGCAAACAGCCTAACCTATCCATTGGAATAGGGCTATAGACCCGAACAAATTCGTACAGCAATAAATTGTGTAACTGTGGCTGGGCAACAATCTGGGTTAAATATGCAGCGACTTAAGGTCTTGATCGCTTTCCTGTTTGTTTTGGCAACTGGGGTGTCTGCTTGGGCTGGAACCGGGCGGGATGACACATTCCACCTTGAGGTCGTGTTTCTGGACAAGGACGAAAATCCCCAATCCAGGAAGCAGGTTAGCTTGGATGAAGTGTTGGAGTTGCCTGCGTCCGAATTTCAGACCACCACGATCTGGACCGAAGGTGTGCAGTCATTTCGCGGGGTGTGGCTAAGCGATCTGATCGCCTATCTTGAGATCACCGAGGGGAACTTGGATTTCAGTGCGCTGAATGAATATCTGATCGAAATCCCGCTTGAGGACATCGTTCCGGGTGGGCCGCTGGTGGCCTATGAATGGAACGGCGAGCGGATGGGCCCTCGGAACAAGGGGCCGCTTTGGGTGGTGTTCCCCTATGACTCGGATGCCAAATTCCAGACCGAATCCATCTATGCCCAAAGCATTTGGCAATTGGACCGGATCGAGGTTTACCGCTAAGCTGCCGGACGTCTGATCCTGGCCCGCCGCGGTCAGGCACGCCATAGACAAGGGCTGGTTGCTGATGGTTCAATTCTCCAGACAACAGATGAAGGCACGCTGGGTGCAGGGTGGCCTGATGGCGCTGGCTGGGCTGGTGTCCTTGGCTTTGTTGATCCCGATCTGGCTTCAGGTGACCGCGCGTCTGGACGAGATGCAGGTTTCCCGGCGGGACAACGTGATCTGGACCATCACCCAGCTAGAAGTCGAATTTCTGGAGCTTGAGAAAGCCAGCCTGCGATTGCAAATCGATGGCGAAGCCGCGCTGCCGGAATTGCATCGCCGGTTCAATGTTTTCTACAGTCGCGTGGGGACTTTGGGGCAAAGCCCGCTGTATCGCTCGGCCATCGCCGTGTCCGGCGAGATCGCGGCGCTTGAACGTGTCTCGGACGGGCTGAAGACGTTGCTGCCGCTGATGGATGGCCCGCCCGTAGAGCTGTTGCGTCAGAGCACTGAACTTCAGGCGCAACTGGTGGTTTTGCGGCCCGATACACGCAGGGTGGTGACCAATGCGAACTTTGTTCTGGCCACCAGCACCGAAACCACACGGCGCGAGACCGCAACCCTGGTCACGCAGCTGGGGATCATGTCTTTGTTCCTGTTTGGCTCGCTCTTTGGCTTGGCCTTTCTGTTTTCGCGGCTTTACGTAATCTACAAACGTCGCGCCAAGGAAAACCTGCTGACGACCCAACGTCTGGCCACGGTGATCGAAACCTCGCCGGATGCGATTGTGGTGACGGATACGGATGGGCGCGTCCAAGAATTCAACAGCGCCGCCGCCCGGATGCTGGGCTATTCCGCGGCCCAAGCGCTTGGCATGGATTTTTCTGTGATGCTGATGGATGAAACCTGCAAGGGCGCAAAATTGCCTTTGCAGGGAGGGGCGGTTTTTCGTCTGCGCATGTGTGGGCGGACCAAATCGAACGAGACCATGCCATTGGAGGTGTCGCAAGGCGCGACCTCGTTGGAACAGCGACCGGTCTATGTCTATTTCCTGCGCGACATCTCGGATCGTCTGAAGGCCGAGGCTGCGTTGAAAACCTCGTTGGATAAGGCCGTCGCGGGGGAACAGGCAAAGGCGCATTTTCTGGCCGTGATGAGCCACGAAATGCGCACGCCTTTGAACGGTATTCTGGGGGTCGTGGATCTGATGAAGGATCGCCTGACCGAGCAAAAGAACCGCCATTATCTGTCCGTTCTGGAACGTTCGGGCAAGGTTCTACTGGAGCACGTGAACGAAGTTCTGGACCTGACCGAGATCGAGGCACGCGGGATCACTTTGAACAACGCGCCCTTCCATCTGGATGCCATGCTGGAAGAGGTCACAGCCTCGATGCGCCCCTCGGCCGAGGCTAAGGAAAACCAGCTGACGCTGACCAAGATGCCGACAGAGCTGGGGTATTTTGAAGGCGATTCCATGCGGTTACGGCAGATCGTGGCC
Source organism: Thalassovita sp. (assembly GCA_050633445.1). Taxonomy (GTDB): domain Bacteria; phylum Pseudomonadota; class Alphaproteobacteria; order Rhodobacterales; family Rhodobacteraceae; genus Thalassobius. Next base: position 15,587 of record JBOEGN010000079.1, read on the forward strand.
AATCTGTTAAGCAATGCAATCAAGTTTACGCTGAATGGTCAGATCGAGTTGATGGTGACAGCGCAGCCCTCAGAAGCAGGCGCGGATCTGGAAATTCAGGTGATCGACACCGGGGTCGGCATTGCCGAAGCGCAGCAAAACGACGTTTTCGAAGACTTCGTTCGGGCCCATTCAGACGTGAACGCTCAGATCGAAGGCACGGGGTTGGGATTGGGAATCGTGCGCCGCATCGTCTCGGTGATGGAAGGCGAAATTGGCGTGGAAAGCGTGCCAGGCGAGGGCAGTTTGTTTTGGGCGCGCTTGCCTTTGCTCCCTGTGGACCAAGCCAGTATTTTCACGGCTGAACCGACCGAGATTGATGCGGTTGAAAACCGGGCTCTGGACATCCTGATCGTCGAGGACAACCCCACCAATCGCTTCGTTTTGAAAGAAATGTTAGAGCAAGACGGCCATGTCGTTTTTGAAGCCGAGGACGGGCGGATTGGCGTCGAAACCGCGCGTCTCCAGGCCTTTGATTTGATCCTGATGGATATCAACATGCCGATTATGGGCGGCGTGGAAGCGACTCGTGAAATCCGCGCGGGCGGCATGAATTGCGACACTCGGATTGTGGCGCTGACCGCGCATGTGTTGGATCAGGATGCCTTGGTCTACCGCGAAGTGGGGATGGATGCGGTCGTTTCCAAACCGATCAGCCGTCGCAATATTCGCAATGTTCTGTCAGGGCAGGGGGGCGAGACCCTGAACGAGCGTCGTAACACGACACTGGATCTTACTGTTTTGGATCAGCTGTCTGGCTCCATGCCCACGCACCGCGTGCATCTGGTGGTTGAGGGAGCGATTGGCGAGGGCGATGCCTTTGTTGATGGCTTGAAAAACAGCGCGGTTTGGGCGCAGGAGGATTTCCAGATGTCGGTCCATAACCTGTCGGGAACCGCGGCAATAATCGGCGCAACGCGGCTGCGGAACACGCTGACCCAGCTGGAAACCAAATTGCGTGCGCAAAGCACAGTTGATCTGAACATGTGGTCGAGCGCGCTGCGTGTTCTTTGGGCCGAGACACGCACCGGGCTGGTGGCGTATGCTGATGCGCTAAACAACGGCAAAAACGTCTAGGGAACGCGCGTTAAGCGGGGATAAACCTGTTGAAGCTTTCAACAGGTGCTGCCCTAACTTGCCTGTGCGCGGTCGTATTCAGAAATGGTAAGACCGCTTTTCCGCGCACCGCTCTGAGGCCCTGCGAAGAATTTCATTGACCTTTTATAGACGACCGGTCTAAAAAGACGAAACCGAACGCTAGGACCCTTTGATTTGCAAACTAACGTCCAAAAACGTCGCCGCGGGCGCCCGCCCAAAGACCTGGCAGGCCATAGCCAGACCCGGGAAGCGCTTTTGAGCGCGGGTGTGGCGGCGTTGACGGAAAAAGGGTTTTCGGCGACCGGAATCGAGGAAATCCTGCGCAGCGTCGACGTGCCCAAAGGGTCTTTCTATCACTACTTCAAAAGCAAAGAAGCCTTTGGCGCCTTGCTTATCGAGCGCTACGCGACCTACTTTGCAGCCAAATTGGACCGCATCTTGTTGAACGAAGCCCACTCACCGCGCCAGCGTCTGGATGACTTTGTCGAGGATGCGGTTAGCGGCATGCAGAAGTTCAACTTTGCGCGTGGCTGCCTTGTTGGCAATCTGGGTCAGGAAATGGGTGCATTGCCGCCAGCCTATCGCAGTCTTTTGGTCGAAGTTTTCCATGATTGGCAAAACCGCACGGCAGCTTGCCTTCGGGCTGCTGCTCAGGCTGGCGAAATTGACCCAGACACCGATTGTGATGCTGCCGCAGAGTATTTCTGGATCGGCTGGGAGGGGGCCGTCTTGCGCGCCAAACTTGAACAATCCGAAAAACCGCTTCGCCAGTTTGCAAAAGGATTTCTTGCAGGATATGCGCGGTGAATTTTTTGCGCATTTAAATAGCCGATCGGTCTAATTTTTTCCGACGGCCAGTCGCCAACAATCTGACCTTAAGGGAGGTTCACCATGTCGAATTCCGACACTGAAAAACTGAAAGGTGGTCCGTTATCGGGGATCACCGTCCTCGATTTCTCTCGCGTTTTGGCGGGCCCATATTGCACCATGGTTCTGGCCGATCTGGGCGCGCGCGTTATCAAGGTCGAGAAGTTCGGCACCGGCGATGACACGCGTGCTTTCCCGCCGTTCGTTGATGCCGAAAGCGCGTATTTCATGTGCTTCAACCGTGGCAAAGAAAGCATCGTTCTGGACATCAAATCGCCCCGTGATCGCGATTTGCTGGAGAAGCTGCTGGATACCTCTGATGTTCTGGTCGAAAACTTCCGTCCCGGCGTGATGGAGCGGCTGGGCTACGGTCCCGAGCGTCTGGCTAAGACCCACCCCCATCTGATTTACACCTCCATCTCTGGTTTTGGTCATTCCGGTCCGATGACCGATCTGCCCGGTTATGACATGGTCGTTCAGGCCATGGGCGGCGTGATGAGCCTGACCGGCTGGCCCGGTGAACGCCCGGCGCGTGTTGGGACCAGTTTTGGCGACTTGGGCGCGGCTTTGTTTGGCGTGATCGGCATTGTGTCGGCGCTGTACAAACGCACCAAAAACGCCCAGGGGGATCGGGTTGATATCGGGATGCTGGACTGTCAGGCCGCCCTGATGGAAACCGCGCTGGCGCGCTATGATGTCGAAGGCAAAGTGCCGACCTGTACGGGTGACTGCCACCCGTCGCTGGCCCCGTTTGAAACCTTCGAGGCCGCGGACGAGCGTTTTGTGATCGCTGCGGGCAATGACCAGTTGTTCTTGTTGATGGCTGATGCGTTGAATGCGCCGGATCTTGCGCTTGATCCCGCCTTTTCCACCAATGACTTGCGCGTACGCAACCGTCCCAAAATGGTGGCCGCAATTGATGCCGTCACCCGCACTCAGCCCGTGCAATACTGGCTTGATGCTCTGAACGAAGCAGGCGTGCCGTGTGGGCCGATCAACTCGATTGACCGTCTTTTGGAGCATCCCCAATTGCTGTCGCGCAACATGATCGTGCAAGTCGAGGGCGAAAATACCAAGGCGTTCCGCACTGCCGGAAACCCGATCAAAATGTCGACTTATCAAGACATTGACCCGGCCGAAGCGACCAAAGCCCCAGCGCTGAACCAACACCGAGAGGCAATCTTGGCCGAAGTGATGGCGGGCGAGGAATCCTATCAACGCTCGGCCTCGGCCCCGGTCGAAGTAGAGGGGGACGCCATTCAGGCAGACAACCCTTGGACCGCCCTCAAAGACGCTGTCTGAAGCACATCTATTTTTCGGAGGAAACACCATGACCAAGACCACAAAAAAGCCGACCATCGTCGCGACTGAGACCCCAAAAGAGGCCGCGCCTCAGCGTCAGATTTTGGAAAGCATCATCGTCGAGCGGCGCGAACGGGTCGGCCTGATCACGCTGAATCGCCCCAAAAGCCTGAACGCGCTGAACCTGCAAATGGCCACCGAAGTGATGGCGACGCTGAAGGATTTTGACAATGATGACCGCGTCGGCGCTGTTGTAATAACCGGCAGCCCGCGCGCCTTTGCTGCTGGTGCCGATATCGAAGAGATGGCGGAAAAAACCCTGGTCGATCTGCTGCTGAACGACATATTCGCCGAATGGGACCAGATGCGCTTTGTCAAGAAGCCCGTCATCGCTGCGGTCAGTGGCTTTGCCTTGGGGGGTGGTTTCGAGCTGGCGATGCTGTGCGACACGATTATTGCGACCGACGACGCTCAGTTCGGTCTGCCCGAGATCAAGCTTGGCATCCTGCCCGGCATTGGCGGCTCGCAGCGGTTGAGCAAATCTATCGGCAAAGCCCTGGCAATGGACCTGATCCTGACCGGCCGCACAATCGACGTCCAAGAGGCGAAGTCCGCCGGGATCGTCGCTCGCGTGGTTCCCACTGGTGACCTGTTGCAAACCGCCCTCGAGGCAGCCCATCAAATCGCCGGTCTGAACGCGCCTGCGGTCGCAATGGCCAAAGAAGCCGTGAACCGCGCCTTCGAAACAGGTCTTTCTGAGGGCGTTCTACACGAACGGCGTCTGTTCCAGGCGGCCTTTGCCACCGATGGGCAGAAAGAGGGCATGGCTGCCTTTGTCGCAAAACGCGCGCCTGTGTTTCGCAATCGCTAAGCACATTTGACGCTCGAATTTCAAACCGAAAGGCCCCCCAATGTCACATATCACTGTTGAGAAAATTGGCCGCGCTGGTGTCATCGGGCTTGATCGCCCAAAGGCGTTGAATGCGCTTGATCTGCCTATGATAGAAGATATCGGGGCGGCCTTGGATAAGTTCGAGACCGATCAGGACATTGAACGCATTGTTCTGCGGTCAAACCACGGCAAAGCCTTTTGTGTCGGTGGCGATTTGCGCCGTATTCTAGAGCTGAGTGCAGCGGGGCACCACGCCGAGGCCGAGCGTTTCTTTCAAACGGAATATGCTCTGAACCTGCGCATTGCGTCTTATCCAAAACCCTATGTGTCGTTGATCGACGGGATGTGTTTTGGCGGTGGCCTTGGGTTGTCGCGTCACGGCCAATTTCGGATCGCATCCGAGAATGCCGTTTTTGCGATGCCCGAGACCGCAATTGGGTTTATCCCAGATGTTGGCGGGAGCTATTTTCTCCCGCGGATGCCGCATCACGCGGGCTATTGGATGGGCCTGACGGGCGGGCGTGTGAAAGATTTCAGCGCCCACGCTTTGGGTCTTTCGACGCACATGACGCTTGCTTCGTCGCTTGAAAACATATTTGACGCTTTGTGCTTTTCTGAAGGCTCCGCGCAATCAACTTTCGAGGAGTTGTGTGGTACGTTGGGGTATCAAAAAAGCGTTCTGAGTTTGGCCGCATCCACACAATGTTTCGATCAGCCAACCATTTGCAGCATTCAGGATTGTCTGGAGACGGCGAAATCCGTCGAAGCAAAAGCCGCGCAAAAATCCCTGCGTTCTGCTTCGCCGCGCAGCCTACAGGAGGCCCTTACCTTGCTCAGACGAGGTGCCGGGGACAGTTTGGAAGGTTGCTTGGCCCGAGAGTTCGACGCCGCTCGACGTGCAATTCACCATCCCGATTTTGCCGAAGGTGTGCGGGCCATTTTGATCGACAAAGATCATGCGCCCGTTTGGCCATCGGCCACGGCCGCTGCTCCGAAACGTGTCTTGGATAGGGCGTCAGAACCGTTTCGATCACGAGCTGACCTATGACCCAATCGACAGCGCACTATGACTTTATTGTCGTAGGCGGTGGGTCAGCGGGCTGTGTTCTTGCCAATCGTCTATCAGAGGCGCCTAAAACCAAAGTTCTTCTGTTAGAGGCCGGTGGTAAAAATACCAGCAGGTGGCTGCGTGCTCCGGTTGGGTATCTCGATAGTATGGTCAATCCTCGGACGGATTGGGGGTTTAGAACGGTTGAACAAAAGGGGCTCAACGGGCGCGCATTACCCTATCCGCGCGGGCGCGTTTTGGGCGGATCTTCGGCGACCTACGACATGATCTGTATTCGTGGTCAGTCAAAGGACTATGACCGTTGGCGCGAGATGGGCAATGTCGGTTGGGGCTGGGATGATGTCCTGCCGTATTTCAAAAAACCCGAAGACTACTATGCCGGCGCTGACCATTTGCACGGGGAGGGTGGCGAATGGCGCGTTGAAGAGCAGCGCCAGACCTGGGAAATTCTGGATGCCTATCGCGACGCCGCCGAACAGGCAGGAATCGCCAAGATCAAGGATTTCAATCGCGGCAACAACGAAGGCTCGGCCTATTTTCAGGTAAACACCAGAGGCAGCTGGCGTTGGAGCACGTCGAATGGATTTCTGAGGCCCGCCAGGAAGCGCTCAAATCTGGTTGTGGTGACACATGCGCAGGTGCAGCGGGTGGTGTTCGACGGCAAACGCGCCTGCGGAGTCGTTGTGAACCGCGAGGGCGAGCGCAAAACCTATCGCACCAATGGAGAGGTAATCCTGTCTGCGGGTGCTATTGGGTCTCCGCAACTTCTTGAATTATCTGGGATCGGCAGTCCCATTCATTTGAAGAAAGTGGGGATCGAAGTGGTCCACCCGTCCCCTGCCGTTGGCGAAAACCTCCAGGACCATTTGCAATTGCGCGTCGCCTTTCGTGTCGCCAACGTAAAGACGCTGAACAGGCATGCTGGCGCGAAGTTGGGGCGCCTTGGGTTTGAGCATGTAGTGTTGCGCAAAGGTCCGATGCTGATGGCCCCCAGCCAACTTGGAATTTTCGCCAAATCCAGCCCCGACATTGAAACCGCGGACCTTGAATTCAATGTTCACCCCTTGTCGCTCGAGGCTTTTGGCGACCCGCTGCATCCGTTTCCTGGCTTCACTGCAAGCGTTGCTCTGTTGCGCCCGAAAAGCCGTGGGTCGGTGCACATTGCTTCCTCGGACCCCTCAGCGCATCCAAGCATTGATCCAAACTATCTAAGCGCCCAGGCCGACAAACATACCGCCGTTCGCGCCATCCGTTTGGCGCGTGACATAGCAGGTCAGTCTGCGATGGATAGATACCGTCCCTCTGAAATCAAACCAGGAAGCGCCTATCAATCTGATGAAGACTTGGCCAATGTTGCTGGCGAAATGGGCACAACAATCTTTCATCCGGTCGGCACGTGTCGCATGGGGGCTGACGCTTTTGCTGTCGTCGGGCCCGATTTGCGGGTCAAAGGAGTGCAGGGACTTCGTGTGGTTGACGCCTCGGTCATGCCCTCAATTCCGTCGGGCAATCCAAATTCGCCAACGCTCATGATCGCCGAGAAAGCAGCTGATTTGATTTTAAAAACGCAATCAAGTTGAAACGCGGATCTACGCTTTCTGCCATCCGGCATCTCATACTCAAAAAACGGCTTGATCCTCACAGGTCTTGGTGACCAACGCGACCGGCAGCACATTTTTCGGAAGCTGGATAGATAAATACAGTTGGACCCGTATTGGCCTACGATATGATTTGTCGGACAAAATATCTTGGCAAGGAGGCCCGTAGCGCGTCCCCTGTGCGTTCTCTTGGCCCGGGCGTTGAGCCCAGGACGAGGTGTGCAAGTGGATGATGACCTTCAAGACTGCCGTCGATGATCCCTCGCGTTTCAAACGGTCCCACACCGTGATTGACAACTTTGGCTTGATGCCCCCAAGATACCGGTCTTGTGAGCACGACAGCCGACACCGTAGTGTCCGCCCCAATCAGGCCGAAGAACAGGTCCATCCCGTCCAACGAGCCCGGCAGGCCCGCCGTGCCATACGCATTTGCAATCGCTGTCGCACAGCCTGTTGGCGACAAAAACCCACGCGCCGATATCCGCCTTGCTTTGCAGGGCCTCGGCATTGGAATGCGCGTCGACCCAGGGCGGCAACGGCTGGTCCAGACTGACGCCGTTTTCTTCGCGCAGGATGATCTGTTTGGCATCCGATAGACGCTGCATATAGTCACGTTTGAAGGCCGCTTGTTCGATCATGAGCGGGGCATCCCTTTCGCGTTTGATCGTGTTGAAGCGATCCCAGTCTGCGCTCGTCCGAAGGTTCTTCTGCAGATGCTCCTGAAGCGCACGCTCATAGGCGGCGCGGACCACTGATTGGGTTTCTGTCGTCATGGTTGGATCTCGCAAATTTGCATCTGCGGACCGGTTTGTGCTATTCTAACCATATGCAATAATTAGATAGTATTTTCGACTTTGAGGAATGGCTTGCGCCGATGAGCTACGAGGCGTTTGGGGATGCCATCGCGCCTTACGGCATTTTCGGACCCGAAGATCGCGCCCATTGCGACCGCACGCTCGCCGAAGGGGTCACCGACATGCAGGCCATGGTCAGCGTGATCAAAGGCTGGGCGTCCTGGAGGATGAGTGACCGGCACGGCGTGAGCCTGTTCCGGTCGCGCTTTTGTGCGCCAGATCTTCATGTGGTGGGGTGAGGAGCCCATCACGAAGCTGCCTTGAAGAGTTGCAGCCAGGGGCATTCCCGGCAGAAAACAGCAGAAGAATCCGGTGAGGTACGACAAGCGCCGCTACAGGCGCCGCAACCGGATCGAGATCATGTTTGGGAGGTTGAAAGACTGGCGGCGTGTGGCAACCCGATACGACAGAAGTCCGAAGCTCTTCCTGTCAGCCATCGCCCTGGCCGCTCTCGTCATCTCTTGGCTATGTGTCCTGACCCTAGGCAGCGAATGACTTTTCTCCGCCCCCTTTCTGAGAGGCACTTCCGGCCTTTAGCCGACATTCGTCGTAGGTTCGGTTGCTCTGGCACAGCTTCTTCTAAGCGGACATTTGCAGGCACTTGCAGCATTTTGCTTAGATGGACGGCAGAGGTGGGACAAAGCCGCCATTGATTTGAAACGACACAAAGGCTGCTTTTCTAAGTCTAGCGTTATTTTGTGGTTGAGACCGCGCCTGAAACGGGTTCGGTTAGGGGATGCCGATTTGCAGCCGGTACTTTTGAAACCGGAGCAAATATCTCTTCAGGCAGAGACAGTTGCGGCAAACACCAACGTAAGATGGCGCCTCGCACCCTATTCGCTCACCTCCGCGTCATCAGCCGGCGCAAGCGACGCCAGCAATGCATAGACGTCCAAAGCTTCCTTTTCTTTGCGAAGTTTGAGCGTCATTTTGCTTTTTGCTTTTTTGTCGCCCAGATAGGTTTGCAGGAATTTCTTGGGATCCTGGACAAAGCTGGCGAAGCTCTCCTGGTCCCAGACCAATCCAGCCTCACCGGCGGCGAGCAGCGACTTTCCGTATTTGAACCCTTCGACCGATCCCGCCGCGCGCGCCGCGATACCGTACAGGTTCGGTCCGGTTTTGCTTTTCTTGCCGGCCAGAACATTGCCATCCGGGTCGGTCACCACGTGGCAGGATTGGCATTTCTTGAATACTTTCGCGCCCTTCTCAGCGTCCCCCGTCACATCACTGTCCTGCGCGAAAGCCGGGGCAACAGTTACGAAAAGTACCGCGATTGCCGTTTTAAGTGTCGTCATCTCGAAGATCCTCTGGAGTCCTGATTTGTTGATTTATCTAAGAATGCGCGCACTGAACGTCCCGTGCTTTCGATGCACCGCGGACCCATTCAGCAATCTGCGCGTCGTCCGGTTGCAACTGCGTCTCGATGCCCGCGGCGAATTGTTTGAACGCATCCAAGTTCAGGGCATTCACCGATGTGAGAACCGGGACCCCCCAGCTGAGCGCGTTTGCGATAAGGTCACGAAATCCGCCGCCGATGGCCTCTTGCTTGCCGAATTTATTGACGACCAGCAGATCGGCCTGAGGCGAGAAGCCTTTTTCAACATCTGCGACCGCTTGTGCCAGGGCGCCATTGTCCAACCGGCATCCTTTCGCGCCCGGCCCAAGGGCCTGCGACACGCGCAGCTGTTGCCCGCCCGGCAGAACGACAATGTCCATGTCGCAGCGGTCGCCGTCGGTGCGCTCTGTGTTGTTTTGCACTGCGCCGTAAACTTTGTGCCCGGCAGACAACAGCCTGGTTGCGACCTCTGTCAGGATGATGTCGCCCGCGCCCCGGCTTTGGGACGTGATATAGCCAAGCCGAACCGGCGGTTCAGGGTAAGCGGCGTGGTCGTCGATCCTGGTGGCGATGTTCATTCGACGATACGCTTAAGCACGGTTCCGCCGTCACCTGAGGCAAAATACTGGCCCGTTTGATTGACCGTAACCGCACGCAATCCGACAAGGCTGCCGGTTTCATCCATGTGCCAGCGCGTGCCATCATAGCGCGCGGCGGCACCCGCTGCACCGACGGCCACCACGTCTTGGGCTGTGCCGGTTACGGCCAAAAGATCATTGCGCGCCCGCGCGGGCGTGATGATCCACCGGGTTCCGTCGAAATGTCCGATTGTTCCCGATAGCCCGACGATGAAAATATCATCCAGCGCACGACCCCAAACGTCGAACAGGAAATGCTCGGTTCCGGCGTTGAATTCATCCCAACGCGTCCCGTTCCAGCGCATGACCAGACCAAAATCGCCCACGGCCAAAAGATGTTCCGCATCAATGCCCCAAAGACCGTACAGCGCGCTTTTGGTGCCCGAGGGCATACGTTCCCAATCCGCGCCCGTCCATTTCAGCACCAGGCCTTCGTCACCTGCTGCGAAAATCTGCCCGGCACCATCAGACCAGATCGCCAGCAACGTGATATCCATGAACAGGTCGAAGTGCTTTCGCCACGTCGTGCCGTCAAAATGGTGGATTTCGCCCAACTGACCTGCCGCCAGGAGTCCACCATCGGGGGCACGGTTCAGGTCGTGAATGCCAAGATCCCCCGCTGGCGGCAATGCTTCCCATTTTCCGCGATCGCGGACGATGACCGTCCCTTCTTCTCCGCAGGCATAAAGCTCATCCGATTTCGGATCCTGCCATATTCCCCAGAGTTGACGGTCGGTCGGGGTTGGCTCGGCCTCCCAATTGGCTTGCGAAGTTCCCTCGACAATGGCCGGCGCGAAACAGGAAAGCGCTTCGCTTCCGCCGACAAGGATCGTCCCGAAGTCACCCAGCGCCAATGCGTCGCCTGATGGCAAGGTGATGGCCCCCAGAAGATCATGGGTCGTGCCAGTATTCAGGCGTTCAATCTTGTCTTCGCCGATCAGATGAATTTGCCCACCGTCGCCGATGGTCAGCACGCCTTTTTGCGTCACTATCAGTGACCGAAAGCGGCTGAACTCATTGTCCGGCGCAAGTTTTTCAAACGTTTCGCCATTCCACGACACAAGGTCGCCGCGAAACCCGTTCGAGCCAATCAAATACCGACCACCAGCCAGCAGGACGGTGCCATTGTCGAGTGTGAGAGCCGTCGTGTAGTTCGACGAGACCGAGGATTTCTGGACCGCCCAAGTGCCGTCAATCCCGCGCAGCGTCACCGTTCCATCATTCCCAGCGGCCATGACGCGGCCATCCGGCAGGGTCGTGACGGCACGCAAATGCATCATCGTCCCGCTGTCTTCTGTTACCCACTCGGTTCCGTCAAAATGCAGGATCGTCCCTCGATCACCGACAACCCAACAGCGCCCGTCCGGGAATCCGTTGATGTCAAAAAAGGGGATGTTCTCTGCCGCGGACGAGTATTTTCCGTTGTCATCGACCACGCAACCACGGATCTTTTCCCAGGTGTCACCATTGTGGTGCAGGATCAAACCCATCCAGCCGACCGCCCAAAGATCTGACCGGTCAGTGCCCCAAATGGCGTGGATCGGCACCGGAGCTGGGCTGGGCAGTCTGTTCCAATCCTTTCCATCAAATTGCAAAAACACGCCGTCATCGCCGGCAATGAAAAGCCCGGCCTCGTCTGCCCAGCACGTCCAGAACACATCGTTGGAATGTGCTCCTGTCCCTTCGAGAGAATACCAGCCCTCTTGCGCCTCTGGTTTGTTTGGCACCCGTCCGAGGAAAAAGCTTCTGCGAGATAGAACGTCTTCACTATGGGTCATTTATTGGGATCCCTGGCGATTTTTGTCGCCGCGTTCAGGCGATTGGATTCTTGCGCCAGAAGGGATTTCAGCTCGGCGCTGATCTCTTCGTTTTCTGGCAGTTGCGACAATGCATCGTTCATTTCGGCATCGCTCAGGTTTTCTGCGAAGACCGTTTCCAGCGTCCCGGCCACCGCGTGTTCGAATGCGTCGCGCCCGTGCTCTATGACCGCATCGACCATAGAGGCAAAGGCCTTTGCGGGTGCGCTGTCCGGGCTGGCGGTGACAACAGGTGCGCCTGTGTCAGACGCCAGCGCGATTTCCGGCGACAGCGGAATTTGCGCGATCTTTTCGATGTCGAAAGCGGCCAGCGCCTGCAAAACGTCTGCGTCGGGGAAGAGGTGAAATTCCTCTTTGCAATGCGGGCATTGCACGCCAGCCATGTTGATCGCTGCGCCGATGACCGGCAGACCGCGCTCTTTGCAGAATCTAGCGGCCTTGAGACTGTCCATCTGCGCCACGGCCTGGGGCGAGGTGACCAGCACAGACGAGACATTGCTGCCTTCCAGCATGTCGCAAAGTGTGATCAGCTCATTCCCTGTACCCGGCGGCATATCGATGACCAGAAAATCCAGCGACTCCCAGTTGAAGCTGCCGATCAGGTGGTGGATGAAGTCATGTTTGTAGGCGTCGCGCCACACGATTGGGCTTGTGTCATCGTGCAACATAAACGCCAGTGAGCCGACCTTGATGGGGTGTTCAATCGGCTCGGCTTCGAAATCCAACGTTTCCAGACCAGATTTCTTGGTGCGGATATTTGCATTTGTGAAGCCAAAGAAACGGCTCTGGTTCGGCCCATGGATATCAGCGTCAGCGACGCCAACACGAAAGCCCCGACTGGCAAGACCAGCCGCCAGGTTGGTGCTGACGGTGCTTTTGCCAACGCCGCCTTTATTGGCCAAAACCACGATGATCTGTTCGATCTCTTGCAGCCGATTCTCGATCAGCACCTTGTTGTGGTAAGGTTTGTCGAGCTTGCAGTCCTGCTCGAGCGGGCAGAACTCGCATGCATGCCCGCGACCACAATCTTCGTGCTTTTGCTGGGCCAGTTCCTCTGGAAGAAGAAATTGCATCTGCTATTCCGATGCCATGTTCAGAAGGATCCAGTCGGCGGACACCCGCTTTAGACCGTCACGTTCTTTCTCGGCACCCTGCCACAAGGCAAAGGCCATCGGTACGGTATCGCGATCAAAGGAGGCTGTGTATTCGCCGGCCGCATCCAGGGGGCGCGACATCACAACAATCCATTCGTTCGGATCGCCGTCATTTTCGACATAGAGGCTGTCCCCCGTCGCGGGTTGGTCATCCAGAATGGTCGTGCTGCCCGGGCCACCCGCCGCAAGGCTTTGGATGCTGTTGCTGTCAGCGCGCCAGTACCAGATGTTCACCGCACTGTCGGGGGCATCTCCCATGATGTAGGACGTGTCGTCATCGCCCAACGCGAACTGCACCGCGACGCCGTCACGGAAGCGGTCAAAAGCGGTTTCCGTATCTCTGGAGTCATCCACCCAGCGCAGGCGCACATAAAGCCGCTCTGACGTTTTGGCCAAGGTCATGTTCAGGAAAGACTCTTCGGCGTCGTAATCCACGCGCAAATCAACAGAGTCATGCACCGCCGGGGCAGGCATCATTGAAACACGGTATTCGGGCAAACGTTCCCAAATGATGTCTTCGGGGTCGTTGACGCTGCGCAGATAGATCCCATCGGGGATGGTCGATACGGCGACGGAATCATAGGCCTCCAGCAGTTTGACATTCGCCTCGGCCAGGGTTTCTGCGAACACATATGTCGGGGTCGCAAGTGCAGCCAGTAGGGTCATGTTTCGAAGTGATGTAAGCATGATTTTTCTCCTTATCCCCAAAGGTTTTGTGCCGCTGGTTCTGCGGGGACGGTGTCAGGTTTGGCTGAATCGAGGTCGCGAAATGGTCCGACCCGAACCTCAAGCTCGCTGATTTGCAGTTCGGACCATGCGGTCAGGTCCTGCAGCAGTTGGAAGAGTGTGGGGTCAAGCAAAGGGATCGTGTTTTTCCGCAAAAGCCCTGCCACGGTATCCAGCGTGTCATCGAGATAGCGACACAGGAAATCCCGTTGCGCCCGGCGGTACCCGGATGCGTCTTTGCCCTGCGACAAGGCCCGCGCCTCGAAATGGCACAGCACGGCCATGAATTCGAGCATGCTGGCCAGATGATCCGGCTCGTCCTTTTTGCCCAGATCTTCGACCGCCGCCTGCAAGCCAAAGTGCTTATAAAAAGCAACGATGTTGAGCATGAACACAGGCCTCGCGAGACCCTTTAGAATGTGTTCGTGATCCCCGGCCAACAGCGCGGCTGTTGGCTTGCCGCCCCGTCCATGCAGGAAGGCTTCGATATAGCCCGCCTCAAAGCTGTCATAGGTTTCAGACGCTGTAAGCCGGGGCCAGTTTATCCCCGTCGCAGCCGCCCACGCCGCACTGAATGCAGCATGGAAATCGCCGTTTTGAATGGCTTCGAAAACCTCGGGCGTCGGATGCTCTAACGCGAGCGCCGCCATCCGCCATATGGTTTCCTTGGCCTTCGCCCGATTGGGGCTGTCTCCCATCGGGAGTTGGTTGGTTGGCTGGACTGACATCAGCTCAACTTGAACATTTCGGCGTGACGATACCCGATCAGCGTATCCATCAATTCGCTTTCCTGCCCTTCGGCCTTTTTCGCGCGTTCTGCCGTGATGGTCGCTAGGACATCGCCAACACGTTCACCAAACAGGCTTTCGAGATACTCAAGCGGCACCCGGCTTTCCGACATCGCCGCACCGGTATCGTCAATCTTTGGCGGCGAAAGTGGCGGCACGTAGAAGACATTGGGCGCGGTCCCGTATTCGGGATGCAGCGGCAATGCGACCTTGTACTTGTCGACCAATGTGTGGATCGGGCCGTCTTCGTCGTCGCGATAGCCAATCCAGCGGATGCGGCCAACACATTGCTTGGCACACGCCGTTGGCAGGCCTTTTTCGATCCGGGGGTAGCAGAAGATGCATTTCTCGGATTTCGAGATTTCTTCGTTGAAATAGACCTTTTTGTAGGGACAGGCCGAGACGCAATAACGATAGCCGCGGCAGCGTTCCTGGTCGATCAGGACGATCCCGTCCTCTTGGCGCTTATAGATCGCGTTGCGTGAACACGCTGCCAAGCAAGCCGGGTTTTCGCAGTGATTACAAAGGCGTGGAAGATAGAAATAGTACGAGTTCGGATAGTCGCCCTCGCCCTCATCTTCGTCCCAGTTTGCGCCCCATGTTGGTTTTACATTGGGGCGAAGCCAGGGGTCTGTGCCCGTCATCAAAGCTTCTTCGTAGTTATAATCCCACGGCACGCCGTAGTCATCCGAAGACGGTTCGACACCAAGTTTAAGTGCGCCGTCTTCGTCAAAGCCGCCCCCCATTTGTTCGAAATTTTTGGGGTAACCGGTGCCAGGCCGTGTTTCGACATTGTTCCAGTACATGTATTCCCGACCATTGCGGTTGGTCCATTGTAGCTTACAAGCCGATGTACAGGTGTGGCAGCCGATACATTTGTTAAGGTCCAGCACCATGCTGAGCTGACGTTTTACCATTGTCTCAAGTCCTCCCTACTGGTGCGGCCTTACGCCGGCTCCACGTCTACGCTGCTTTCATGGGCGAGCTGATTTGCGTTGTATTTCCAGAGTTTAAATCCGAGATGGCCCCAGTTTCCTGCCAGCTCAAGCGGCTGGATCAGCGTGGCCATGGTGTTGTTCATCGGCTTGGCCTGCTCGTATTGATGCGGCTCCCAACCGTGTTCCATCATGATCGAGGTTTCCGGCAAAGAGGGATACATTTTGGCCTGAGCAAAGAACTCACCGGCCCCATTAAACACCCGCACCCGGCTGCCATCTGTGATGCCACGTTTCGCGGCCAGTTTGGGGCTGATATAGATATTCGGTTCGCCCCGCTGCAGCCGCATCATGAACTTGTTCGATCGCCAGTTCGAATGGATGCCCCATCTGGTATGCGGCGAATAGAAGGACAGCGGATAATTCGACGCCTCGGCACCAGCGTGATGCCGCGCGGTAGGCGTTTTCGCCCCCAGTTTCATGAACCGTGGATGGTCGATACAGAATGTAATCCGACCAGTCAGCGTATCGTAGGGCTTCTTTTCTTCGACCTGCGCTTCGAACGGATGATAGGGTTCGGATGGGTTCAACGCATGGGTTGGCCCCGCGTTTTCGTTCATCACAAAGAACCCCTGTTCGGCCGCGTCCTCCAGGGACATATGCGACATTTCAGGGCTGTTTTCCGCGAGCCACTTGGTGGCGTCGTAATCGGTCAGCAACTGGCCACCCATGGTGTAGTCGTCATAGATGGTGTGCAAGTCACGGGTGACATCGCCATCCTGATAGCCCTCGGTGATCCCGCGTGCGATTGCGCGTTCCTGAATTTTTTTGGACAGGATCGCCATGATTTCCCAGTCGGGTTTGGCCTCTCCAATCGGATCGACCGGGCGCGAGAAGACGTTCACAAAGCGATGGTACCCGACGGACCGCAGATCCCATGCCTCATAATGCGACGCGGCAGGCAGCAGGTAATCCGCCCATTGCGCGGTCGAGTCCATGCGCACGTTGACATCAACGAACAGTTCTTTGACTTCTTCCAGAATGCGTTCGCGATATTTGTCGGCGAATTTGTTGCGGCGGAATTTGTTGTCCGCGATGGAAATCAGACCTTTGACATCGCCGTAATAAGGCATCCAGCCTTCGCCGATGCTCTCGTCGATCATCTCTTCCATTTCATCGACGTTGAAACCGACGCGTTCTTTTAGCTTGTCATTGTCGAAATGCTTGCGCGCATGTTCGATCATATGGCCACGCTGGAATTCGCCCAGCCCACCGGCTTCGAGCCGTGGGAACTTCTGGAAACCGAACAGCGCCAGTTCCAGCCATTTCGGGTGGTTCCAGTTGATCCAGCTTGTGTCCATACCGCCGGTTTTGCCACCGTGGCCTGTCAAGGCCAAGATCAGAGCCTGTGCCCAACCGGTGTAGATGCCGTTGGAATAGCGACCGACGTTGAAGCCGAGCGCCAGGATGGCCTTCTTGGCTTTGGCGAAAGCCCGCGCTTCGGCCTTGACCGTCTCAGCCGCCAGACCGGTGGTCTCTGCCGTGGCTTCCGGCGAAAACTGCGACACTTCTTTACGCACGTTTTCAAAGACCGTGGTGACCTCGATCCCTTCAACCGTGAAAGTGCCTTCCAGCGCCGGGTCAACGCCGTCGATTGCGATGGTTTTTTCTTCGGATCCCATGGACCCTTTGGCCACAACCGCGGCGCCGGTTGTCACGTCCCAGTGATAGAAGACCTGATCCGAACCGCCTTCTTTCAGATCCGCTTCGCGCAACATCATGCCGTTGTCGGTGCGCACCAGAATAGCCAGATCGGTCTGTTCCTTCATGAATTCAGGCTTGTAGAGCCCTTCTTCGATGATCGTATGCGCCATGGACATGGCCAGAAACGGGTCGGTGCCCTGTTTGATTGGCATCCACAAATCGGCGTGGATCGAGGACGGGTTATAGTCCGGTGCCACGGAAACAATGCGGGCACCGTTATATTTGCCTTCCCAGATGTAGTGCGCATCGGGGATACGCGTCGCATTCGGGTTGAACATCGACATCATGATGTAATCGGCGTCGAACCACGCGTCCGAGGTGAAGCTTTCAAGCGGGTTGCCATAAGCAAGATGCGCGCCGGTGTTCAGGTCGCCCACATCAGTAAAGATGTCGAGCTGCACACCGCCCACCAGCGAGGCAAAGCGATAAGGCGCTGCAAAGCGGACCATCGACAGGTTGCCGGACCCGGTGTGGGTCATCAGCTGGCCGGGGCCGTGTTTTTCGAAGATGTCGATGATCTTGTCAGCGATTTCTTCAGTGATCTCGTCCCATTCCATGCGCTGCCACTGGCCTTCGCCGCGCTCGCCCACACGTTTCATCGGGTAGCGTAGACGGTCGCCTTCATACATGGCGGCAGAGTGGATAGAGCCTTTCTGACACCCACGCGGGTTCGCATCAGGCACATTTGGATTGATTTGCGGGTATTTCGCCAGTTGCTCTTCGCGGATGACGATGCCGTCTTTGACGTAAACATCAAACGCGCAATTGCCGACACAGTTGATGCAATGTGCGGATTTACCGATCTTGTCCCAGGTAAACTCTCTGCGATAGAGATCTTCCCAGTCCCGATACGGGTACTCTTCCTCTAACGTATCTTCGATGGGTTCAAGCCGGTTCAAGGACCATGCTTTGTTGGCAGCCAAGACACCGGCGCCTGCCAATGTTGTGTTCCGCAGGAACTCACGACGCTTCATGCGCAGCATGTTCTTCCTCCCTATGGTGACACCTCAATCGGTGGGTCGATCACACTCAGTGACGAGCCTAGCGAAGACAAAAGCGCTAAAGGTAGCGAACTTGTTGTCATATGTTAACGATTTGTAACTGAGCGAATGAGGGAAGTTGAATGCAGCCCCCTGTTTGCTGTAGTTCTGCGGTATGGTTGAGAAAACCACAGCCAATTGGATTGATCGAATGTATGACAATCTTGAGCCAGATGTGATTGCTGATACCGTACAGGCCTTCCTTGAACAGAGGCTGGATCGACTGGTCGCTCGTTCCATTGAATTAGCAAAAACAAATGGTTACGCTCCTTTCACCACCACAATCAGATCCGCGTGGGTCGAAGCCAACGAAAGCATTTGCGAATGCCTGGTTGCCTATATGCGCGCAACGACCACGGAGCCGATCGGGCCGATTGCGACGTTGGACTATGGCAACGATCCCCGCTTCAAACGAATGCGCCAGATCGCACAGCGGCATCGCGCGCTTGGCATAACGATCCAACTTTACGTCGGGCTGCTGAAGCATTTTCAGAGACTCTACATCAGCGAAATTCAGGACATGCCGACTGCCATAGGTGACAAAGGCCTGCTCTTGATTCGCGATTTCTTTGACGAAATGGAGTTGAGCGTTTGTTCGAGCTGGAAGGGCAAAGAAGACGGGCAAAGACTGAATGAGTTGCAGGATCGTGCCCGGCTCGCCATCATGGACAAAGATCGCTACTTGGCGGTGTTCGAAAGCCTGCGAAGCCCCGCGTTCCTTTTGGATGACAACGGCTCTTTGGTGCACGCAAACCAAGCGTCTGCATCTTTTTTCCTGACTCAGGATGCCCAGGCTGGTGACGTCATCTATTCGCGCAGCGTGCGGCCAAGAGTTGACTCGCTCAAACCGCTTCTGGCGAAAATTCTGCATGCGCTTGAAGAGTCAAGAGAGTTGATTTGGCTGGATACATTGGTGGGCCGAATGTGCTTTGACGTTCGAATGCGCGACTTGCACGATGCCGTTGGAAACACCGCCCTGGGGCATGTCTTGCTGATGTATGACGTGACGAACCTGCAGCGGCAGGCTGATGAGGCGCGGCAATCCGAACAAGGGATGAGCAGGTTCCTCGCCGCTATGAGCCACGAGATACGGACGCCTCTCCACAGCGTCCTTGGTGCCACTGAACTTCTGAGGACCGCCGATACCGACAATGCAGGGGCATATCTCGATGTGATCGACAGCGCCGGCAAAATGCTGCTTCTAACTCTGAATAATGTGCTTGATTATTCGAAGTTCGAGCGAGAGAGGCCTGTCGCACGCCCGGTTCCGACCGATGTCGTCGGCAAGCTCAGGGATTTTGGCAGTATTGCCATTGTCGGCCGCAACTTGCCCCAGTCGCAATTGAGTTTCGAAATAGACGAGACAGTCCCGGACATTGTCCCGATCGATTGGGGGATGGCGCAACAAGTTCTGAACAACCTTGTGTCAAACGCTATCAAGGCCGACGAAGGCAAAGGGGTACAGGTTCACGTCACGCGACTGGTTCATGACGATGGCCAGGATCGCCTTCGATTTGACGTGCGCGACCATGGCCCCGGTATATCCGAAGAAGCCGCCGCCCCGCTGTTTCGCTCATTCGAACGGGTGCAGGCCCGTGACACCGGAAGCGGCGGATCAGGGTTGGGATTGGCGATATCTCACTATCTTGTGACAGCCATGAGCGGTCGCATCGGCTATGAGAACCGAGGCGACGGCACCACTGTCTGGTTCGAGTTGCCCATCGTCGACGCCACTGTCGCGGCAAGTGCATTCGAACTTACACGTGACGGATCAAACCCGAAATCAGGCCAGATTTCGCACTGTCTTCTGGTCGATGATGATGACATCGGCGCCATGGTTACCGCAAAGCAGCTGGAGGCACTCGGCCTTACGGTCCATCGCGCTTCATCGGTCGCCGAAGCATTCGATCTGGCCGAAAGGGAAACCTATGATCTGTTCGTTGTCGATTATCTGCTGCCAGATGGAAACGGCCCCGCCTTTGTCCAGTCACTCAAATCGCGCAAGCAGACCGACGCAAGATTCCTAGCACTCACTGCCAATGTCGATGCATTGAACAACAGCGAGAAAGAATTCGATGAAATACTGGCGAAACCCGCAGGGAAGGCGTTGATCTCAGAAGCTATTTTTGGGTCAAACACGCGGGTGTCGGGCTATGAACCCGTTTCCTACCGCGGGCACGAAAGTTTGAAAGGCCTGTCGCACGAGACTGTGACGGCTATGATCAAGCAGTTTTCCCGCACCTGGGAAGAATTTCGCGGTCTGCTTCGCGCGGATCATGATCACAACGCAATCAAGCTGCTCGGCGAAGCCGCGCACCGGCTTGCCGGAAATTGTTCCCTCATGGGATTGCTGGAGCTGGAACCCGCGTTGCGCCGGTTGGAAAAGGAATGTTCCGGCGAGCCGAAGTCGGCCATCCTGGACAAGATCGTGCTAGAGCTTGATCGAGATCTGTCCGAGGTTCCGTCCTGGCGAAAACTGCGCTCAAACTGGTTGCCAAAATGAATATGCGGGGCGGGCAGCGCAAAAAGATCCTATGCGTCGAAGACGATCCCATAATGCAGTTGATGTTGAAAGATGTCGTGGGAACAGTCGGTGCGGATTGTGTCGTGGTCGGCACCACACAAGAGGCCGAGGAGAGGTTGAACGCCGACAGATTTGATCTCACGCTCCTGGATCGGCAGCTTCCCGACAGCGATGGCCTGTTGCTTCTTCAGACGATTAAGAAAACCAGCGGTTGCCCCGTCGTCGTGCTAAGCGGCATGGGAGAAACCCGTGACAAAATCCTTGGTATCGGCCTGGGCGCCATCGAGTATCTGACCAAACCCGTCAATCCATTAGAGCTTTGCGGCCGCATCAAGAATATCCTGACGTCAACCGCCCGGGTCGAACAAAAAGAGAGATCCGAGGATTTCGAATGTGCTGATCTTTGCTTCAACACCCAGACCCGGCAGTTAAAAGCGGGCAAAAAGACCCATTTTCTGGCGCCATCCGAAGCCAAGCTGCTACAAGTATTCATCGCGCATGAGGGCGATGTCCTGCATCGTGATCAGCTTTACGAAGCTGCATGTTCACGGGAATGGACCCCAGGCGATCGCACGATTGATGTCCTTGTCAGCAGGCTTCGCCGCAAACTCTCCGGATCCTCTGCCGAAATCGTGACAGTTCATGGGGTGGGGTATTTACTAGTCCTGAAAAAGTGAGCGATAAGCCCTTGGTTTCGTAATAATTGCTCGGAGCCTACAGCTGTCTTCCGATCGGTGACCATCTACGGAATGCACTGTGGGGCAAAATCTTAACAGGAGAGCCAATCCTCATGTATCGGTTAGGCAAGCCGATGCCTCGAGAACAGATGCAGGATCAGCAATAGATGGGATCGTTCACATGTGAGGATTTGGCGAGCATTGTGCTTCGTCGCTGAATGGTTGTTCCTATCCCAATCATCAATGCTCCCCAACGACCAAATTAATCACTGATTTTAGGGAGATACTGGCCGAAATCCAATTCTGTTGACCCCCAGAAATCAGTGGTTTGCATTAAGTTTCGATGTGCCTACGCAAAAAACCGCTGCGCGAGTGTTTTCCACAATTCAGTCCCCGCGCTCCATTTCATTCTGAATTCTGTCTTTCCTTTGATCTACGCTTCACAGCAAGTTCGTTGGTTCATCGCCAGGAGCGACCATTGGTTTTTTACGCAGCAAAAGTCACTATGGGCTCGAAGCTGCCTTGCGGCGGTGCAGCGCGCGAATCTTGACCTTGCAGGCCTTGGCGCGGCGAACCGGATGACCGATCCCAGCCCAAAGCGGACATTGGCAGGCACTTGCAGCATTTAGGGTAGATGGACGGCCGCAAGGCGGACTTTGCTACCGTTAACCTTTTGGCTAAAGTCTTGGATAGACGAAGTTTGAAAGGCCGCATCCATGACTGATGAAAAGCGAGATTTGCCGCGGTTTGTTGCGGTGTTAATTGTGCTTTGGCCAGCCTTGATCTGGGTCGTTGCGTTTTCTGTTGCACAAGTTGCTCGCTTAAACGGTTGTGTTATTTGGGCCCGAGGACCCGAGAAGTGCATGTTCTTTGGCTCAGACATTGGGGAGTTTTTGTATCCCCTTTGGGCCTTAGGTTTTTCGTTGCTTTACGTATTTTTTTGGATTCCAATTGGTTTGATACTCTTAGGCATCATCAGATACGCGCGAAAATAGTCTAGCTGGCTGTCGTAGGTTTGGGCTCGAAGCTGCCTTGCGGCGACGCAGCACGCGGTTTTCGCCCTGAATCGGCTGTGACCGTATCACTGGACGACCGATTCCAGCCCGAAGCGGACATGGACGATCGGCACCAGAGGCGGATTGCGGACCTTCGCCGCGTTGAGCATGAATGGCTGCTATTACAGAAAAGTTAAAGGCTAGCCAGCTTTACCATCAGGGCTTTAGGCTCAGGTCACTTTCTCAACATTTATAGCTTCTCAAAAACCCGCCCATTTGAATGTGCAGTTCTTAATGGTAAATACCCAAGCTTTGATTATTTCCGAAAAGTGAAAAGCCAGCCTTGGGGCGGGCAGCCGTTGTGTTGGCTGGCCTGACGTTGCGATTACGCTAGTAGGTCAAATGCTTCCGCGCCAATCATCAGGTTGATTTCCGACTGTGCCGCGCCATCGACCAAGGCCCACAGGATCTGACCGGTGGGGCGATAGATCACAAAGGCCTCTTCGACACCGGCCTGACCTGCGCCGGGGGTTTCGACGAAAATCACCTGAAACTGCGACTGTATTGCGGGGCCGCTGAGTTGCAACACATCGCCATCTGCGGCGGTGTAATCCTGAACCCAGTCAGACCCGTGATCGAAAATTCCGAGGTGGAAAAACCGGTCCGCCCCTGCGCCGCCGTTCAGACGGTCATGCCCAAAGCCGCCGTTGATGAAATCATCGCCGTCGCCGCCGAATACCGCATCAGACCATCCCTGACCTGTAAGTGCATCATTACCAGTACCGCCAACGATGGTATCCTGACCCAAGCCGCCAATGATCGTGTCGGCGCCAGCGTCGCCATACAGCAGGTCATTACCCCAAGAGCCGTCTATCAGGTCGTTACCATCGCCTCCGTGCGCAACGTCTCTCAAGTCGGCTTGAGTGGTCCCGCCTATCAGAACATCATCTCCAGCCCCACCGATGAGCGTATCTTGATCGTCACCGCCATAAATACTGTCGTTCCCAGCCTCGCCATTTAGCCAATCATCGCCGAGTTCACCGACCAAAGTATCATCGCCGTTCCCGCCATAGATCCTGTCGTCGTCGAAACCGCCATAAATAGCATCCTCTCCGTCCCCGCCACGCAAAGTATCTGAGCCATATTCGCCATAAATGTGGTCAGAGCCACGCCCGCCTCTCACGTCATCAGAACCGCCGCCTGCATAGATATGATCGTCACCATTCTGTCCGGTGAGTGTATCCCCCTGAACCGTGCCCAATATGGTTTGGTCTTGATCCTCGGTATCATCCGCGTTCACAAAGGTCAGGGCAGGTAAATTTACGCCGTCATAGTCTGGATCGTTGGATTCTGCGTGTGCCACCAGTTCAAAACTCACGTCGCCGTCGTCGTCATAGTCATCCTGTCCGGATAAAGTGACAACTTGCGCTATGTGCCAGTTGTCTGGTGCGAATGTGATCGAGGGATCGTCAAGGCCGGCCTCTGTTAGGTCCGAAACTGCGAGCGTTACCAAAACATCTTGGGTCGGAGCAGAATCGAGAGCTACCGACAGGGTGACGCTGGCGCCTTGTTCATCAGTCACAGTGCCAGATGGTTCGACGTGAATTCCCGGCGCACGGTCGCTGATGGATAATAGCGCGCTCTCAACGTGTTCAGCATTTCCAAAGCCATCGGTGTAGTTGATCGCGTAACTTATATCCTGACCGATATCTGTATTTTGCACTACATAAGAGGCGCCGGTCTCTCCTGCGATCGCAACGTTATTCTGGAACCATGTGTAATTCAGCTCACCTAGACCGTCTTCATCTGCGATTGATTCTGTGTTGGCCGAAAGTGTTTCACGGAAAAACGGGTTGCCATCAATCAGGGCCGCCCCTGTCGGCAAATCATTGATGTTCTCAACCTCGCCTGTCTCTTGAGAGATAGCGACCTCATGTGTCCCCAGGTCGTCGAAATATGAAATTTGCAGATTAATCGTCGCGCCAACATCCGCCTGCTGCAACTGGAAGCTATCGGAAACGGCCCCATCAATAGCAACCCCGTCACGAAGCCATTGATATTGAAAATCATTGATGCCGTCCGGATCTGTGATGATGGTATCGGTGCTCAGAATTTGCCCCTGAACCAGAGCGCCGTCAATTTCGAATTCAACCTGAGGGGGCGTGTTGAGGATGAAGCTTTGGAAAAAATCCATATGGGTTGAATCTGTGCTCGTAAGGCGCCAGTTCGCATCAAGCTGGTTGTCACTTACCGAGGTCACACCCAAAAGTTCTAGTTGTCCGTCTGCGGTCTCTGCGAGCTGATCGGTCGGGCCGACTTGTTCGCCGAATTGGTCAAATCTGGTCAGATTGATAGAAGAGCTTTCGCCATCGTGCACGGTAGTAACAAGAACGATTCCGCCGTTTGAAAGGGCAATGATTTCATAATCATTTATGTCACGAAAATCGGTATCAGAAAGAGTGATAGGATCCCCGGGGGCGTCGTTCGCAGGTATAATACTGGCTAACAGGTCTGGTGGTCCATAGACCGTGTCCTCGAGCCAGCTAACCAAAATATTACCGTCGCTCAGCGCCATTACTCTGGCATCGCTGCCCCTGATGGTTCCGCCATCGTCTGTGCCGATTTCCTCTGTATACCATTCTGGAACACTCTGGTCGAACCGGTGGACCGAGATGGGGAAGCCGTATCGGCCTTCAGCCGCAACGGCAAAGACGGTACCTTCGATGTTCAGAATGCTGACGGATTCGACACCATGACCTGGAAGGACATGGCGAGAAACGGCCCCTTCCCGGATGATCAAAATCTCACCAAGATCACCGATCAAGTCTGAGTACGCCCGATGGCTTGCGATCACTAGGGTGTCCGGAGAACTAAAGGAGGCCTCTAAATTGTCTTTGTACCCACCTACACGGACTAGTGCGTCAGAGTATTCGCCAAGTGCATCAAATGATTGAGAAAATGTAGCTCCTAATTGTCCGGCTTGATAGTCTCGCACGCCACGCATTACCCATATGACGTTGAAGCCTCCCGCAGGGTCTGGGATGGCAAGGACATCATCAATTCCAAAATAGGGCTGCCCTTCCGGCAAATAGGAATCGTCCGGCAATTCCTCGAAGACTAAAAACTCTTCGCCAATGGCGCTACCGGAGGTCGAGTAGCGTTGAGCCAAGAGGCTTGGGTCGTCCTCGATTTCGACCCTGCGGACTGTAAGGAAGCCCAAATCGCCCAAGTTGAATGCATCAGTGGCCAAAACATCGCCTAGCATGAGGGGTGCCATCATGACTGCGTCTGACGTCGGGGCGATAGTTTGTGATGAACTTACAATTGTCATTTTACGACTCAAAATAGTACAAAGACCTTAAGTTCGCCTGATTTTGCCTGCGGATCAAGCGTTGCGTGCGGCGGACGGCGCGCACCATCGGGCCGGTGACGGCGATCTCGGCCAGCTGAAAGGTGATACCACCTGCTCATCGACAGCCCTGCCGCTGAAGGCACCGATGCAGTGCCGACCGCGACAGGTGCGGGACAGACGGCTGAAGAGCATAGAGGCAATCATCCAGCGGCAGTATCGTGTGCCGTCGGAATGTAACGATCATTGCCTCCTCCGCTTCGGTGAGAACGGTCGAACGCGGCTCCTTAGGCTCGGTCTTCAAGTCCTCGACCGTCGCACGCTTGCGCCACTTTGCGACGGTTTTGGGGTTTATGCCCAGCTCCTTGCTCAGTTGCGCGAGCGAAGCTTGCTCCTCTCGGGATCATGCTGCGCATAACCCTGCCGGGCAGTGGATCGCTGTATTGCAGCTCTGACGGCGTGCGTGGTCGTGGCGCTCCCGTGACGAACTTGTCCCATACTGCTTCCTTCCATTTCTGAGAAAGGACCGTACCATCAAACCGTGGGATCAAACACCTAGCGTCGTGATGGCAAGCCCATAGACCGTAAATGCAAAACGCTTTTGGCCTTTGTCGGTTTGGAACAGGGATCCCATTGATTTTAAAGCCGCCGATCCAAAAGCCGGAAGGCAGGCGATGGTGTTCGGGAGGATTGGATCATCAAGATAGGCAGGCAACCCAGACGCCAACAGCGCCGCGCGCGCGCTGAAAAACGAGGCCGCCAACATAACAGGCAGACCCATCCACAGCATGGGGTATTCCAGTCTGTGACGCAGCGACCAGTCCTTGACCGGGACAGGCTGAACCGAATCATCCGCGCGGTTCTGATGGCGCGGATTGCTCAGATACCATTTCGGCGTCTCACGCTTTTTCGATTTGGCGTCGCGAATGATGGCGTCGATGTCGCCCAGATCCGCTTCAAAGAATGCCAAATGCGCTTGGGTTTCGCCGATGCTTTGGCCATGCAATGAGGTCCAGGCATGTTTGACCAGATTGGTCAGGGTGGTTTCGGCCTGATTTTGGTCGGGGATCTGAGAAACCGTGTTGATCAGGCGCGGTGTGATTTCTTCCATGGCGTCAAACAAGTGTGGAAGGGCAGACAAAAAGGCGTCGCGATCTTTGGCCGCGCGCTTCTGCAAACCCTTCTTCGATGTAAGTTTCTTGGGCATGTGAATGTCTCCAATTGATAAGATTGCCCGCAAGGGGCGGCCTGTTCTGATTGGAGCGGATGGATTTTTGGTCGGGGCGTGTTGCGGGACGTTTCCGGGCGGAATTGCCTGCGACTAGGCCGGAAGCAGGAAGATCAGAATGGCCGCGATCATTAGAGCAAGCGCCAAGCCTTGCCGCAGCGACAACACCTCGCCAAACGCCACTCCGATCAACGCCACCACCAGAATGCCCGCCGCTGACGTCAGCGCGGCGACAACCGCTACACCCTGATCGGCCCTGAGCAGCGCCAGAAACACCAATGACGTTGCCGCCCAGCACAACGCGCCAACAACGCCGACCAGCACATTCCCCGACCCATGCTCAAACCGCAACGCCGCGACCCCAGCCGCATTCAACGCCCCCGAACACACCAGCAAGCCTATCGTCCAAAACTGAGACAACATGATCCCCTCCACAAAACAAAAAGACCCACCCGCTTTGACAGCGGATGGGTTTGCAGCTGGGCGGGTTTCAGGCGCTAATAGCCTTCATCTTCTTCAAGCTGATTGAGACGGAATTCGAGAATGCTCAACGCCACCGATTCCCAAAAGCGAAATGGAACCAACCGACGGTCGACTGAGGTTTTGGACGGTTGGTCGATTTTTTCGAAATGCCGGTTGATTGTCCGGCGTGTATTACGCCCCAGACTTTCCTCGAAAGGCACAAGCTCAATCACGTTGTACGGGTCGGCTTTATCAGTCAACAGAATGACCTTCCCTTCTGTAGAATAAGCCGTGCGCTCGCCAGAACGCTCGATCCGTGCCATATCAATTCTGGCGGCGTTCCGACCGACAGTTTCGATGAAACCGCCGTCAGCATGCCAGTCATAGATCAGATTAGATATCTCGTCCCTGATCAGGTTCGCAGTTGGAGCCAAATTTCCCGCCTTAGCTGCTTCTTTTGCCTCTTCCGTTGGGCAACGCAGTTTTGACATGCGTGTCCCGTGAATGATAGTTCCTTTGACTTGCATTTTTTCCCTTTCCTAGGAAAGGGAGCGCTCCCGGTTACCTATGCCGTGATCAGCGGCACAGGGCGGCGAAGTCAGGATTTGACTTAGCTCGCACCATCTAAAAAACGCAGAAACCCGGTGCGTTCCACGGTATTCCAAGTGCAATACCCGCGCGTGGTGGAGCTTCTTAATACGTTGATTATTATCATAAATTTGACCTTTCGTGCGTTTTCATGCATACTGGGTGTATGAGCGATGAATGTTTTTCGCTGCAATACGCAGTGGAAGTTGAGATTGACGAAGTGTCCGGGAATCTGATTCGGGAAACCTGGAGAAACGAAAAGGGTGATATTGACCGATCGGGCGATTTACCTGCGATAACGAGTTACTGCCCGATCTCGGGACGGATCACCGAAAAAATGTGGTACCGCAATAGCAAGGGTCACCGCGAAAATCAGAAACCCGCCGTTCTTCGCTACGATGCAAAAACCGGAAAAGAATTAGTCCGTGGGTATCGAACAAACGGGCTTCCGGATCGGGAAGTGAATCAACCAACTGCTATCTACCACACAGCCGAAGGTAAACTTCTACAACGCAGTTTTTATGTTGCCGGAAAAAAGCGCCGTACAGATGGACCTGCTTTAGAAACCTTTGATGAAGAATCCGGTGCCCTCGAACGCCAAGAGTTCTGGATAGAAGGTCTGCCTGTTGAACCTTTTGTTTAATCAGACAATACTATTCCGAGGAACCCTTGATTTTAGGGATGATATACCTTGGACTTCGAAGTTTTTGTAACGTGCCTTCAACTCTACTTTGAATCAGTGGGCTGCACGGAGAAAAGTATCAGGAAACCTGTTGCGGAGGTATTTGGGGATATCAAGAATATCCCAACCAAGGATCGACCTGAACTCCGGAAAGCTTGCCATTCGGTTGATGGGTTTGGCCGCATAGTTCCGGATATCGACGACTTGTTCAAAAAGTTCAAACAAGGAAATGGCCATGTCGACCATGGCTTCGCGATGTTATACCTAACGCAGCCGGGATGCCCATACCACTGGCTTCAAGCACAATTGGAACGGCAAGTTTTTGACGATGCAACAAGCTTCGGTGAAGTAGTCCAAAACTTCGAAACCGAAGCTCTAATCCGTCTTGGTCGCCTCCAACCGCGCTTGCGCGAAGCCGAGCAAGATTTTACCTACGAAAACCTGATCCTTCACTACGCCTATGATCAGCAAGACAAGATCGAGGTACTTGGGCGTAGCAAACAACAAGCCGAGTTGCGGGCTTTTCTAAAGGACGAGCGGCCATTCCTTTGGGTTCAACTCGCCGGTGCCGCGGGTCAGGGAAAAAGCCGTCTTGCCTTTGACTTGATCAGGGAGGCAAAGGAGTGGCTCGGATATGACGCGGGGTACATGAGCTCAAACGACCTGGCGGCATTTTCAGAACAATGGCAAAACTGGCATCCACACAAGCCGCATCTCATTGTCATCGACTATGTCCACGAGCCTGGAAAAGTCATAGGTCCTCCGATGGCATTACTTGCCCATCGCTGCGATGAGTTGAAACATCGCATACGCTTCTTGCTGCTGGAACGCCAAAGATGGGACAGGGGCGGCATTCGAAAGTACGTTTCGAAACAACACCAAGCTGGGCATTTTCAGGGCCAGAATTCCCGTCAGGGCGCTGTCGAAAGCGATTTTGAGCTTTCGAATGGGCGGGCATCTTGGTTTGAGAAGCTCGAGACTGATAAGCAGCAACTTATAGCTAAACAGCCGCGATATTCATCTTTTGTCAAAATCAATCTTGCGCATCCAGATTATCGCTTCGGCGCGAACGGCCTAATCGAGCTGGAAGCGCTAAAACCTGATGAACTCTGCGATCTCGTGAGGCAAGTTGCGTCTCGCGAAAGCCCGGATTGTGCAGTTCCTCAAAGCGACAAAATTATTAAGGATGCTGTGGCGCGTTTTGATAGCTCGGGACGTCCTCTTTATGCGTATTTTCTTGGCATTGTTTTGGCGGACGGATCATTTGAGGCAGGTTGGAAAAGAACGGAGCTGCTTAATCGGATTCTTGAAGTATATCGAAGAAGACGATGGGCTTCGGAATTTGATGGTAGCCCACCGAAGCTGCATAGCGCCAACACAGGAGTACATCTTGCTGTGGCTGCAATAATTGTGCGAGCCATCACGTTTCAGAGCCTGAACACTTGGCCGCTCGAATCAGTGTCAGTTGGAATTGATGGTCGGAGCGCACTGGTACTAGTCGGAGCCCCACTTGGCGGAGGGTTTGGGGGGCTTGGAAGTACCATACCTGGTTTGCTGCCAGATCTACTCGGAGAGTGGTTCGTTATCTCTGTGCTCGAAGCGCAAGCGAATACAATAGCGCCGATACTTGGTTGGTGTTGGGGCTATGAGCCTGAAGGAACTAGGGCCTTTCTTCAACGAATACTACAAGACTTTCCAGACCACGCTGTCGTAGATACGCTTTGTTCCTTCGAACCAAAATCTGCAACGGCAAAAGTTGAATATGCGACTTTGACTAAAAATCAGATGGTTTCTAAATGGCATACCAAAGGGGTTCTCGATGAAAAAGATATTTTTCTTACGAAACGCGCGAGCGAACTTGGAAATATATCCGCGCGTAGCCTGCTGAGCCAAATTGAATATCAAAGCTCATATAACAACAAATCCTCTTCGAAACAAGGATTAAGTCTGTCCGATCAGGGTTCAAACTTCGCCCTCAATGGCAGAACGTTCAACCATTTACGGCAGCCTGAAAGGAGATGTCTGTCTCGAGAAACTGATGAAACCGAAGCGCCAAATGATGCTTGGCTAGACGACGGTGAAACCAATAGTAGACTGAGAAATACGCAAAACCTTAGCTCAACGCGAGCAATCGTTGCGCTCTCAATCAGTTCCTGGCTGAAGTCCAGAGGAACTCTCATAAAATTGTCTGACAAGTTGGAAAGGTTCGCAGCAAACGAAGGACATCCCCAGACGCTTTTTCTGATGGGTACAGACATTGAGGTGAAATCGGAGAATAAGTATCCCGATGTTTTGTCGGCAATAAAACTCTACGAAAAGGCCGCTAGCTCCGGCCATGTTGGGGCGCTTTTTGCCCTTGCCAGATTGCTGGACAAAGGGGAAGACAACGCCGCGCCAAACCCCAAAGCCGCAAACGAAGCATATTTGAAAGGGGTTGGTTTTGGGCATTTGGGTTCAATGTACTGCTTAGCGTCAAACTTGCAGAAAGGGCGCGGCGTCGTCGCGCCAGAAATATCAGAAGCTAATGACCTCTTCTGCAAGGCCGCGCGTCTTGGAGATGTTCCTTCCATGACGAAGCTTGGTGAAAACTTGCAACGAGGTTATGGTTTTAGAAGACCTGCGCCACGTTATGCGAATTCGCTTGTTTTGGATGCGGCCAAGAGAGGAAGCGCTTATTCTGCTCGAGCTTTGGGACTCAATTGCGAAAGGGGAGTTGGCTTTTGCAGGCCAAACGCACGGCAAGTCGCCGCCTTGTTCCATTTCGCGGACGAATTGGATAAAATATACCTTAGCTGATGGCTGATCTTTGATTCGGTGAGGTCAAAAACTGGACCGGTCTTGATTAGAAGCATTCTGAAGATAGTTACTGCGCTTTTTAATTTCATTTAGACACAGACGGAGTTAAAAATGGACGAAAAAGAACGGGCCTATTGGGAAGACAAGCACAAAGCACAACATAAAGAGGAGTGGGATCGTAACTGGAAACATCATCAAAATATGATAAATCAGACATCGAATAAAAGTGCTGGATGTTTTACAGATGAAATGCGTGTCAAAACACCTCACGGGTGGGTGTCAATAGCGAAATTGGGTGTAGGTGATACCGTAGAGCAAATGAACTTCGGAACTGGTGATCTGGTTCATCGACGCATCTTGCGAGTTAAGAAATATCGGAACAAGAAGATACTTAACATATCAGCCCAAGGTTTACATTGCACAGTGCGGACAACATGGGCGCACCCTTTTGGTACTCAACGAGGATGGGTTCTAGCATCGCAATTGAAACCGAAGCACCGTTTGATAACTCCTTACGGGTTGTCTGGATCAGTTGTGGCAACGCCCACAATCAAGCGCCGAAGTGTGACAAATTTGGAAGTTGAGGGCAACAACACTTTCATTGTTGAAGGTTGTTTGGTTCACGCACGATCTTACGTCGTGCTAGTTGATCTCTTGCAAAGGTGGTGCCGCTTCGAAACACCAAATAATCTCTCGTCAAAAAATCGCGCGGCGTAACACTTACTGCCATGTTCGGTTGCTACGAAATTTTGCGGGATCTTACTTGTTGAAAACAAGGCAACCGTGAAATCAAACAAATTGAGGATTGCGAGATGTGCGTTCTCTGATGGTTCACGCTGATTGCAAGATGTGTTTTGTCTGACAAAACATCTTGGCAGGGAGACCCGCTGCGCGTCTCCCGTGCACCCTCCCGGCTTTGGGGCATCGCGAGGCATTGAGCCCCGGTTGCCCCATGAAACGTATCGCCGCTTCAACTCTCAAAGCCGTCATTTAAGCAGATTGAAGCATTTTAGGCGATCAGACATCAGAAGCGCGAGGATAGCGACTGACCTGATTCAAAGACAAAAACTGACTTACAACTTCATTGAAGTAGTGTCTGCTAAATCGCCTCATTCGCACATACAAGGGTAGCGCCAGAAGCATGACGATCATGCCCGACCATTGCCACGCATCTTCGTCACCAAGAACGAGGGTCGCACCTGCTGAAATGGCTGCGCCCGAAACCATTCCACGGCATAGCCCGTATGTTCTGTTAAACATATCGATCCGGTCTGTTCGTCCGTCTGCCAAGAGCCGAGCGTAGACTTCTCTTCTGATACCAGGCCATGTTTTGCTTGTGACCCCCGCCGCAGTACTTATGCCTGCTTCAGCGAGGTTTACACAGAACCTGTCCCATTGCTCCGAGTGCATCGGTCTGCGTTCGTCACGCACGGCAAGATCAATTGTGCCGAAAGTTAAGAAGCCTTCAATCTGCTCGATTACATTGCCAAAGAGTTGGACGACATGGCCAACAACAAACGACACGATCAAAAATACCCCGAAGGACCCAAGATCGACGCCGTTGGTCATGACTACCGTTGCAACTTCCGGTACTAGCATTGAGATCGTCAGGGTCGGTAGGGAACCGGGGATGGCGACAGCGATAAACTCGTAAGGATCAAACTTCAAATGTTGCCGCCTCCCAAGATTAGGTTCGCATCAACCGCCCCTACAATCAACATTACAATTGGCCGCTGTTGCCCACGCATGGCGCTCCGAAGCCCTTTAAGCTGATCGTTGTCAACTGGACTTGGGTCAACACTAGCGCCATCTGGATGCGTATGCCACTCGCCGATGTATACGATTTGGTCCATGGTCTTATGCCGCGCTTGATCAATCATTTCACGCAGATCGCGAACACCACGCTCGAAAGAACTGGGTGTTCCAATACTGTCTGGTGTCGCAGGTAGTCCCGCCACAACTTCTATTCTTTTTCTGGCATGATCTACGATACCCAACAAAACCCCACCAGTTTCATTCGGGCTTGCCACACTTCTGCGCTCACTCAGCTCGCCAATCACATCGCTTGACACGCGCGCGGTCCAACCGGCATCGAAGGCAATAATTTGAGGACCCGTGAGAGATTTTTGGATCGACGTAACCGATCCGTTTTCATCTAGGTGGTTGATAAGGATTGTGGCTTCCTTTCGCGCAACTATCGACCCAATATGCTTTGCAGCGAGCCCTGAAAGAACTGCAGCATCCGATGAGCTTATCCGGTTGGTGGTCGCTCTGCATTGTCCGCCGCCAATCAGCGCAATGTTTGGCACCTGCAAATGATCATGGAGCCGTTCGTCACGTATGATCATACCGTAATAGATTGCTTCAAGGGCTCCCAGATCATGATCCTTGGCCTCATCTTCGGCCACTACGACGACTGCATTCCCCATGGGGTTGAAGAACGCGCTGATTGCTCGGCTGCGATCCTCATGGTCGGACAGTTTTCGACTCGCACCTACAGAAGCAGTCATGTCCAGAACCAACTCTGCTTCCGGAAAATGTTTCACAATCTCTTCATGCTCGGTGCTTTGCCCGAACTTGCCATGGACAGGGCTACAATTCAGATCAGGCCGAATAGCGACCAATTGCTCTGCAAAACTAAGCGATTTTGAGCGTCCAACCTCCGAAGAACGAAGTGCGTGCCGGACCAAGTTATGCGGAGCTAGGTGATCGTCATCGACCAAGACCAACTCTGTGAATGCTCCTTCTCGAATGAGATTTGTGATGACCTGGCTACCAATTGATCCGACGCCCAGAACAAGCCCCTTC
The DNA here is from genome assembly GCA_050633445.1 of Thalassovita sp. GTDB lineage: Bacteria > Pseudomonadota > Alphaproteobacteria > Rhodobacterales > Rhodobacteraceae > Thalassobius. Next base: position 49,613 of record JBOEGN010000079.1, read on the forward strand.
AAAGCTAACGGATCGCGACAATTGCAATCTCGGCCTGACAGAAATGTTGCCGCAGCAGCGTCAAAAGATCTAACATGGTTCGCCTGAAAAAGGTTTATGCGGTCAAGTTTTGCCTGATCGATTTCACCGGCGGGAAGTCGTGTGGTGAAGCCGGAGTTAATATCTATGTTTGGCGGATAAAGAAGGCCAAGCCCCACCCCAACGTCACCAATGGTGCGATTTGTCAGGAGAAAGAAGCTCTCCATACGTTCCGCCGTGACGTTCGCTAGGCTCACTTCAATAAGTAGTTGAGAGTTGTATAGCAGGTGAAGGTCGTTTCCCGCCTTTTCGATCATTTCTGAAATTCGATCTAGAATGTCAGTGATCAAGTCAAAATCTGCGCCAGATATGCTTTGTCGCAGATGTCCTAAAAGCGTGGGGGCCCGCCACATCACCCCCGCGTTTTCCACCTCCGCCTCAAGGCCAATGCCAACATAGGTGACCCACTCCTTACCATCACCAGGTGATTCCGCAATTTTTTCTGGCGGCAAGGCTTCAAAGAATTTTTTTTCTTTGTCCGTTGCTCGCAGTGATATGAAATATGGTGGGCTCCCTGACTGAGTTAATTGCCCGCGGACTTCATCGGAGATCATGACAGTGACAGGTGATGGTAGAAAGGCAAGGTCCGGCGCTTGCAAAGCATCGTTGATATCACCAGTCGCAGTCCGATCCAGCCAGCGGTGTATCCGGTAGATGATTTCTGGACCGCTATAGTCACCACGAGCGTCATCCCATGGCCGATCGTCGATGCAAAGTGACATCTCCGCAGATGTCTTGATCTCGACAGGTAGGCCATACGAGTGTGGTGATGAAGGAAAACCCGGCCGGAGAGGCACAACAATTGGTGGGTGCTCAGGATAAAAAAATACCGCCAGAGGCTCTACAGGCAAAATGGGATATGCAGGGTGTTGCGGTGTCGAAGTCGTGACTGTTATGGCGACAACTTCAACACCTTCATCAACTTTGTACGCGGCATCTATTGCCGCGTCTCGACCTCCATACCGATCAACATAGTCGAAGAGAGAAGTCGCCAAGGGATGCTCCAAGTGGCTTCGATCAACCAGCTCGCCATAAATTAAATGCGGTTCTCCTTGATGTCGGCCGTCGGTCATTCAAGGTACCTCACTTGCTCCCCGAACGAGCAGGTGAGGCGGCTGCCTGACCACCTGCAACGGTGGGCGCGGCCAAAGCTGCGGGAAGATACCTAACACCAGATGAGGTGAACTCCAGTGTGGTTGGTTTGTCAGGTTCTTCCATGGTCACTAAGAAACGACCATCTCTTTTGGATTGAATAGGCTTGTAGTAGTTGGCTGCCTTCCGGTGAGGTGGTTGATCATTGTCTTCGGCCGAGCCCTTGGCAGGTATCAGTCTACTGGAACATATGATGATTGATCCTTGCTGGCCTTGATCCTCCATCAGCCATTTGACATCGGGGACCGGTTTGGTTGGGTCGTCCTCTTTGCCATCCTTGTTCAAAGCTTTGTATGAACAATGATGGAATAGCTTCAAAACGTCCCATTCCAACCTGCAGTCATTACCATGTCGCTTGGTCGACTTGACGATCTCGGATAACGTGTCTGAGTTCACGTCGGAGCCCAGCAATACTCGGTTATCCCTACCACCAACACGAATGGTTACGTGCAGCACGATAGAGTCCTCGTTGCGCACAACATCATTGTTTTTATCTTGCTTCCAGCTCAACGGGCAGTGAACAAAGAACTCACTGCCGCCCGCATCGTTCTTGTCGAAACCAGGCATCAATTCACCCGCATTTACGATACAATGCTTGCGATTATCCAGGGAAAGTCCCTCACTCTTCAACCAGTCCTCAAGTCCCTTGGGCGATGAAAACACTTTGATGCCACTACCGTCACGGAGCCTCTGACGAGCTTCTTTTTGGACGACCTTAGCATCTGGATGGGTCAGGCCTGTTTCAACGATGGCAGCTGCAGGCACCCACAACTCATCGAATTTGATCCGATCGTTCGACTGTAGAGCCGTCGAGTGCGAAAACCAAAAAGCGTCCTTGGAATGGGAGCAGTGATCACCGTCCAGATGTGTATAGCACAGCACCGACAAGCCAGATTGCTTCCCCAGCCGCAGGTCATCTTGAATCTCTTTTTTAAGGTCGAATGAGATGTCTGATCCAGAGGACTTCCCCATATCCGCAAAATCAAAAAGCAGCCGCCGCCCATCATTTAACCGAAGGCGAGTGGAGTCGGCGTTTCCTAATGGGAAAGATGCAAGTCGTGTGGTCATTGAGCAGCTCATCGGTTTGTTGTCGGGATAACTTATTTATGGACAAATCATGAACAAATCAAGGCATCGTTGGAAAAAGTTACGATTTGATTACTCGTTAGACAGTTCGTTTTTGAGGAGGTCCTAAAATATCCCCCCAGATCAATAACGATCCTCCTGTCGTGCAATAAATTGCATCCGAATGCGGCTGCCGCTTTAGTGGCCGCTCGCAGGCGCATTTCGCCATGCAAACTCAAAGAGATTCGATAGAGTAATATAATCAGATGAATTCAGAATCGATAAACTATGCTACACTGAGTGAAGATAGTTCTTGCCTGGGAAGGTTGATGTTAAAAATTAGTATTTATCGCTTTGCCGCTTTTCAATTCGGACCTTCGACTCGTAGGAAAGACAGGCTTGGCAGAAAACTGATCTTTAAAACACTTCTCGCTCTAATGTCCGGAGTTGTGTCGGTGTCAACCGCTGCCTTTGCTCAAACGGAGCCGAAGACAATTACGCTTGTTGCGGAGACCCCCATGTCGATCGGTCAATCCGCCTATATTGATACGCTATCAGATGCACTTGTTTCAGCCGGATTTTTTGTTGCTAGCGAAGGCAGCCTTGCGACCATCAGCCGTGGCGCAGTCAGAAGTGTCGTAGCCGAAAACGAAGGCGCACTTGGGCTTGCGTTTCTGCAATCCCAGATTGAGGAGGGGGATGCAGCCTCATCTCTTCTTTCCACTCCCGGCGCCTTCAGTAACCTCAACGAACAACGAGTTGCCTCGCAAGGTTTGATTGGTGACACTGCGCGTGATGAAATCAACAGAGAAGGTGTCGTCGCCCTTCGTCTTTGGCCCCATTCGACGAGCGTTTTGGCAAGTCGGACTCAGTTGGCCTCCATCAATGATTTCAAAGGGCAGAAAACGGTCACTGGAGACCCATATTCTGTTGCCTTCTTCGAGAGTCTTGGCGCTGCGCCCATGCAGATGGCTTTTGCCGAGGTGGTTACTGGGCTCGCATCCGGTGTCGCTGATGCAGCGATCCTTCCGCAACTCCTTATCAGAAGCGACGTTCTTGACGTGTTTACAGACGGGACGATCATACCAGAGTACAAGTCTCAAACCGGAGTAACGTTTGTTTCGTCTAGATGGTGGCGATCCCTTACTGCAGGAGAACAGCGAAGATTGCTTGCGGCATTGGACTTAGCTGAGTCTGCGGCAGCTGCGGCGGTCCAAGAGTCAACGAACGAGATAATAGGTCAATCGTTGGAACGAGGAGTTCAAACTGTTTCGTGGAAGAGCTTTGATGGCACAGACATCCGGAGTGCTGTGAGCTACTCGATCTTTCAGAACGCTAGAGTCGAAGCCGAACCGATTCTGCGGTACCGTGATGAAATTGGCGCACTTCGGCAGAGATTCGATCAGGATGATGACTTGAATACGCCTGAAGAGAAGGGATCTCTTGTGAAACCTGCAAGAGTCTTTTTCGCGTCAAACAGGAGGTATGATGCGGGCGAACAGTCGTTAGTAGACCAATTTGCTAATTCTGAGGATACTTCGAATACAATTAGATGCGGTGAACTGACGCCGCCGGGTGAGGGGCGGATTGGTAGCGTCCGGGGATCAGTTTCGCTTGTTGCGGGCACGACTATTTCTGAAATTGGCGACTGCGTCGGCCTGATGTCATCAGCAATTCAAGAGTCTGGGGGGCAAGTGCTGATCTACGTGCACGGTTATAGAAACACCTTCGATGACGCGGTTCGGGCAGGGCTCGCTTTTTCACGTGACGCAGAGAGCGAGGGTGTAGTCATAGTATGGAGTTGGCCTTCGGCCGGTGCATTCAAGAGTTACCTTTTCGATGAAGAGAGCGTGGTTATAAGTGAGCCCGCCTTTAGCATTTTTGTGAACGAATTGGTGAATTCAGATGGCGTCGAGCAAGTCGATTTCATAGCGCACAGCATGGGCTCCCGTTTGTTGGCTAACTTGATGCGCGACGAATGGATAGACCAGCCGTCGGCCGTGGTCCTAGCAGCTGCAGACGTCGCTAGACCTTTCTTGAGACAAGCGGTTAGGAAGGCGGGCTCCGCTGCCGTAACTTTGCTTGCAACGGAGGGAGACTTGGCGCTGTTGGCATCTCGAACGATTCACTCACGGACACGAGCTGGTCAGGCCAAACCGCTGTTTCTCATATCTGGTATGGACACTATTGATCTCACAGCATTCGACCATTGGTGGTCCAGAAACCATGGGCATGCGTTTACAGAGCGTGAGGTTGTTTCTGACCTTTCGGAACTACTCAAAGGGGATTGGACCGCTCTTTCGCGGGGTCTCCTGCCGCATCCATCGACTGGATCGAATATTCAACACTTTCGCATCGGTCCAGACGGCAGTTAGGAAAAAGTGGGTAGTAAACTAGCTGTGTTGCTTGCGCGTCAATTATCTAAGACGGAAGATTTGCATCTGGCCGACAATCCCTAGAAGGAAATCTGCTCTTTGTCCTTGCCGCTCGCCTGTTTTTGGATACCTACTTCAAGGAAGTTGCATCGCAACATTAATACTGATTGCGAGTGGCGGCCTTGGGCCGCTTCCACCGATCTTGCCCGAAGCATGTGCAGCCGCAGCGAATGACGGCTAACCG
>JBOEGN010000080.1:0-40491 GCA_050633445.1 Thalassovita sp.
ACCGGGTGATTAGCTCAGTGGTAGAGCGCTTCGTTCACATCGAAGATGTCAGGAGTTCAAATCTCTTATCACCCACCATTTTCACGTTAGTTTACAATTGCTTATGGCTGGACGTGCCGTGGATGCGAAGTGTATTCAGGTTCAGTGAACCTAAACACTGCGTTTGTGACTGGCGAAATCCAGAACGTCAGCAGCGTCTTGCATCTGTTCAGGAAGGGATCTTGCATAGGTCCGATAGGTTACGGCGGTGTTGGTGTGCCCCAGCATTTGGCCGACTTTCACCAATGGTACCCACCCCTATGCAAACGACGTGACCAAGTTTCAGGTCGACGCCTATCTGAACGGCATCCTGCATCAAACGGCGTCGACTTTTCCGCCGTATCCGTTCCTCGATATCTCGGGCGCGTCCTGGGCTGGCAATCCGGCGCATCCAATCATCGGGCGGCGCTCTGGGTATTCGATGGGCCATGATGCTGTCGTGCATGGGATTGGCCTGGCGCGGATCACCGAACATGACGATGTCGCCGCCTTCCTCGCTGAAGAATACGCGCTGAACGCAACTGCCCTGGCGTCGTGACGCGGCCTCCCCTGATTTCGACAGCACTATTCGATCGAACGTCACCGGCCCGAGGCCAGTTTTTTTGTGCGGAGTAACGTGATGAACCGAGAAGACTTTTTTCATTGGCTCGGATCCGACGCTGGACGGGCCGCTATCGCTGGGGCGCTGGGGGGCGTGGTGCGCTGGATCACGCTGCGCGAGCGCCCGCGCGAAGCTTTTGGCAGCCTGATCGTGGGCAGCGTCTGCGCGATCTACCTCGGCCCGCTGGTCGAGCCGATGCTGGCCCCGGTGATCGGGAAGATTGCGCCGAAGGGCGACAGCGCAGGGTTTGCATCTTTTGTGGTGGGGCTTGGGGGGATTTCGATCGCGTCTTTTGTGATCGAGATCTTTCGCGCGCGGATGCGGGGGCAGGTCGATGACAAAGCGTGAAGCAATGAAATGCGCGGCCAAAAAGGAAGCGCGGGTTTGGGCGGTCGGTTTGGCCGCCCTTTTTCTTTTCCTGATCTGGAGTTGGGTCCGATGAAATATACGACACGCGATTTGCAAGCCCGTCTAGCGGCGCTTGGTTTCCATCCTGGCCCGATTGACGGTCTGCGTGGGCGGCGCACGAAGGCAGCGCTGGACGCCGCGATGTACGACCGGGTCGTGACCGATCCGCGGCATCTGTTCCACCGCTCGGGCCTGCACCGGATTCACTGGCACTGGACCGCCGGGGCCTATGGCGAGATCATGATGGAGCTGGATCGCTATAACATCCTGATCGACCAGGATGGCAACGAGGTGGAAGGGACTTTCCCGCCCATCGCGCAGGCCGGTTATCGATCGCGCTTTGCTGCCTCGCATACGCTGAGCGCCAATACCGGCGCGATTGGCCTGTCTCTGGACTGCATGGCTAATGCGCGGGAATGGCCCTTTGATGCTGGCAAATATCCAATGACCCGCGCGCAGGTCGCGGCGCTGGCCACCACCACCGCGCGCCTGTGCAAGCAGTACGATATTCCGGTCAGCCGCTGGTCCACGCTCAGCCATGCCGAGATCCAGCCCACGCTGGGCATTCGCCAGCGGTTCAAATGGGATATCACCTGGCTTCCCGGCATGACCCGCCCCGGCGATCCGGTCGAGGTTGGCGACAAGCTGCGCGACATGGTGAGGGCGGCGATGTGAGACGGGCAGGGGTGGCGCTGGCGCTTCTTCTGGCCCTTACTGCCTGCGGCGGTATTCCGGCCTTTCTGACCGGCGGCGGAACCAAGGTGGCGGCGAATGTGCAGGCTGGTGAGACCAACACGCAGACGGTCGGCAAAAGCGAACAGTCCTCGCAAGAAATCATCCGACCCAATGCCCGCAATATCCGCCAGTCGGCTGATCGCAACAAGGTTCAGGCCGACCAGGTGCAAACCGTCGTGGTGCAGGAAGTGCCGACCTGGTTAATCATCGCCTTCGCCGTGGCGCTGTTTCTGGATAGCCCGCTCAGGTGGTGGGCGCAGATACGGGCGGGGTGGAAGAGACGATAGGGTAAAGGAAAAGCCCCGCGCTAAGGCGGGGCTGATTTGCTTTCTTTGTTTGATATCAATTAGTGAACGTGCTTGGTGGTTGCTGAATCGGAAATAATGCTTGCCATCATTTGATTCCGATATCCATTCCCGTTGTCCATCAGGAGGGCCAGTTCAGAGATCTTGCGTTCAAGTTTTTGGATGCGACCGTCTGCGTGATCAGCATAGTCGAGAGCCGCTTTCAGTGCTTCAATCATTGCTTTGTCGCGTTGCCTGGCTTTCTCGATTGACGCGCCCGGTTCCGGGATCTCCCGCTCCATATCTGTCGCTGCCTCGAACCAGCAAGCAATTGCATCTTGCACACTATTAGCTGCTTCTTAGGGCGTTTCGCCATCGCTCATGCAACCGGGCAGATCTGGAACATAAGCAGCGAAGCCGCCGCCGTCCTCTTCACAAAGAGGAACCAAAACAATGGGATAATCGGTCGGATTCATTTCATGTCCTCCTGAGCGGCCCGGTGCTGTTTCACCATGACCACAACCTTCCTAACACATGGTGCCTTAATTGGGCGGTAGTGTGGCACGGTTACGATCTGCTCAAGATATGGGCTGGCAAAGGTATAGTGACTACCTGTTGTTGGCTCCCTAAACGGTCAAATTCTCGGCATTTGCGACTGATATGAGTTGGTCCATGCGCCAATCGTCTCGAGGATTAGCTTCCATTTTCTTCAAAAACTTGTCGGACCTTGCCAAGTCTCTTGTCTCCTAATGGACCGTGCTCACAAAACTTATCCACAGTCAATAATCTCTGAAATCGTGATATACCACCTAAGCATGTGTGAAAAACCCCACTAAATCGATGTTTTCGATGTGAAGATGCTTGAAGCTATCAACTATCATTCCATGATAGGTAGTTCTTTTGGTGCGAGCATTCGTAACTAATGAAGCCAAAGTGTCGCACAAAGTGATCTTTTCCCTCAGCGAACCCCTCATCAGAACACCTGTTCCGTCAACCGATTGCTCCCATTTTTTGTGCCATCAGCTAGAATCAGCATAGGAAGCTTCTCTCGGAGCTTCCCGTCACAAGATGGTGATTGAGTGGCCGTGCAATGCAGTCGGGGGGCTAGGGGCTGGACTGTTTTGAGGGGGGAGGTCGGGGTGGGCTAGAAGCTGCCTTGCTGCTTTACAGGGCGCGGTTTTCTTTCTGGACCGGCCGTGACGGTGTCACTCGGCGGCCGGTTCCAGCCCGAAGCGGGCCTGGCGTTTCAGCACGTCGGGCGGAGAGCTGTCGTTCGCTGCAAGTGAGAAATCGAGGGCTCGGCTCCACTAGCCAGATGTTGGCTAAGGACATCCAATATGCCTTGGGTTGGATCAATCAGTGGCCGTTTCAATAGCAACACACAAACAAAAGGTGAACGGAGCGCGGTGAGCGCAGCTTGCGCTACTGATGAGCCAATAGGAGAATTTACCACAGGATTTTGCTGAAGAGCCTTCCTTGTTATTTGAGACGCCTTGATCCCGCAGAAATTCACAGTATGCGCTTTGAGAGTAATTGCGTGTCGCACCGCCCCTTGGGGTTGTGTGATGGAACTCAGTCGCTTAGCCTTTTTTCACTTCTTATTTTCACACACGTATAAGGAAGACTGACATTGACCCCATCAGCTCATTCGAATTTATCGCGGCGCGCATTTTTGAAGTCGACGGCGGCCACTGCTTTTGCGGTTGCCTACGCGCCGACGGCTCGTGCGGAAAGCCATGCCACCGGAGCCGCATTCGCAAGCCCCGCGAATCTTGCCAAAGCTGGCCGAGTTGGGAGCGGGCTAGCCTTTGAAGAAAAATTCAAAGAAACGCTGGATTATCAATATCTTGAGTTTTTGGTTGAGCATTGGCGCGGACATATGGATGCCAATTTTACCGGTGGTGACCAAACGCCTGACGTGTTTTACGCTCTTGGATGCGTGACGCGGACAAATGCGCCTTTCAATGATGCGAAGCTGCGCATTCCTGCCTATGTCGACATGACCAAAGCTGAAAGCGGCCAACCCATTGTTGGTCCGACGCTTAACATGGAACGGGGCAAGACGACCGGGGTTTTGCTGAAAAATGCAATCCAAGGCTGCGGCGCGGATGCGATCCCGGGTGTCGAGAACAATATGTCGGGCTGGAAGCCGCATGATTTTACCTCAACGAATTTGCACACACATGGTCTGCATGTGTCACCTCAGGCCCCGTCGGATGATGTGTTGATTATCCTCGATTCCAAGCACAAACCACATTCGCTCCATGCCGGGCACGAGGGGGGCAGCGCAGCGCATCACACAATCCGAAGCGCCTTGGATGCGACCTCTTATGCGTATCGCTACGAGCTGCCAGCTGATCATCCGGTCGGCACATTCTGGTACCACCCACATAAACACGGGTCGGTCGCGGCGCAGGTTGGTCCCGGCATGGCAGGGGCACTGATCGTCACAGCGCCCGACAGCGAAAATGACTTTGACACACTTCTGGCCACGACCTGCAAGATTACGGCCAGCGACGAAGAAATCGTGGTGCTACAAAGCATCTCGTATTTTGAAACGACCGGGGGCGCTCCGGAGCAAGGCGTATTCTACCCCTATGGATATTACGTAGGAGCGGTGGAGGAAGGCTTTGACGCAAGCACCTGCCACGGGTTGACGCCGACCAAAGCCGCGGCTGTTCCGGCCTTGGGTGTCAACGGACAGGTTAATCCGGTCATCACAATGGATCAGGGCGAGATTAAGCGGCTGCGCTTTGTAAACGCTTCTAACGGGCAAACCGTCGTGCCTCAGTTCGTCGGCGAAGGTGCTGCGCCCGAGGTGTATGCCATTGCCGTGGATGGTATCGCCTTGTTGCCTCCTACGGTTTCGGATGCCACATCGGACCCTGAATATTTCAAAATCGATTATGATGTTACCAAAGCTGATCCAGAGGCCTATTGGACCAACGCGGAACTGATTACCTTGGCTCCGGGGCAGCGTCTTGATCTACTCGTCAAAGCGGGCACCGCCGCGGGCAGTTTCCAGCTGAAGGGCGCGGCAAAGGGAACGGTGCCCATGGTCGTTGAAGGACAAGATCCGAATACGGCTGACATTCTGACGGTTACGGTGACCGCGCAAACAAGCAACAAGAACCAATCCATTCCGACGGTCAGCCTTTTCGAAACAGCAAGCATCAAGCGCCCTGTTCCCCCGGTCGTTGACATTGGCGGCATTTGGCCAGCTGCGACGCAGTCCATCGAGTTCAAGACAATCGAAGAAAACTTCACTGGGTCCTATCCGTCAAAGCCCGCCTTTGTGGTAAATGACCAGTATTTCGATGTAACCGTCGGCGACCCGGCCCAAATTCAGCTTTTCAAGGGCGATACGGATGTCTGGAATGTTTACAGCACCAATGATGCCCATATTTTCCACATCCATATCAACTCGTTCCAAGCTCTGGGTCGGTCAACATATGACGCGACAAATCGCGTCTACTCTGCGCCGGTGACCTACAAAATGCCAATCTGGCGGGACACGATCTATGTCGATAGCGTTGGAGGCGAAAAAATTCCGGGGTCGGAGCCGACCAAGAACTATGACACATATACGCCGGGAACGATGGTTACGATGGCCAGCAAGCAAGTTGATTTTACGGGTGAATTTGTCTTGCACTGCCACAATTTGTTTCACGAGGACAATGGAATGATGGTGACCGTTTCGATCCTGGATCCTGAGACTGGCGGCACGGATAGCGAGTAACGGCTTATAGGTCGCGCACAAACGCCAAACGTCGGCGGCAGTCATGCCGCCGACGCGGGATTTTCCAGCATGAGCAATAGCTGCGACTGCGCAATCCGGAAAACCCGCCGAACGACTCTTCAGCCAGAAAAATGTTGCGTTCAGCATGAATGCTGGCAACACGAAAGCTGCGGTGCGGCACGGACGGAACCAGTGTATGTCTCCAATGGGCGGTCCTCGCGAACGGCCCAAATTCGGCAGAATGTCGCTAATAATTATGACACTTGCAGTGATTTTCGTTCAATTTTCAATCACTCACGTCGATACCAAGGTTTCAATCGCAGAAAAGTGCATCCTTCTAGGCTGATCGCAATAGCCTAAGGGAGCAGGACGCTTAGGGTTCCGCCGCCTCACAGGCGGGTCAGGTCCGAGAAGCGTCACCTTGTTGGCAAAATCCGGCAAGGCACACGGCGGGGCAAAATCCCGGGAGGTTACTGCGCTGGTTTCGTCCGCGCCCAATCTCTTTGTTCCGCCAGCGGCCCGTAAACCAATCACAACTTCGGCGGGACGTGACAACGGGGAATGACATGAAAATGACAAAGCTGATGTCTGCGACCGCCCTTGCATTGGGTGTCCTTACCGCAGCCGCTGCACCAATCGCAGCGCAAGAAAAAACCGAATTTAAACTGGCGTGGTCCATCTATGTAGGCTGGATGCCTTGGGGCTATCTTGAAGACAGCGGCATTATGGACAAATGGGCAGACAAATACGGCATTGATGTCGAAATCGTTCAGTTCAACGACTATGTTGAATCCATCAACCAATATACGGCAGGTGCGTTTGACGGTGTTTCCGCGACGAACATGGACACGCTGTCTATTCCATCTGGCGGCGGCATTGACACCACCGCGCTGATAATCGGCGATTATTCCAACGGCAATGACGCAGTGATCGCTAAGGGGGCCAGCAGCCTTGCAGATCTCAAAGGCAAACCAGTCAATTTGGTTGAACTGTCTGTGTCTCACTACTTGTTGGCACGCGGCCTGGACACGGTCGGTTTGGAAGAATCTGATCTGGACTCTGTGATTAATACTTCCGACGCGGATATGATTGCGGCATACGCAACCTCTGACGTCGAAGCGGTGGTCACATGGAACCCGCTGGTGTCTGAAATTCTCGGCTCTAACCCAGATGCCGTGAACCTGTTCGACAGCTCGAAAATCCCCGGCGAAATTCTTGACCTGATGGTGGTGAATACCGAGACCTTGGCCGCCAACCCAGACTTTGGCAAAGCCGTGGCAGGTGCTTGGTATGAAGTGATGGGTCTGATGGCTGCCGGTGACGAAGAAGCACTGACAGCCATGGCCGAAGCATCTGGAACCGATCTGGAAGGATACAAGGCCCAGATGGCGGCGACAGAGATGTTCTTTGACCCAGCTGATGCCGTTGCGCAAGCAAGCTCGGATGCGCTGCCGACCACCATGACCAATGTTGCTGAGTTCCTGTTTGACAAAGGCATCTTGGGCGAAGGCGCGCCAAGTGCTGATTTTGTCGGCATCGCCTATCCTGATGGGTCTGTTTCAGGCTCGGAAGCGAATGTGAAGTTCCGCTACGACACCACGTACATGCAGATGGCCGCCGACGGCGCACTGTAAGGAAACTAACGGGCGGCGGTCAAACGCCGCCCGATCCCCCCATTCGGATCGAGGACATCCCAGCCATGCGCTTGATTAACTATACACCCGGTCGACCCGGAGCCATTTTTCTGGCGGCGTTACCGTTTATACTGTTGTTTGTGGCCTATTCGGTCGCCTCGGACATCCGATTGACGACAAACCCGCAAGACAAATTGCTCCCTGCGCCGTCAACGATTTTGGAAACCGCTGAGCGTCTGTTTACCGTTCCCGACAAGCGCTCCAAGGAAATTTTGCTGTGGAACGACACCGCTGCCAGTTTGGCAAGATTGCTGGGCGGGGTCGCTATTTCGGCCACGCTATCCCTAATTCTTGGCATTGCTATCGGCCTGTTGCCCTATGCCCGGTCGTTATTTTCAGGTTTCATCGCAGTAATGTCGATGGTCCCTCCGCTGGCTTTGTTGCCCATTCTGTTTATTGTGTTTGGGCTTGGCGAGGTCTCTAAGGTCGTCTTGATCGTCATCGGGATCACCCCGTTTATGACGCGGGATCTGGCACAGCGGGTCATGGAAATCCCGAAAGAACAAATCGTCAAAGCGCAGACCCTTGGGGCATCCAGCTGGGTCATCGCGCAGCGCGTTGCACTTCCACAGGTTCTGCCCCGTTTGATCTCGAACATGCGTTTGTCACTCGGGTCCGCGTGGCTTTTTCTGATCGCCGCCGAGGCCGTCGCTTCGAACGTTGGCCTTGGTTATCGCATTTTTCTAGTGCGCCGTTATCTCGCTATGGATGTGATCCTGACCTATGTCATCTGGATCACCGTGCTGGCCTTTATAATTGATTGGGTGCTGAAAACACTGTCGCGTCGCGCATTCCCTTGGATGGAGGCCGGACTATGAGCTTTGTAAGCGTTAGAAATGTATGGCAGCGCTATGGTGATCGTTCGATCCTAGAGCGTGTCAATGTCACAGTTGGCGAAGGCGAGTTCATCTCGATCGTCGGGGCTTCGGGCTGCGGTAAGTCCACATTCCTGCGGATGCTGTTGGCAGAAGAAAGCCCGCACAAAGGCGATATCAGTATCGAAGGCGGTGTGACCGCCGTGGAACCAAATCGCGAGCGCGGAGTCGTCTTTCAAAAATACTCTGTTTTTCCGCACCTGACCGTGCGTGAAAACCTGATCGCTGCTGAAAGCTTTGAAAAAACGTTTGGTCATCTGGGCGGCACAGCACGGAAAGAGGCCGAACAGCGGGCTGAGGCCATGCTAGAGCGCATTGGCTTGAACCATGTGTCGCACCAATTTCCCGCGTCTCTGTCAGGCGGGATGCAGCAACGTCTTGCCATTGGACAAGCGATGACGGCGAAGCCTCGCATCCTTTTGTTGGATGAGCCATTTGGCGCGCTGGACCCCGGTACACGCTTGCAAATGCACGATTTTCTATTGGAGTTGCGCGAAGAAACCAACATGACCGTCTTTATGGTCACCCATGATCTGGACGAAGCGTTCAAGTTGGGAGATCGGGTTTTGGTTTTCGACAAGCCGCGCTGGGACCCACAGGACCCAGGCCTTTTCGGGGCCACGATCACCTATGATTTCGATGCCCGCGATAAGGGCATTCCCTTTCAGGACATTCTCGACGCTTACCCATCGCTCGCGTCGGCTTGACCTAACCGCTACAAGCGCTCCCGGGCTCCGCTTGTAGCGTTCACCAAAGCTCGGAGGAGACCGCCGCAAGGCGGACATAGATTTGGGAGACAAACGTGTTTTCAGATCCAAAGCGTACCCGGTCACATCACCCAAGTGACCTGCGTGAAACCCTAGACCGTCGTGAAAAGCGACACCACCACCCGGACCTCACCAAATTGGCCGGTTGGAAGGCCATGCAAAAAGAGGCTGACCTGCCAGAAGGCCGCCACGAAGAAGAGCGCCGTTGGGCCCTGCGTATGGGGCTTACCGGTGCAGACGCGATTGAGGACAAGTCGATCCCAACTTTCGCGCGCGGTGAGCTGCCGCATTTTGCAGGTATAAACACGTTCTTGAAAGCACCTTACGCCGAAGACGTTCTAGAGGTCGCAAACTACGATGCAACCGTTCTGGGCATTCCCTTTGATGGGGGGACGACCTATCGCCCCGGCACGCGGTTCGGCCCGCAGGGGCTCCGTAAAATCTCTGCCCTTTATACCCCCTACAATTACGAATTGGGCGTGGATCTGCGCGAGCAAATGACTCTCTGTGATGCGGGGGATGTCTTTACGATCCCCGCGAATATTGAAAAGTCCTTCGATCAGATCAGCCGCGGCGTTAGCCATGTCTTTAGCTCTGGATCGTTGCCCATCATGATCGGTGGCGATCACTCGATCGGATTCCCATGTGTGCGCGGTATTGCCGAATGTACGTCGAAAAAAATCGGTATCGTGCATTTTGACCGCCACGCGGACATCCAGGAAAAAGATCTGGATGAACGCATGCATACGACACCATGGTTCCATTCCACGAACCTGCCAAACGTGCCAGCGACGAACTTGGTGCAGATTGGGATCGGTGGCTGGCAAGTGCCCCGAGAGGCCGTCAAGGTTGCACGTGAGCGCAATACCAACATCATCACCATGGGCGACATGGAAAAAATGGGCATCGACAAGACCATCGAGATGGCGCTCGAGATGGCGTGGAAAGATGTGGACATGGTCTATCTGTCCTTTGACATCGACAGCATTGATTGTGGTTTTGTGCCGGGGACAGGCTGGCCAGAACCGGGTGGGTTCCTGCCACGCGAAGCATTGGCTCTGGCCTCTGGCATTGCCGCCGAAGGGATCTGTGGCATGGAGTTGGTAGAAGTTTCTCCGCCCTATGACACCTCTGACATCACGGCACTGATGGGCACACGTGTTATCGTCGACGTTCTGGGCGCCTTGGTTTCAAATGGAAAACTGGGCGCGCATAAGCGGCACATCGATAAACCGGTGTCGCTGCCGCATGGCGAGTTCGAAGGAAAACGCTGGTCGAACGCAGCGCCTCACAAGGTGGGCGAGTGATGCCGCACGATCACCACCACCACCATCATGATCACGACCATGCCCCGCGCGGGCACGGTCACAACCATGCGCATGGCGATCATATGCACAGCCATATGCACGGACATGACGAAGCGGCTGACCTTCAGGTTTTGGCAACACAATTTATCGAAGGTTTTTTGCAAGCCTCAGATAAAACCAGCTATCTAAAACTGGCAGGCGTGCCCTTTGAGCGGCCTTCCAAAGATGGTGCCAAAGCACTGAAACTGATCGACGTGGAACTGACAACCGACTGGCAGGTCGGAACGGCATCCCCTTCCTTTGGATCACGAGACCTGAGCTATTTGCCCTTCCCAGGCGAGATGGTCCAGGAACGCACCAATATGTCGCTGATCTACGTCTCGATGGATGAAAAATCCACGTTCGACATTCGCGACTTTTTAAACCAACGCAAACAGGAGATAGAGGCATGAAACGTAGCCTGTTCACCATCGCGGCAATAATCGCAGCATCCCCGGCCTTCGCCCATACTGACAGGCATTTTCATACGCATGGCATAGAGATTGCGCTTGCCCTAGCTGTTGTTGCCGCAGGAATGGCAATCCTGACGGCCAAGCGATAAATTGTGTCTCGCTGAGCCGGTTGGTATTCTGAGCCAGCGAGACGTCATTCTGATCTCTGCCAACCGTCGAAGTGAACCGAGTGATCCCAGAAATTTGTAGATGCAGTTCTAACAGATCTTCATACTTGTTCCTTTGGGCGCGATGCCCATAAAATCTTCAGCCAGCCACATCGGACCGTTATTTTAGGCGCCACTTCTCGGCCTCGCTAGCAATATCAGCGAATGATCGCTTCTCCCTTGAGCTAAATGCTGTCGTAAAGCGACAATAGCGGGCGTAGGTGCGGTCGCAGCGAAAGCGCACTAAGTCTGCATTGTGTGAATTCGCCCTTCACCGATTTTTGCGAATGCGGCGAATGCCGGCAATAGAGGCGGGTAGGGGCCGGTCATGCTGGATTCCAACATGTCGTGCGTGACAAAGACACTTTCCATGGCCGGATCGTATGCTTTTGAGAGGACGCGAATCCATCCTTGTAGACACCGTTGTTGAAGGGCTTGTAGGTCTTAGTATTCAGGGTGTCGATTTCGCTGGCCAGATCAGCGGGATGCAGTCGGATGTCAGACGGCACTAGATGTTCAAGCGCAGTATTGAACATCCGCAGGATATCGGCGCTCTTGTTGTTCGCCAGGACGTTTCGATCGGTGTCCCACAGCACCGCAACGGTCGCGCGCCCAGCAGACGCGGGTATAGATTTGATGTAAATAGGTGGCGCCGAACTGAGGGTCGATGTCTACGCCGGGATGAGCGTCAAAGCTCCAGTCTTCGTCCGTTAGGATCGGGTTCACAACGGTCACCGGGACTACCTTGTCCGGGCTCTTCAGCTTGCGCGCCATCAGCGCGCGCGGGGCCAGGGACGACAAACGATATCGACCGGGTTCGACGTTGAGACCGCCGGTGGCCGTCGGGTCAGGCGCGCCATCCGGCGTGATCTCGTTGCGAAAACCCGAGGCCTGACGGACGAAACGCCCGTCTTTTTTTGCCTGCTGAACCGGGGTCCAATCCTTGGTCCGTTTACCGACTACCAGCTTGATTTTCCCCTTAGTAATAAATGAAACTGCGCATCGAGACCGAGGCGATGTCGATGGAATCATTCATGAATATCAGCTCGTCCTTGTCATCCGCCGCTCCGGCGATGGTCAACGCGGGCAGGTAGTGATCGACGGACGGATGCGCCATTTGCAGCAACGGGCCCAGCGCTTTGCGGTCAGTGATCAACTGGTGGTCACCGATTTCAAGACTATGGGCAAAGGTGCTGTCGAACTCCAGCGCCCAGTCATAAGGGTTCCCGCCAAAACGCATGGCGCGCAGGTTGTGAACGACATTGCCCGACCCCAGGATCAACACGCCGCGGTTGCGCAATTCCGACAGAGCCTCGCCGATTTCCAGATGGTGGGGCAGGTCTTTGGTCATGTCGATGGACAGCTGAAAGACCGGGACATTCGCGTCGGGGTACAGGAATTTCAACACGGTCCAGGCCCCGTGATCCAGCCCCCAGGTGTCATCGCCTTCGACATGATGGCTGGCCAACAGGCTGGTTAGCTCTTGGGCCAATGCGGGATGGCCGGGCGCGGGATAGCTTTCCTGGTACAGCGCATCCGGGAAGCCATAAAAGTCATAGATCGTACGCGGAAAGGCCGAGACATCCACCAGCGTCGATCCGCGTGTCATCCAGTGGGCGGACACCACCAGAATGGCCTGAGGTTGGGGCAGAGACTTGCCCAGCGCCGTCCAGCTGCGGGAATAGGCGTTATCCTCGATCGCGTTCATGGGGCTGCCATGGCCAAGGAAGACGACGGGCATCCGGTCCGAGTTGCGAAGGCCATCTTTGAGGTGTTGTAGAGATTGCTTAAGGCTCATTTGTGGGGTCCATTTATTCAGGGTAAGGCGTGAGGCCTGTATGTGTGGGTTGCGCTGAATATGCTTCTTGATCGAATGGAATAAAATGGCGATGATGTTGAAAGACTATCTTCATTTTGTTCGCAAAGGCTCAGCATGGATCTAATCGACGGATTGCGCGCATTTGTGGCGACGGCTGAAACCGGCTCTTTTACTGCGGCGGCGGATCGGATGGGGATTTCGAACCGGCTGACGTCAAAATATGTGGCCGAGCTGGAGGCCCAGTTGGGAGCTCGTTTACTGCAGCGAACCACACGCAAGGTGGGGCTGACGGCGGCTGGCGAAAACCTGTTGGCCCGTGCGCCTGCGTTGCTGGACGAGATCGACGAGATGCTGGGCGAGGTGTCCGAAGGATCGCGCGGATTTACCGGGGTGTTGCGGATCTCGGCCCCTGTGACCTTTGGCGAGGTCTATGTACAGGAAATGTTGGCGCGTTTTGCGGCCCCGCATCCCGAACTGGTGATCGACCTGCGTTTGAATGACGCTCGTGTTGATCTGGCCAGCGAAGGCATTGATCTGGCCTTTCGGGTCGGGAACCTGTCTGTTTCGTCGTTGCGGCAACGGCGGTTGGGTACGATGGGGTCGGTGATGGTCGCCTCCCCTGACTATCTGGCCGAACATGGGGTGCCCGAGGTGCCCCAGGATTTAGCGCAACATAGCTGTATCGCAGATACGAACCGGGCGCAGCCAACCCGCTGGCCATTTCAGCAAGGCGCGCGCGTGTTTCATGTTGATGTGCCCTCGCGCTTTCTGGTGAATAGTGCGCGGGTTGCGCGGGATCAGGCCATTCAGGGCATAGGGATCGCTGCTTGTCCCCGGTTTGTGTTGACACAGGCGTTGTCGGATGGCGCTTTGGTCGAGGTTTTGGCGGATTGGCGCCCCGACCCGCTGCCTGTCAGCGCGATCTACCTGGAGGGACGCACATTGCCGCGCAAAGTGCGCGCGTTGATCAACTTTGCCCACGAGGACGCCAAGCGCGTGGCGCTGCGTTAGGTCTGGACCTTGGGCTTGGCTGCGTTACCTTTCGCGGAATTCAGCAGGAGCACCCCAATGATCCCTATTTCCGTTCTGGACCTGTCGCCCGTTCCCCAGGGGCACGACACCGCGCAGGCCTTGGCCAATACGGTCGCGTTGGCGCAAGAGGCCGACGCATTGGGGTATCACCGCTACTGGATGGCCGAGCATCACAACATGCCTGGAATTGCCAGTGCGGCGACCTCGGTTCTGATTGGACATGTGGCGGGGAAAACGCAGCGTATTCGCGTTGGCGCGGGCGGGATCATGTTGCCAAATCATGCGCCGCTGGTGATTGCCGAGCAATTCGGAACCTTGGCAACGCTGTACCCTGACCGGATAGATTTGGGGCTGGGGCGGGCACCGGGGACTGATGGTGCCACGATGCAGGCGTTGCGCCGCAATATGTCGGGGCCAGACCAGTTTCCTCAGGACGTGATGGAGCTGGTGCAGCTTTTGCAGGACCCCAAGCCGGATCAAACGGTCCATGCTTATCCGGGGTCGGGGACCAATGTGCCGGTTTGGATCTTGGGCTCGTCATTATATGGGGCGCAGCTTGCGGCCTATCTGGGGTTGCCTTACGCCTTTGCGTCGCATTTCGCACCTGGCGATCTGGTGGAAGCCAGCCGAATTTACCGCGACACGTTCCAGCCCTCGCGCTTTCTAACGAAGCCATATTTCATGCTGGCGGCGAATGTATTTGCCGGGGCGGATGATGACGAAGGCGCGTTTCTGCGCACCTCCATGCAGCTGGCGTTTGCGCGGCTTCGCTCGGGTCAGCCGGGAAAATTACCCGCCCCCGTCGCCCGGATCGAGGATCATGTCGAACCCGCCATGTTGCGGCTGGTGAACAAAGCGCTGTCAATTGCTGCCGTTGGCGGGCGCGAGACGGTGAAATCGCAACTGGCCGCGATGGTCGCGAAATACCAACCCGACGAGTTGATCCTGAATGGTCAAATCCACGATATCAGCAAGCGGATCACGTCGTTTCAGATCGCAGCCGAGGTTATGGCTGAACTGGCTCAGACCCCGTAGCGCTGCACAAAGTTGCGCAGGATGCGTTCGGGTGCATGTACATCCGCCGCGCGACACATGGCGATCAGATCATCCGCTTCGTCGGGGTGGAAATAGCCCTTGTTCTTGTACAGACGGATGCGCAGTTCAAAACCTGCGCTGTCGGCCTCGGGGTGGAATTGCGTTGCATAGACATTCTGTTTGTAGCGGATCATCTGAAACGGGCAGGGGGCCGAGGCCAGGATTTGCACCGCACCGTCAGGCAGATGTTGCACCGCCTCTTTGTGGCCGACAAAGGCCAGAAACTCGTTCGGCATCCCCTCCAGCATGGGGTCCGGGGTTGTGATCTTGCAATTGGTTGGGCCTACTGCTTCGCCGTAATTCTCTTTGGATACGGTCGCGCCGAGGTGATGCGCCAGAATGCCAATCCCATAGCAACAGCCCATAAACGGCATGTCGGTTTCGGTGATCTGCGGCATCAGTGACAGGATTTCAGCCTCGATCTTGGCCTCGATCGGGTCCTTTTTGTCAGCCGGATCACTGACACAGCCTGGACCTCCGCCGACGATGACACCAGAATAGTCAGTCAGATTCAGGTCAGGCAGGTCCTCTTGTTCCAGCCGAATGCGGTGGGTCTGATCTGCGGTCAAGCCACCCTTGGCCAGAAAGGCCGCGTATTCGTCATCCGAGGCTTCGGCCTCGGGGCGCAATTGCAGGATCAGGAACGGTTTCATCGGCGGAACTTTCACGTTTTACAGGCTGTGCCGGGGATAAAAGATCAAACGCGCGCTGAAAAGATCAATCTTCAGGATAGTTTTTATGGGCTTTTGATCTGGGTCAACACATCTTGGCTGGAATCACATTCTGATAAAAGAATACGAATCCGTTCGCGAGGAGGTAGCCCAGCCATGCGTGTTTTACGCTTATTTGCCACGGCTGCGGGACTGGGGTTGGCCTTGGCCAGCTCGGGTGTCGCTCAGCAATCACAGGCGCCACAGATGCCTGGAGGTGGCAGCACGGCCGATCATTCGAAATTCGACATCCTGAAGAAAGAGTTCACCTCGGGGCCCGAGGTGACAGAGGCCTGCCTGACCTGCCACACCGAGGCAGATGACCAGGTACAGATGCACTCGATCCATTTTGATTGGGAATACGAGCACCCCGACACTGGCCAGATGCTGGGCAAACGCAATGTGATCAACGCGTTTTGTGGCTCTGTCGCGGGGAACGAACCGCGCTGTACGTCGTGCCATGCGGGCTATGGTTGGGAGGATATGAACCAGCCTCCGCCACAGCAATCCAATGCTGTCGACTGTCTGGTTTGCCATGATCGCAGCGGCAATTACACCAAACTGGCCACCGGGGCTGGGCATCCTCCGATGGAGGCCAAGGGCAAGACCATTACCGGTGCCAAGGCCTGGGCGGTGGACCTAAGCAAAGCGGCGCAAAGCGTGGGGATGCCGGGGCGCGATAATTGCGGCAACTGCCATTTCTACGGAGGCGGTGGGGATAATGTGAAGCACGGGGACTTGTCCTCGGTGCTGTATGAGCCCAGCCATGATGTCGATGTGCATATGTCCGCCAAAACTGATGGTGGCGAGGGCATGGTCTGTTCAACGTGCCATGTTTCGGATCAGCACGCCTGGGCCGGGTCGCGCTATAATGTGACGGCAGCGGATACTGTTGGCACTGGAAAACCGGGTCAGCGGCGCGATGTTGCCAGCTGTCAAAGCTGCCATGGCACCGAACCGCACCCAGTAAACATCAAAGGGGTGAAGCTGAACGACCACACCGACAAGCTGGCCTGTCAAACCTGCCACATCCCCGAATTTGCGCGTGGTGGCGTGCCGACGAAAACGCTGTGGGATTGGTCGACAGCGGGCAAAATGAAGGATGGGAAACCCTATTCCGAGGACAACTATACCACCTCGACCGGCAAGCATATGCACACCTATATGTCGACCAAGGGCGATTTCGACTATGGCGAAAACGTCGTGCCGCATTACGCCTGGTTCAACGGGCAGGTTGAATATTCGACAATTGATCGCAAAATCGACCCCACCGGCATTGTTGAGGTCAACAAGATCAACGGTGATCCCGCCAGCCCGGACAGCCGGATTTGGCCTTTCAAACGGATGGATGGGCGACAGGCCTATGACGTCGAGAATGAGAACCTTGTCTACACCCATGTCTGGGGCCCCGAAACCGACACGGCCTTCTGGACGAATTTCGACTGGGGCAAGGCGATTGATGCAGGGATGAAGGCCGCCGGGCAGCCCTATTCCGGCAAGTTCGATTTCGTTGACACCTATATGTACTGGCCGATCACGCACATGGTGGCCCCCGCTGAACAGGCCGTTGAGTGCGCCGAATGCCATGCTCAGGACGGGCGGATGCAGAACGTCGCGGGCGTGTTTATGCCCGGCACCGATCCAAACGGGACGGTTGGCATTCTGGGCAAGCTTTTGGTGCTGGCCGCATTGGCAGGCGTGCTTTTGCATACCGGGCTGCGCGTGTTCTCGGGCAAGAAAGGAAACAGCCATGACTAAGCGTTTCGTCAAAGTCTATCCTCGGTTCGAGCGTCTGTGGCACTGGATGCAGGTGCTGCTGATCATGGCGCTGCTGTTTACGGGGCTGGGGTTGAACGGGTTGCACACCGTGATCCCATTTGGTCCGGCGGTGATGTTGCATACTCTGGCCGCGCTGGTGTTGCTGGCGCTGTGGATTTTCGCCACGTTCTGGCTGTTCACGACGGGGACGTGGAAACAGTTCCTGCCCAAGATTGAGGGGTTGATCGAGGTCGCCAAATTCTACGCCTACGGAGTCTTTAAGGGGCAAGAGCATCCCTACAAGAAGATTTTCTGGCGCAAACACAACCCGCTTCAGGCCGCGACCTATTTCGGGCTGAAATGGTTTGTCTTTCCAGCGATCTGGATCACTGGGATTTTGTACCTGACCTATAATGTCTGGGGGCAGGGTGCTGGGGGTGTTCAGGCGATCACGATCATCGCCAATCTGCACCTGCTGGCGGCTTATGTGATTGCGGCTTTTGTGATCGTGCATGTCTATCTGCTGACAGTGGGGCACGGGTTCCGCAGCCATGTTCGACCAATGGTAACTGGCTATGACGAGGTGGATCTAACACCCGAGCAAGAAGCCTATCTGGAACAGAACGAACCGGATCGTTTGAAACCAGCCGAGTAGGCGCCCGTACAAGGAATGACCCTGGCTCTGGCCGGGGTTTTTCTTTGGCTGACAGAAAAAAACCCGCCGAAAAATCGACGGGTCACACACAAAAGCGTTGGAGAGACGCTTACATTACCGGCCCCAGCTACGCACGACGCCGCAATCCATATGGACAAAGTTGGAGCGGCTATAGCGGCCAACACCACCGGCCTTGCAGCTGGACGCCGCTCGGTAAATCTGACTGACCGAGCGTGAGCCGAGGCGCAAATCGGCGGCCTGGCCCTGCATATGCAAGGAATTCTTAGCGACGCCGCGAGATTTAGAGCGCAGCATGGCGTTGGTCTGAGGGCTGCGATAGCCCGACAGCAACATATAGGGTTCGTTCACATCCAGCAGATTGTGGGTCGCTGTGATGATATCCAGCGTCCGGGCATCAATCGAAATGGTGCCGTTGGTCCGCCAGTCGCGCATGAAATAGTTGACCTCTTTGAGGGCATCTTTGATGTATTTGCCCTCGATCCAATAGATCATGTCGATCTTTTCACCAGTGCGGCCGGAATACATACGGATCCGGCGGATGTCGCCCGAGCCGCGCAGAAACCCTGCGGCGTTGGAAAAAGTCGGTGCTGCTGATACAGCGGTTGCCGCGAATGCGCCCAGTAACGCACGTCGCGAAATGCTCTGCGAGCAATCATTAGTCATCGTAAGCGTCGTCCCGTCGCTCTTGCCTGGCCACGCTGTTACGCGGCTCCTGCCATGTCATCCCCCAGATGCATGGGTTTTATTGCACAAGTTTTCCCCGTGACCAACGCCGATTTATCGAAAATTTTCGAAATCAAGAGGCTTAGGCGATTTTTTGCTGAAAATTTCAGTTTGTGGCAAACTTGTGAATTCGGTGCAGAATTGTTGGGGCCTCAATGCATCACTGTCGAACCGGCTTTCCTCCTGATCTAATTGTGATTAGACAAAGGGTTGATCTGCTTGTGACAGTGAAATGACGTAACGCGCGAATGAATTTTGAAAGGGACGAGATCATGCTGCCGCTGACCCGTTCCGGCTTGGTCCGGTATTTGAGTGCAACCTTGGTTGCGGTTTTCATCTTTGCAATGGGGTCCGAACGGGCTCATGCCGAAGATATGGCGTTTAAACAGGCCGTGGCCGAGGCAGCTGCCTTGGACCGCGATATTGCCGAATTTTACCGGGATGCGGGCTATGCGCCTGTCTGGACGGGAAAATCTGGAAAAGACCGCAAACGCCGTAGTGCGTTGATCGCGGCGCTGGATAATGCTGCCCTACATGGGCTGCCCAGTGATCGCTATAACACCGACGCGCTGACGCGCATGTTGAAATCCGTGCGCAGCCCGCGTGATCTGGGTCAGGTCGAGGTCGCGCTGAGCAAGGCCTTTGTCTCTTATGCCCGTGACGTGCAGACAGGCATTCTGACCCCCTCGAAGGTGGATGGTGACATCAAGCGCAAGGTTATGCTGCGGGATCGGAAATCCTATCTGACCTCGTTCGTTCAAAGCTCGCCCGCTGCGTTTCTGCGGTCATTGCCGCCGCAATCAGCCGAATATGCCCGCCTGTTGAAGGCGCGCCTGAAGCTGGAGCAGGTCGTCGCGCGTGGTGGTTGGGGCGCGAAAGTGCCTGGCAAAAAGCTGGAACAGGGCAATGCGGGCAATTCCGTGGTTGTTCTGCGCAATCGCCTGATCGCAATGGGCTATCTGAAACGCTCGTCGACACGCAGCTATGACGCCGCTATGGCGCAGGCTGTTCAGACGTTCCAATCCGCGCATGGGCTGGAAACGGACGGCGTCGCCGGAGGCATCACGTTACAGGAAATCAACGTCACCGCCGAGAAGCGCCTGAAATCTGTTCTGGTCGCGATGGAGCGTGAACGCTGGTTCAATCGTGAATTGGGCAAGCGCCATGTGCTGGTGAATCTGACCGATTATACCGCCAAGATCGTTGATAATGGCAAAGTGACCTTCCGCACCCGCTCGGTTGTGGGGGCAAACAAATCTGACCGGCGCAGCCCCGAGTTTTCCGACGTGATGGAGCATATGATCATCAATCCGACGTGGAATGTGCCGCGCTCGATCGCTGTCAAAGAATACCTGCCGATGATGAAGCGCAACCCCAATGCCGCAGGTCACCTGAACCTGCTGGATGGGCGTGGGCGCTCGGTCAGCCGTGCCAATATTGATTTCAGCCAATATAACGAGCGGAACTTTCCCTTTGATCTGAAGCAGCCGCCCTCGCGGTCGAACGCGCTGGGTCTGGTGAAGTTCATGTTCCCGAATCGTTACAACATCTACCTGCACGATACGCCTGCCAAGAACCTGTTCGCGCGCGAAACCCGAGCCTACAGTCATGGGTGCATCCGCCTGCATCAGCCCTTTGATTTTGCCTATGCCTTGCTGAAACCGCAAAGCAGCGATCCCAAAGGGGAATTCCACGGGCATCTGAAAACAGGCCGAGAGACCAAGGTGGATCTGGTCAGCAAGGTGCCTGTGCACATCATCTATCGCACGGCCGTGACCACCGCTAAGGGCGATCTGGAATTCCGTCGTGACGTTTACGGACGGGATGGGCGGATTTGGGCGGCTCTGTCGCGCGCAGGGGTGGCATTGGGCGCCGTTCAGGGCTAAATCTGCCGCCAGAACAAATCTGGAGGCAGCCAATGGCGCACACGGTCCAAGATATCGCAACCGCATTGGGGGCCGAGGCCTTTGGTGATCTGGACCTAAAGATCGACGGCGTGGCCGAGCCTGCAATGGCAGGCCCGCGCGATCTGGCGCTGGCGATGAGCCCGAAATACGCCGAAGGTCTGGCCCAGGGGCAGGCGCAGGTCGCCATGCTGTGGGCCGGGGCCGATTGGCAGGGGTTGGGACTTAAGGCGATGTTGGTCGCCCCCCGTCCCCGCTTTGCCATGTCCAGCCTCAGCCAGATGATGGATTTGGGGCAGGGATACGCCGCTGGCGTTCACCCGTCAGCGGTCGTCGATCCCTCGGCTGACTTGGGCGAGGGGGTCAGTATCGGTCCCCTGACGGTGATCAGTGCCGGTGCCAAAATTGGTGCGGGTTCGATCATCGGACCACAGTGTTTTGTCGGCGCAGATGTGACCTTGGGCGCAGGTGCTTATTTGCGCGAAGGTGTCAAACTGGGCGCTCGGGTCACGATTGGCCGTAATTTCATCGCACAGCCGGGCGCGACGGTGGGCGCTGACGGGTTCTCTTTTGTCACGCCCGAGGAATCAGCGGTGGAGCGCGCGCGTGATAGTCTGGGCGATCAGGGCGAGATGAAAAGCCAATCCTACGCGCGCATTCACAGTCTGGGCAATGTCACGATCGGGGACGATTGCGAGCTTGGCGCGAACGCCTGCATTGATCGCGGCACCGTGCGCGACACCCGGGTCGGAAATGGCGTGAAATTCGACAACCTGGCGCAGATCGGCCACAACGTTGAAATCGGAAATGACTGTCTTATCTGTGCTCAGGTAGGCGTCGCAGGATCGACACGAATTGGGAATAACGTCGTTCTTGGTGGCCAAACCGGTGTCAGCGATAATATTTTTATCGGCGACCATGTGATCACTGGCGGGGCGACCAAAGTGTTGTCAAACGTGCCTGCGGGCCGTGTTTTACTGGGCTATCCGGCGATGAAGATGGACCAGCATATCGAGGTTTATAAGTCGCTGCGCCGCCTGCCGCGTCTTATGCGCGACATATCCGTGTTACAAAAATCGCTTTCTAAGGCGAAAGACAAAGACTAGACAAACCTCATCACGAGGAAAGGGCCGGGATCATGAGCATCAAGGACAAAGTGATCGCAATCATCGCAGAACAAGCTGTTCTGGAACCATCCGACGTCACCATGGACAGCACGCTGGAAAGCCTGGGCATCGACAGCCTGGGTCTGGTGGAATCGATCTTTGCCATCGAAGAGGCATTCGACGTCACGGTGCCGTTCAACGCCAATGAGCCCGAGCAGAGCGATTTCGACATCTCCTCGGTTGCGAGCATCATCGCGGGTATCGAACACTTGGTGGCCGAGCAAGCCGCATGAAACGTGTTGTCATTACCGGGGCGGGAACGATCAACGCCCTTGGCCACTCGGTCGCTGAAACCATGGAGGCCATGCGCGAAGGTCGCTGTGGCATTGGCCCGCTGGAGTTTCGCGACGTTGATCGTCTGGCCATCAAAATCGGCGGACAGGTTCAGGACTTTGATCCCGAGGATCGGTTCAACCGTCAGCAACTGGCGCTGTATGACCGCTTTACCCAGTTCACGCTGATCGCGGCGCATCAGGCGATTGCGCAATCGGGGCTGGAGTTCTCCGGCGAGTTGGCCGCGCGCTCGGGCGTGGTGCTAGGCAATTCGGGCGGTGGGATGACCACGCTCGATGAAAACTACCGCAGCGTCTATGAGGACGGCAAAAACCGGGTGCATCCCTTTGTGGTGCCCAAGCTGATGAACAATGCCGCCGCCAGCCATGTGTCGATGGAGTTCAACCTCAAGGGGCCGTCCTTCACCGTGTCCACCGCTTGTGCGTCCAGCAACCACGCGATGAGCCAGGCGTTTCAGATGGTCCATGGCGGGCTGTGCAAGGCGATGGTTACGGGCGGTTCGGAATCCATGCTGTGCTTTGGCGGTGTAAAGGCCTGGGAAGGTCTGCGCGTGATGTCCAAGGACGCCTGCCGTCCGTTCAGCGCCAACCGCAACGGGATGGTGCAGGGCGAGGGGGCTGCTATTTTCGTCTTCGAGGAATACGAGCACGCCAAAGCCCGTGGAGCTGAAATTCTGGCCGAGGTGGCTGGCTTTGCCATGTCCTCGGACGCAGCAGATATCGTGATGCCCAGCAAACAGGGGGCCGCGCGGGCCATCGCTGGCGCGCTGAGTGATGCTCGGATTAACCCTGATCAGGTTGGCTATATCAATGCGCACGGCACCGGGACGGCGGCGAATGACAAAACCGAATGCGCTGCGGTGGCGGATGTGTTCGGGGCGCATTCTGACAAAGTTATGATTTCTTCAACCAAAGCAATGCACGGTCATTTGATCGGCGGCACAGGCGCGGTCGAGCTGTTGGCCGTGATCATGGCGCTGCGCGACGGGGTGATCGCGCCCACGATCAGCTATCAGGAATATGACCCTGAATGCGCGCTGGACGTTGTCCCGAACGAGGCACGGGTGGCCAAGGTGGATTATGCGCTGTCGAACGCCTTTGCCTTTGGCGGTCTGAACGCAGTTCTGGCGCTGAAAAAGATCTGATCCGCTTGCGGCACACAAAAAAGGCCCGCGCCAATCTGGTGCGAGCCTTCTGTGTGTAGTTAACTGATCAGCTTACCGATCGGCGACCGTGATCTTGTCATAGCCAGCGGTGAATCCCTTCAGCGACATTGTCACGATCATACGCTCGTTAGGGGCCACAAAGGGGACAATTTCGAACACCACGTTCGAGCCGCGTTTGAACCCATCAATGTCTTCTTGGGTGAACCCGATACGCGAATAGCAGCCCAGTGGATCACAGACCGAGAACGGGTAGCGCTTGGTCGGGCCGTCATCAATCGTCATGGTCATCTGAGCGGTCAGCAGAATTTCCAGCGGGAAGGCGATGACAGATCCTGCAACGGCTTCACCACCTTCGGGCAGTTTGAACAGGCGCATATTGGACAGCTGGTTGCCGTTGGGATCAATAGCGGCCTGAAACAGTTGGCAGGGCTCGTCTTCTTCGCCCGTGCTCAGGCATTCCAGTTTCCAGTCGCCGGATTCCTCGCGGAAATACGGTTTAACCTCGTTGATCTCTTCCCCCATGGCCAGATCATCCTTGGGCGCGGGGGTTTCTTCTTGGGCGGCAAGCGGCGCTGCCAGGGCCAGTGTCAGCAGGGCGGGCAGGGCAATGCGAAGTTTGAACATGGGGTCCCCATATCTTTTTGCGGTTCGTTTGCAGCAGGCATTATCACGCAGACACGCGAGTGTCAGGTTACAATTTAGGCATTCATCCGTGAGGCACGCAAGAAATCGCCAGTGGGTGAGGCAGAGCGTATTTCGACAGCGCCGTGCAGACCTGCGAGAATAAGAAAAGGGACCCCGAAAGGTCCCTTTTCCCTATTTTTTTTGCTCCCCGTCGGACTGGCCGACTTAGTAATTGAGGGAACGCTAGGCGATCCAATTGGGATGGTCAACCAGCATTTCAAGGCTTTTTCGGAAAAAAAGCCGCGCTCCGAAAAGCGCGGCCAGTCTAACAGGGAGGAAGTCTGTCCCTGAGCCAGAGGACTCGAGCTCAGGGAGACGAATTTCACTGTGGCAGAAAAGGGTTAAGAGTGTATTTTCATACCGAATGGTAAAAAGGGGCAGCCTATGCAGGACCATATCTTTATCGGTGGCGGCGGAGAGAACTACGCCGAAAAGCAAGGGCTGAAGCTGAAATACGCCAACCGTCACGGGCTGATCGCCGGCGCCACAGGAACAGGCAAAACCGTGACGTTGCAGATTATGGCCGAGGGGTTCTCGGCCGCTGGTGTCCCGGTGTTTTTGTCGGATGTAAAGGGCGATCTGTCCGGCTTGGCCAAGGCTGGCAGCCCCGGTTTCAAACTGCATGATGCTTTTAGCGAGCGCGCAGGCAAGATCGGGTTTGATGACTACGGCTATGCCTCTTTTCCGGTCACATTCTGGGACATGTTCGGCCAGCAGGGCCACCCGGTGCGTACCACCGTGGCCGAGATGGGGCCGCTGCTGCTGAGCCGACTGTTGGAGCTGTCCGAAGCCCAAGAAGGTATCCTGAATATTGCCTTCCGACTGGCGGATGAGCAGGGAATGGCGCTGCTGGACCTAAAGGATTTGCAGGCGCTGCTGGTCTGGCTGGGCGAAAACCGCAAGGATCTGAGCCTGCGCTATGGCAATATCTCGACTGCCTCAATCGGGGCCATTCAGCGCCGTTTGATGGTGCTGGAAAACCAGGGCGCGACCAATCTGTTTGGCGAACCGGCGCTGGAGCTCTCCGATATCATGCGCACCGATGTGGACGGGCGTGGACGGATCAACATTCTGGCCGCCGATAAACTGATGGCCGCGCCCCGGCTGTATGCGACCTTCCTTTTGTGGCTGCTGTCGGAGCTTTTTGAACAACTGCCCGAGGTTGGCGACCCGGACAAACCCAAGCTGGTGTTCTTCTTTGACGAGGCGCATTTGCTGTTCGAAGACGCTCCTAAAGCGTTGGTCGACAAGGTGGAACAAGTGGCCCGCTTGATCCGCTCCAAAGGGGTCGGTGTCTATTTCATCACGCAGAACCCGGCGGATGTGCCCGAGGATATTCTGGGCCAGCTGGGCAATCGGGTGCAACACGCGCTGCGCGCTTTCACGGCCAAGGATCGCAAAGAATTGCGTATGGCGGCTGAAACCTATCGCGATAACCCGCGCTTTGACACCGAACAGGCCATCCGCGAGGTCGGTGTGGGCGAGGCTGTAACCTCGTTTCTGATGAAAAAGGGCGTGCCGGGCGTCGTCGAACGCACGCTGATCCGGCCTCCGTCCTCGCAATTGGGGCCGATTGATCCGTCCGAGCGGAAAGCCGTGGTTGATACATCGCCCATTGCTGGAAAATACGAAACGCTAAAGGATCGCCACTCGGCCTATGAAATTCTGGCGCAACGGGCGCAGGATGCTGCCCGCGCCGCAGAAGAATCCGAGCGAAAAGAAGAGGAAGCCGCCGCCGCCGAGCGCGAATTCAAAGCCGCGCGCCGCTATTCCGGCACACGGGTTACTCGGTCTACGTCAAAACCCCGCCGCAGCAATTCACGCGGTGACACGATTGGCGAAGCATTGGGCAAAGCATTGGTAAAAGAGCTGAAAGGCACCACCGGAAAACGCATCATCCGGGGAATCTTGGGCGGCTTGTTTAAGGGCCGTTAACGAAGAAAGGCGCCATGATCGGCGCCTTTCATATCTCTTATTTCTCGGGGATCAGCCCGCGAGGGCTGAACCTGAGCACCAACAGCAGCACCAGCCCCATTGTCAGCAACCGCATATGCGCTGCGCTGTCCAGTAAATGGTTCCGCAATCCGCTGTCCTCGGCCATGCCAGAGGTGATCAATTGCATCAAAGCCAGCCCCAAAGGCTCAACCTGAACCCACAGGAACCAGATTAGGAACCCGCCCAGAACGGCGCCCAGGTTGTTGCCCGAGCCACCCACGATCACCATCACCCACACCAAAAAGGTAAAGCGGAGCGGTTGATAGGTGCCTGGCGTCAGCTGGCCGTCCAGCGTGGTCATCATTGCGCCGGCAATGCCGCAGATGGCCGAGCCGAGAATGAAGATTTGCAGGTGGCGTCGGGTGACATCTTTGCCCATCGCTTCGGCGGCAACCTCGTTATCGCGGATGGCGCGCATCATACGGCCCCAGGGCGAGTGCAGCGCGCGTTGCGACAGCCACAGGACCAGGAGCAAGACGATGGCAAACAGCACCCCATACAGCCCCTTGACCCACAGGGTCGAGGCCGTGGTAGCATCCAACCCCAACCCGGCGGCGCGCTCGACAAAGGCCGGAGTGTTTTGCAGATCAACCTCGTATGGAACGGGGCGGGGCAGGCCAATCACGTTTTTCACGCCACGGGCCAGCCAGTCCTCGTTTTTCATGACGGCGATGATGATTTCGGCAATACCCAGCGTCGCAATCGCCAGATAGTCCGAGCGCAAGCCAAGCGCGGTTTTCCCGATGATCCAGGCGACCCCAGCGGCCAACAAGCCACCAACAGGCCAAGCCAGCAGGATCGGCAGACCCAAGCCGCCAATGTTGCCGGCGGAGGCGGGATTGATCGCCTCGACAGCGCCCACAGCCGGGTCAAAGATCGCGCGGTAAACAAAGAACCCAACGATCAGTACCGCCAACAGGGCGAACGTGCGGGCGACTCCGTTGGCCATGCGGGTGTATACAAGGATCGCCGCGACGACAGTTGCAGCCCCCAGGACCAGCGCCAAAAGGATGCGAAATCCACCAGCGCCCCAGGCCTCGGGGATCGGATCGGAGCTGACCAGAACGGTTGCCAGCCCACCCAGCGCCACAAACCCCATGATACCAACATTGAAAAGCCCGGCAAAACCCCATTGCAGGTTCACGCCCAAGGCCATGATCGCGCTGATCAGACCCATGTTCAGGATCAACAGGGCCGAGTTCCAGCTTTGCACAAAACCAGTGGCAACAATCAGCAGGCCGACGATGGCAAACAGCCCGATTTTCTTTGCTGTATCGCTCATACCGATTTCCCCTTGAACAGGCCGGTGGGTTTGAACAGCAGCACGACCACCAGGATCGCAAAGCTGACCGCGAATTTATAGTCGGTGGACAAGAGCTGCACCAACGAGGACGGCTCGAGGTTTTCGGGCAGCAGATAGACCAGCACCTTTTTCCAGGCATAGGTGATCGTCACCTCGGAGAACGCGATGACAAACCCACCCGCAATGGCACCCAATGGACTGCCCAGGCCTCCAACGATGGCAGATGCAAAGATCGGCAGCAGGAGTTGGAAATAGGTGAACGGTTTGAAAGACTTATCCAAGCCATACAGCGTACCGGCCACAGTCGCCAGGGCCGCCACGATCAGCCATGTGATCATCACCACACGCTCGGGATTGATGCCCGACAGCAGCGCCAGGTCCTCGTTATCCGAATAGGCGCGCATGGATTTTCCGGTGCGCGTGCGGTTCAGGAACCAGAACAACAGCGCCACCACGATCACGGCGGTGATAACAGTCAGCCCCTGGGTGGTTTTCAGCGCCAACCCTTCGCGCAGGCCCGTCATCTGCTTGAATTCACGCGCTGTGATGATAAAGCGCTCTCCGTCCGCGAACCGCTGTTCATTTGGCCCGATGATAAAGCGCACGACCGAGTTCATGATGAACATCACGCCCATCGAAACGATCACCAGGATCACCGGTTTGGCTTTTTGTTCACGATAGAACCGGTACACAAGCCGGTCCGTGCCCAACACCAACAGCGCACAGCCCGCGATCCCAAAGGGCAGGGCCAGCAACGCCGTCGGTAGCGGCCCAAGACTGATCCCCCAGCTTTGAAACACCCAAGTGACCAGCACAACAACCATGGCGCCAAAGGCCATCGTGTCGCCATGCGCAAAGTTTGAAAAGCGCAGGATGCCATAGATCAAGGTCACCCCCAGCGCTCCGATCGCCAGTTGCGATCCATAGGCGATGGCGGGCACCAACACGAAATTCGACAGCGCAACGATTGCGTTTAGAAAATCGATCATTTTGCCTTATCCCCCCAGGAAACTCTGCCGAACTTCAGGGTCCGCCAGAAGTTCCTTGCCTGTTCCGGTATGAGCGTTCGCCCCTTGCACCAGAACATAGCCGCGATCGGCGATCTCCAGCGCTTGTCGCGCATTCTGTTCCACCATCAAGATGGAAATCCCCGTTCGCGCCACTTCGATGATGCGGTCAAACAGCTCGTCCATAACAATGGGGGACACGCCGGCCGTTGGTTCGTCCAGCAGCAGGACCTTTGGCTGGGTCATCAAAGCCCGCCCAACAGCCACCTGCTGACGCTGCCCACCAGACAATTCCCCAGCGGGCTGTCGGCGCTTGTCCTTCAGGATCGGAAACAGCTCAAAAACCTGCTCCATCGTCTGCAAATAATCATCCGTACGAATGAACGCACCCATCTCCAGATTTTCCTGAACAGTCATCGAGGTAAAGATATTCTGCGTCTGCGGCACAAAGCCCATCCCCTGAACCACGCGGTCCTGAGGGCTAAGCCCTGTAATATCCACGCCATCCAACCGAACCGAGCCGCGCCGCAAGTTCAGCATCCCAAAGGTGGCCTTCATCGCCGTCGATTTACCCGCGCCGTTGGGGCCAACGATCACGGCGATCTGCCCCTTGTTCACCGCAATGGTGCAATCATGCAGAATATCGGGGCCGGTTTTGCCATAGCCCCCGGTCATACTATCCCCGATCAAAAAGGCCTCATCTGTCCGAACTGACGCCCCCGTCCCCGGAGCCGCCTGCAAAGTCCCAACCCCTTGCGGATTGGTGATCGAGGCGTCCTTATTCCCATGATCGTCTTGATAAGGGGTTCCGGTCATACGCACGCCCTTTCTTCTTTTTGCAAATATCCCGGGGTCTGGGGCAGCGCCCCAGTCCATCCCGTCAAACTGGCGCCAACATTGCTCATGCGCCCACCTTGTCTTTGTTCTTCAGGCCCGTGCCCAGATAGGCCTCGATTACCTGGTCATTGGCTTTGATCTCGGCCAGGGTGCCCTCGGCCAGAACTTTACCTTCGGCCATGCAGATCACCGGATTGCAAATCTTGTCGATGAAATCCATGTCATGTTCGATTACGACAAATGTATAGCCTCGTTCGGCATTTAGCTGCTTGATCGCATCGGCAATTGTATAGAGCAGAGTGCGGTTCACACCCGCGCCAACCTCGTCCAGGAACACGATTTTGGCGTCCACCATCATGGTGCGGCCC
This sequence comes from Thalassovita sp., assembly GCA_050633445.1. Lineage (GTDB taxonomy): Bacteria > Pseudomonadota > Alphaproteobacteria > Rhodobacterales > Rhodobacteraceae > Thalassobius. The sequence continues at coordinate 29,644 of JBOEGN010000080.1, forward strand.
AGTTCCAGCAGCTTTTTCTGACCGCCCGAAACTTCGCCCGCCTTCAGGTCGGCAATGTGTTCGATGGTCAGGAATTCCAGCACCTCATCGGCTTTGGCGCGCAGCGCGCGTTCCTCGTTGGCGATGCGTTTGCGGCCAAACCAGGTGTTCCATAACGTTTCGCCGGACTGATCGCCCGGAACCATCATCAGGTTTTCCCGGCAAGTCATCGAGCCGAACTCATGCGCGATCTGAAACGTGCGCAGCAGGCCCTTGTGGAACAATTCATGGGGCGGCAGACCTGTAATGTCCTCGCCATCCATTTTTACGCGTCCGCTGGTAGGTGGCAAAACACCGGCGATGACATTGAACAGCGTGGTTTTCCCCGCGCCATTCGGTCCGATCAATCCGGTGATCGAGCCGGTTTCAATAGTCAGTGAGGCTCCGTCTACGGCACGGAACCCGCCAAAGTGCTTATGAAGGTCCTCAACGACAATCATAGGCATCCCCCGTCTATATGCGCTTTTTTTGCGCTGTTATTTTGAAACAGCCCGGCACAAGGCCGGGCTGCTTGATCGTGTTAGCTGTGGTTTAGCGGTATTTCACAGTGGTCAGCTTGCCACCTTTGACTTCCAGCTGGCGATAGCTGCCGGACGCTTCGCCGGGGCCGATCAGTTCAACCGCGGTCGCACCGACATAGTCGATCTCACCACCACCAGCGATGATGTCCAGGGCTTTGCCCAGCTCACCAGGATAGATCTTTTCGCCGGGCGCATTGGCCACGTCCATGATCTTGGCCTTATAGTCGCCTGCTTCGGTCGAGCCAGCGGCCTGCATGGCCAGCATCAGCAGCGCGGCTGCGTCATAGCTTTCGCCGACATAGGGGCCATCACCGCCTTCAATGTTCGCAGCAGCGATCATTTCGGCCATCATGCTGGCGCCTTCGCTTTGCGTGCCAGGAACCGTGCCGACCGAGCCGTCGATTTCATCACCAAAGGCATCTTCCAGTGCGGAGCCGATCATGCCATCGGGCAGAACGAACATGTCAAACGCACCGGTGTCCAGCGAGGCGCGGATCATGCCAGGGCCACCTTGGTCAACATAGCCTGCAACCACCAGCGCGTCCCCACCAGCCGAGGCCAGTGCGCCGACTTCGGCGGAATAGTCTGCCTTGCCGTCTTCGTGGGCGGCGGTCGCAGTCACTTCACCACCAACAGCTTTGAACGAAGCGGCGATGGCGTCGGCCAGGCCCTTACCATAGTCGTTGTTGGTATAGGTGATGGCGGCGGATTTGATGCCGGCTTCGATCATCACATCGGCCACAACCTGACCCTGACGCGCATCCGACGGCGAGGTGCGGAAAAACAGGCCATTGTCTTCGGCCGAGGTCAGCGCAGGCGATGTCGCCGAAGGCGAGATCATCACGATCCCATTGGGCACGGCCACATTGGCCAGAACCGCGCCGGTCACACCGGAACAGTCAGCGCCCATGATGCCTTTGACACCATCCGAGGTGATCAGACGTTCAGCACCAGCGGTGGCAGCACCGGCATCCACACAGGTCGAGTCTGCCCGAACGGGGGTCACTTTCGCGCCACCCATCAGCTTGCCGCTTGCTGTGACTTCGCTCATTGCCAATTCAGCACCCGCAGCCATCGCCGGGGTCAGCGATTCAATCGGGCCGGTAAAGCCCAGAATGACGCCTAGTTTCACTTCGTTGCCGTGGCCACCCGCCACGGCAGCACCAGCCATCAACGCGGTTGCGGCGGTCGCCATAAGAATTTTTTTCATGATTTACTCCCAAGTTGGAACAAAGGTCCGAATAAGAGCCTAGCGCTCGGTCTTGGAAAAGAAAAGATTCTTTCGCGAGGGATTTTTTGGGGAATGACAACAAGGTGCCTCGAAATTTTGACCGGGTGGTCTAGGTGGTAAACTGCCTTGAAAATGGGGGAAAATCGACCATGTTACGTTCAATTGCGACCTCGATTGTGTTTGGTACCTGCATTCTGTTGATGGGTGTCGTGGCGTCACCCGGATGGGCGCAGGTGAAGGCTCAGAAAGTGGCGGAGGGGTTTTTTGTCCCCTGGAGCCTGGCATTCCTGCCGGACGGGGCGATTCTGGTGACGGATCGCGAGGTGGAACTTTGGAGAGTCGACCGTGACGGCTCGAAAACGCCCATCTCTGGTTTGCCCAAGATCGTCGCCGATGGGCAGGGTGGTTTGTTGGACATACTGGTCCCGCAAAATTTCGCCCGCACGCGCGAGGTGTTCCTGAGCTATTCCATCAAACAGGGGCGCGGCAGCGGAACGGCTATGGCACGCGCGCGGCTCTCCCCGGACGGAAAATCGCTGGAGGATGTGACGCAGATTTTCCAGATGACCCCCGGCAGTAAAGGTGGGCGTCATTTCGGGGGGCGGATCGTCGAGGCGCGGGATGGTTCGCTGTTTCTGACAATCGGAGAGCGCGGGGACAGGCCCTCGGCGCAGGATCTGGTACGACACAATGGCAGTGTGGTGCGGATCCATCGCGATGGCTCGGTGCCGACGGACAATCCGTTTGTTGATCAACAGGGCGTCGCACCTGAGATTTGGACCCTTGGCCATCGCAATCCGCAAGGCGCGGCGTTGGACAAGGCCGGACAGCTGTGGGTCACGGAACATGGCGCGCGCGGCGGGGACGAGGTTAACCGCGTGCGCAAAGGCAAAAACTATGGTTGGCCGATCATCGCCTATGGTCGCCACTATACCGGGTTCAAAATCGGTGAAGGCACGGCGAAACCAGGATTGGAACAGCCCGAGATGTATTGGGATCCGTCCATCGCGCCCTCTGGTTTGACGTTTTACCAAGGCGATCTATTCCCCGACTGGCGGGGCGATGCCTTTGTTGGGTCACTGAAATTCGACTATATCGCGCGGCTGTCAGGCGCCCCTTTGCAAGAAGTCGAACAGATCAAACTGCCGGAATCTCTGCGCGTCCGTGATGTCCGTACGGGACCGGATGGCGCGATCTGGTTTCTAAGCGAGGGGCAGGGCGCGCTGTACCGTCTAATCCCTGACTAGGGCTTTGACGCATAGCTTCCACGCTCGCGATATGGCGTGGTGTTGTAATGAGACCGGTAGCATTTCGAAAAATGCGATGGTGAGGCAAAGCCACAAGCCAGCGCGACGTTGATCACGCTCATATCCGTCTGCATCAGCAGATTGCGGGCGCGTTGCAGGCGCAGCTCCATATAGTACCGCTTCGGGCTGCGATCCAGATAGCGGCGGAACAGGCGTTCCAGCTGACGGGTCGACATGTCCACCCCTTTGGCCAGGATCGCGGGCGAGATCGGCTCTTCGATATTGGCCTCCATGTCTTGAATGACCTGGCTCAGCTTGGGATGGCGCACCCCTATCCGCGTGGGCGTCGACAGGCGTTGAATGTCCTGATCGGTGCGGATCGAGTTATAGATTTGTTGATCGGCCACGGCATTGGCCAAATCCTCGCCGAAATCCGAAGCAATCAGGTTCAGCATCAAATCAATGGACGAGGTGCCGCCCGCCGTCGTCAACCGTTTGCCATCCACCACAAACACGGACTTAGTCAGGTCAATTTCAGGGAATTCCTCAGCGAAGCTGTCCTGATTTTCCCAATGGATCGTGGCGCGTTTTCCGTCCAGCATTCCGGCCTTGGCCAGCGTGAAGGCCGCCGTGCACAACCCGCCCAGAACCAACCCGCGCCGGGCCTCGCGCCGCAGCCACGAAATCAGTTTCTTGGTCGTGGCCTCTTGGATGCGAACGCCGCCGCAGATCAGAACGGTGTCATCGCGCGACAGCTCGCCCAGATCGGCATCCAGTTTGAACTCGGTGCCGGCCGAGCATGTGACCGTTTCTCCGCCCTCGCCAATCAGGGTCCAGTCATAGACCTGACGTCCGGCCACGCGGTTCGCGATCCGCAAACTGTCCAGCGCGGCGGCAAAGCTAAGAAGCGTGAAATTCGGAAGCAAAACAAAGACAAAGCGCTTGGGTTTTTCCAAGGCGGTCGTGTTTTGGGTCAGCGTCGCATTGTCGTTCATCGGCATACCCTTGAGTCGGCACGCCACTTCAGCACCTTTATCTAACCCGTTCAAGAGCCCGCAGACACGGCGCGCATCTTGGCCATGAATTCCCGGTGGCAATTAGACGAATTGCATATGGCGCAGGCGGCACCGCTCGGATATAGAGGAGCGACCTGAACAAAGGACCAATCGGAGAGTGACGATGAGTGAGTGGCAAAAAACCAACTGGCGCAACAAGCCCAGGGTTCAGATGCCCGACTATACGGATGAGGCAGCGCTGAACTCGGTCGAGGACAAACTGTCAAAATATCCGCCTCTGGTCTTTGCCGGCGAGGCACGCAAGCTGAAAGATTCCCTGGCGGCCGCATCGCGCGGCGAGGCCTTCTTGCTGCAAGGTGGCGACTGCGCCGAAAGCTTTGATCAATTCAGCGCCAATGCGATCCGCGACACCTTTAAGGTGATGTTGCAGATGGCGATGGTGCTGACCTATGGCGCCAAAGTGCCCGTGATCAAGGTGGGCCGCATGGCCGGTCAGTTCGCCAAGCCGCGCTCGGCCCCTACGGAGACCGTGGATGGTCTGGAGCTGCCCAGCTATCGCGGTGACATCATCAACGAGTTGGATTTCACCTCGGATTCCCGGATCCCGGACCCGGCCAAGATGCTGCAAGCCTATACGCAATCGGCGGCCACGCTGAACTTGCTGCGCGCCTTCAGCACCGGCGGTTATGCCGACGTGCACCAGGTGCACCAGTGGACGCTGGGCTTTACCGAGGGCGAGAAGGCCGCAAAATACCGCGAAATGGCCAACCGGATCAGTGACACGCTGGACTTCATGAAGGCCGCAGGTGTCGATAGCACGCGAACCAACGCCTTGCAGACCGTCAGCTTCTACACCAGCCATGAATCGCTGTTGCTGGAGTATGAAGAGGCGCTGACCCGGATGGACTCGACCAGCGGTAAATGGCTGGCTGGCTCGGGGCACATGCTGTGGATCGGTGATCGGACCCGTCAGCCCGACGGTGCGCATGTCGAATTCCTCAGCGGGGTGATGAACCCGATCGGTCTGAAATGCGGTCCGACGACCACGGCCGAAGACCTGAAGGTATTGCTTAACAAGCTGAACCCGGAAAACGAGGCGGGTCGCCTGACCTTGATCGCGCGTTTCGGGGCGGGCAATGTGGGAGAACACCTGCCGCGTCTGATCAAAACCGTGCAGGAAGAGGGCGCCAATGTCGTCTGGTCCTGTGACCCGATGCACGGCAACACGATCAAATCGGCGACGGGGTATAAAACCCGTCCGTTCGACAGTGTTCTGCGCGAAGTGCAAGAGTTCTTTGCGATCCACCGCGCCGAGGGCACCATCCCCGGCGGTGTGCATTTCGAGATGACCGGCCAGGATGTGACCGAATGTACCGGTGGCGTGCGGGCTGTGACCGAAGAGGACCTCTCGGCGCGCTATCACACTGCATGTGACCCGCGTCTGAACGCGTCGCAGTCGCTGGAACTGGCCTTCCTGGTAGCCGAAGAACTGTCCTCGATGCGGGACGAAGCACAAGCCGAAGCCGTCTGATTTCGGACCAGAGTAAATGAAAAGCGCGCCCGGTGTGGCGCGCTTTTTGCGTTTTAGGTCATGTCTTTAACGTCAGTCATCGGACTTGATCAGCCGCAAGGACGGTTTGCGCCCAGGCGTCCGCAAACGAGTTGCGCTTGTATGATCAAAGGGCCGCGCAGGTTCTGCGAAGGCTGGATTCGGCTGATCGGTCGGACGCGGCGTTGAACGTGGCAAAGGCACCGATCCGGTCAGCGGTTGCAAACGCTGCGTATTCATCTTGAACCGACGCGGGGCGCGCCCAATCTCGCCAAAAGTAGACAGGCAGCCCAAGGCGCGCGTCACCCGGTTTTCCTCGTCCGTCAGGGGCAGTAGCAGCATCCGGCCCAGGCATTTCGGTTTGCCAATGGCGCGCTCTGCGGTCAGATCAGCGAAAAGGCGGGCGGGCGCGGTAAAGACCTGCTCCAGATGATCGGCAAATCGGGCACGATGTTCCGGGGCAATCAAAGCGGTCAGCGGCATGCCCCGAATCTCCATCCCCATCATGTCGTTCAGATGCGAGCCGGCCAGCCTGATGCGGCCCACACCCGGCGCAATCCGTTCGATCATAAAGGTATGGGACAAGGCGCCTTCGATACCGCGTGGATCAATCTCCAGCCGGGCCGGCATTTGACGCGACCCCTTGAGCGCCGTCCAGTAGGCCTCGACCTCGGCCAGTTCAGGAAATCTGTTCTGCGACACGTGCTGACCGATCTCGATTACGTTTTCAGATGATTTGGGGCCGTCATTGCCCAGATATCCACTAAAAAACATGTCATACACCCGTGTTTGCGTTGCTGGCTGTGCCGCGAACCCAAGTGATTTAAAAGGGTAGTGCGGCAAAGGTTACCTAAATCTTAACATTCCATAAGTTGAGGAGAATTGCAGGGGTATTCGTAACGAAAGGTTAATGTTTGGCCCGAACGTCCCGCTTGCCCCCACAGGGCGAAATGGCTTAGGGCTGTGGCAAAGAGTGCGCACTAAGAGGAGCCTTGCCTTGCTGAAATCCATGACCGCTTTTTCCTCGGGTACCGGCGAAAGTGCCGCTTTCAGTTGGAGTTGGGAGCTGCGGTCAGTCAACGCAAAGGGGCTGGATTTGCGTCTGCGCGTCCCGGACTGGATCGACGGGCTGGAAACCGGTTTGCGCGCACGTTTGGGTAAGGCATTGGGGCGGGGCAGCGTCGCCCTGTCGCTGAAACTCTCGCGCGAAGATCAGGGCGGAACGCTGGCTGTTAACGCGGATGTTTTGGCCTCGGTTCTGGATGGAATGCGGGTGATCGAAGAAACAGCGATGGCGCAGGGTGTGTCCCTGACCCCTGCCAGCGCGGCCGAGGTTCTGGCAATGCGCGGCGTCACGGAAACCCGCACGGCGGACCAGGATATCGCGGGTTTGCGCGCCAGCTTGTTGGCCGATTTCGAGGCTATTCTGCACCGGTTTCTGGAAATGCGGGCCGGCGAGGGCAAGGCGCTGTTTGCGGTTTTGCAAGGTCAGTTAGATCAGATCGCAGTACTGACCGACGAGGCCGTTAAAACAGTGCTCGCCCGCAAGGATGACAGCGAACAAGCGCTACGCACAGCGTTGGCGCGGGTCATGCAGAATGTAGGCGAGGCTGATGAACAACGTGTCATCCAGGAACTGGCGCTGATCGCGGTGAAATCCGATGTCACCGAAGAGCTGGACCGGCTAAGTGCCCATATCGTTGCCGCGCGTGAATTGCTGGAACAAGACGGTCCCGTAGGGCGCAAGCTGGATTTCCTGATGCAGGAGTTCAACCGCGAGGCCAACACCCTGTGCTCGAAATCGCAGAACACCCAACTGACCCGTGTAGGCCTTGAATTGAAAACCGTCATCGACCAGATGCGCGAGCAAGTACAGAACGTGGAGTAACCCATGCAACGACGTGGCCTTTTGATCATCCTGTCCTCACCCTCGGGCGCGGGGAAATCCACTCTGACAGGGCGTTTGCGCGCCTGGGACCCCGAGATCAGCTTCTCGGTTTCGGCCACCACCCGCGATCCGCGCCCCGGCGAGGTGAACGGCGAGCACTACCATTTCATGTCGCAGGACGCGTTCAAAAACACGGTCCACGAGGATGGTATGCTGGAGCACGCGCAGGTGTTCGGCAACTACTATGGCTCGCCCAAAGCGCCGGTTCAGGCCGCGATCGAGGATGGCAAAGACGTGCTGTTCGACATCGACTGGCAGGGCGCGCAACAGATCACCAACTCGTCGCTGGCCGCGCATGTGCTGTCGATCTTTATCCTGCCGCCTTCGATCACGGAACTGCATCGCCGTCTGGTCAGCCGCGGGCAGGACAGCGCTGAGGTGATCGCAAAACGCATGGCCAAAAGCTGGGACGAGATCAGCCACTGGGGCAGCTATGACTATGTGCTGGTCAACGACGATTTGGACAAGACAGCCGAAGAGCTGAAGACTATCGTGGCCGCAACCCGCATGCGCCGGGTTCAACAGCCGGTGCTGGTGGAACATGTGCGCCAATTGCAAACGGAATTCGAGGAGCTGCAATGACCCTGTACAGCCTGGATGGAAAATCGCCTGAACTGCCTGAAAACGGCGATTTCTGGGTCGCACCTGACGCCAATGTGGTGGGGCAGGTCCGGCTGGGGCAGGGGGCCTCGGTCTGGTTTGGTTGCACCTTGCGCGGCGATAACGAGCTGATCGACATCGGCGCGGGCTCCAACGTGCAGGAAAACACGGTGATGCATACCGATGTGGGCTATCCGCTGACGCTGGGCGTGAACTGCACCATCGGGCACAAGGCGATGCTGCATGGCTGCACGGTCGGAGACAACTCGCTGATCGGGATGGGGGCCACGGTGCTGAACGGGGCCAAGATCGGCAAGAACTGCCTGATCGGCGCCAATGCCCTGATCACCGAGGGCAAGGAAATCCCCGATGGCAGCCTTGTGATGGGTTCGCCGGGCAAAGTGGTACGCCAGCTGGACGAGGCCGCGATCCAAAGCCTGACGCTGAGCGCGCTGCACTATCAGGAAAACATGCGCCGATTTCGAGCGGGTTTGACCCCGGTAAGTTGAGCCAACAAAACAAGCAGGGCAGAGCAATGTCGGACACGCTGATCGCAGATTTATTGGCAGCGATTCCCATGCCGGCCTTGATGGTCGCCGCGGGCGAGCGCATTCTTGGTGGCAACGCCGCAGCAGAAACGCTGCTCGAGTCTCAGGACCTGGCGGGCACTCATTTGTTAACGGTGCTTCGCCAGCCCTCGGTGCTGGATGCGATCGACGCCTGTCGTGCCAGCCAGGCCACGCGAACCACGCGGTATCTGACGACGGATGGACGTCAGGACATGACCTATCAGGTGAATTGCGGGTTCCTGCGTTACGAGGATCGCTCGGGCGTGCTGGTCACTTTTCAGGACATCACTCATCTGGAAACCGCCGAACAGATGCGCCGGGATTTTGTGGCCAATGTCAGTCACGAGCTGCGCACGCCTTTGACGGCCTTGCTGGGCTTTATCGAGACACTGCAAGGCCCCGCGCGCGAGGATGCAACGGCGCGTGATCGCTTCCTTGGTATCATGGCGAACGAGGCTGGACGGATGAACCGGCTGGTACGTGATCTGCTGTCGCTTAGCCAGGTCGAGGCGCAAGAACGCATTCGACCAGGAGAAAGCATCAATCTGACGGACATGGTGGATTCGGTGATCCGCAACCTCTCGCCCTTGGCGGATGCGTCAAACGTGACCATTCGGCAGGACGTGCCGGCTGATGCGGTTGTATTGGCTGCGGATCCCGATCAGATTCGGCAGGTGTTGATGAACCTGACCGAAAACGCGATCAAATATGGCGGGGAGGACGGGACGGTGACCCTGTCGCTGTCTGTCATGAGCCGGGATCCGGCGCTGCGCGCCCCCGCCGCGCGACTTTCGGTGCGGGATGATGGGCCGGGGATTGATCCGGTCCACCTGCCTCGGTTGACGGAACGGTTTTACCGCGTGGACAGCCACCGCTCGCGCGAGATGGGAGGGACGGGCCTGGGACTTGCCATCGTTAAACACATTATCAACCGTCACCGGGGACGCCTGAAGGTGGAAAGCGAGCTTGGGCAAGGCAGTGTTTTCACTGTGATTCTACCGATGTGAGACAGCATTCCCCTGTTTCAGGGAATGTTTGGGCCGAATATGCCCGAAAGGGCCACAATCCCAACCTCAATCTAGTAGCGATTCTGTTACATAAGAGTTTTTGGTCGGGTTTCTTTGGCGTTTTCGCCGGACCTCTATGACAATTCGTTAATGTCAGGACAGGGCAGCCTTTGAGGAATGGGCTCGTAACCTATTGTTTTAAAACGATAGAGATCATGTTTATGACACCTCTGGCCAACTAATGCGCAAACCGTCATATCACTGTTACAAACCCGTCACAAAAGGTTGGCATTCGACCGATAGTTCGCGCCGCAGAGGTCGCAACAAACAGCGACCCACAATCGAAATCAGGAGTTCCCTATGTCCTTCGTGAAACTGACCGCCTCGACCCTGGCGATCGCTGCTGTTTCCGCCACCGCTGCTGCTGCCCGTGATCAGGTGCAGGTTGCCGGTTCGTCCACCGTTCTGCCCTACGCTTCGATCGTAGCCGAAGCCTTTGGCGAAAACTTCGACTTCCCGACCCCCGTTGTTGAATCGGGCGGTTCGTCGGCTGGTCTGAAGCGCTTCTGTGAAGGTGTTGGCGAAAACACCATCGACGTTGCAAACGCGTCGCGCAAAATCAAAGACAAAGAAGTTGTCAAATGTGCCGAAAACGGCGTGACCGACATCATCGAAGTCCGTATCGGCTATGATGGCATCGTGTTCGCTTCGGACATCAACGGCAACGGCTTCCAGTTCACCCAGACCGATTGGTTCCTGGCTCTGTCCAACGAAATCCTGGTCGACGGCAAAATGGTCGCTAACCCCAACAAAACCTGGGCCGACGTGAACGCTGCGTTCCCCGCTCAGCCGATCCAAGCCTTCATCCCCGGCACCAAGCACGGCACCCGTGAAGTGTTCGAAGACAAAGTTATCCTGGAAGGCTGCGAAGCCACCGGCGCATTCGAGCACCTGCTGGCCGCCGCTGAAGGCGACACCGCCAAAGCCAAGAAGAAAGCTGCCGAGAAAGCCTGTATCTCGCTGCGTACCGACGGCGTGTCCGTGGACATCGACGGTGACTATACCGAGACCCTGGCCCGCATCGACAGCAACAAAGACGGCATCGGCGTCTTCGGTCTGGC
>JBOEGN010000080.1:40507-48096 GCA_050633445.1 Thalassovita sp.
ACACCGACAAGCTGCAAGTTGCAACCATGGCCGACATCGTTCCTTCGACCGAGTCGATCGCAACCGGCGAATACCCCGTGTCGCGTCCGCTGTACTTCTACATCAAGAAAGCCCACCTGGGTGTGATCCCCGGCATCAAAGAATACGCTGAGTTCTTTGTTTCCGACGAGATCGCAGGCCCCGATGGCCCGCTGGCCGAGTATGGTCTGGTTTCGGATCCCGAGCTGGCCAAAACTCAAGCCGCAGTGGCTGACGAGCACACCATGGGCTCGAACATGTAAGACCCTTCGGAAAGAGCGGCCCGCGCCGCTCTTTCCACCCTTTTCTGCCGCAAGGCATTTCCCACATTTCCCGGAGCAGACATGCCCGCACTTTGGCTTTTTCTGATTGTCGCCGCTCTGTCCGTCGTCGGTTACGTGGTCAGTCGCATCCGTGCGCTGAGATCCGTAAACGGAGACAGCAGAGCCCTGCACTCCCTACCCAAATACTATGGTCTGAACGCCGTCGTTTTCACGGCGGTTCCGTCGCTTTTGGTGATGGCTATCTGGCTGCTGGCGCAACCGATGGTGATCAACTCTTCGGTGTCGAAATTGATCCCCGAAGCCGCCGTGGCCGAGGGCTCCTCGCTGGATCTGGTGATGTCGGATGTCCGCCGCGTTGCGGACGGGCTGGACCAGGCCGTAGCCCAGGGCGCCATGACCGAGGCCGAGGCAGGCAAACTGCGGGCCTCGCTGTCGGACGTACGTGGCCGTTTGGCCGAGATCGGCGTCGCCCTTGGCTCTGATGTGCGCCCCGAGGTACTGGGCGCCGCCCAAGAATACCGCACGCTGACCGCCGCCGGGAACACCTATAAAACAATCCTGGTGCTGATCGCTGCGATTGCCGGGTTCTTGTGGGCTGTCTACAAATCCAATGGCGAATTCCGGGCCCGGAACGTGGTGGAAAATGCCATCATGGTGCTGCTGGTGGGCGCCGCGTCGCTTGCCATTCTGACGACTTTGGGCATCGTTCTTTCGATGGTGTTCGAGACCAAGAATTTCTTTGGTCTGCATGACTGGAAGGACTTCTTCTTTGGCGCGACCTGGGCCCCCAACTTCCGCGGAGACTCGGAGTTGTCGATCCTGCCACTTTTGTGGGGCACGCTGTATATCTCGGTGATTGCGCTGCTGGTGGCTGTGCCAATCGGGCTGTTTGCCGCGATCTATCTGTCCGAATATGCCGGACCGAAAACCCGTAGCTTTGCCAAGCCGCTGCTGGAAATTCTGGCCGGTATCCCGACCATCGTTTACGGCCTGTTTGCCCTGCTGACCGTTGGCCCGATACTGCTGCGCCTGTTCGGAGAGAACGGCACCCTGGGTGTCGACTGGATGACCGGTGCAACCAGTGTTCTGACCGCCGGTGTAGTGATGGGTATCATGCTGATCCCCTTCGTAAGCTCGCTGTCCGATGACATTATCAACGCTGTGCCGCAATCCATGCGGGATGGCAGCCTGGGTCTGGGCGCCACCCCGTCCGAGACCATCCGCCAAGTTGTTGTTCCCGCAGCCCTGCCGGGCATCGTGGGGGCGATCCTTCTGGCCGCCAGCCGCGCCATCGGTGAAACGATGATCGTGGTGATGGGGGCAGGGGCCATTGCCAAATTCTCGGGCAACCCCTTGGAGAGCATGACCACAATCACCACCCGTATCGTCAGTCAGCTGACCGGGGATGGTGATTTCTCTAGCCCTGAAACGCTGGTGGCATTTGCCCTTGGCCTGACACTCTTTGTTCTGACGTTGGGACTGAACGTTCTGGCGCTGTATATCGTGCGCAAATACCGGGAGCAGTACGAATGACCGACGCAACCACCTCGCTTCTCGTCCCGGACAACCGCACCAAAAAGCGGAACGCGGCCGAAGGACGGTTCAAACTTTACGGAATGGCCGCCATCGGTGTTGGCCTTGCCATGCTGATCTTGCTGGTTGTCACCATTGTGGGCAACGGCATGGGCGCTTTCCAGCAGACCTTTGTCACCCTGAATGTTGAGCTGCTGGAAAGCAAACTGGACAAGAAGGGCAACCGCGACATTGCTGATATCAAGAAGGTTTCGACCTTTGGCTATGCGCCTCTGATGAAGAATGCCCTTGCGGCTTCGGTTGAAAAGCATGGGATCGAAACCCAGCTGAAGACCAAGGATCAGGCCAAGCTGCTGTCGAAATCTGCGGCGGCTCAGCTGCGGAACTATGTCGTTGAGAACCCAGAGCAGATCGGCAAGACAATCGAGTTCACCTTTCTGGCCAACAGCCGCGTGGATGGATACCTGAAGGGGCGTGTCAGCCGCGAAAGCATCGCCAATGACAAGAACATCAACGCTGCCCAACTGGATCTGGTGGACGCGCTGAAACAGGTCGGTGTCATCGAGAAACGCTTTAACGCGGATTTCTTGCTTGGTGCTGATGCCTCGGATCAGCGGCCCGAAGCGGCCGGGATGGGCGTGGCAATGGCTGGTTCGTTCTTTATGATGCTGGTGGTTCTGGCGCTGTCCCTGCCCATCGGTGTCGCGGCCTCGATCTACCTTGAAGAATTCGCGCCCAAAAACTGGCTGACGGATATCATCGAGGTGAATATCTCGAACCTGGCTGCCGTGCCGTCCATTGTGTTCGGTATTCTGGGTCTGGCTGTGTTCATCAACTATATGCATCTGCCGATGTCTGCCCCGCTGGTGGGCGGGCTGGTTCTGACGCTGATGACGTTGCCAACGATCATCATCTCGACCCGCGCCGCGCTGAAATCGGTTCCACCGTCGATCCGCGATGCGGCGCTGGGGATCGGGGCCTCGAAGATGCAGTCAGTTTTCCACCATGTGCTGCCGCTGGCCGCGCCGGGGATCCTGACGGGCACCATTATCGGTCTGGCGCAGGCTTTGGGGGAAACTGCCCCGTTGCTGCTGATCGGTATGGTGGGCTTTATTGCCTCGAACGCACCGGGCGGTGTCACCGAAGGTCTGATGTCGCCGAACTCGGCCATGCCGGCCCAAATCTACGAGTGGGCCAAACGGGCCGACCCCGCGTTCTATGAACGCGCCTGGGGTGGGATTATCATCCTGCTTGTTTTCCTTGTCACAATGAACACCATCGCCGTCATCCTGCGCCGCCGCTTCGAGCGCCGCTGGTAAGCCGAGGGGGCAAATATGTACGACGCACCTACTAGCCTGGAGAAGACCGTGGACCAGAAGAATATTAAGATCGCCGCCAAGGATTGTCAGGTCTATTACGGTGAGAACCACGCCATCAAGGACGTGAACGTGGACCTCCTGGACAAGACCGTGACTGCCTTTATCGGCCCGTCGGGCTGTGGCAAGTCCACCTTCTTGCGCTGCCTGAACCGGATGAACGACACCATTGATGTGTGCCGCGTCGAAGGTGACATCCTGCTGGACAGCGAAGATATCTATGACCCCAAGGTCGATCCCGTGCAGCTGCGCGCCAAGGTCGGCATGGTGTTCCAGAAACCCAACCCGTTCCCTAAGTCGATCTATGACAACGTGGCCTATGGTCCGCGTATCCACGGTCTGGCCCGGAACAAAGCCGAGCTGGACGAGATCGTCGAAAAGTCTCTGCGCCGTGGCGCCATCTGGAACGAGGTCAAAGACCGCCTGGACGCACCGGGCACCGGTCTGTCGGGTGGTCAGCAGCAGCGTCTGTGCATTGCGCGCGCCGTTGCCACCGAACCCGAGGTTCTGCTGATGGACGAGCCGTGTTCCGCACTGGATCCGATCGCGACCGCTCAGGTCGAGGAACTGATTGACGAACTGCGTGCGAACTTCTCGGTTGTGATCGTGACCCACTCGATGCAGCAGGCCGCACGTGTCAGCCAGAAAACCGCGTTCTTCCACCTGGGGAACCTGGTCGAGTATGGCGATACGACGCAAATTTTTACCAACCCCGTTGACCCCCGGACCGAAAGCTACATCACCGGTCGGATCGGCTAAGGAGCCAGAAAATGTCGGATAAACACATCGTTTCTGCCTTCGACAGAGACCTCGAAGCCATTCAGGCCCAGATCCTGAAAATGGGTGGTCTTGTCGAAGAAGCGATCCTGGACGCCGCCAAATCTCTGGAAGAAAGAGACGAGGAACTGGCCGAACAAGTTCGTAACAGCGACCGCGCCATTGATGATCTGGAAGAACTGATCAACGAAAACTGCGCCAAGCTGATCGCCCTGCGTGCGCCCACTGCGGTGGATCTGCGGGTCATCCTGACCGTGATGAAGGTCTCTGGAAACCTGGAACGCATCGCGGACTATGCCAAGAACATGGCCAAACGGAATGGTGTTCTTGTGCAGATGTTGCCCATCAACGGTTCATACTCTGCGCTGCGTCGGATGGCGCGCGAAGTGCAGCTGATGCTGAAGGACGCGCTGGACGCCTATATCAAACGCGACGCTGAACTGGCCATGGATGTGATCCATCGTGACCGGGATGTTGACCAGATGTATAATGCGCTGTTCCGTGAATTCCTGACCTTCATGATGGAAGATCCGCGCAACATCACGCCCTGTATGCACCTGCATTTCATTGCGAAAAACACCGAACGGATGGGCGACCACGTGACCTCGATCGCCGAGCAGGTGGTGTACCTTGTGACGGGCGATCTGCCCGATGATCTCCGCCCCAAAGGGGATATGACCTCGGTCAATCCCGAACTGGGACAAGTCTGAACTGAGAAACGCTGATGTCCGCACAAACGCAACCCACCGTTCTGATCGTCGAAGACGAGCCCGCTCAACGCGAAGTTCTGGCCTATAACCTGGAAGCCGAAGGGTTCCGCGTTGTCAAAGCCGAAAACGGCGAAGAAGGCCTGATCATGGTGGACGAAGAGTCCCCCGATATCATTGTTCTGGACTGGATGCTGCCGAATGTCTCGGGGATCGAAGTCTGTCGGCGGCTCAAAACCAGAACCGAGACCCGCACGATCCCGATCCTGATGCTGTCCGCCCGGTCCGAAGAGGTGGACAAGGTGCGCGGGTTGGAAACCGGGGCCGATGACTATGTGGTCAAACCGTATTCGGTGATCGAGCTGATGGCCCGCGTGCGCGCGCAATTGCGCCGTACGCGTCCTGCTACGGTTGGCGAACGTCTGGAGTACGAGGACATCGTCCTAGACGCGGAAACCCATCGCGTGACCCGTGACGGCGACGCTTTGAAACTGGGCCCGACGGAATTTCGTCTGCTGTCCACCTTCATGGAAAAACCCGGGCGGGTCTGGAGCCGCGAGCAATTGCTGGATCGGGTCTGGGGCAGGGACATCTATGTCGACACCCGCACGGTGGACGTCCATATCGGCCGGTTGCGCAAGGCGCTTACGCGATTTGGCGGCTCGGATCCGCTGCGCACGGTGCGCGGGGCAGGGTACGCGCTGGGGTAACTAGCGCGGCAGCCCGTCCTCGGTTTCGGCCTGCGTGGCCAACCAGTCACGAAACAGGCGCAACGCCTGCTTTCGGGCCTTGTCCTTGGGCCAAACCAGATAATAGCTGCCCAGCGTGCGCGTCGCAGCGCCATAGGCCGGCACCAGACGGCCGCTTTGCAGCTCCGACTGCGCCAGATAGTCGGGCAACAAGGCGATCCCCAACCCATGTATCGCCGCTTGCATGATCGTCGAAAACTGATCGTAAATCGTACCGTTCAGCTTGTCTGGCTGGACACCAAAGGAGGACAGCCACAGCCTCCAGGCCTCGGGGCGCGTTTGGATTTGCAGGAGGGGATAATCCAGCAAATCCCTGGGATGAGCGATGGACTGTCCAGCGATCAAGTCGGGCGCGCAGACAGGCAGAACATGCTCTGACATAAGCTTTAAACTTTCGGTTCCCGGCCACCCACCGGACCCATAATGTATTGCAGCATCAAAGGGTTCTGCGGCGAAGTTCACGCTTTCAAGCCGGGTGGACATGTTGATCGTCACCTCAGGGTGAAGCTGTGAAAAGGCCGACAACCGCGGCACCAGCCAGCGCATACCAAAGGTCGGGAGAATCGCCAGATTCAGGCTTCCACCTTCGGGGTTAACACGCAGGTTCAGGCTGGCCTGCGCGATCTGTTGCAAGGCCGCGCGTACATCCTGAACATAATCCTGCGCTGCTGGTGTCAACGACATCCTTTTGCGTTCGCGAACGATCAGGTCAGCCTCCAGATAAGCCTCTAACGACTGGAGCTGACGGCTAACTGCGCTTTGCGTTTGGTTCAGCTCCTCTGCCACTGCGGTTGCGGAGCCAAGGCGGTCTAAAGCTTCGAGCGCGCGAAGGGAGGCAATTGTTGGCAGCAGGCGTCGAGAGATGCTCATGTATGCGCTTTACTCATGAAGTCATGTCAATGTTTCGCTGTTTTTGGCGGAATTCGCTCTGTATTGTCAACCTCAACGCATATTCATCAAGATACAGGACGGAACAATGGCTGATAAACCCACCCTGCGCGCAAAAGATGCTCCTGATTTGCATGGTTTTGTCTGGGACGATCCCTTCAAGATGGACGATCAACTGCAAGAAGACGAACGCATGATCCGCGACAGTGCTGCGGCTTATTGCGCTGAAAAACTGCAACCGCGCGTGTTGGAGGCGTTCCAGAACGAACAGACCGACCCCGAAATCTTCCGTGAAATGGGCGAGATGGGCCTGCTGGGCACCACCATCCCCGAGGAATATGGCGGGCTTGGCTCGGGCTATGTGTCCTACGGCCTGGTCGCCCGCGAGGTCGAGCGTGTGGACAGCGGGTATCGCTCGATGATGTCAGTGCAAAGCTCGCTGGTGATGTACCCGATCTATGCCTATGGCTCTGAGGAACAACGGAAAAAATACCTGCCCAAACTGTCCAGCGGTGAATGGATCGGCTGTTTTGGCCTGACCGAACCCGACGCCGGCAGTGACCCGGCCGGCATGAAAACCCGCGCAACCAAGACCGAGGGCGGCTATGTCCTGAACGGCTCGAAAATGTGGATCTCGAACAGCCCAATTGCGGATGTGTTCGTCGTCTGGGCCAAATCCGAAGCACATGGCGGCAAAATCCGTGGCTTTGTTCTGGATAAGGGCCTGAAGGGGCTGAGCGCGCCGAAGATCGAGAAGAAAATGTCGCTGCGTGCCTCGATCACCGGGGAAATCGTGCTGGATAATGTCGAAGTGGGCGAGGACGCTCTGCTGCCCCATGTCGAAGGCCTGAAAGGCCCGTTCGGCTGTCTGAACCGTGCACGTTACGGTATCAGCTGGGGTGTGCTGGGCGCTGCGGAATGGTGCTGGCATGCTGCCCGTCAATATGGCTTGGATCGCCATCAGTTCAAACGTCCGCTGGCAGCAACGCAGCTGTACCAGAAAAAACTGGCAGACATGCAAACCGAGATCGCATTGGGGATGCAAGCCAGCCTGCGCGTTGGTCGCCTGATGGATAAAGCCGACGCTGCGCCCGAGATGATCTCGATCGTCAAACGCAATAACTGCGGTAAGGCGCTGGATATTGCACGGATGGCCCGTGATATGCACGGCGGTAACGGTATCAGCCTGGAGTTCGGCGTGATCCGTCACATGGTGAACCTGGAAACGGTGAATACCTATGAGGGCGCGCATGATGT
>JBOEGN010000081.1:0-5958 GCA_050633445.1 Thalassovita sp.
CGGTCATGCCTTC
Source organism: Thalassovita sp. (assembly GCA_050633445.1). Taxonomy (GTDB): domain Bacteria; phylum Pseudomonadota; class Alphaproteobacteria; order Rhodobacterales; family Rhodobacteraceae; genus Thalassobius. The sequence continues at coordinate 14 of JBOEGN010000081.1, forward strand.
GGTCGGGAAGGGGTTTTCCTCGGAGCCGGGAATCTTTTCGGCCAGGAACATCGACAGGCCCTTGTGATCCGTCGTCTCGGGGTCGGTCCGGGTCAGCAGGGTCATCACGTGGGTTCGTGCGGCGTGGGTGATCCAGGTCTTGTTGCCGGTCACTTTGTAATCGCCGTTTTCGTCTTTCACAGCACGGGTCCGCAGGCTGCCCAGATCCGAGCCGGTGTTCGGTTCGGTAAAGACAGCGGTGGGCAGAATTTCGGCGGCCGCAATTTTGGGCAGCCAGTATTCTTTTTGCGCGTCGGTGCCGCCACCTTCGATCAGTTCGGCAGCAATCTCGGACCGCGTGCCCAGCGAGCCGACGCCGATATAGCCGCGCGACAGTTCCTCGGACACCACAACCATCGAGGCTTTGGACAGGCCGAACCCGCCGTATTCCTCGGGGATGGTCAGACCAAAGACGCCCATCTCGGCCAGGTCTTCGATGACTTCCATCGGGATCAGTTCGTCATTCAGGTGCCAGTCATGGGCGAAGGGCTCGACCTTTTCCACGGCATAGCGACGGAACTGTTCGCGGATCATTTCCAGTTCGTCTTCCAGACCGGTCGCGCCGACGGTGATGTTGGCGGACTGTTCTTGCATCAGCTCGACCAGGCGCTTGCGGGCGGCGGGCGAGTTTGCGGACTGCGTCAGCGTCATCACGGCCGGTTCCATCAGCGCGCGCATTTCGTCCTGGCCCAGGCCCATGTCTTGCAGGCGGATGATCTCGCCCTGGCTCATGGGGATGCCGCCGTAGATTTGCCATAGGTATTCACCAAAGGCGATCTGGTGGATCAGTTGTTCGATCTCGCCGAATTTTCCGTCGCCTTGCAGACGTTCGGCCCAGGCCTGCATCTGGCGCAGCGCCTCGACATAGGTGGCCAGCCAGGCCAGGCCATGCGCGGCTGTCTGGTTTTCTTCCAGCAGCTTACCCGAGATACGGTCGCCATCCGTCAGAAGCGTCCGCAATTTGGTCGTTGCGACCTCGAGTACCGATTCCGCCGGAGCAATCGACGCTGCGGTCAGCGCCATCAAGTCGGGGAGAATGATCGTTTTCGTCATATCAAGGTCCTGTCCGTCATGAGCCATGATTCACATCCTATCTTTTGTCCGCTTCGTCCTAGCTATTTTGCAGGTGCAGCGCAACAAAAATACGTTTGAATATAGACTAATGTTCAAAAGTTGCGCGCCAAAATACTGCGGTGCAGCGTTGCCGAAACCTGCTACAGCTTTGTCATGGAATACATTTTAGGCGATTTAACCGCTGCGACCATGGTCCTGTGTCTGATGGTCGCGCTCGTGGCTGGAATAGTCAAAGGCATGGTGGGATTCGCTATGCCAATGATCATGATTTCCGGTCTCAGTAGCATTGTTGGCGCGGAATGGGCGTTGGCGGGGCTGATCCTGCCCACCGTAGCGACGAATCTGTGGCAAGCGCTAAGACAAGGGTGGCGACAGGCTTGGGACTCGGTCACGCGGTTCCGTATATTCCTGTTGGTCGGGGGCGTGGCGCTGATGAGCAGCGCGCAATTGGTGACAATCCTTCCGGCGTCGACCCTGTTGCTGATGATCGGCTGCCCGGTCGTTTTGTTCGCGCTGATCCAGCTGTTCGGCGTCACCGTGCGATTGCCAAACGGAGGCTCGCGACGGGCCGAGGCGGGCGTGGGTGCCTTCGCCGGGCTAGTTGGGGGCGTGTCGGGAATTTGGGGCCCACCAACAGTGATGTATCTAACGGCCATCAACACGCCCAAACGGGACCAGATGCGCATTCAGGGCGTCATATATGGGCTAGGGGCCGTTGCATTGCTTTTGGCGCATATCGGGTCCGGTGTCGTGCGAACCGAAACGGTGCCCTTTTCATTGGCCCTGCTGCCGCCTGCCTTGATCGGGGCGTCTCTGGGCTTTCGCATTCAGGACAAAATAGACCAGGCCGCCTTTAAAAAGGCGACCTTGGTTGTTCTTCTGGTGGCTGGTGCCAATTTGATCCGGAAAGGGCTGGTCGGATGACGCCGCCCTTTCGCCGGACTTACGCAGCAGGCTTGTAGTTCGCAACAGCGTCGATGAACGAGCGGATCTGGCTTTTCAGGCGCTCATCCGTGATTTTCGAGATAACGCTCGCGATGCGGGCGGTCTCTTCGTCGATCACAGGGCTGTCGTCGCTTTGGCTCTCGTCCAGACCGTCAAAGAAGTAGGACGGCGGCACATCCAGAATGCGCGAGATTTCGAACAGCTTGCTGGCCGAGATCCGGTTGCGACCGAGTTCGTATTTCTGAACCTGCTGAAAGGAAATGTCCAAGCCATTCGCCACATCAGTTTGCGTCAGGCCGCGCAACACGCGCAGGTTTTTCAGTTTTTTTCCGACATGTTCGTCTACAGGGTGTGACATCTTTATAATCCACTATCTATTGTCACATTCCTTTCTATATAAACGTCCTTTGCGATCAATCTGTTAGAAATTACAACTTAAGGTGTGTTCATTTACCCTTGATGGGTGATTTATGTACCATACTGTGTCAGGATGCGATTCACAGCCTGCGCGCGTGTGCGGATTGGCTTTGCAGACAGTGAAATACTGTCATAACTTGAATGCGTTACCAGTGTGGGAGTAATGGTAGTATGGGGCGGAATCCAAGTTCAGGGTTGTTATTCGAACTGCTGCGGTCGTTCGTAACGCTTGCCCATACCCTAAATTTGTCCCGCGCGGTACGCGAACTAAATTCCACCCGTCAGACCGTTCGCCGCCATATTAATACATTAGAAGAGATTAAGGGCGCCCCGCTGTTCCTGGTCGAAGACCGGCAATATCATCTCAGCGAGGCCGGGCGGCGCTCCTTGCGCGAAGCCGAAGATATCCTGGCCCGAGGTGAAACCTGGCTGAACGACGAAGCGGGACATATCGACGGCCTGTTTCATGTGGACCGTCGGGATCAAGAGTCCGGCTGGGAATTCCATCTGCAACAGCACCCGATCTCGTCGCTTTGGTCGGGGCCGTCACATTTGCTGCGGCGCGGTGTGAAATGCTGGGCCGAGGCTGGCGGCGAACTGGAAACAGACGCCATGCAGCCAATCCGCCCCTATCTGATGGTCTTTCGCCGCTTCGAAGAAGACTGGGTCTGTACCGAGGTCGGCAGCAAGTCCTCTTATGCGACTTGGTACGGTTGGGCGTGGGAACGCAGTGCCGTGGGGCGCAGTGTGCCAGGGCTGCCGGGGGGGCGGGCGCTGGCAAATTTGCTCTCGCAACCCTTCGAAGAAGTCCGTGCCACACATGGTTTGCGCTATGATCATGTGCACACTCAAATGGCACGAGGCGAAGCAGGCCAGATGGAACCCATTAGTTTCAAGCGGCTTTTGATGGGGGGAACCTACCCTGATGGCAGTTTTGCTTTGCTATCCTTGGTGGAACGCACCTACGACCTGCAAATCGCGGGGGTTTCCGACGAACAGATACGTTCGATGCCCGTCGACGAGGTCATGAACGTTCCAGACCCGGCTTTGCCGCTGGAATAACAAGGAAAAGACATTTCTCTCTTGTTTGGTCATCCTGTTGGGGCACACAACCAAAAGGAGAGATTCGATGACAATTAGTGATGTATTTGACGGTGCTCGGATGCTGACTGACACGGTTTCGACACTACAGTCGAACCAGATTTTTGTAACGGTCGGGGACGATTTTGACGAATATGCGCGTATTGTAAAAGAGGGTCGTCCCGAGCAACCACTAGGCCCGCCCTTCGATCCGGAAAAGCAATTTTTGCCAACTTCTAGAGGCATTTGGGTGGTTGGGCACAACCCGCAAGGGCAGCTTGTTCACACGCAGGCGATGCGTCTATTGGACCTTTGTGATCAAACCTTGGCGCGCTACATGAGCACGCGCTTTGTCGAGTTTCCGCCCGGCGGCACTGGTGTTGATATGGAGGGCTCTTGGTTCCGCGCTGGCCCGGGTGCAAAGCGAATCACAGGTCGTGCGTGCTACCATGGAGAAATGTGGCTGAAAGATGACGCGGCCTTTCGTGGGCGCGGATTGATTGATCATTTGGCACGTTTCGCATTTTTGACCGCTTTGCTGCACTGGCAGCCCGACTTTGTATTTGGCTTCATTGTCCGCACAGTTGCGCGGCGCGGTTTAGCCGAGCGCGAAGGCTATATGCATACCGATCCGTACTGCCTGAGCTGGAAGCTTGATGGTCGCAACGAGCCGTTGGATTGCAACATGGTCTGGATGGAGATTGATGATATTCGCCACGTGATGCACGTGCCGTTGGAACACAAAGTCCCGGTCGCGGCCTAAGCCGGTGGCCTGGTGGGGCCATTCATTGGGGGTTTATCAAAAAGAAACGCCCCGGCGCGAGGGCCGGGGCGTTCAATATTCAAACGATAAGGACGGACCTTAGCCGATTGCGGCGGCTTTCACGTCTTCGTCGATATAAGGCAGGTACTGTTCGAAGTTATCCGAGAACATCTGAACCAGCTTCGCAGCCTGTGCGTCATAGGCAGCACCGTCGGCCCAAGTCTGGCGCGGGTCCAGCAGGGTATCGTCAACACCAGCCACCGAGACAGGGACCTCGAAGCCGAAGTTTTCGTCTTTGCGGAACTGCGCGTCGTTCAGCGAACCGTCCAGCGCGGCGGTCAGCAGGGCACGGGTGGCCTTGATCGGCATGCGCGAACCGGTGCCAAAGGCGCCGCCGGTCCAACCGGTGTTCACCAACCAGCACGTCGCACCAAACGAGGCGATCTTCTCGCGCAGGAGGTTGCCGTAGGCTTCGGGACGACGCGGCATGAAGGGCGCGCCAAAGCAGGTCGAGAATGTCGGGGTGGGTTCAACCACACCACGCTCGGTGCCCGGAGTTTTCGAAGTGAAGCCAGACAGGAAGTGGTACATCGCCTGCGCCGGTGTCAGACGCGAGATCGGAGGCAGAGCGCCATACGCATCACAGGTCAGCAGGATGATGTTTTTTGGGTGACCGCCCTGAGCATCGGCCGACGCGTTGGAAATGTATTCCAGCGGGTAGGCGCAGCGCATGTTTTCAGTCAGCGAGCTGTCTTCGAAATCCAGTTCCAGGGTCTCTTCGTCATAGACCATGTTTTCGATCACGGTGCCGAATTTCGAGGTCGTGGCGTAGATTTCCGGCTCGGCTTCGGCGGACAGGTTGATGGTCTTGGCATAGCAGCCGCCTTCGAAGTTGAAGGTACCACGATCCGACCAGCCATGTTCATCGTCACCGATCAGGGTGCGCGACGGGTCTGCCGACAGGGTGGTTTTACCGGTGCCGGACAGGCCAAAGAAGATGGCGGTGTCGACCGGGTTGCCAATCGCGTGGTTGGCCGAGCAGTGCATCGGCATCACGCCGCTGTCGGGCAGCAGGTAGTTCAGCAGGGTAAAGACCGATTTCTTGTTCTCGCCTGCGTATTCAGTGCCGCCAATCAGGATCAACTTCTTGTCGAAGTTCATCGCGATAACGGTCGAGGAACGGCAGTTATGACGCTCGGGATCGGCCTGGAAGCTGGGGCAGTTGATGACGGTGAAATCCGCCAGGAAGCCATCCAGCGCGGACCGATCGGGGCGGCGCAGCATGTGGCGGATGAACAGGTTGTGCCATGCCAGCTCGGTTACCATGCGCACGTTGATCGCATAGGCCGGGTCGGAACCGCCCACCAGGTCCTGAACGTAGTAGTCCTTACCCTTCATGTGCTCCAGCATGTCGACATAGAGGTTATCAAAGCCCTCGGGCGACATGGCCGCGTTGTTTTCCCACCAGATGGTGTCAACAACGCTGTCGGTTTTCACGACGTGTTTGTCTTTGGGCGAACGGCCAGTAAATTTGCCGGTGGAGACCAGGAAGGCGCCGCCTTGGCCCAGTTTTCCTTCACCCTTCTTGAGCGCGGCTTCAATCAGCGCGGGCTCCATAAGATTGTAA
>JBOEGN010000082.1:0-6606 GCA_050633445.1 Thalassovita sp.
ATGCCTTCGGTGATGCAGACGATCAGCTCCATCTCGGCGTCGATCGCTTCGAGGATCGAGTCAGCCGCGAAGGGCGGAGGCACGTAAATCACCGAGGCGTTGGCTTCGGTCACGTGCTTGGCTTCGTGAACGCTGTTGAACACGGGCAGGCCCAGATGTTCGCCGCCGCCCTTGCCGGGGGTCACGCCGCCAACCATTTTGGTGCCGTAGGCGATGGCCTGTTCCGAGTGGAAAGTACCCTGCGAGCCGGTGAAGCCCTGACAGATCACTTTGGTGTTTTCGTCGATGAGGACTGCCATGTTTAGGAGTCTCCTTGATGTTTGCCGCTAAAGCGCAGCGAATGGTTTAACGTTTCGATCAGCTATCGGGGCGAAAATAGATCAGAGTGTACCTTGAGCGATTGCCGCTTTCAAAATGACGAGCGGTTCCCACAAAGGCGGTTGGTTCTTTTGAAACCAACCAGGTCTGTTCAAAGGAACGGCCGCGGAATGTTGCATCCAGCTCGACCGCCTGAGGAAAGCTCTCGTGTACAAAGCGCTGCACGCGGTTGGTTTGACCCGCGCGCGATAGGGCCACCACCGAACAAGACGCGTCCGTAAACGCGACAGCCGGTTTGCGGTTATCCGACACAAAGGTCCACGTGCCACGCTGAGCGCGGCGCAGGGGCACATAGCCGGAGTCGCGCAGCAATGCCTCTCTGGTCGCCGGGGTCTGAGGCCCGGAGACGCAGAATTTGTCAAACGCTTTGACAAAGGTTGAGGCACTGCTTTTTGGCACGATGTGGCTTTCTCTCATATTCGCCAATTCCAACGCGTCTGGTGTCAGGTCCGACCCCACACATCCGGCAACCGTTGTCGCCATCACGAGGGTTAGAGCGCGCACCAGACGCAATGGGTTAGCCTTTCACCGCTTGCACGATTTTCTCAGCACCATCCGACAGGTTGTCGGCGGCGATGACGTTCAGGCCCGAGGTGTTGATGATCTCTTTGCCCGCTTCGACGTTGGTGCCTTCCAGGCGCACAACCAGCGGAACTTGCAGACCGACCTCTTTCACCGCGGCGACAACGCCCTCGGCGATGACGTCACAGCGCATGATGCCACCAAAGATGTTCACCAGGATGCCTTTGACGTTCGGGTCCGAGGTGATGATCTTGAACGCTTCGGTCACCTTTTCCTTGGTAGCGCCGCCACCAACGTCCAGGAAGTTTGCAGGCTCGGCACCGTACAGCTTGATGATGTCCATCGTGGCCATCGCCAGACCAGCACCGTTCACCATGCAACCGATTTCACCGTCCAGAGCGATGTAGTTCAGGTCGTATTTCGACGCTGCCAGCTCTTTGGGGTCTTCTTCGGTTTCGTCGCGCAGGTTGGCGACGTCGGGGTGGCGGTAAACTGCGTTGCCGTCAAAGCCCAGCTTGGCGTCCAGCAGTTTCAGGTTGCCGTCGGGCATCACGATCAGGGGGTTGATCTCCAGCATCTCCATGTCCTTCTCCAGGAAGGCTTTGTAGAGATTGCCCAGCAGTGCAACGCACTGTTTGACCTGCGTGCCGGTCAGACCCAGCGAGAAGGCAACGCGGCGGCCGTGGTAAGGCATATAGCCCGTGGCCGGATCGATGTCGAAGGACAGGATTTTCTCGGGGGTCGACGCTGCGACCTCTTCGATGTCCATGCCGCCTTCGGTCGAGGAAACGATCGACACGCGCGAGGACTGACGATCAACCAGGAAGGCCAGATACAGTTCGCGTTCGATGTCCGAACCGGCTTCGATGTAGATGCGGTTCACTGCTTTGCCGGCGGGGCCGGTCTGGTGAGTGACCAGGGTCTTGCCCAGCATCTTTTTGGCTTCTTCGGCGGCTTCTTCCACCGATTTGGCCAGGCGCACACCGCCTTTTTCACCAGCTTCGGCTTCCTTAAAGGAACCCTTGCCGCGACCACCTGCGTGGATCTGTGCTTTGACAACCCACAGAGGGCCGTCCAGCTCGCCTGCGGCGGTTTTGGCGTCTTCGGCTCTTAGGACGACACGTCCGTCAGAAACCGGGGCGCCGTATTCGCGAAGCAGTGCTTTCGCCTGATACTCATGAATGTTCATGAAAACTGTCCCGTCTTGCTACGATTGGGGGACTCTATACCCTCAAGTTGCGGACGGGCCTAAGCAATTTCTCTTAGAAAAGTCGAATTTTGCCGATTTTCTTGGTTTTGTGATCACACTCTGAAAAGCTGTGATCACAAACATGCCATTGGGTAAAGAATTTGATTCGTTTTGTTAACTCTAACGGTGGGTTTGCTGCTTTGCAGCATGCGATTTTTGCCCAACCTCACCCGAAATCGACAGAAGATTCAGAAATTCCGCGTTAGGCCAAAGTTGAAGGCGTTCGTGATGACATCCGTCCGCAAGGTGCCGCCTCCAATCAGATCCGCGCGAACTTGGCTAAAGGTGCCTTTGTATTCGCCGAAAATGTCCCACTGGTCGTTCAGCGCGTAGCCCAGCCCGAACATCCAAGCGACCGAGGGGCCCGCGACCTGATATTCGAATGTCCGGGGGGATGTGGGCGCTGTTTGCACCTCGACATGGGGGATGGCGACGCCGACGCTGGCCCCGGCATAGGGGGTCAGCATGTTCCAGTGACGCGGCCAGCGACGAACGACGCCGAATGTCAGGTTGTTCAGCCCGTCCGAGAACTCCAACACCTGGAACCCACCCGAGGTGCCGCTTGCGCCCAGTGTGTCCCCATCCGCATAGACCTTGGTGTGGTTAAAATCAGCGGTGTAGCCAAATGTCTCGCTTTGCCACCAGGTGGCGCGCAGCCCGTAATGCGGTGGCATGGCAAAGGGTTTGCCCGTCCATCCAGCGGTGAAATCAAATGCGCCCACACCGGCAGGATCATTGCCCGAGACTTTGCTGTGCGGTGCACTTTGCGCACCTGTGTAGACAGAAATGCTCCAGCCTTCGGCGCTGGCGGGCAGGGTGCCCAGTATCAGCACAAAGGCCAGAATTGCCGTCAGAGCGCGCAAGGCGTTGCGATAGGCGCGGGTCATCTGGCGACGCCCAAACTGATATTGCACCATGCGAACGGCACGACGGGTTTGCCGCAGGCCCGAGCGGATTTGGCGACCGGTCCAGCGCATGGCGCGACGGAACGCTCGATCAAAGGCGGTTAGCGCCAGGATCTGCGTGGCCCAGCCGACCAAGGCACCCGCCAGAACCTGCCAAGGGGTGTGTTTGCCCGCATCCACGCGTGAGGTGCCAACGAACCCCGCAGCGACCACCGCAACCATCTGCGCGACATGGCTGGATTTCAGGCAGGTGGTGATCAGCGCCGTGGCCCCGAAAGACGCAGCAGCTGTATGCCCCGAGGGAAATCCCTTGTTCCCACCATTGGGGCGCTGGTTGATCGGGGCGTCGCCCAGCCCGAACTTGGAACCTTTGACGATGGTCTCCAGCAGGACATAGCGACCTAGATATTGCATCGAGCGCCCCTCCATCGAGGCGCAGACGAGCCCGGCAAGCGGTAGTGCGACTTGAAAATGATCGCCCAGTTTTTCTACATTTCGACCTGATATCAGCAGGACAAACCCGGCCAAGAATATCATGCAAGCCAGCGGTGTTGAGCAAAACCCGGTGCGAAGCGAAGTCATGAGCGCGATCCCCTGTGGCGTCTTCGCGTGGCTACGACGGGGACAAGACGGATTTCTAACAGCGGTGTGTCGCGTAGATGAAATGGGGCGCTGGTCCCTGATTTTCCACGAGACCAATTAGACAAGCATAGAAAAAGGGCGCCCTAAGGCGCCCTTTCGATTCCGTCCTTGCGTGGCGATCAGACCAGCGAGGGGTCGATCTCTTTACAAGCGGTGACCAGGCCTTTGACGGCGTCGACCGATTTGTCGAACATCACTTGCTCTTCTTTGTTCAGCTTGATGTCCACGACTTTCTCGATGCCGCCAGCGCCGATCACGGTGGGCACGCCAACATACATGTCGTTCACGCCGATCTCGCCGTCGCAATAAGCGGCACAGGGCAGAACGCGCTTCTGGTCTTTCAGAAAGGCTTCGGCCATTTCGATTGCCGAAGTGGCAGGCGCGTAGAAGGCCGAACCGGTTTTCAGCAGGCCAACGATTTCGGCGCCGCCGTCACGGGTGCGCTGAACCATTGCGTCCAGTTTTTCCTGAGTGGTCCAGCCCATTTCGATCAGATCGGGCAGGGGGATACCAGCAACGGTCGAGTAACGAACCGACGGCACCATGGTGTCGCCGTGGCCGCCCAGAACAAAGGCAGTGACGTCGCGCATGGACACGTTGAACTCTTCTGCCAGGAAGTGACGGAAACGTGCCGAATCCAGAACGCCAGCCATGCCGCAGACTTTGTTGGTGGGCAGGCCCGAGAATTTCTGCAGGGCCCAGACCATCGCGTCCAGCGGGTTGGTGATGCAGATGACGAATGCGTCAGGCGCGTGGGCTGCAATGCCTTCGCCAACCGACTTCATGACCTTCAGGTTGATGCCCAGCAGATCGTCGCGGGACATGCCCGGCTTGCGCGCAACACCAGCAGTCACGATGCAAACGTCAGCGCCGGCGATGTCCTCGTAGGACTGAGTGCCCGACATGGCCGCGTCAAACCCTTCCGAGGGGCCCGATTCCGCGATGTCGAGAGCTTTGCCCTCGGGAAGACCTTCTGCGATGTCGAACAGAACGACGTCGCCGAGTTCTTTCAGTGCTGCAAGGTGAGCAAGCGTGCCACCGATGTTGCCTGCGCCGATAAGGGCAATCTTGGGTCTGGCCATGGAATATATCTCCGGTCCGAATGAAAATCGCGCTTGGGGTAGTCTGTTCGGGCGTTCGTTTCAAGTCTGCTGCGCTGCGGCAGATTTGTATTTGTGACTGGGATGTAACGATTGTTATCGCTAAAGCTGTGCCTGAACGGGGTGTTATGCGAGTCGGCGACATTATGCTGGACTGGGAATTATTTTTCATTGCCGCGATGGCGGTCACCTTTGCGGGCATTTCCAAGGGCGGTTTTGGCTCGGGGGCGGCTTTTGCGTCGTCCTCGATTCTGGCGCTGGTGCTAGAGCCCGCGCATGCGCTGGGAATTATGCTGCCGTTGCTGATGCTTATAGATGTCACCACCTTGCGGCCCTATTGGAAAAAGTGGTCCTGGCCCGACGCCAGGCTGTTGATCCTGGGGGGCTTGCCCGGTGTGGCGCTGGGGGCGTGGCTGTATCAGATCGCAGATGCGGATGTGTTCCGCTTGCTGATCGGAGGTATCTCGCTGGCCTTTGTCGCCTGGCAAATGGCGCTGAAACTGGGGTTGATCCGGCACATGTCGCATGAATTGCCTGCGTGGGGTGGTCTGCTGGCTGGGGTGATGACGGGCTTCACCAGTTTTGTGTCTCATGCCGGGGGGCCGCCTGCCGCTGTATATTTGTTGTCGCGTGGGATGGGAAAAACGACCTATCAGGCATCGACCGTGCTGACCTTTTGGGCGATTAACGTGGCCAAATTTGTGCCCTACGGCTTTCTGGGTATTTTCACCGCGCAGACATTATGGGCTGATCTGATCCTCGCTCCGTTCGCGATTTTGGGCGCTTGGCTGGGGGTCAAAGCGCACCATCTGGTGCCAGAGCGGTTGTTCTTTGGGCTGACCTATCTGTTGCTGACTCTGACCGGGTTAAAGCTGATTTGGGATGCTTTGGTCTAGGTTTTGGGGCGATTCCCCGCGATGACGCTCAGAAATTCTGCGTTGCGGCGACATTCCTCTTGAAATTTTCGCAGAAATTTGGCCATGTCCGCGCAAGATTATTACGAGGACAAGACTCATGGACATGACTGCCCGCCCGTATCGCTCGGTTCTTTATATTCCTGGCTCCAAGGATCGTGCGCTGGAAAAAGCCCGCACCCTGCCTGTTGACGCGATCATTTTCGACCTCGAAGACGCCGTCAGCCCTGATGCCAAAGTCGGCGCACGGGACACGCTGAAGGCCGCGCTGGCCGCAGGCGGATATGGCAACCGCGCCAAGATCATCCGCATTAACGGTTTGGACACGGAATGGGGCCAAGGTGATGTCGAGGCGCTGCGTGACGCAGATGCGGATGCGTTCCTGCTGCCCAAGGTGAACTCGGCCGCGGATGTGCAGGCGCTGGCCGATTTGCTGGGCAACGGCAAGCCGATCTGGGCGATGATGGAGACCCCGCTGGGTATCCTGAACGCGCTGGAAATCGCTGCTCACCCGCAGCTGACCGGATTTGTTGCGGGCACCAACGATCTGGCCAAAGAGCTGAACAGCCGGTTCCGCGCCGACCGTCTGCCGATGCAAGCGTCCTTGCAAATGATCCTGCTGGCCGCGCGCGCCCATGGTGTGATCGCCATCGATGGCGTGTATAACCAGTTCAAAGACGACGAAGGTCTGAAGGTCGAATGCGATCAGGGCCGTGACATGGGCTATGACGGCAAAACGCTGATCCACCCGGCGCAGGTTCCAGTCACGAACGAGGCGTTTGCCCCCTCTGATGCGGAACTGGACCTGGCCAAACGCCAGATCGCCGCGTTTGAGGAAACCGAGGCCAGCGGGCAGGGCGTTGCCGTTGTTGACGGCAAGATTGTCGAAAACCTGC
>JBOEGN010000083.1:0-844 GCA_050633445.1 Thalassovita sp.
AGTTCGCGCGCATCTACACACCGGTTGTAATGGGGCTGGCCGTTCTAATTGCCTTGGTTCCACCGCTTGTCGCAGGCGGTGACTGGGGCTTTTGGTTCTACAACGCGCTGGTTCTGCTGGTCATCGCCTGCCCTTGTGCCTTGGTGATCTCAACGCCGGTTTCTATTGTCGCTGCCCTTGCGGCCGCAGCGCGCAATGGCGTGTTGATCAAGGGCGGGGCCTATGTTGAAGCGCCGGGTCGCACGACGGCGCTTGCGATGGACAAGACCGGCACGATCACGATGGGAGAACCGGAAGTCGCTGCGGTCTATCCGATTGGCGAGACGTCCGAACGCGACCTGCTTATGCGCGCCGCCGCGCTTGAAGCAAGATCGTCACACCCGCTGGCCCGCGCGATCCTGAGCCGTGCAGAACAAGACGGCCTCTCCGTTTCCGCAGCCGACAACACACGCACCGTGCCGGGCCGCGGCCTCGAAGGAGACATGGGCGACCAGTCCATTTGGCTGGGGTCAGACCGATTTGCCGAAGAAAAAGGGTTCGGGTCCGCAATTCCATCTGATTTGCGCGACCGCATCGAAGGGGCAGGCAACACACTGGTCGCCGTTGGGGACGCGGCTGGCGTCAGCGGCGTATTGGAATTGCGCGACCGGATCCGGCCTGATGCCAAGGGCATCGTTGCCCGCTTGCACGCACAAGGCGTGAAAAAGATCGTGATGCTCACCGGCGACAACACGGCCACGGCAAAGGCTGTGGCTGCCCAAGTCGGCATCGACGAGGTGCGCGCGGAACTGCTGCCCGAGGACAAGGTCACCGCCATTGAGGAACTGGTGACACAATATGGCAC
>JBOEGN010000084.1:0-86700 GCA_050633445.1 Thalassovita sp.
TGGCTATGAGTCCTGAGCCTAATGGAGCTGATAAACCAAGGCGGGGGCAGTCAGCCTTCGTCCGGCGCAGACGAAATCGATGGCAGCACAGAACCGGATACGATCGAAGCCCAAAGTGGCGACGATACCGTTCGGTCCCTGGCGGGTGACGATTAGGTGACCGGGGATTCGGGCAATGATGTCTTGGATCTGGGCGATGGCAACGACATCGCTTACGGAAGCTGGGGCAATGACTATATCTTTGGCGGCGCAGGCGATGACGTCCTGAACGGCAATGACAATGACGATACCCTTGTCGGTGGTTTTGGTAATGATCACATTGATGGTGGCTTCGGCTATGATCTGGCCGTGCTGGATGTGGTCAGCGCCAATGCCCAGATCGAGTTGATTTCTGATACCGCGCTATCAGAGCCATTCTATCGGCTGATATCGCCTTTGGGAGAAGACACGCTCACTCAGGTCGAGGCGCTCGTCTTCAACGATCTTACGACGACGGTCGCGGACTTTTTGATTTCGAATGGTGTGCCAACGACCGATCCGGGAACGGATACGCCGATTGACCTGGACGGCAGCCCTGGCAATGATCTGATCTTGGGCGGCGCGGACGATGATAATCTGCGTGGCAACGATGGCGATGATACCATAAGGCCGGGGGCCGGGCTGGACACTCTTTCTGGTGGGGATGGCACGGACACACTTGATTTGGGGAACATCAATTCCTGGGAAGCCGCGATTTATCTCGACCTAATTGGGCCGGAGGACTTGGCCCAGGTATGGTTGAATGTTGGCGATGGTTATGAATTGGCGAGCGGGTTCTAGATTTTCCAATTTGCGGACGGTCTCTTCACCATGTTGGAACTACGGGCCCTTTCGCATGCTCATCTGACCGGGGCTGGCGATGACACACACTTGGGGACCATCCAGAATGACATTATTCGCGGCCAAGCTGGTGATGACTGGCTGGAAGGCGGGCTGGGTGACGATGAGATCAATCCCGGATCAGGCGATGACACTGTTGATGGCGGGGTTGGACTGGATACGGTTTTCATCTCGGCCGAGATTGATGAACTGACCTATGCCTACGATCCGAGCCTCGGCTTGACACTGACCAGCCCGCAAGGAACGGATTTGTTCCGCAATGTCGAACTCTTTCAGTTTGAAGACGGGCTGTCGACGCTGGATCAGGTTATCACGCTGCCACCTCCGCCGGTCGAAGGCACCAGCGGGCCCGACGTCCTTTCTGGTACGACCGTGAACGATCGTTTGTCCGGGCTGGACGGTGCAGACACGCTTAGCGGCGATACGGGACAGGATGTCCTGACCGGAAACGGGGGCAATGATTCCCTGAATGGAGGTGGCGGGCATGACACGCTAAACGGAAACAGCGGGAACGACAGCCTGTTTGGTGGAGCCGGTGACGACTCGCTGATTGGAGGAAACGACAATGACCAGATTTCCGGCGGCGCGGGCGACGATACTGCAGATGGTGGCACCGGCGACGATTTCCTTTTCGACACAGGAGAAGACAACGACTGGTTCAGGGGAAATGCGGGCAACGACACCGTGCATGGGGGGGATGGGAATGATGCGCTTTGGGGGACTCAGGCGCGGACAGCGTGGATGGTGGCGGTGGCCACGATGCCATCTATGGCGGTTCCGGCAATGACAGGCTGAACGCAGGATGTGTCGACGATACCATCTGGTCCGACGAAGGCAATGACACCCTGTCCGGGGATGCCGGTGCGGATAGCCTGAGAGGACAGGAGGGGAACGATCTTCTTGACGGCGGAAGTGGCGACGACGTGATTTTTGGCGGTGATGGCGACGACACGCTTGAGGGAGGGGACGGGCACGACCAACTTGAGGGTGAGGATGGCAACAACCTATTGTTCGGGCAGGATGGCAACGACAGTATTCACGGAAGCCTCTTCTCAATCGACACGACTGATGGGGGAACAGGCAACGATGTTATTTCATTGTCCGCCACCGGAGGGACGGCCTTTGGCGGGACCGATGACGACCATCTGACCGCATTTGCGGCGGGTATATTGCTTTCTGGGGATCTGGGAAACGATACGCTGATCGGTAGCGTTTACCATGCGGATACGTTGCTGGGTGGGGCTGGCAACGATGTCCTGAACGGGCAAGGCCTGCTAGAGGGAGGCGACGGGCACGATACCCTGAACGGCAGTGGCTCAGGCATTTTTTATGGTGGAGACGGGAACGATAGCCTTAGTGGGGGCTCTGGCGAATCCTATGGAGGCGCCGGCGACGATACAGTTTCGGGGTCTGGGCTGTTAGACGGTGGAGACGGCAACGATGTTGTGAGCAGCGGAAATGGGGCCGACACGATCCAAGGAGGTTCAGGCAACGATACGCTATCCGGTGGCGGGGGCAACGATACCCTTGCGGGCGGTGCAGGAGACAACTACCTATCTGGCGGCTCAGGCTTTGATACGGCCATTTTTGATGCCAGCAGCACGACCGTCGGTATTGTAGTCGGTACAGACGCGATTTTGGTCCGTTCAGCGGACGGGCAAGACCGATTGTCCAGAGATGTCGAGCTATACCGCTTCTCTGACGATCTCATTGATCGTGACGAAATCCTGAGCATGACGGGCATCACACAGTTGGGGGCTGGCGATGATGGTGTCACGACCTCCGGCTATGGAGAGCGAATAAACGCTGGCGGTTATGACACGATAATCGGACAGGGCGGTGATGACCGCCTGGACGGTCAGGCCGGAGCCGATAGTTTGATAGGCGGCGACGGCAGAGATACACTGATCGGCGGCGACGGCGATGACACGCTGATCGGAGGCTCCAGCCCCGATGATTTGCGTGACGTTCTGTACGGCGGCACTGGTGCCGACAGTTTGGATGGTGGCTATGGCAATGACGAGCTGCGCGGGGATGCGGGCAACGACACGATCTTGGGTGGGTTTGGTGCGGACACCGTGATCGGCGGCGATGGAGACGACAACCTGACGTCTCAAGCCTATGGCGACGAGATTTTCGGCGGCGCGGGCGCGGATTTCATCAACGGTGGCTTTGGCCATGACCGGCTGAACGGTGGCGCGGATGCCGACAGGTTCTTCCATATTGGAATCGCGGATCACGGGTCCGACTGGATCCAAGACTATACGGCAGCGGATGGAGGCGTTCTGCAATTTGGCCAGGCCGGAGATATCAGCCAGTTCCAGGTGAACTTCACCGAAACGGCTTCGGCAGGTGCCGCGGGGGTCGAAGAAGCCTTTGTCATCTACCGCTCCACCGGTCAGATCCTATGGGCCCTGGTGGATGGACAGGCTCAGTCCGAGATCACCCTGCTAATGGCTGGCGTCACCTACGACTTGCTGGCCTGATCCGCGATCCAAAACCCGCCAGAGCAGCTCTACAGGCTGGGCTTTCGCGTGGGGTAGCTTTTGGGGCATTCGTCTGCCAACCAGACACAGCTTACCTGTTCAGGGAAAGCAGTCTTGAGTTCTAAGAGAAAGTGGCTGGGCTGGGAGAATTCGAGGCCCCACGTTGGGTCGGTACGGGGGTTTTGCCGATTGTTGGAGAGTGAGGCAACGGTTTGGGCGGTGTGGGCGGATTGCGGTCATTCGCTGCGGCTGCACATGCTTCGGGCAAGATCGGTGGAAGCGGCCGTTCAAACCCGTCTAGAGCTGATCCCAAATGCTGCGCTCCGCACTAAAGTCGGCAATGCGCAGATAGCGACCTTTGCAAAGTTCGGCGGACGGCCTAAACCGGCCGTTGGTCATTGTGTCTGGATGCCGCGTTGCAGCCCGCTAAACCGGCCATTCGAGCGCCTTGCAGCATTTTCGATGCGCCAATGACCGCGATGCGGACTAAGTCAACCTTGGGAAACGCGCCCCAATGAGATATCTAACACAAACCCATGCTCATAATATTGGGGCAGTTAGTATGGAGTACAATTCAGAGTGAAACCCGCGCTTTTGTTTCTTGTACTTGTTTTCTGGATCAGCAGTTGGCTTCCAACCTCGCTGGATAAATGGGCACTCTTTTCTAGCTTCATCTGCATACTCGGGCTATTCGCGGCACTTTTTGCCCAAAATCAAATCAAGGATCGCCGGTGGCCAGCAAAGACGCTGCTGGCACTCGCAGTCCTTGTTCTGATTGGCGGAGCGTTTCTCGCTATTGTTGCATGGGGCTTAGGAACATCGGTGGATGGGGCAATTACACTATTTTTCGTCGTGGGATTTGCCGGTTATCTACATATGATTGCTAGGATTATTACGCCCGGACAAGTTTCGAATTTTCACTTTGGTGCAGGGTTCTTGGTTCTGTTTCTTCTTGCAAGTTGGTCCTGGGTTTCAGCGGTAGGCATGTTCGTTCACCGTGGAGCATCTGGCAACACCGGTGAGGCGTGTATTCTGGTGCCCAAACCCATTCGATATGACACCGAATTAAGCTCTATCTGGGAAATGCGTCTTCCCCAAGTTGCGACGAGTAGAACAGGCCCGACAGGCACAGTCGTTTTGGATTACCACGCTATTCTTGTTGCACCAGGTAACGAGCGGACCGAAGTTTACAACTGGTCAAAAGGCAAATGCGCTTCGAAGTTCTCGACACAAAACGAAAGCCATATCTACCAACTGTATGTCCATAGATCCGTCAAAACGGGCTCGAAGCTGCCTTGCGGCGGTGCAGCACGCAGTTTTCGCCCTGGATCGGCTGTGACGGTATCACTGGACGACCGATCCCAGCCAATAAAACGGACACGCTCTCGGAATTTTTCCAGCTTGCAAAATCCTGACCACGGTATTCCTAATTCCATTTTCTGGCGAACATAGTAACATAGCGCTCATAATTGGTTGATTTCACATTTCACAGATTGGAGCGCCCCATGCCCACAGCCCCATCCGCAGACCTGAGCTATTATTTCGGAACGGCGGGTGATCGCTACGTTTCCCCCGAGCTGCCTGCTGATCTGGCGGATTGGGATACCAGCAGCGTCACGACAATGCAGGGCATGGTAAGGCTCAACCCGGGTTTCAATGCTGACCTTAGCGGCTGGGACACTGGCAGCGTCACGGATATGTCCAGCATGTTCGAGTACGCTCGGGACTTCAACGGGGTGATCGCGACCTGGGATACCAGCAGCGTCACCGACATGTCGCGCATGTTTTTCAACGCGGATGATTTCAACCGCTATATCGCGACGTGGGACACCAGCAATGTCACGGATATGAGCGAGATGTTCTTTCGCGCAGAGGACTTCACTCATGACCTGTGGCGGTGGGACACGAGCAGCGTCACCAATATGGCCGGCATGTTCGAAGAGGCAGTTCGCTTCAACGGGGATATCGCGAGGTGGGACACCAGCAGCGTCACCGATATGAGCGAGATGTTCAGTGAGGCCGATGCCTTCAACCAGTATATCGGCGACTGGGACACCGGCAATGTCACGGATATGAGCGAGATGTTCCAGGACGCCTATAACTACAATCAGTACCTTGATGGATGGGACACCAGCAGTGTCACAGACATGAATGCGATGTTCTACAATGCAGACAGTTTCAACGGCGCCATCGGTAGTTGGGATACCAGCAGCGTGACGGATATGAGCCAGATGTTCGAAAACAGTGGCTTCAACCAAGATATTGGTGGGTGGGATACCGGCAACGTCACCACAATGCACTCGATGTTCGAAAATGCCTATAGATTCAACCAAGATATCGGCGGTTGGGATACCAGCAGCCTTACGACCACCGCGAAAATGTTTCGCAATACCAGACATTTCAATCAGGACATCGGCGCGTGGGACACAAGCAACGTCACCTATATAGGCTACATGTTCCAGGAAGCGTTCTCGTTCAATCAGGACATTGGCGGGTGGGATACCAGTAGCCTGAGGACTGCAGACAGGACGTTTCTGGGGGCGTTCTCGTTCAATCAGGACATTAGCGGGTGGGATACCAGCAGCCTTACGTATACGGTCGCGATGTTCAAAGACGCGGCGTCCTTTGATCAGGATCTTGGCGACTGGGATATCTCGATGCTGACCTATGCCAGCGGGATGTTCGACAATTCGGGCATGAGCACCGAGAACTTTGATGCCACGCTGGAAGGCTGGGCACGACTTGATCCCGGAGAAGAGCGCATTCCGATCGGTATCACCCTTGGGGCCGCAGGCGTGATCTATTCCAACACCGAGGCCTATGACACGCTGACGCAAGATTATGGCTGGACAATCATTGCCCAGCACCCGGACGACCCGAACCAGATCCTCGACCGTTCGTCGGCAGTTTTCTTTGTCGAACTGCATGGGCGGGATGGCGACGACTTGATCCTAGGCGGTAGCGCCCATGACAAGCTGGTGGGCGGCGGCGGCAACGACACCATCTGGGGCGGGAACGGTCGGGACACGATCCTTGGCGGTACGGGGGATGACCAACTGCATGGCGCGCCATCAGAGGGGCACCTGCGCAGCGACCGCGCGGATGTGATGCTGGGCGGCGATGGCAATGACGAGATCAACGGCGGCTTTGGCAATGATCTGTTGCTCGGCGAAGTGGGCGACGACACGCTTTGGGGCGGGATGGGGATGGACACTCTGATCGGTGGCGCCGGCGCGGATACGCTGTCTGGTGGCTGGATCGCAGATGTGCTGCATGGGGGCGATGGCTTCGATTTTCTGAACGGCGGTATGGGCTCGGACCTTCTGCATGGGGGCACGGGCGCGGATCGTTTTTTCCACGAAGGCACCGAGATCCACGGTACCGATTGGATCAAGGACTACAGTGCGGTCGAGGGCGATCTTCTGATGTTCGGACTGGCCGGAGATATCAGCCAGTTCCGGGTCGATTTCATCGAAACCGCCGAGGCAGGGGCCACCGGTGTCGCCGAAGCCTACGTCATTCACACCCCCACCGATCAGACGCTGTGGGCCTTGGTCGATGGAGCCGCCCAATCCGCGATCAACCTTCGGATTGCCGGTGTCGACTACGATCTACTGGCCTGATCCGCCCAACGTGCTGATCAGCCCTGCTGCTTCGGGCCGAGAGAGAACCTTCGCTGCAACGGTCAGAACGGAAGCAACGCGTAGATAGCGAAATTTGCAAAGTTCGGCGAACGGCCCTTCGTCATAGGTTCGGTTGCCGCGGCGCAGCTTCTCCAAGGCGGACATTGGCAGGCACTCGCAGCATTTTGCGTAGATGGACGGCCGCTAGGCGGACTTTCCCGACCTTCACTGAGAGAAAATGAAGGTCCACTTCGCAAAGAACCGATGCAATTTAGCGCTTGCCGAAATGTTGTCTTAGATTAGTAAGTGACACAATAAAAAGGGCGCGGAGCAGATGGAAAGCACGATAACCACATCTACTAATGGTAGCAGTTGGGAGATTATTCCGGCCAACACCTTGTCAGGAATTATCCTTGGGGTGTTGTTCATCTACCTGTTTTTCCGCCACTTCATGTTCGTACTCATGTTCATGGATTTGATCTTGGGTTGGCTGCGTAAGTTCAACTGGTTCCCCAAAGAAGGGAAACGCAAGAACACATTCATCCAGTGGATTATCGCCTTGGCGCTGTTTCTTGGTTTTTTGTTTGCGGCTGGTTCTGCTGGTTGGCTGGAATTTATTCCGCAATAGCCGCCATTCATGCGTTGCGCAGCATCATGCACTTTGGGGCTCGCTACAGTCGTTCGGCGCGTCCGGCGTCCATGTCCGCTTTGGGCTGAGTGCCGCCATCCGTTGCGCCAGACATGATCCGCAGCTTCGGGCCGCAAACACAAATTTGCCGAGTTCGCTTTGCGCTGTTCCGATAGGTCACGTTTCTACCTCCACCGAAACCCCGCCCGTATCTGCGCCCACCACCTGAGCAGGCTATCCACAAGCACTGCGAAGGCGATGATCAACCAGGCGGGGACTTCCTGCACCACCACAGTTTGCACATGGTCGGCCTGCACCTTGTTGCGATCAGCCGACTGGCGGATATTGCGGGCATTGGGTCGGATGATTTTTTGCGAGGACTGTTCGCTTTTGCCGACCGTCTGCGTGTTGGTTTCGCCCGCCTGGACATTCGCCGCGACCTTGGTTCCGCCGCCTGCCAGAAAGGCTGGGCCGCCGCAGGCAGTCAGCGCCAGCGCCACCCCTGCCCGCCTCACATCGCCGCCCTCACCATGTCGCGCTGCTTGTCGTCAACCTCGACCGGATCGCCCGGCCGGGTCATGCCGGGAAGCCAGGTGATATCCCATTTGAACCGCTGGCGAATGCCCAGCGTGGGCTGGATCTCGGCGTGGCTAAGGGTGGACCAGCGGCTGACCGGGATATCGTACTGCTTGCACAGGCGCGCGGTGGTGGCGGCCAGCGCCTCAACTTGTGCGCGGGTCATCGGATGCTTGCTAGCATCAAAGGGCCATTCCTGCGCCCCGGCCATGCAGTCCAAAGACAGACCAATCGCGCCGGTATTGGCGTTTAGCCTATCGTCACACAGGAGAGCCTCTAGGGACCAAGAGGCAACCGTTGACGTACAAGGACCGTCCAGTACGAACACCCCCACGCGATGGCGTCATCATTGAAGTCATATTTAGGATTATGAAGCGCGGCTGAGGGGCCGTTGCCAATATTGATCATCGCGCCAGGCACCTCATTCAACATGAAGGAAAAATCCTCGCCGCCAAGAGTTTGTGGCATGTCGAGATACACGTTTTCCTCTCCGGCGATCGCCATCGCTGCTTGTGCCGCCAAATTGGTTTCCCGCTCGTGGTTCACGGTTACCGGATAATGTCGGACATAATCGAGCTGCCCTTCGCCACCAAAGGCAGCCGCGATATTGGACACCATGACCCCCATGCGATCTTCGATCATGTCGCGCACGTCTTCTTTTAGGGTGCGCACAGTGCCTGTCATCACCACGTCTTGGGGAATGACGTTAAACGCGTTGCCCGAGGACAGAGTGCAGAGTGAAACCACCGCGCTATCAATCGGGTCGAGGTTGCGCGACGAGAGGGTCTGAATGGCTTGCAACAACGCGCCAGCCACTGGGATCGGGTCGATTGTTTGATCGGGTCGCGCGGCATGGCCACCACGGCCCTTGATGGTGATTTTGATTTCATCGACCGAGCCCATGATCGGCCCCGAATTGATGGTGAACTGCCCGATATCAAGTCCGGGCCGGTTGTGCATTCCAAAAACTTCGTCACAGGGCCAACGGGAAAACAGGCCATCTTCGATCATTGCCCGAGCGCCGGCACCGCCTTCTTCGGCGGGCTGGAATATGACCACGACAGTTCCGTCAAAGCCTCGGCTCTCAGCCAGGTGTTTGGCCGCACCCAACAGCATTGTTGTATGTCCGTCATGACCGCAGGCATGCATTTTCCCGGCCACTTGCGAGGTCCAGGGCGCGCCGCTCTCTTCCTCGATCGGCAGGGCATCCATATCCGAGCGCAGGCCGATCATGCGGCCCGAGGCTGTGCTTTGTCCGCGAATGATGCCAACCACGCCGGTGCGCCCGATGCTTTCGTGAACCTCATCAACACCAGCGGCCCGCAACGCGTCGGCCACCGATTGAGCCGTGCGTTCAACGTCGTATAGAAGTTCCGGATTTTGGTGGAGGTCCCGGCGGAATTCGGTCAGGTCGGCCACATGTTTTGCGACCCAGTTTTCGATGGCCATTCAGGCCTCCTTTTTCATTCGGTAACGAAAATCGCAATGGCTGGCACCCTGCATTCTGGTTTGAGTGCGGGTCATTTCGATGTTCGGGTTGTACCCGATGCAAAAATCGCCGTCGCGGTTGCAGGACAACAGATGCCCGATGTCGCCCAGCCCCATCTCTTGATACATTTCAGCGTATCGACACCGAACCACGTTGAAATCCATCTTCTCGTTGGACATTTCGACGGGCTCAATCTGTAGCGCGTCTTCGCGGGTCCAATTGGGCATGATCGCCGCGAAATCTGTAAGATCGGGCTCATGATCCAATAGCGCCGCCAGCATCTGCCCTTGTTCAATCGCAGATTTGGAGCAAGCCGCACCAATCACGGCCTCGGCTTCTTTGCGGCCCGATCGTTCGGTGATGACGTCAAGAACATGTTTCAGCATCATCGCCTCGATCCGGCGACGCAGGAGAATGGGGATGTCGTTGATGTCCATGCCTGTGGCGGTGGTATCTTCTGCCATTTGTCTTCCCTTCAAAGGTTGATTTCCTTTTGGTCCTGACGCTTGAGCCAGGCGAGATATGTGGGCGCTACACGGCGTCCGATGCTGTGAAACGGGAATGGCTGAGGGTCTGTTATCGGCAGCGCAAGCTCCTTCTCGGATTGCCCCATGGCGGCGCGCGCCAGCTCACGCCCCAAGGCGGTGCCAAGCGCCACACCACGTCCGTTGCACCCCGCCCAGGCCCAGCCATCCGGCCCGAGCTTGTGCACACGCGGGAACCGGTCCCAGTTCATCCCGATATAGCCGGACCAGACATGCGTCATCTCAAGCTCGCCTAATTCCGGGAAAGCCTCACTCAGATTGCGCGCGGCTTTCTTGCTGACGCGATTGGCCTCGCCGAACGACCCGATAACCGCACCACCGGTAATCAGCCGGTTGCGCGCGTCATAACGAAAGAACCGCAAATCACCGCGCGTATCGGAAACGGCCTGGCGACCCGGCAAAATGCTCTTGCGGAGATTGTCGCTTATCGGTGGCGTCGACATTTGCCAGCCCAACACAGGGATCACGGAGCGCGCTATTTTAGAGGCCAGCCGCGGGGCAAGTTCACCGGTATAGGCATTGCTTGCCAGGATCAGCGCACGAGACTTCACTTTGCCCTTGGGTGTCTCAACCACCCATTCCTGCCCTATCCGGCGATACGACAGCGCGGGGCTCTCTTCGTAAATCACAGCACCCTGATCTTCGGCAACGCGCGCCATTTCACGCGCCAGCGCCAGTGGGTTAATGTGCCCGCCCGAGGCATTGAACATGCCGCCGTGCCAAAAGTCCGTCCCGAGGATGTCGGCACATTCCTTGGCGTTCTTGATCTCCGGTGAAAATCCAAACCGTTGCCATGCCTCCACCCGTTTTTGCGACAGCTTTACGCGGCCCGGGCTATGGGCTGGCTGGAACCAGCCGTTTTGTTCGGCCTCTGCCTGCATGTCGAATTCGCGCACCAGATCGAACAGTGTATTGGCTGAATTGCCGATGAGATTGACCATACGTTCGCCCGCGCCGCGATAGCGCGACACCCAGACGTCAGGTTCGGCTGAGGTGAGGATGGGAATGACCTGACCGTTGTTGCGCCCCGATGCACCCCACCCGACGGCTTTGCCCTCAAGAATGGTGACGTCGTGGCCTTGTCTGCGCGCTTCAATGGCGGCGGAAAGACCGGTAAAGCCCGCGCCGATCACAAGGATATCTGTCTCAATGATCCCCGACAGCGGGGCCGTGGGGATCCTGTCGGCGGAGACCTCCGCCCAGATTGATTTGGGGAATTCCACGGACATCATGCCGCCCCTTTCTGCTCAAATTGCTCGACTTCATGTGGCAGCCAGAACCATCGCAAAGCGTCTTCTTCCGCGGAGAATGTGGGAGCCGCATCGCGGTGGCCGGCAGGCGGTGTTTTGATCAGCTTCATCGCCTCTTCCATACATGTTTCAAAGTCAGGGGCATCGCGGCTTTGAACCTCCTTGATCTCCCACAGGTCCGACAGGCGGCGCGGGCAGGTATTTTCAAGCTCGGGCAGCGCCCGCCAGATCCCCTCGGAGGCAACCAGCCGGTAGTGCGGCAACAGTGCCAGCCCATGTTCCGAGACAAAGCGAATGGCCCGCACGATCCTGTCGATGTCTTCGTCGTTAAAGAACCAGTTGATCCCAAAACGTGCCCAGCCAGGACGGAAAATGGAATTGCCATGGTGAACCACGTCGGCATGGCGCTTGCTGGTCTGTGGGTCGATGTTCAACAAGCTGTGTCCGTAGGGCCCCGCACAGGAACAACCGCCACGGGCCTGAATGCCGAACAGATCATTTAGCAAAGCGACCACATAGTTATGGTGCAGCAACTTGCCCCTAGTTTGCACGTTGAATGAGAATATCCCCAATCGCGGCGCGTCTTTGGGGCCCAAAAGTTCGAGCCCCGGAATGGTGCGCAGGGCCGTTTCCATCCGTTGCGTCAGCTCAAGCTCGCGTTCTTCTATGCGTATCTCATCCAAATCACGCTTGAGCTGCATCACCAAGCCAGCGCGGATGTTTTCAACGATCGCGGGCGTGCCACCTTCTTCGCGATGCTCTGGATCGGCGATGTATGTGTGGTCGTCGGCGGTAACATAGCTCACAGTGCCGCCGCCCGTCATCGTCGGGCATCTGCCGCCAAAGAACTTGCGATCAGCGATCAGAATGCCCGAGGCACCAGGGCCGCCAGCGAATTTGTGAGGTGAGATCACAGCGGCGTCGACCCTGTCGGCAGCGTCTGGGCTGCTATCTGCAAGGTGGATCGGCATATAAGGGCCGCCCCCTGCGAAATCAGCAACGCACAAGGCATCATGAGCGTGCAAAAGCTTGGCTAAGGCACGCAAATCGGTGCGCAACCCGGTCACGTTCGAAGCCGCAGAAAACGCTCCGATCTTCAATGGCGCCTCTCTATGTGCATCCAATTCACGCGCGAGGCTTTCAAAGCACAGTGTCCCCTGCGCGTTCAGAGGGATGCGCACAATCTTCGCGCCGCTTTCCCGCCACGGCAGATCGTTCGAGTGATGCTCATAAGGGCCGACAAAAACCACAGCTTCGGCGAGACCCTGCATCTTCAACGCCCGTACCAGTTTGTCGATTGCACCTGTCGCGCCCGAGCCTGCGAAAATGACGGCGTGATTTTCATCGGCGTTCACCGCTTCGCGGACGGCCCTGCGCGCCATTTCGCGCAGCTCGGTTGTGCGCCGTCCGACAAAGGACGTTTCAGTGTGGGTATTTCCGTAAAAGGGCAGCACATGGGTGCGGATCGCATCTTCGATGAAATCAAGTGCGCGACCTGAAGCGACGTAATCTGCGTAGAACAGTGGGCGGGGACCGAATGGTCCGTCAATGGCCACGCCTTCACCAATCAAAGCAGAGCGGATGTCTTCAAATTCCAATGACATTGTTCGTCCTTAGGCAGCATTCGTGCGCAAGTCTGGAGGTGTCCAGTCTCGGCCCGGAATGGAAGAAAGCAGGTTTTGTGTGTAGGGATGTTGCGGATGAGCAAAGACCTGAGCGGTCGGGCCGGTTTCGACAATCTCACCCTTCTGCATGACAATGACCCGGTCGCACAACTGGGCAGCGACGCGCAGATCGTGGGTCACAAAGAGCAGCGACAGATTGAGCCGGTCCCTTAGATCAGCCAGCAGTTTCAAAACCTGGGCCTGGACAGAGACATCCAAGGCCGAAACCGGCTCATCCGCAACGATCACCTTGGGTTCAAGAGCCAGCGCCCGGGCGATGCCAATACGCTGCCGCTGCCCGCCGGAAAACTCGTGCGGAAACCGATTGGCCGCAGCCGGAGACAGCTCAACCAGTTCGAGCAGTTTTTTGGCCTGTTCGCGCGCTTCTTTGGGATTTGCCCCGTGCACAATCGGCCCTTGTGCGATCAGGTCCACGACCCGTTTGCGCGGATTGAGCGAGGCCATGGGATCCTGAAACACCATTTGCACATGTTTGCGCATGGCACGCAGCTCTTTTGGTGTGCAGGCCAGCAGGTCTTTGCCGTTCAGCTCGACACTGCCCTGATCGCATTCCAATAGGCGGGTGACGATCCGCGACACCGTGGTTTTGCCCGAACCGCTTTCGCCGACAACGCCGAGGGTTTCGCCCCTATGCAGCTGAAAGGAAAGGTCTTTTACCGCGGTTACGGGTGCACGTTTGCCGCTTAGCAGCCCGCCGCGCGCGGCGAAGGTCTTAAGCAATCCCGAGCCTTTTAATACAACCGGGGCTTTGGTGACCGCTTTGGCAGGCGGCGGCGTCAATGCCGGAACCGCGCCGATCAGCGCTTGGGTGTAGGGGTGTTGCGGGTGGTTCAGAACCTCATCGACGGTGCCACTTTCCACCAGATCCCCGCGACACAAAACGGCAACCTTGTCCGCGATTTCCGCCACCACGCCGAAATCATGGGTGATGAACAAAACGCCTGCACCCTCATCTTCCTGCAGCTCACGAATAAGCTTAAGAATTTGCAATTGGGTGGTTACGTCAAGCGCTGTGGTTGGTTCGTCCGCAATGATCAGCTTTGGAGACAACGACAAAGCCATTGCGATCATAACACGCTGCCGCTGCCCGCCAGACACCTGATGCGGGTAGGCGTTGTAGGCCGAGCTTGGATCAGGAAGATGTACCCGTTCCAGCATCTCGATTGCGCGCGCCTTGCGTTCGGATTTTTTCAGTTTTGTATGAAGTCGCAGAACCTCATCCAGTTGCCAGCCCACGGTTTTCTGCGGGTTCAGAGCGGTCATCGGCTCCTGAAAAATCATGGCGATATCCGCCCCGCGCAGTTTGCGCATTTCAGCGTCGGATTTGCCGCGCAGTTCTTCTCCCAAAAAGCGGATAGCTCCGCCGGTTACGCGTACATGTGGTTCGGGCAAAAGGCCCATGATAGCCCCGGCGCAAAGTGACTTTCCGGATCCGCTTTCACCGACAAGGCAAACGATTTCTCCGGGGTTGATGGTCAGGTCAAGCCCGGTCAGCGCATAGGGGCGATCTGCACCTTTGGGCAACGAGATTTCCAGATTTCGCAAAGCGAGGACAGATGGTTTCTTGGTCATTATTTTTTCTGCCTTGGGTTAAGTGCGTCATTCAGCCCCTCGCCCAGCAGCGAAAAGGAAAGGACGGTCAGGATGATGGCGATTCCAGGGATGACGGCGCAGTGGGGCGCGGAACGCAGGACAGCGCGGCCCTGACCAATCATGTTGCCCCAGCTTGCATAATTCGGATCGCCCAAAGCGAGAAAGGCAAGCGCGCTTTCCATCAGGATCGACAAGGCCATGATGACCGAGGCATAGACCACGATTGGCGGCATCGCATTGGGCAGGATCTCACGAAAAATGATCGACACGTTCGAGACTCCAAGATTGCGGGCCGCATCCACAAACTCGCGGTTCCGAAGCGACATGAATTCGGCCCTGACCATCCGTGCCGGAGCCGTCCAGCTGACGATACCGATGGCGAGTGTGATCCATTCGATTTTTGATCCCATGATGGCCACAAGCGTGAGCAAAAGGACAAAGCTGGGGATGGTTTGGAACGCCTCGGTAAGACGCATCAACACGTCGTCGATCCAGCCTCCGAAAAAGCCGGCCAAAGCGCCAATCACGACACCGATGACAATGGCAACAAGCGTGGCAACGACTCCGATCAAAAGCGAAATGCGTGCTCCATAAAAAACACCGGACAAAATATCGCGTCCCAGTTGGTCGGTGCCCAAAGGCGTGTCCCAGTTTTGGAAAGGTGCTGTCAGGGGCTCCCCGGCGCGGCGCAGCGGATCGCCTGGATCAACCAGCCCAGCGGATAGCGCCATGAAGACCACGACCGCAAAGAGGACAAGCCCCAGCAACGCGGCGCGATTGCGTTTGTAGCGGCGCCAGAACACCACGTAGCGCGGTGGCTCGGGCGGAGCGATAACGGTATCTGTGAAAGTCATACGAGTTCGATCCGGCTGTCCAGACGGGCATAAAGCAGGTCTGTGAGAAAATTCACGACAACCACAATGATTGAGCAGAGAAAGATAATTCCCATCAGCGTGTTCATGTCGCGTTGAACCACGGACTGATAGGCAAGCTGCCCCAGCCCTGGCAGGGTGAAGATGGTCTCGACAACGATGGAGCCGCCAAGCACAGTCGAGAATTGCAGCCCCAGCAAAGTGACCACAGGCAACAAGGCGTTGCGCATAATGTGATGGGTCATAAGGCGGGCCTCTCCGGCGCCCTTGGCCCGCGCAGTCCGCACGTAGTCAAGATCAGCGACCTCGATCACCGAGGCCCGCATGAGGCGCAGGTAAAAGGCCAGATAGATCAACGACAGCGCGGCGGTTGGCATGACCAGATGACGGGCAACATCCCAAACGTGATCCCAGCCGGTGTAGAAGGCCGCAATGGTTTTGATTCCGCCCACGGGCAGCCAGCCGAGCTTGACCGAAAAAAACAACATCAGCATCAGCGACAGGAAAAAGGACGGCGTGGCATAGAAGACCAGACCCAGGATCGAAATCAGATTGTCGACGCCCGAATAGGCGCGCCGCGCGGCGATCGCACCAAGGCCGATCCCCACAACGAAGGCAATGCTGAGAGAGGTCGCCATCAGCAAAAGTGTGGTGCCAAGGCGATCCATCAGAACCGTTGACACGGGCTGTTCGTAGACAAAGGACCAGCCGAAATCGAAGGTGGCAAGCTTTGTCATATAGCGCTGAAGCTGCACCCAAACGGGCTGATCCAATCCGTATTCCGCACGAAGTTTGGCGATGAAGGCGGCGTCTGCGCCCCCCATATCGCCCACAAGAGCATCAACCGTGTCGCCGGGCGCGAGCTTGAGAAGAAGGAAGGTTCCGACCATGATCATGAGGATCACGGGAATGGCCTGAACAAGGCGCTTTAGCGCATAGATCAGGATCGGAGACATGTGTAGTGTCATGAGTTTGGATCCTTTGGGATCGTTGGTGGGACCGTCACGGACCGGGATGCAAGCTGGCGGGCGCAACCGACGTCGGCGCCCGCCAAATTCGCCTTATTGTTCGATCCAGAGGTCATACCAGCTAGACGAATTCCAACGTGGGGTATTGTGGTGGTTGTGGAGCTTCTTTGAAGTGACGGAGATGAACGGATGTTCAATTGCGAACATCACTGGCAGCTCGGCCATCGATTTGGCCTGAATGGTGTGATACATCCCTGCCCGTTTATCGACGTCCAGCTCCGAGGCTGCATCATCAATCATTTGATCCATCTCGTCGCTTTGCCAGCCGAACTGGTTGGACCAAGGCGTGCCCTGCGGCTGACCAGAGCGCAGCCAAACCATGGTTGAAACAGCCGGGTCAGAGCGGAATTGGTGCCAGCCGTTGGCCGTATCAAAGTCGTAGTCGCGATAAACACCGTTCAGGAAACCCGGCGCGTCGTTGGTCAGAATTTCAACATTGATGCCGATTTCCTTTAGCGCCTGCGCAAAATACTCGGACCAAAGCTGGGTATATTCCCCCCATGGTGCGGGGCGATGGCGCAAAGTGAACCTGAATCCGTCGTCTTTTACCGGGTACCCCGCCTCATCCAGAATTTTCTTCGCCAGTTTGGGATCATAGTCATAGGTCGGCACATCATCGGTGTAGTTGATGCCCCCCGCACTTGGCACCGGACCGCGACCCGGTTTCGCATATCCACGCATGATGGTCTTGATGGCATAGTCAATGTCTAGGCCATGATAAATCGCCTGACGCACTTTCAGATCAGCGATGATCGGATTGCGGTGATTGAACTCCACGGTCGAGTGCGCGACGTTGTTTTCATAACCCTCGGTCCCAACATCAAAGCGATCATCGTTGCCCAGGCGCTCAATGTCGGCCATGGAAACGCCAATGAATCCAGATTCATGGACTTCGCCCGCTTCTAATGCTGCGGCGGCTGCGGATTTATCCTTGATGAAGCGCCAGACGATCCTGTCGAGATAGGGGAAACCTTCGCGCCAGTAGTCGTCGTTTTTCACTGCCATCACATATTGGCCGCGCTCATATTCGACGAACTTGAACGGCCCTGTGCCCACCGGAGCTGTGTTGTACTTGTTCTTGAGGATGTCCGTACCTTCATAAAGGTGTTTCGGAATCGGATGACCCAGATCGGGCATAGCGGCAACGAACAGGCCAAGCGGCATCGGTTTTGAATAGTTAAACACGGCTGTGTGGGGGGTGGGGCAATCAACGCTTTCCAGATTTGCCTGAAGCGCCGAGGAATAGTTCAGGTAGGTTTTCCAAAGCTCCATTGCGGAAAAGGCAACGTCATCGCAGGTGAAATCTTCACCGTCATGCCATTTCACACCTTCGCGCAGCTTCAGCGTCACCTGCTTGCCATCTTCCGAGCCGGACCATTCCGTGGCCAACACCGGAACATAGCCATCATAGGATTTGTCGATCAGCGGCTCGATAATCTTGCCTGAAATGTTGTAAACGCCCGTCGAGGCGCGCAGCGCCGGGTTCAGGGTGCGTTGTTCGGAAATCATGTGAACGATGGCGGTCCCGCCGCGCTGCACCTCTTCTGCAGATGCGGTAAAGGCGGTGGCGCTGATCGCTCCAGCGGCAGCACCTGTAAGGGCAGCAGCTTTTCCAAATCGTTTCAACTTGGATGTCATATTCTGTCTCCTGGTCGGGTATCCGGCCTCCATGGCCGAATTGTTCAATCTGTACGTTCACGTGAGACACACCCCCATCGAAGGTCAATAAAAAACCAAGAAAATAGAAAAATACCCAATACCATTCCAATATTTGCACAAAAATTAGGTTTCTTTTTGCTCTCACGCCCAAAATGAGGTGGAAATCCGTTGCAAGAGGCCCCGTTGTGCGGGAGGCTGATGCAACTGATAAGGAGATGGCAAATGACACACCCCGTGACAGGCATCGACCACTGCTTCGCTTTGGTGGGCGATCTGGAGCATGCCGCCGAACAATACAAAGCGCTTGGTTTTACCCTGTCGCCGCGGGGCACCCATTCCCCTTCGAAAGGCACCGCAAACTACACGATCATGTTCCCACGGGACTACTTCGAGCTGCTGGGCATTCTCTCGCCCACAGATCTAAATGCGCCACGTCGCAAGATGCTGGCCGAGAGGGGACAGGGCCTTCATGCCATTGCCTGTCGGATCGACGACGCCGAAAACGCTGCAGCGGCGCTTGCAGACCTGGGTATCCCGACAAAAGATCTTGGTAGCTTTGCGCGCCCGGTCACACTGCCTGATGGCACCGAAGCAGAGGCCGCGTTCTCAACGGTTTCTTTCTGCCAGGATGACACACCGCTTGGCATCGTCTTTATGTGTCAGCACAAAACCCGCGAGACCGTTTGGATTAAGGAGTTGTTGGACCATCCCAACACGGCCTGCGGTCTGGATGCTATTCTGGCTATCTCCGAAGCAGCCAGCGATGACGCCGCGAGTCTTGCAAGACTTTGGGCCAAAGGTGAGGTCACGTCGCAGGATGGATGGCTCAAGGTGCACACCGGACCGCAATCGGCCCCCGTCATTTTAGCGACAAAGGATGCTTTCGCCAAAGCCTATCCCGATTTCGACCTTACCAACACTGCCAAGGGTGCCTTTGCCGGACTGCGGGTTAAGGTGGGGAACCTTAACAAGCTAAAGGATTGCCTTGCGGCTGCAAATGTGCCCAACTCTAGCACCGCATTGGGGGTGGCCGTAGCCCCCGAAGATGCCGCCGGAGTAATGATGGAGTTTGTGACCGCATGACCGAAACCCGCCCGCGAAAAACTGGGTCAAAACCCGCAGACAGCCTGACCTTTGACGAGATTGATCAGAACATTCTGGATATTCTGCAACGGGACAGCGACACCCCCGTTCAGGCTATTTCCGAAGCGGTCGGCCTTTCAGCAAACCCTTGCTGGCGGCGGATCAAACGGATGGAAGAGGCCGGGCTGATCAAGGGACGCGTCGCGCTTGTCGATCATGAGCGCGCCAATGTGCCTTTGACCGTTTTTATCGGCGTTAGCACGGCCCGTCACGAGATCGACTGGCTCAACAAATTCCGCACACTGATCGACGAAATCCCTGAAGTGGTCGAGGCGTATCGCATGACAGGAACAGTGGACTATATCCTCAAAGTCGTCGTCCCCGATATGCCCTCATATGACGCCGTGTACAAAAAGATGATACAAAATCTTGAGTTTCGTTCGGTAAATTCAATGATCTCAATGGAAGAGTTGAAGTTCACCACCGCCGTTCCAACGGCCTATTTGTAGTTCCTTGGGCACATGGTTCCCGTGGTGTCGCATCTTTGATGCCAGCTCTGCCGACTAAAATCCGGATCGCTTGAAGCAGGGGTGACCTGCGCGCGCCGCAGGGCTCCCTCATTCATAGTGAGAGCTTGCGGGTCAGAATTCCCTATTCCTCGGTTTCATTTTGGGCCAGCGCGTTGAGCGCGGAGCGCTCAAATTCCTCAAGCGCTCAACGTGCTTCTGCCGGAGTGTTGTTCTCCAGCGATGAATGCGGCCTGACCGCTCCCCTGCCGCGTAATGGAGTACCAAACCAACGGCGCTTCTGCGCGACCACCTTAATCTCCGCACGTATCTCTGGATTGAATGCCTCCGCCTGCCGGGCGATTGCATCCATCAGCTTTGGATGACGATGGCCGGCGTTGTTCACCGCGATCCCCGCCGCGAAATCGACGTAACGTTTTCCATCCCCATCCTAAATCTCAGAATTCTGGGCGCGCTCTGCATAAATGCTTCGCGTAGTTGCGCCTTTGGCAACGGCACGATCACGCCGAGCTTTCAGGTCTTCCATCTTCTGGGTGAAACAGACACATTGTTCTGGAATATGGCTGCATCAAAGACCCTGCCAACCTTGCGTGCTTGGCAGGGCAGGACAGTGGATGGCGGCACCCCCGGTGGGATACCGCCCGTTTAATCACTTCAGCAGAACATCCAGCGGAACGGGTTCGCTGATGGTATAGCTGCCGATCACGCCAGGTCCGCCATTTGTGATTTCAACGATCTGCATTTCCGCCGTGTTCTGGTGGTGTATCTGATCCGAGAAGCTGCGCGGGCCAAAGGCTGTGGGTTCGCCATCCATCTTTTCAAGTTCAGCGGTCACAGCCAAAGCCTCGACGGTGCCAGCCCGCTCAACGGCCTTGGCCCAGAGATCAATCAGAAGATAGCCGGGATAGACGTAAGTACTTGCCGGACCAGCGCCTGTTGCGGCCTCAAAGGCATCGCGGAATTCATTCACGGCAGGCCGGGTGTCATCGCCATAGATCGAGCCTTGAACCGGGACGATAAAGTTGGACAAATCAGGCGTCGCGTCCAGCCAATAGGACCCATCCACGGCAGACCCGTTCAGGATGGTCGATTTGATCCCGGCGGCGCGGATCTGGCGCACGGCAGAGGCCGCACCCGGAATGTAGGAGCAGAGCATGATCACATCAGGCTCTTCTGCAAGGCCTTTGATGCGGGTGATTTGGCTGGCAATGGATGCGTCGCCATTCAGGAACGTGTCACGGCCTACAATTTCACCGCCCGCTTTGGGGAACATCCAGTCAAAGCCGGTGCAGATGCCCTTGTTGTACTCGATTGTCGTATCCAGCAGGACATAGCCGGTTTTGGCGTCGCGCTGGTTGATGGACCATTCGGCCACTGTCGCGCCCTGAACCGCCGCCAGAACCGAGGCCGAGAAACTGTTGGGGCCGACGCCCTGAATGCCCGCCTTGATATCTTCGGCGCACAAGAAGAACGAGTTCAGCCCCGCCCCCTCTGCCGCCAACGCCGCAGGGGCGCCAAAGTCATAATCACAGGACACGATCAGCATGTCTGCGCCCTCATCGACCAGTTGCAGACCGGCGCTTGCCGATTGGGCCTGATCGCTTTTGGTGTCGGCCTCGATCCATGTGATCTGTCTGCCGAGCAGGCCGCCGGCTGCGTTGATTTCGTCGATGCGGATGCGCGCGGCTTCTACCGCCGGTGCGTCATAGGCTTGCAACCAGCCGGATTTGGCAATGGCAAAACCGATGGTGATATCGTCGGCCATCGCGGTCGTGCCCAGGCTCAGCACAAGCGATGTCGCAGTTAGTAGGTGTTTCATTTGTAGTCTCCTCTGTCGGCAGTTTGGTTTTTGTTGTCCGGTCAGCGCGCGCCAATTCGCAGACGAAGTTCCCGCCCGCCGGACAGACCGGCAGGGCGTAGAATGAGAACCAGGATCATGACGATCCCGATGATGATTTCCTGGGCTCCGGTCGGCAGTGCCAGCGTGGCTTCACCGATCTCCACAGCGCGTTCCATACGCACCAGCCCTTCGATCATGATCGACAAAACAAGAACGCCGGTGACCGCCCCGGTCAGGCTTCCGATGCCGCCGACGACCAGCATGGCGAGCGTGATGAAGGTGACACCAAGGTAGAAACTGTTGGGGTTCAGCACGCCCAAAGAGTGACCGAAAAGCGCGCCCGCGACCCCGGTAAAGAACGCCGAAAGCACCAGTGAAATCAGACGGTGACGGTACATGTTGATACCGCTCGCAGAGGCGGCGACCTCGTCTTCGCGCGTCGCCCGCAGCGCCAGCCCCGAGGCCGAATTCGCATACCAGGCCGCGGCCAGAACGGCGGCCGAAGCCCATCCGAACGTCACCCATTGATCAGAATACCGCGCCAGACCGACAACCGACGAGGTTGCGCCCGTCACGCCCTCCCAGCTGGAATAGACCGTGTAGACAATCGCCAGAAAAGCAAATGTCGCGATCGAGGCTGCGATCCCGGTCAGCCGCAAGATGGCCGCGCCGGATAGCAGCGCCACAAGCGATGCAAGCAGTCCCGAGGCAATCGCCGCCGGCAAGACGGGCCATTCAGCATTCGCCAGAAAGGGCCACAGATCCGGCAGGAAAAGCCCCTTCATCTGCGGCTTCAGCGTCAGCCAGGCCGAACAATAGGCCCCGATCGCCATATACCCGGCATGCCCGAAGCTCACGACGCCTGAATTGCCGACGAAGATCCAAAGACCCACCACAAAGGTTACGCGGATCAGCGTCTGGGCCGCCATGCGCGCAAGCGATTTGTCTCCCAGAACTGAGATCAGCAACGTGAACACCAGCAAGACCAGGATCAGCAGAACGGGTGTGGACCATGCGCTCAGGCGCTTTTGTTTGTGCGTTTGTGCCATGTGTTAAACCCTCGGTTTTGCCGAACGCGGCACGAACAGGCCTTGCGGCCGCAACAACAGGCTGAAAATCACGAGCGTGTAGAGAAACGCATCGCGGAAAGGCCGCGCCTCGAGCGGAAGAAACCCTTGCAGGATCACCGATGCCGCGCCGATCAAGAACCCGGCGGCGACAGCGCCTGGCAAGCTGCCCAGACCGCCAATGACAGTGGCAATAAAGGCGACCAGCATGATCTGCCCGCCCATGCGAATGTCCGCGACACCGGTCTGGGTGACCATGATCATGGCCACGGCGGCCGCCAGCGCACCCGACAGTGCGAAGGCACCCGTAATCACGACGTTCGCCCGCACACCCAATAGGCGCGCCATTGTGAAATTCTCGGCCGCCGCGCGCATTTCAAGACCGATTTTGGTCTTCTTCAAAAGCACGGCCAGCGTCACCACCACCACAAGGGTCGCGAGGATGACGATGATTTGCAGCAACGGCACCGAGGCCCCAATCACTGTGACGGGCGTGTTCAGCTCTGGCCAAAGACTGATCGCCTTGGGGCGGCTGCCGTAGATGGCCAGCAGCGAATTCTGAATGACAAAGCCCAGCGCAAAGGACGAGATCATCATCGCGACGGGCGTTGCATTTCGCATGTTCCGAAAGACAACAAACTCGGACGCCACGGCCACGGCTGCCCCAATCATCAGCAGTATGGGGATCAGCAAAAACGCGGGTACCTTGCCCAGAAACATCACCGCAACGGCGTCGGTCGAGGGCACGATCAGAGCGAACACTCAAAAGGCGATGTATTCGCCATGCGCGAAATTCACCAGGTTCATCACACCAAAGATCAGTGCGATGCCCAAAGCGGCCATGGCATAGATACCGCCAAGGCTCATCGCATCGAAAAAGAGTTGTGGAATTGCATTCATGAGCTGCCCTCTGCCTTGTCTTTCCCGAAATAGGCGTCCTTGAGCAGGTCGCTTTCCGCGAACTCGCCGGCGTCCCCTTCACCAACAACGCAGCCGCCTCGTAACAGCACCATGCGACCGCCCACGCGCGCTGCACGCGCCGAGCTTTGCTCAACGATGATCAAGGTCAGCCCGCGGTCGTTTTGCAGGTTTACAAGTGTTTCGTAGACCTGATCGACGATGTTAGGGGCAAGGCCCAGCGACGGTTCATCCACCAGCATCAGCTTGGGGTTGGTCATCAGGCCGCGCCCAATCGCCAGCATTTGCTGCTGCCCTCCCGACAGCGCGCCAGCATTGGCATGGCGGCGCTCGCCCAGAATTGGGAAATTTTGATAGACCTCTTCAATGTCGCATTTGACGGCGGTCTTATCCCGGCGAAGGCCAGTGCCCACCCGCAGGTTTTCCTCGACCGTCAGAGTGCCAAAAATCTCACGTCCCTCGGGCACCATCGTCAGACCTAACCGGGCAATCGCTTCGGGGGTGCGACCGGTTAACAGGTCGCCATCCGCCTCGATCCGGCCATGAGACGTTGGAACCGCGCCGCAAATTGCATTCAGAAGCGACGATTTGC
The DNA here is from genome assembly GCA_050633445.1 of Thalassovita sp. Classification (GTDB taxonomy): domain Bacteria; phylum Pseudomonadota; class Alphaproteobacteria; order Rhodobacterales; family Rhodobacteraceae; genus Thalassobius. Next base: position 24,341 of record JBOEGN010000084.1, read on the forward strand.
CTGCACCGTTCGGCCCCGAAATGAAGACCCGCTCGCCTTCTTCGATATGCAGCGTCACATCCGTAAGGGCCGGTACTTTGCCGTAGCGCACGGAAACATCGAAAACACCCAGTTTGGACATCACGCGTCCTCCGTGTGTTCGGCGCCAAGATAGGCTTCGCGCACGGCTTGACTGCCAAGGATGGCGTCTTTGTCGCCCTCTTCGATGATCTGCCCCGCTCCAGCACGTAGACATGGTGTGAGACGGACAAGACCAGCCCGACATTGTGCTCTATCAACAGGACCCCACAGCCGAGCTCGTCAGCGACACGATGGATAATCCGTGCCAGATCTTCGGGTTCGTCCAACAGCAGAAAATCCGGGGCGAACATCAGCGCCCGGGCGATGCCGACGCGGCGTTCGTCGGTATAGGGCAGGCCCGCCGCAGGCAGTTCGGCAAGGTGCTGCGCGCCCATCCAGTCCAGCAGGCGCAACGCCTCAGCCTCGGCGCTGCGACGGGAATGCCCCAGACCCACACCCGTCACGGCCAGATTGTCCAGCACGTGCAGCCCGGTGAAGAGCCTCCCCGCCTGGAACGTGCGCGCAACGCCACTGCGGCGCAGGACATGGGGCGTTTCATGTCCGACGCTTTGCCCGTTCAACAGAACGGTCCCGGTGGTGGGGGCCTGATACCCCGTCAGCACGTTGACCATGGTGGTTTTGCCCGCGCCATTTGGCCCGATCAGCCCATGCACGGCGCCGGGAGTGACGTTCAGTGACACATCCGTCAGGGCCTTGAACCCGCCGAATGCCACCGTCACCCCCGACGCCGTCAAGGAGGGTGCTTTATGATCTGCAAAGCTGCTCACTGATCAGGCCTCGACCAGTTCTCTGGCTTTTTCAGCGACATCTTCACCCGCCGCATCCGCGGCCAGCACATAGACACCACTGTCATGCAGGGTCACGGTCCAACCGGGTTCAACAACGATGGTGGTTGTGACCTCTTCGATCACGGCAGGTCCGTGCAATTCGTCACCGGCCCCCATTACAGAACCGTCATAGACCGGAGTGTCCTGTGCAACGCCCTCGCCCGAGAACACCATGGGCCGGGTTCCCTTGAGCGTCGCGTCTGCACCGTTGCCAGCGCCGATGGTCATGCGGTCAGGTTTGTCGACATGGCCCGCGATCGTGCTTTCGACATTCACCACTTCGACGGGGCTGTGAGGCTCGTCATAGGTGTAAAGCTCTTTGTGGCGAGCGTGGAAGGCTGCCTTGATGTCATCAAGCCTGTCCTCGGTGACATCGAACGGATCGATCTCGACCGTGCATTCATGGACCTGACCGACATAGCGCATATCAAGGCTGCGCCGGATCGAGATCTTGTCCTCGGCGAACCCGTCACCGGCAAAGTCCTCACGCCCTTTCGCCTCTAGCCCCTTGAACAGACTATCAAGCTTTGCGGCGGCCTCAGCGCCCTCCAGCCGGATCAGCGCGTTAAAGTCGCCTTCCTGGTCGCGGCGTGCACGCATATTGGTCAGCAGCATGTTAAGGATGTCGTCACGTGGCACTTTCTTGTCCCACAGCTTGATCGGCGGGATGCGCAAACCTTCGGCGTAGATCTCTTTGGCGTCCGGGTTATATCCTGCGGGCACCGGACCGCCGATATCGGTCAGATGGCCCTTGCAGACCGTCCAGAACACCAGCTCGCCTTCGTAGAACACCGGGTAATACATGCAGGTGTCGATGATATGGCTGCCGCCATAGGCCGGATCGTTGTGCAGGATCAGATCGCCTTCGTTGATGTCGCCATCAAAGAACCCGGCAACGGTCTTCATCGCCGGGATCAACGAACCGAGGTGGATCGGAATATCCTGCCTCTGCACAATCATCTCGGGCGCATGGTTAAACAAGGCCGTCGAATATTCGAGCGGAGTTGGCGCTTTTGACGGGCGTGTTCGCCTCCCAAACCAACTTTGCAAGACCGATGATCTCACCTCCGTAGGTCATCGCAACATGTCGTCATTGTTGGGACGGCTGGTGCCTGCTTTTTCTAAAAAGTCGCTGGCTCGAATTGGTGGCGTCAAGCAGATCGACGGCCCCAATGCCGATGAAGATCAATGATGCCAGTAGAAGACAAACACTAGTAGTCCATGTCTGACTGAGGAATGCCCCAGTAGATATTTCATCGACTTCCCCTTGGGTTGCAGGAAACCCTGCCTCCCAAAACGGCAATTCCGAACGCCGCGGGTAAAACCCCAAATGACTAAGGGATCAGGATCTGCGCCCGCTGAAAACTGGCAACGTCAGTGCTCAGATCATCATACAAAATCTCGACATCGACCGATTGAACCGAGTTCGGGGCCAGCCCCATAATCGGCATCGCATCATTGTCGATCATCGAATTCGGAGCGGCCAGGTCCATGTGGCACGGCGGCAGATCATAGGTCTGCATTGGTCCGCCATTCACCGCGTATTTGATCTGATGCAACCCGCAGCGCCAGGACAAAAGCTGGGTGAAATACAGGATGTCCTGCCCCTCATACAGTCTCACGGCCACCCATTGCGGTTTGGTCGCGGTCAGAATCATCTTGATCTCGCCAGCGGTGGTGAACTTGCCCGACGGAGTCTGATCCTCGGCCGTGTATTGCGCCGGCGCAGGCGCAGTCACTGCGGCAGGGGCCTGAGCCATTTCCTGCCCCGAGCCCGCCGACGCACCACCTGCCGCAGCCGCAATGCCCAATAGCAACCAATCCAACATGATCTAATCCTCTTCTTTAAAATCTTTGTCGCTTGGCCCATACTGCCACGAAAATCGCAAAGCGCAAAAAAATCGGGTAGTGACAAGGTAGTGGCAGGCGCATGGCCAGTGAAAAACCGTTTAACATCGTGATCGTCGGGCAGGCCAATCGCCTGCAATACGAGGCCATTCTGTTCGCCGCATCCCTGCGGCAGCAAAGCCCCAACTTTAAGGGCCGACTGATCGTGGCAACGCCCAATCAAAGCCCGCTTTGGGCGAAATCCCCGACGCTGCGCAATAAGCCTGTGATCGCGCTTTTGGAAAGCCTGGGGGCCGAGATCATCCCCTTTGACACCCCCGAATTTGGCGAGGGGTACCCGAATGGCAACAAGATCCAGGCGCTGCTGGCCCTGCCCAAGGGCGAACCTTTCGTGTTCTTTGACACTGATACGCTGGTGCTGGATGACCTGACCCGCGTGCCGTTTGATTTTTCGCGCCCCGGTGCCTCGCAAAAGGTCGAGGGCACCTGGCCCAAGATCGAGCTCTACGGCCCCGGATATACCGCGATCTGGCGTTCGCTTTATGACCGGTTTGGGCTGGATTTCGACAGCTCGCTCGACCTCAGCCAACCCGACGAATACTGGCGGCGCTACCTCTATTTCAATGCGGGTTGGTTTTATTACAAATGCCCGCAGGAATTCGGCGAGCGGTTCTTGCACTACGCGACCGAGATTCGCGACAATCCTCCGCCCGAACTGGTCTGCCAGCCGATGTGGCCCTGGCTGGACCAGATCGCCCTGCCCCTTGTGATTCACAGTTTTGGTGGCGGACGTGACATGCTGCCAACGGGTCTGCTGGACGGCGAGGTGACCTGCCATTACCGCCTGTTCCCCCTGCTCTATGCCCGCGAAAGCGACAAGGTCGTCAGCGTCCTGGAACAGGTCGCCGCGCCGAATGCTGTTAAGAAAGTGTTGAAGCAATACGACCCGATCAAATTCATGGTCTATCACGGGCGTGGCGCCAAAACCCGCGAGCTGTTCGACCAGAACAACCTGCCCCGCAAAGAGCGCGCGATCCGAAAGCAAATCAAGGAAAACGGATATTGGATGCGTTAAGCCAGCCCAAAGCCAAGGGGGCGCTGCCCCCTCGATTGAAAACCTGACGGTTTTCAATCTCACCCCTGGGATATTTTTGAAAAGAAGAACTGCGGCCTTTTTGATCCGAACGGCCCAGCAAGCGTCAGCCCGAGGAGCTCCCCAAAGGGGAGTGACGAGATATCATTTTGCGCGCAAGCGCTCCTTTGGATCACGTCTAGGTGTCGAACAATCGGTCAAGATCTGCGACACCTTTGATTTCGATAGGATTGCCAGAGGGATCGTAAAAGAACATCGTCCATTGTTCTCCAGGCAGGCCTTCAAAACGGACGGACGGCGGGATGACAAAGTCAAGCTCGGCGGATTGCAACCGATGAGCCAGTTGTCGCCAATGTGGCAATTCCAGCACCACGCCCAGATGGGGCATCGGAACCATGTGATCCCCGACTTTGCCGGTATTGGACGTCGCAAATGGCGGGCCAAGATGTAGGCTTAGTTGATGCCCGAAGACGTTGAAATCGACCCAGGTTTCGGTGCTGCGCCCCTCGATTGCACCCAAAAGGCCGGAATAAAATTCCCGCGACTGATCCAAATCCAGAACATTGTAGGCCAGATGAAAGGCAGAGCGCATCTGATAGTCTTCCCCGATTGTTAGTCGTTGTCGCTCATCCTCGGATGGCATAGTGATTTTAGCAACGTCAAAAATATCCAGATGATCTGCACGAGGAGACACCATGACAGACGCCCCCAGCTACGGCTTTGATACCCTGTCCATTCACGCAGGCGCCCGGCCCGACCCGGCCACCGGCGCGCGGCAGACGCCGATTTACCAGACCACAGCGTATGTATTCCGCGATGCTGATCACGCGGCGGCTTTGTTCAACCTGCAAGAGGTTGGCTATATCTATTCGCGTCTGACCAACCCCACTGTGGCCGTGCTGCAAGAACGTATTGCTACGCTTGAAGGCGGCGTTGGCGCAGTTTGCTGTTCGTCCGGTCACGCGGCGCAACTGATGGCGCTGTTCCCGCTGATGGCACCGGGGCGCAATGTTGTGGTTTCGACGCGTCTGTATGGTGGCTCGATCACCCAGTTCAGCCAGACGATCAAGCGTTTCGGCTGGTCCGCTACATTTGTTGACTTCGAGGACATGGACGCCGTTGCCGCCGCAATCGACGATGACACCCGCGCGATTTTCTGTGAATCCGTCGCCAACCCCGGCGGCTATGTCACCGACCTGCCTGCCGCGGCCAAAGTCGCCAGCGACGCCGGTCTGCCGCTGATCGTGGATAACACCAGCGCCACGCCTTACCTGTGCAACCCGATCGCGCATGGGGCCACTCTGGTCGTGCATTCGATGACCAAATATCTGACCGGCAATGGCACCGTCACCGGCGGCGTTGTGGTCGATAGCGGTCAGTTCGATTGGTCCGCCAGCGACAAGTTCCCCTCGCTGTCGCAGCCCGAGCCCGCCTATCACGGCCTGAAATTCCACGANNCTGCGCGATCTGGGCATGACCCTGAACCCGCAAGCCGCGCATTATACGCTGATGGGCGTCGAAACCCTGTCCCTGCGGATGGAGCGTCACTGCGAAAACGCTCAGAAAATCGCGGAATGGCTGGAAAAGGACGACCGGATCGAGGCCGTGACCTATGCCGGCCTGGAAAGCTCGCCCTATTATGACCGCGCCAAAGCGTTGTTCCCCAAAGGCACCGGCGGTCTGTTCACCGTCGCGCTGAAGGGCGGCTATGACGCTTGCGTTGATCTGGTGGGCAAGCTGGAGCTGTTCAGCCACGTTGCCAATCTGGGCGATACGCGCTCGCTGATCATCCACCCGGCCTCGACCACGCACCGCCAGCTGTCCGAGGAACAACAGGTCGCCGCAGGCGCAGGCCCCAATGTGGTTCGGATTTCCATCGGGATTGAAAACGCCGATGATCTGATCCGCGATCTGGACACCGCGCTGTAACGCAAAGTTGATTTTGATACTGAAAACGGCGCGAGGGTTTCTCGCGCCGTTTTTCGTTGCTTACTTAAGCGCGATCACCAGCGTGACGGATTGGGTCAAGCTCAGCTCGCCCTCGGCAATCGGGACGGATTCGGCCATGTCAGCCGCCATGCGCATCATCGGCGGATTGTTCCGCGCCGCGGTCTCCGAGATCGTCAGGACATCCCCCAGCGTCACTCCGGCCGCATCGGCATAGAGCTGCGCCTTGCGCAATGCCTCGGTCACGGCGGCCTGACGGGCCTGATCCTGCAAGGGGCCGGGCGTCTGTACTCCGAACTGCAAGCCCGAGAACCGGTTCGCCCCGTCCGCAAGCACAGCGCCCATGATCTGACCCAGATCCTCCAGCGCACGCACCCGGACATTCAGGCTTAGCGACGCGCGATAGCCGTCAATGCGGGGCGTGTCATTGTTCCGGTGCGTGTAAATCGGCGACAGGTTGACCTGCCCGGTCTGCACGTCGCGCCTGTCCACACCCATCGTGGCAAGGCGCTCCAGCATCGTAGCCACAGTGGCCGAGCTTTGCGCCATCGCCTGCGCAGGGTCACGGTGCTGATGCTCGACCCCCAGGGACAGTGTTGCCATATCCGGTACCGTATGGATGACCCCCTGCCCGGTCACGGTAATCTGCCGGGCCTCTTGTGCGGCGATTGGGGTCGCCACCCCCAGGCCGCTGACCAAAATTGCCAGCATCAGGCTCAGGGATTTCGCTGTGGGTATCGCGGTGGACGTCATCGTGGTCTCCTTTCGCATTTGGCCCAAGGGTGCGCATAAATCTGTCTGACACAACACTCACATATTTGTTTTCCTTCCACTCGGCGAGAAGCTGCTATATCCTGCGCTCCGTTGGGAACGGGACTCCTCTTGAGTTGCCGAGAATGTTATTGCCAGAGTGATGAAACCGAACTTCGCCCTGACATTGTCTGCCGAAGGTGTTCGACTGCTGCAACGCGCGCCGTCGGGTTGGTTGCTTGTGGGCGACGCGGACTTTGCTGCGGACAACCTGTCCGACGTCATGGCCGACCTGCGCGCCAATGCTGAACTGCTGACCCCCGGTGATGTCCGCGCCAAGCTGGTGCTGCCCAACGATCAGATCAAATTCATGATCGTCCGCTCCGATGCCACCTCTGAAGAAGAGGCCGAAACAGATGCCGCCGCTGCGCTGGAGGGGGCAACGCCCTACGCTCTGTCCGAGCTGGCGTTTGATTGGTCTTTGGATGATGGGCAGTTGTTCCTGGCGGCGGTCGCGCGCGAAACTCTGGCCGAGGCTGAGGCGTTTGCGGTTGATCACGGCCTGAATCCCGTCAGCTTCGTTGCGCTGCCCGAGCAAAACGATTTCCCCGGAGAGCCGTTCTTTGGCGTTACCAAAGCGGCCAAATCCGTTCTGACGGCGACCGAAAACGTCGCGCGCGATCTGCAACCGATCCACGTGATTGGCATGGCCGATATCCCCGAGCCTGAACCAGAACCCGCCCCCGAAGCGCCAATGGCAGTGGATGCCGCGCCAACTGATACCGGCGAGCCTGATGCTCTGATACCCGAGGAAACACAGCCGCAAGCCGCCGAAGACGCCGTTGATTCAGTCAACGATCCTGCCCCCAAGGCAGAGGCGGAACCAGAGCCCGCGCCAGCCATCGAAAACCCGCGGGACGAGACGCCCGCCCTGGCTTTTGCCAGCGTCCGCGCCAGCCGCGACACCTCGGACACCCCGTCGAAACCCGTCGGCGCCTCTGCCCCCCCGATCACGGACCCAGAGCCGAGCGTCGCCGCCCCCGTCATACAGACCGACGCGACCGCTGGCTTCCAATCCACACGCTCGACCCCTGCCGTACCAGCGCCCAAGGCCCCGCCCAAACCCCAGGATCAGCCCAAGGCGCAGACCCCACCAAAACCAAAGCCAGAACCGCAATCCGAACGCCAGCGCCTGACCCTGTTTGGCGCGCGCAAACCGGCCGACGCCGTGGGCATTATCGGGGGAAAACCGCGCTTTATGGGTCTGGCGCTGACGCTGATCCTGATCGTGTTTCTGGCGGTCATGGCGATCTGGGCCAGCTTTATCAGCGAAGACGGTCTGGCAGGATTGTTTGGCTCCGAGCCCGAACAGATCGAAGTGGCCACCGCCCCGTCGACCGAGGATCTGACCACCGCCACTGACGAAGAAATAGCCGAAGCGCAGGATGTGGAACCGGCGGGCGAAGTCGACCCGGCCCTGACCAACGGGCAAGCCGTGGCGCTGCCTGACATGCCCGAACTCATGAGCCCCGAAGAGGCCGAGCGTCGCTATATCGCGACCGGCATCTGGCAAGTAGCCCCCGAACAACCGTCCGAACCCGATGCCTCGGGGAATGCCGATGTCTATCTGGCCTCGATCGACCCGCAGGTACGTGCCGTGGACGCCGTCGCCCTGCCCGATATTTCTTTGCTGCATGACGGTGCACCCAATGAAACGCTGAACCCCACTGCGGCGGGCACGGAGTTTGATGTGGACGCGCGCGGCCTGGTCATCGCCACCCCCGAAGGTGCGCTGACCCCTGAAGGTATCACCGTCTATGCGGGCAAACCTCCGTTGGTTCCCGGCAAGCTGCCCGAGCGCCGTGGCGACGGGCTGAGCCCAACTGAACTGGATCGCTTGGCCCAGGCACGCCCGCGCGCGCGGCCAGATAATTTGCAGGAAAACAACGAACGTGGCCAACTGGGTGGCCGCACCCTGTCTGAACTGGCGCAGGTCCGCCCCAAGGCGCGCCCCGCATCTGTCAAACCTCAGCCCGAGCCGGAAGCCGAAGCAGACGACACTGCGACCGCACAGGCTGTCGCTCAGTCGCTGCGCCCTAAAACGCGGCCCAATAACTTTGCCAAATTGGTCGCGCAAACCAAAAAGGCCGAGCCAGAGGTCCGCACAGCCGCTGCGGTTGTTCCCAAGATTCCGTCCTCTGCATCGGTCGCCCGACAGGCGACGGTGAAAAACGCCCTGAACCTGCGCAAACTGAACCTGATCGGGGTGAACGGCAAAGGCGGCGCACGGCGCGCGTTGGTCCGCACCTCTAGCGGGCGGTACAAGACGGTCAAAGTGGGTGATCGGCTGGACGGCGGCAAGGTCGCCGCGATCACAGAATCCGAGCTGCGATATGTGAAAAACGGCAAGGCTGTCGTTCTGAAGATGCCGCGCGGCTGATAAAAAAGGCCCGCCAAACGGCAGGCCCCTTCCCCTTGCATTCCCTTGGTCACTCGGCGGCGACATCGCCCCCAAGTTCACCGTTGTCGATCTGCTCTTGCTCGATCGATTCAAAGAGGGCCTTGAAGTTCCCCTCTCCGAACCCGTCATCCCCTTTGCGCTGGATGAACTCGAAAAAGATCGGCCCGATCACGGTTTTCGAGAAGATCTGCAACAGGATCTTGGTTTCGCCGCCATCCATGACGCCCTCGCCGTCGATCAGGATGCCGTGCTTCTTCATCCGGTCCAGCGGTTCGTCATGGCCGACCACGCGGTCCTTGGACAGGGTGTAATAGGTCTCGGGCGGGCCGGGCATGAACTTGACGCCTTGATCGGCAATCGCGTCCGTCGAGTCATAGATGTCATCGCTGCCCACGGCGATATGCTGAATGCCCTCGCCTTTGTATTTCTTCAGATAGGCAACGATCTGGCCGGTCTCTCCGCGATCTTCGTTGATGGGAATGCGGATACGGCCACAGGGCGATGTCAGCGCCCGGCTGAACAGCCCCGAAAACTTGCCTTCGATGTCAAAAAACCGAATTTCACGGAAGTTAAACAGATCGCCATAGAACCTGAACCACTTGTCCATATTGCCCTTGAACACGTTATGCGTCAGGTGATCCAGATAGTAAAACCCAACGCCCTTGGGTTTCGAGATGCCAAGCCATTCGAATTCAGCGTTATAGGGCGAGGTGTCGTGATACTGATCGGTGAAATAGATCAGGCTGCCACCGATGCCCTTGATCGCGGGCCAGTCCAGCGTCTTGTCGGTCCCCTCATAGGGTTCAGCCCCCTGAGCGACCGCATGGTCAAACGCGTGTTGCGCGTCCACCACACGCCACCCCATCGAAGGTGCACAGGGGCCGTGTTCCTGCACAAAACGGCTGGCAAAGCTGCCCGGTTCGTTGTTCAGCACATAGGTGATATCGCCTTGCTGCCACAGCTCGACATCCTTGGATTTGTGCCGCGCCACCAAGCCATAGCCCATGCGGGTAAACAGCGCGCGCAGTTCCTCTGGGTTGGGATGCGCGAACTCGACGAATTCGAAACCATCCGTGCCGGCGGGGTTCTGCGGGGTGATCTGCGCCTGCGGCGCGTCATGCGGGAAAGGTCCCATTGTGTGTCTCCTGTTCAGCTATGACCAGAATATGCGCAATGACATCGGAAATTTGCGCATTGTTAGGCATCTTCCTTTACTGAAATGCGGATATGTCGCACTATCGTTAGGAAACACGCGGATACCACGCATATGCTGGACGAAACTGACAAACGGCTGCTGGCCGAGCTGCAACAGAACGCGCATCTAACGGCGCAAGAGCTGGGAGAGGTGCTGAACCTGTCGCCCAGTCAGGCCGGTCGTCGCCGCCAAAGGCTGGAGGCAGAGGGCTATATTCGGGCCTACGCGGCCAAGCTGGACCCGCGCCGGGTGGGCCTGACTGTGCAGGCTTTTGTGCAGGTGCAAATGGCCACTCATGGCCCCGAACAGTCGCGCCAGTTTGCCCGGCTGATCGAGCTGCGCCCCGAGGTGATCTCGGGCTGGACCCTGACCGGGGACGCCGATTACCTGCTGCGCGTCTATTGCGAAGATCTGGCCGCCCTGAACCGGCTCATCCACGAAGTGCTACTGCCCCATCCGGCCGTTGCCCGTGTGCAAAGCCAGATCGTTATGGACCAATTCAAGGCGGATGCTCCGCTGCCGTGTTAACCATTTTCTAAGACCCTATTTGAAGGACGCCCAATGCAATCCATCCTGTTCCAAGCCTCGATCTATCTGGCCGCCGCCGTGATCGCCGTACCCATCGCGGCTCGGTTGGGGTTGGGATCGGTTCTGGGCTATCTGGTGGCCGGGATCGTGATCGGGCCGGTGCTGGGATTGGTCGGCAGCGAAACCGCCGACCTTCAGCATTTCGCGGAATTCGGCGTTGTCATGATGCTGTTCCTGATCGGGCTAGAGCTGGAGCCACGCACCCTGTGGGACATGCGCCACAAATTGCTGGGCCTTGGCGGGTTACAGGTCACGCTGACGACGCTGGCCGTGATGGCGGGGGCGCTGGTTCTGGGCCAACCTCTGCCCCAGGCCTTGGCGATCGGGTTGATTTTTTCACTGTCGTCGACGGCAATTGTGCTGCAAACCCTGTCGGAAAAGGGCTTGATGCAAACAGGCGGAGGCCGCTCTGCCTTTTCGGTTTTGCTAACGCAGGATATCGCGGTGATCCCGATGCTGGCGCTGCTGCCCTTGCTGGCGATCACCCCTGTCGCCCAAATCCGCGAGGACGGCTCGATCGGGCGGGTCAGCGATGCCGATCATGGCGCCCATGGCGGAGGTCACGATGCCGCCATTTCGGCCCTGGTCGAGGGCCTGCCCGGCTGGGGCGTGGCCCTGATCACGCTGGGCGCTGTGGCGCTGATCATTCTGGCAGGGATCTACTTGACCCGCCCGGTGTTCCGCTACATCCATCACGCCCGCCTGAGCGAAATGTACACCGCGCTGGCGCTGCTGATCGTGCTGGGCATCGCCTATATCATGAACGCCGTGGGCCTGTCGCCCGCGCTTGGCACCTTTCTGGCGGGCGTCGTGCTGGCCAACACCGAATTCCGGCACGAGCTGGAAAGCGACATCCAACCCTTCAAGGGCCTGCTGCTGGGCCTGTTTTTCATCACCGTGGGCGCGGGTATCAACTTTGCCCTGCTGGCCGAAAATGCGGGCCCCATCCTAGCCCTGACCGCCGCCCTGATCGCTGGCAAAGGCGCGATCCTCTATGGCCTCGGCACTCTGTTCAAGCTTAAGGGCCGCAGCCGCTGGCTGTTCACCCTGTCGCTGGCCCAAGCCGGTGAATTCGGCTTTGTCCTGCTGTCCTTTGCGCAACAAACCTATGTCCTGGATACCGCCCTGTCCGAAAAGCTACTGATGGTGGTGGCGCTCTCGATGATGGCCACGCCACTGCTGTTCATCCTGTATGATTGGCTGTCACACCGCGCCGGTGACGAGACCGCAGAACACGAAGACGACGTGATCGACGAACAAGGCCCGGTGATCATCGCGGGCATGGGACGTTTTGGCCAGATCGTTAACCGGCTGGTGCAAAACACCGGGTTCAAAACCGTGGTCCTGGACCATGACATGGAAACCATCCAGCTGATGCGCCGCTTCGGTTTTCGTGGCTTTTTTGGCGACCCCACCCGCCCGGAACTGCTCCACGCCGCAGGGCTAAAAGAGGCGCATATCCTGGTCGTCACATTGGATGATCCCGATGCCTCGGTGCAACTGGTCACCTTTGCGCGCCGCTCAAATCCCGACCTGCATATCATCGCCCGCGCCCGCGACCGCAACCATGTGTTCCGGCTCTACAAAGCAGGGGCCGACGACATCGTGCGCGAAATGTTCGACAGTTCTTTGCGGGCCGGCCGATATGTGCTGGAAAACATCGGCCTCAGCGAATACGAGGCCGCCATGGCCGAAAAGGTCTTTTTCCAACATGACCGAGAGGCCGTCCGCGACCTCGCTCAGCTCTGGGACCCAAACCTGCCCGCCTCCAAAAACGAGGCGTATATCAAACGCGCCCTCGAACTGGACAAAGAGCTCGAAGCAACCCTGCAAGCCAAACTCGACGAACGGGCGGAACAAGACGAATAGCGCGCCGCCCACCCGCTTCTTTGCTCTGAAAATACTCCGGGGGAGAGGCCAAGGGCCTCGGGGGCAGCGCCCCCATTACCCCCGTCAATACTGCGAAACCTTAGCTGTCAGACACGCCCGCTTCAGCAAAAGTCGCCATGCCGGAATGGCACGCCACTGCGCCCTGCAAGACACCAATCGCCAGCGCCGCCCCCGAGCCTTCGCCCAATCGCAGCCCCAGCGATAGCAGCGGAGCCTTGTCCAATGCGTTCAGCAGGCGCGGATGCGCGGCCTCGGCGCTGACATGTCCCGCAACACAGTGGTCCAGCGCGAAAGGCACCGTTTTGTCCAGGCAAGCCGCCGCGGCGCAGCAGATGAACCCGTCCAGGATCACCGGAATACGCAGGCTTCGGGCGCGGGCTATGGCGCCCGTCATCGCGGCCAGCTCGCGCCCGCCCAGGCAGCGCAGTGCATCCAGCCCGTCGGTGATCGTTTCGGCATGCAACGCCTCGCCTTGCGCAACGACCCGAGTCTTCAGCTCTAGCCCCGCATCATCAACGCCAGTCCCGCGCCCGGTCCAGTCGCTGGCGTCTCCGCCAAACAGCGCCAGCGCGATGGCCGCGGCCGAGGTGGTGTTACCAATCCCCATCTCGCCCGTCACCAGCAAATCCGCGTCCTTGTCGACCGCGTTCCAACCTGTCTGCAAGGCCGCGACCAGCTCTGCCTCGGTCATCGCGGGACTTTGGGTGAAATCCGCCGTGGGCGTGTCCAGCGACAGGGCGTGGACATCCATCTTTGCACCAAAAGCCTTGGACAGTTGGTTAATCGCCGCGCCGCCATGTTGGAAGTTCAGCACCATCTGTTCGGTGACCTCGGCTGGAAAGGCCGAAACCCCCTGAGCGGTCACCCCATGGTTTCCCGCAAAAATCACCACCTGAGGCGCCGTGATCGCAGGCCGCGCATCGCCGCGCCAGCCTGCATACCAGATCGCCAGATCCTCTAGCCGGCCCAATGCACCCGGCGGTTTGGTCAGCTGACCATTGCGGGCCTCGGCCTCTTTGCGGGCCTCCAGATCGGCGGTCGGGGCCTGCGCCAACAAAGAGCGGAAGTCATCAAGCGTATCAAAGGGCTGTGTCATGGGGTCTCTTTCCGATCTTGTCATGTCTTGGTGTTGCCGGGATGTTTAACGCAATGCTATCGGGGGGGACCATATCAAAAGGTCCGACCAATGGCGGAAAAAGCGTCTTTCATCCCGCAGACCCGTGACATCGCTGTTGCGATTTCCTTGCTGACCCGATTGCCTCTGCACCTGCCCAATGCTGCCTATGCGCGCGGCGCACGGGCCGCCTGGGCCTATCCCTTGGCCGGAGCGGTTCTGGGCGGGATCGCGGGACTGGCCGGTTGGATCGCCAGCCCGCTTGGGTCCGGATTTGCGGCATTGGTCGTGCTGGCCGTTACCGCGATCCTATCCGGCGCGATGCACGAGGACGGGCTGGCCGATTGCGCCGATGGTTTTTGGGGCGGTTGGGACCCGGCCCGCCGACTGGACATCATGAAGGACAGCCAGATCGGCACCTATGGCGTCATCGCTCTGATCCTCAGCTTTGCAACCCGCTGGTGGGCGTTGGAACAGTTGATCTCTGCCGGACATGTACTGGCCCCGCTGCTGGCAGTCGGGATGATGTCACGCGCCGGAATGCCGGTGCTGATGGTCTGGCTGCCCAATGCGCGCAGCTCAGGCCTCAGCCAGTCGGTCGGGCGCCCTGCCCCACAAACGGCTGGATTGGGGATTCTTCTGGCCGTCGGGGTTGGCCTGATCGGGCTGGGCTCGGCTGCGTTTCTGGCCGTTTTTATTGCCGCTGCGGTTGTTGCTGGCTGCGGATTTCTGGCCCGCACCAAGATCGGCGGACAAACGGGCGACGTGCTGGGGGCCTCGCAGCAACTGACGGAAATCGCACTGCTGGTCACCTGTACCGCCGTGCTGAGCTAGACCAGTTTCCGGCGCGAAACGCCTGTGACCCAAGGGAACAATTGCGTCGCCGAAATCCTGCGTTACTTCTGAGGCAAAGCATCCGTGGAATTTCATCCCGACCAGCAGAATTAGAACAAAGGATCACGTCATGAGCCGTACCGACACCCTGTTTCGCCCCATTGACCTGGGCAAGCTGACCCTGAAAAACCGGATCGTCATGGCGCCGATGACGCGCACCTATTCGCCCGGCAATGTGCCCAACTCTAAGGTGGTGGACTATTATCGTCGCCGCGCCGAGGGCGGTGTCGGCCTGATCGTCACCGAAGGCACATTCGTTGATCATCCGGCCGCAAGTGGCTATCCGAACGTGCCTGCCTTTTTTGGCGAGGACGCGCTGGCCGGTTGGAAACGTGTCGTGGATGCGGTGCATGCGGCGGGGGGCAAGATCGCGCCTCAGCTTTGGCATGTGGGCGCTATCCGACGACCCGGCGTTATGCCTGGCGGCGATACTCCGGGTCACAGTCCCAGCGGCATGGCGCGCCCGGGCAAGGTCACCGGCCACGCAATGACACAGGCCGATATCGACGACGTGGTCGCCGCCTTTGCAAAGGCCGCTGCGGATGCCGAACAGATCGGCTGTGATGCGATCGAGATTCACGGCGCGCATGGTTACCTTATTGATCAGTTTTTCTGGGACGGAACCAATCAACGCGACGACTCTTATGGCGGTGATCTGGCCGCACGGTCGAAATTCGCGCTCGAGATCGTCCGGGCCTGTCGCGCGGCTGTGGGCGAAGATTTCCCGATCATCTTCCGTTTCTCGCAGTGGAAACAGCAAGATTACACGGCGCGCCTGTGCGAAACGCCCGAGGCTTTGGGGGACTTCCTGATGCCTCTGGCCGAGGCAGGCGTGGATATCTTCCATTGCTCGACCCGCCGCTTCTGGGAGCCCGAATTCGAAGGCAGCGACCTGAACCTGGCGGGATGGGCCCGCAAGTTGACGGGCAAGGCTGCGATTACCGTTGGCAGTGTCGGCTTGAATGCGGACTTTTTGCCCGACGACGGCAGCGCCGATTTCAGCGCCGCGGAAACCGCCAGTATCGACGCTCTTTTGGACCGGGCTGAACGGGACGAGTTTGATCTTGTGGCCGTTGGCCGTGCGCTAATCGCCAACCCTGATTGGGCGAACCAAGTGGCCGCAGGCAATTTCACCCAGCTTGTCGCCTTTGAAAAAGACATGCTGCAAGCACTGGTCTGATCCCCGTCACAACCCCGAAAACGCCCCGCCTTGCCGGGGCGTTTTGCTGTGCTGATCAAGGTTTGGGCAATTCACGCCCATTACTTCAAGTCTAAAACTTTAAGCTTGAAATAATAGCATCCCCGTGCCACCCTTTTTCCAGATTCGAAGGAAAAAGACCGATGCACATGATGACGCCCCTCTCTTTCTGCCCCCGGCACGTTAACGACTTGGCAACCGCATGAGCCGGGTTCTGATCACTGGCGGCGGCACCGGGATCGGGCGCGCGATCGCTCGGACCTTTGCGCAGGCAGGTCATGATGTCACCATTTCAGGGCGCCGCGCCGCGCCTTTGGCCGAGGCCGCACAAGGGTTCAACATGACCTGTGCGACAGCCGATGTGACCTCGGAAACAGATACCGACGCGCTGTTTTCAACGCCCTATGATATTGTGGTCGCCAATGCCGGTGGCGGGGCCTCGGGTAAGGTCACAGAACTGTCGCTGGAGGACTGGCAACAGACCATGGCCGTGAACCTGACCGGGACCTTCCTGACCTTCCGCGCGGCGCTGCGGGACATGCCAAAGGGCGGGAGGTTGATCGCCATCGCCTCGACCGCAGCCCTGCAAGGCAATGCCTCGGTTCCGGCCTATACGGCCGCAAAACACGGCGTGTTGGGACTGGTCCGGTCCGTCGCTTTGGATGTGGCCAAACGGGGCATCACCTGCAACGCCATTTGCCCCGGATTTACCGACACCGAACTGGCCGAAAGCGCCATCGACGGGCTGGTCAATCGCTTTGATGTGGATCGTGAAAAGGCCCTTAAAATGGTCGTGGCCGGCAACCCGATGCGCCGCCTGATCTTGCCTGACGAAGTGGCCGCAACCACCTTGTTTCTGGCGTCCGAGGGCGCATCCTCGATCAACGGGCACGCGCTGTCGGTTTCAGGGGGCGAGATATGATGGCTGCGGCAAACACCCTAAACGAACCCGTTTCAAAAACCCGGCTACGCCTGTGGTTGCGGCTGTTGAAACTGTCCGCCGGAGTCGAGACCGAATTGCGCCGTCGCCTGCGCAAGGAGCACGCCACCACCCTGCCCCGGTTCGACGTATTGTCCGCCCTGTCGCGCCACCCCAAGGGCCTGAAAATGAGCGAGCTTTCCGGCTTTCTCAAAGTCTCGAACGGGAATGTGACGGGGATCGTGGACCGGTTGACCGAGGAGGGATTGGCGCTGCGAGTCGCGGTTCCCGGCGATAAACGCGCGCAACTGGCGCGACTGACACCCAAAGGCCAGGCCCAGTTCGCTGCCCTGGCCGTAGAACATGAATCCTGGATCGACGGGCTGCTGGACGGCCTGACCCAGACCGAGGCCAGCGCTCTAACCGGCCTGCTGGACAAAGCGCTAAGCGAGGAGGACGCAGAATGAGCCTTTCAGAGACCAAACATTTCCGATGCGAGATCAAGGACGGGATCGCGCGGATCTCTCATGACCGACCTGATCGTAAAAACCCTTTTACCTTTGATAGTTACGCAGAATTGCGCGATTGGTTCCGCGCGCTGGTCTATTCCGATGACGTGCATGCGGTGGTGATCCTGCCGAACGGTGGCAACTTCAGCTCGGGCGGGGATGTGCATGATATTATCGGTCCCCTGACGCGCATGAGCATGAAGGAATTGCTGCAATTCACCCGTATGACCGGCGATCTGGTCAAGGCGATGGTGGGCTGCGGGAAACCCATCATTGCTGCGGTGGATGGCGTCTGCGCTGGGGCTGGAGCGATCATGGCGATGGCCTCGGATCTGCGGATCGCGACGCCAGCGGCGAAAACCGCGTTTCTGTTCAATCGCGTCGGTCTGGCCGGCTGCGATATGGGCGCCTGCGCGATGCTGCCCCGGATCATCGGTCAGGGTCGGGCGGCGGAACTGCTGTATACTGGCCGTGCCATGCGCGCAGAGGAAGGCGAACGCTGGGGGTTCTATAACTCGGTGGTCGAGGCCGACGCGCTGGACGCCGCCGCCATGAAACTGGCCGAACGCATTGTCGCGGGACCAACTTTTGCCAACTCGATGACGAAAACCATGCTGGCGCAGGAATGGTCCATGAGCCTGGAGCAAGCCATCGAGGCTGAGGCGCAGGCGCAAGCGATCTGCATGCAGGGCAATGATTTCCGCCGCGCGTATGATGCCTTTGTGGCCAAAGAAACTCCGGTATTCGAGGGCGACTGATGGCGGATAAAACCTTTCTGACCTGGCCGTTTTTCGACGATGCGCACCGTAACTGGGCCGCCCATGTCGAAGAGGTGGCCAAGGGCCTGTCGATTGATCACGAAGACACTGACGAGGCCTGCTGCAAGCTGGTCGCCGATCTGGGCATGGCGGGCGTGTTGCAGCCGACCTCCAGCGATGATGGATCATTCGACGTCCGCAAGCTGTGCATCGCTCGCGAGACCCTTGCGCGCCATGACGGGTTGGCCGATTTTGCCTTTGCCATGCAAGGGCTTGGCACCGGGGCGCTGACGCTGTTTGGCTCGAACGATCAAAAAGCCGCATGGCTGCCGAAAACCCGCGCAGGCAAGGCGATTTCCGCCTTTGCGCTGACCGAGCCGGGGTCGGGCTCGGACGTGGCCAATTCCACGATGACCGCCACCCGCGACGGCGAAAATTTCGTGTTGAACGGCGAAAAGACCTGGATTTCCAACGGCGGAATCGCCGATGTTTACACCCTGTTTGCCCGCACTGGCGAGGGTCCGGGGGCCAAGGGGCTGTCCTGTTTCATCGTCACGCCGGACCTACAGGGGTTCGAGGTGGCCGAGCGTCTGGACACTATCGCTCCGCATCCGTTGGCGACTTTGCGGTTCACCGATTGCCGCGTGCCCGCCAGCGCCATGATCGGTGCGCCGGGGCAAGGGTTCAAGATTGCGATGGCGGTGCTGGACGTGTTCCGCTCGACCGTGGCGGCGGCGGCATTGGGGTTCGCGCGCCGTGCGCTGGACGAATCCGTCACCCGCGTCACCACCCGCAAAGTGCAAGGCGCGCCGCTGTTTGATCTGCAAATGGTCCAAGGCCACATCGCCGACATGGCGCTGGACGTGGATGCTGCCGCCCTGCTGACCTATCGCGCCGCATGGACCCGCGACATGGGCGCGCCGCGTGTCACGCGCGAGGCCGCGATGGCGAAACTCTTTGCCACCGACCAGGCGCAACAAGTCATCGACAAGGCCGTACAACTGTTCGGCGGCGAAGGCGTTCGGTCGGGCGCCACAGTCGAAAGCCTCTACCGAGAAATCCGCGCGTTGCGCATCTACGAGGGCGCGTCAGACGTCCAGAAAATCATCATCGCCCGTCAAACACTGGCGTCCCAACAGGAGTAACCCGCATGTTTCAGCCGTCTGCACATACCGACACGTTCGCACGGGACAACTTGCCCCCCGTCCCGATGTGGCCCGACCTGCTGCTGGACGGCTTTGACTATCCTGACCGTCTGAATGCGGGGGTCGAGCTGACCGACGCGATGGTGGAAAAAGGGTTCGGCGATCATACGGCGCTGATCGGCAACGGGCGGCAGCGGACCTATAAAGAGCTGACCGACTGGACCAACCGACTGGCCAATGCACTGGTCGAGGATCTGGGCGTCAAACCGGGCAACCGGGTGATGATCCGATCGGCGAACAACCCAGCGATGGTGGCCTGCTGGCTGGCCGCGACCAAGGCAGGCGCCGTGGTGGTGAACACCATGCCGATGCTCCGGGCGGGCGAGCTGGCGAAATATGTCAGCAAGGCGCAAATCACACACGCCATTTGCGACTCGCGCCTGATGGACGAGATGGTCGCCTGCGCCAAAGACTCGGACTATTTGGAAACCGTCGTCAGCTTTGACGGCACCGCCAATCACGACGCCGAGCTGGACCGGCTGGCGCTGGAAAAATCCGTTACCTTTCAGCCTGTTGATACAGCTCAGGACGATGTCGCACTGCTGGCTTTCACCTCGGGTTCGACAGGCGATCCCAAGGCAACCATGCATTTTCATCGCGACCTTCTGATCATCGCGGACGGCTATGCCCGCGAAGTGTTGAATGTCGTACCCGAAGACGTGTTTGTCGGCTCACCTCCCCTGGCATTCACCTTCGGCTTGGGTGGCTTGGCCGTATTTCCACTGCGCTTCGGCGCAACGGCCACGCTGCTCGAGGCCGCCTCGCCCCCCGGTATGATCGAGATCATCGAGAAATACCGCGCCACGGTCTGTTTCACTGCGCCAACCGCCTATCGGGTGATGCTGCAAGCGATGGAGGACGGGGCTGACCTGTCCTCGTTGCGGGCGGCCGTGTCGGCGGGCGAAACCCTGCCCAAACCTGTCTACGATGACTGGATGGACAAGACCGGCAAGCCGATGCTGGACGGGATCGGGGCCACCGAATTGCTGCATATCTTTATCTCGAACCGGTTCGAGGATCACCGCCCCGCCTGCACCGGCAAACCCTTGAAGGGTTACAAGGCCAAGGTGCTGGCAGAGGATGGCTCCGAGGTGCCGCGCGGCACTATGGGCCGTCTGGCCGTCCAGGGTCCGATCGGGTGCCGGTATCTGCGCGGCGAACGGCAAGAGGGCTATGTTCAGGACGGTTGGAACGTGACCGGCGACAGTTTCATCCAGGACGACGAGGGGTATTTCCACTTTGCCGCCCGCAATGATGATGTGATCGTCTCGGCCGGATACAACATCGCTGGCCCCGAGGTTGAAGCAGCGCTTTTGGCCCACCCTCTGGTCAGCGAATGCGCCGTCATTGGCGCCCCCGATGACGCACGCGGTCATATCGTCGAGGCGCATGTTGTGCTAAGCGCGGATACCCCCGCTGACGCCGCAACACGCAAAACTTTGCAGGATCACGTCAAAGCAACGATCGCCCCCTACAAATATCCGCGCAGTATCGTGTTTGCTGAAACCTTGCCCAAAACACCCACAGGCAAAATCCAGCGTTTCCAGATCACGCCCGTCGGTGTAGACGCATGAGGCGCTTCGGCGCGCCCCTGTATCCTAACAACAAAGACCAGATAGCTCATGGCATTTCGCTACCCTCAGAAAGTCCTGTTCAAATATTGCGATCCGGCGGGAATTGTCTTTTTCCCACGGTATTTCGAAATGATGAACGATTGCGTCGAGACGTTTTTCTCGGATGCGCTGGACTGGCCGTTTCAACTGCTGCTGCGCACCGACGGGGTGCCCACGGCCAGCATCGAAACGCGCTTTCTGCGGCCCAGCCGGCATGGCGACATGTTGGAGCTGGCCCTGCGGGTCGAAAAAGTGGGACGCACGTCCCTGACCTATCACATGGTCGCAGACTCAGACGGAGAGATCCGTTTCGAAACCCGCGCCACGCTGGTGCATGTAGACGGCTTGGGCAAACCCACGTCCTGGCCAGACACGGTGCGCGAAAAACTGAAAGATTGGGAGGATAAGGCAGAATGACCCATACAACAATTCAGCCCCAGGGCTGGCTTCCGGCTAAGGGCTATGCCAACGGTGTGTTGACCAAAGACGGTGTGCTCCATATCGGCGGACAGATTGGCTGGAACGCTGAACAGGTCTTTGAAACCCATGATTTCATTGGGCAAATGCGCCAGGCGCTGCAAAACATCCGCGCCGTGGTCGAACAGGCCGGGGGCGCGGTTCAGGATGTGACTCGCCTGACTTGGTACGTGACAGACAAGGCCGAATACCTGGCCCGTCAACGCGAAGTGGGCGAAGCCTATCGCGACGTTTTTGGCAAACATTTCCCGGCGATGTCGATGCTGGTGATTTCGGCGTTGGTCGAAGATGAGGCCCTGATCGAGATCGAGGCGACAGCCCATCTAAGCTGACACAGAGTCCGCTGAAACGCAAAAGGCCGCGCTGGATTGCGCGGCCTTTTCTTGTATCTGTGCACGCCTTAGGTGACCCGAGATTTGACCTGATATTTCGGATCTTTCCACAGCTCCTTGCCGATCACATCCTCGATAATCTCTGCTGCGCCACGAATATCATCGGCGTCCAGATAGAGCGGCGTAAACCCAAACCGCATGATGTCCGGCGCCCGAAAATCTCCGATCAGACCGCGGTCAATCAGAGCTTGCATCGCGGCGTAACCTTCGGAAAACGCAAACGAAACCTGAGATCCCCGTGCAGCAGGATCACGCGGAGAGGCCAGTGTCAGTTGTGGGCAACGTGCCTCGACCTCTTGAATGAACAGCTGGGACAAGTCGATCGAGGCGGCGCGAATTTCGCTCATCTCGATCCCCTCCCACACGTCCAGCGCGCTATCCAGAAGCGACAATTGCACAATGGGCGGCGTGCCAACCCGCAACCGTTCTGTCGACATGGCGGGGCGGTATCCCAGCTCCATCGCGAAGGGCGCGTCATGGCCCATCCACCCGGCCAAAGCGGGCTGAATACTGTCCACGATATCGGGGCGGGCATAGATAAACGCAGGCGCGCCCGGCCCGCCATTAAGGTATTTATAGCTACACCCAACGGCGAATTCCGCGCCCGATCCGGCCAGATCCACCGGCACAGCGCCCGCACTATGGGCCAGATCCCAGATCATCACGGCACCAGCATCATGAGCGGCCTTGGTGATCGCGGCCATGTCATGCATCCGCCCCGAGCGATAATCCACCTGCGTCAGCATCACCACCGCCACATCCGAGCTGATCGCAGAGACCACATCCTGAGGCGCGGGCGTGCGCAGTTCATAGCCCTTGTCGATGGTCCCGATCAGCCCCTGCGCCATATATAGATCCGTGGGAAAATTGCCGCTGTCGGACAGGATCACGCGCCGGTCGGGGCGCATTTTCAGCGCGGCAGCCAGCGCCTGATAGACCTTGATCGACAGGGTGTCCCCGGTGGCGACAGAGCCTTCGGGCGCACCAATCAAACGGCCGATCCTATCGCCCACCCGTTTGGGCAGGGAAATCCAATCGGCGCTGTTCCAGGCCCGGATCAGCTGGTCGCCCCATTCCCGCGTGATCACCTGCCCGGCGCGTTCTGCGGCCCCGCGGGGCAACGGCCCCAGGGAATTTCCGTCCAGATAGATCACGCCCTCGGGCAGATCAAACAGGTCTTTTCTGGGCAGCATCACAGCTCTCCTCTGAGGTTCCACAGCTCGGGGAACAGTTCGACCCCCAGCATCCGGCGCAGATATTGCACCCCCGAGGTGCCGCCAGTGCCGCGCTTGAACCCGATCACCCGTTCGACAGTTGTGACGTGGTTAAAGCGCCAACGGCGGAAGTAGTCCTCCAGATCGACCAGTTTTTCGCCGAGTTCGTAAAGCGTCCAATAGGTTTCGATGTCTTCATAAACGACCTTCCACCGCGCCTGAATTTCGGGATCGGCAGCATGAGGCGCGTCCAGCACAGGGGCCGGCATGTTATCCTCGTGCCCGTCAACGTCGCGAAACAACAGGCGCACGACCTCGTCATAGAAACTGGGGCGCGCCAGCTCGTCGCGGAGCATCTGGTGCACATCGGGCATATGCTCGTGTGGCTGCAACATGTTGGGATTTCGGTTGCCCAGCACGTATTCGATCATCCGGTATTGATAGCTTTGAAAGCCCGAGGACGGACCCAATGCCGCGCGAAACCGTGTGTAATCCGCCGGAGTCATGGTCCGCAGCACGTCCCACGCATTGTTCAGCTGTTCGAAAATCCGGCTGACCCGCGCCAGCATCTTGAACATCGTGGCGGTGTCGCCTGACAGCAATGCCTGGCGCGCGGCGGCCATTTCGTGAATGGCCAGCTTCATCCACAGCTCACTGGTCTGGTGCTGGATCACGAACAGCATTTCGTCATGCGCATCGCTTTGCGGATGCTGCTGGTCCAGCAACATATCCAGATGCAGATAGTCGCCATAAGACATCGCGTCCTGAAACGACATCTTCGCCCCGTCCGTGCGGGGGTTATACGGATCAGAGCTCATGCAGAGACCTCCTGCCAGTGTTTATGTATCGTTTTCCAGATGCTCGGTCAGGTGATCCAGGCGCAGGATCATGCCATCAACATCATCCGCATCCAGCCCGCCGAGGATCTCGTTGATCCAGGCTTCATGCGCAGAGGCATGTTGCGCAAACAGCTCTTGTCCACGCGGCGTCAACCGCACCAGATTGGCCCTCCGGTCACCCGGCACCGCCACGCGCAGCGCCAGCCCCTCTTGGGTCAGCTTGTCCACAATGCCGGTGACATTGCCGTTCGAAACGCGCAACAGCTTGGAAATCTCGCTCATCTTCAGCCCATCCGGGGCCCGCGACAGCGCCGACATCACATCAAAACGCGGCAGCGTCCAATCGCATTCGCTGCGCAGGCGGCGGCGGATTTCCCCCTCGACCAAACTACTGGCTTTCAGCAGCTTCAACCACAGGCGCAAGCGTTCCTTCGAGATCGGCTGCGCCTCTGGGGTGGGGTTGGACTTGGTGTTCATACGCGTATCATCTCCGCTTCGCGATCGGCCAGACGCCAGGCCTGATCCCGGCCCGCCAGATAGGGCAGCGGCCAGTCAGGCGCAGCACGGTCGCCGATTTTGGCGCCTTCATGCAAGGTCCAGTATGGATCAGCCAGGTGCGGACGTCCAACGGCAACCAGATCGGCGCGTCCCGCCATCAGGATCGAGTTCGCATGGTCGGCCTCGTAGATATTTCCGACAGCCATGGTGCTGATGCCGGCCTCATTGCGGATACGGTCGCTAAAGGGCGTCTGGAACATGCGCCCATAGATGGGTTTCGCATCAGTCGAGGTCTGCCCCGCGGACACGTCGATGATGTCGGCACCCGCTGCTTCGAACATCCGCGCGATCTCGACCGCCTCGTCCGGGGTCACGCCATCCTCACCGACCCAGTCATTGGCCGAAATCCGCACCGACATCGGTTTGTCGTCGGGCCAAACCGCGCGCATCGCCTGGAACACCTCCAACGGATAGCGCATGCGATTTTCCAGGCCACCTCCATACGCATCCGTACGCATGTTTGATGTGGGCGAAATGAAGGATGAAATCAGATATCCATGCGCTGCGTGCAGTTCGATCATGTCAAAGCCAGCGCGGTCTGCCATCCGCGCCGACGCAACGAACTGATCGCGCACTGCGTCCATCTCAGCACGGGTGATTTCGCGCGGAGTAGCGTTGTTTTTCGACCACGGAATCGCCGAGGCACTGACGATGTCCCAATTGTCAGCCTCCAGCGGCGCGTCCATGGTTTCCCACCCCAATTGGGTCGAGCCTTTGCGCCCAGAATGCCCGATCTGGCAGCAAATCTTGGCGTCCGTTTCAGCGTGAACAAAACCGGTCAAGCGAGCCCATGCGGACTCGTGCTCGGGGGCGTACAGACCGGGGCAACCGGGGGTAATGCGCCCCTCAGCCGAAACGCAGGTCATCTCGGTATAGACCAGGCCAACACCACCTTTTGCGCGTTCGCCATAGTGGATCAAATGCCAGTCAGTGGGACTACCATCCACGGCTTTGTATTGCGCCATAGGAGACAGAACGATGCGATTTTTCAGCTCCATGTCGCGCAATTTAAACGGCGCAAACAGCGGCGCACGAACAGGCGCATTGTCAGCAACTCCTGCTTGAGATTGGAACCATTTCTCGGCTGTTTCCAACCACCTAGGGTCCCGCAAGCGCAGGTTTTCATGGCTGATCCGTTGCGAACGTGTCAACAAAGAATAGTTGAACTGCACCGGGTCCAGATCCAGATAGCGCTCGACTCGCTCGAACCACTCCAATGAATTGCGCGCAGCAGATTGCAGGCGCAGAACCTCTAGCCGGCGTTCCTCTTGATAGCGTTCAAAAGCGCCCTGCAACGTTGGTTCTGAATGCAGGTAATTGGCCAGCGAAATCGCGCTATCAAAGGCCAATCGCGACCCCGACCCGATCGAGAAATGCCCTGTTGCCGCTGCATCGCCCATCAGCACGATGTTTTCGTGATACCACTGTTCGCAAATCACCCGAGGGAAGTTCATCCACACCGCCGAGCCGCGCAGATGAGTAGCGTTGGACATCAAATCGTGCCCGCCCAGATGAGACTCGAAAATCTTGCGGCAGGTTTCGACGGTTTCCTCTTTCGTCATGTCCTCAAAACCCCAGTTGTCCCAGGTGTCCTGCTGACATTCCACGATGAAGGTCGCGGTATTATCATCGAACTGATAGACATGCGCCCACATCCACCCGTGCTGTGTTTTTTCGAAGATAAAGGTAAAGGCGTCGTCGAATTTCTGATGGGTGCCCAGCCAGATAAATTTGCATTCCCGCACATCAATATCGGGGCGGAACTCGTCGGCCAGAACGGTGCGCGTGCGCGAGTTGATGCCGTCGGTGGCGACCACCAGATCGAAGTCGTCTTTGTATTCCAGCGCGGTGTCAAACTCGGTCTCAAAGCGCATCTCTACGCCCAGTTCCCGTGCCCGTTCCTGCAACAGGATCAGCATTTGTTTACGCCCGATCCCGGCAAAGCCATGCCCACCCGACACCGTGCGCACGCCGTCATGGATCACCGCGATATCGTCCCAATAGGCAAAGTGGTCACGGATTGCGGCGGTGCTTTTGGGATCGTTGCCTTCCATCTGTTCCAGCGCGTCATCAGACAGAACCACGCCCCAGCCAAACGTGTCATTTGCACGGTTGCGTTCGATCACAACAACCTCGTGCGCGGGGTCGCGCAGCTTCATCGAGATTGCGAAATAAAGTCCGGCAGGACCACCACCCAAACATGCAATGCGCATTTCATTCTCCTTGTCGATGACTGGATCGATATTTGAGATCAGACTAGGTGAGTCGGATATTTATTTCAAATATAAAATATCCATACTTAAAGTTATTTTGCGCACTCACACCCCAATGTATTCCTTCGAGATCTCCTCGCTCAGATCACCCCACTTACCTGTCCAGGCCGTACGTCCGCGCAATAGAACAACACCTCTGTCGGCAACTTGCCCCAGTTCTTTCAATGACTTATCAACAACCAGGATCGACATGCCGGTTTCTTTTTTCAGCTTGGAGATCGCGGTCCAGATTTCCTGACGGATCAGCGGGGCCAGACCTTCGGTCGCTTCGTCCAGGATCAAGAAGCGCGGATTCGTCATCAATGCGCGTCCAATGGCCAGCATCTGTTGTTCGCCGCCAGACAGCGAGGCGGCGCGCTGCCCCGCTCTTTCTCCGAGGCGCGGAAAGAAATCAGCCACGGTTTTTAGCGTCCAGTCGCCGGGTCGCGCCGCAGCCATCAGGTTTTCGCGCACAGTCAAATCTGCGAAACACCGTCGGCCTTCGGGGACCAATCCGATACCCAAGCGCGCGACCTTGTGGCTGGGCAATGACTGCAAATCCTGCCCGTCAAATGTCAGCACCCCTTGCGAGGGCAACATCCCGCAAATTGCCTTGATCGTGGTGGTTTTTCCCATGCCGTTTCGACCCATCAGGGCGACAACCTCACCCTGGGCGACCTCAAGCGAGACATCAAAAAGCGCCTGCGCGGAGCCATAGGTGGCGGTCAGGTTTTCAACACGCAACAGGGTCATGCGTCCTCTCCCAAATAGGCTTCGCGCACCGCGCGGCTGGCTCGGATTTCGTCAACCGTTCCTGTCGCAATGACCTGGCCGTAGACCAGCACGCTGATCCGGTCGGCCAGCGCGAAAACCGCGTCCATGTCATGCTCGACCAACAGGATCGGCGCCTCGTCGCGAAGGCTGCCCAGAAAGCCGGTCAGGTTCTTTGACCCCTCGATCCCCAAGCCGGCCATAGGTTCATCCATGACAAAGGCGCGCGGGGTCAGCGTCAGGGCCACTGCGACCTCGAGCTGACGCCGTTGGCCATGACTGAGGTCGGCGCAGCGCGTGTTGGCATTCTGATCCAACCCCACGCGTTGCAGCGCGGTCATCCCACGGTCCAACAGCACGGAATCGCGCGTTACATTGCGCCAAAACCGCCAGGGGCGACCGCTGTTTCCCAAGGCTCCGAGCAGTACGTTTTCCAGAACGCTGTCTTCCATCGCCAGCGCGGAAATCTGAAACGTCCGCCCCAGCCCTGCCCGCGCCCGCGCGGCAACGCCCTGATCTGTGACGTCATGACCCAGCAGATGCACGCTGCCGGTATCGGGCTGCAAGGCTCCGCTGATCTGGCCAATCAGAGTGGATTTCCCGGCCCCATTCGGACCGATGATCGCGTGAATCTCGCCTGGTTTCAGCGTGATCGAGACATCATCCGTCGCCTTCAGCGCCCCAAACGATTTACGCAAATTACGTGTTTCGAGGATTGGATCAGACATGCGGCCCCTCCTTCCCGGTCAAAAGGCCCACCAAACCGCCGCGTGCAAACAGCACGATCAGCAACAGGATGACGCCCAGAAAAACGTGCCAATATTCGGTCAGACCGCCCAGCAAATGTTCCAGCAAGACGAACAGGCAGGCGCCCACGACGGGACCCATCAGGCGGCCAACGCCACCGATGATGATCAGCACCATCAGCTCGCCCGACAGTTGCCAGCTGAACATGGTCGGGCTGACAAAACGGTTCAGGTCAGCGAACAACGCCCCTGCCAATCCTGTCACAGCGCCCGAGATCACAAAGGCCACCAGCTTGAGCCGCATCGGGGACAGGCCGATCGCCTCGACCCGCTCGGGACGTTGACGCGCGGCGTTCAATGCCAACCCAAAGGGCGACCCGCGCAGCCGGGAATTCAGAAACAACGCAACGCAGAGCAGCACGAAACACAGCCCGAAGAATTGTATTGGCGCCAGCGTATTCAGCCCCGGAAAACCGTTGCGGACGTAGATCGACAGGCCGTCCTCGCCGCCATAAGCGGGCCAACTGATCGCGAAGAAGAAAAACATCTGCCCAAAGGCCAGCGTGATCATGATGAAATAAACGCCGCTGGTGCGCAGGCTTAGCAAGCCGATGCCAAGCGCCGCCAAGGATGAGCTAATAACCGCAACCACCCAGATGATGGGCATGGACTTGGTCCCCTCGATGGTGAACAGCCCCAGGTCCAGCGGCGTATAGCTTTGGGCGTGCGAGGCAAGGATGCCCATCGCATACCCCCCCATCCCAAAGAATGCCGCGTGGCCCAGGCTGACCAAACCGCCGATTCCCAGCGCAATGTTCAGGCCAACAGCCGCCATCGCCAAGATAGCCGCGCGGGTCGCAAGCGTGATGGTAAAGGGCTCGTCCACTGCCAGCGCGTATAAAGGCACGGCCAGAAACGCCGCCAAAACCAGCGCGTTCAAATATCGTTCAGCAATCATCAGCGTGCTCCGAACAGGCCCGAGGGACGCCAGATCAGAACGGCGCTCATCAGGATATAAACCGCCATCGAGGCCAGTGACGCGCCCACTTGGGTGGCGTCATCAGGGGCCATGAACAGCTTGAAGAGTTGTGGCAGAAAGACGCCGCCCAGCGTGTCCGTCAAGCCCACCAGAAGCGCACCGATAAACGCGCCTTTGATGGAGCCAATGCCGCCAATCACGATCACCACAAAGGCCAGGATCAGGATGGGCTCTCCCATGCCGACCTGCACGGATTGCAGCGCGCCCACCAGCGCACCGGCCAACCCGGCCAGCGCGGCTCCAAGGGCGAAAACCAACGTATACAGGCGTGAAATATCCACACCAAGAGCGGCAATCATCTCGCGGTCGTTCTCGCCCGCACGGATCTGGATACCGATCCGCGTGCGCGCGTTCAGCCACCACAACCCAAGGGCAACGGCAATGCCGATCAGGATGATTGCCAGCCGGTAAAGCGGGTATCGGATGCCACCGGGCAGTGTGACAGGGCCCGACAGCGCGTCGGGAATGTCCAAAAACAAGGGAAACGAGCCAAAAACCCAGCGTGTTCCCTCGGAAAAGATCAGGATCAACGCAAAGGTCGCCAGCACCTGATCCAGATGCGCGGCCCTATACAGCCGCCGCATCACGACGATTTCAACGATGGCTCCGGCCAGCGCTGCCGCGCCCAGCGCCGCGCCCAACGCCAGAAGAAAGGACCCCGTCCAGCCTGCCACGGCAGCGGCGGCAAAGGCTCCGACCATATATAGCGAGCCATGGGCCAGGTTGATCAGCCCCATGACGCCAAAGATCAGCGTCAGGCCCGCAGCCATGAGAAAAAGCATGACGCCAGATTGCAAACCGTTCAGGATTTGCTCGATTATCAATATGAATGACATGAGAGTGTCCGCGCTTGGCCCCGCCCCGGACAGATGCCGAGGCGGGTCAGGTCAGATTACATTTTGCAGTCAACGGCATAGGCGTCGGCGTGGTTTTCCAGCGCCGCACCAAGGATTTTGTTGGTATAGACGTCGCCCTCTTTGATCACTTCACGGGCATAGATCGTCTGAACCGGGTGGTGGTTATTGCCAAAGCTAAACGCCCCCCGAACGCTGTCGAATTCCGCCGCTTTCAGCGCCGCACGGAACGCATCGGCGTCTTTCACATCAGCCTTGTCCATCGCGCTGAACAACAGATTGGCCGTATCAAACCCCTGGCTGGCATAGAGCGACGGCAGACGCCCATATTCAGCCTGGAAACTGGCGACGAAGGCGGTGTTCGTCGCGTTGTCGATGTCCTTGTTCCATTGCGAGGTGTTCACGACCCCCATCGCCGCGTCTCCCACCGCTTGCAGGATTCCCTGATCAAAGCTGAAGGCCGGGCCCACAACGGGCAGATCCACGCCGCTATCGGCATATTGTTTCAGGAAGGAAATCCCCATGCCGCCGGGCAGAAAGAAGAACACGCTATCGGCCCCCGACGCGCGGATTTGCGCGATCTCGGCGGCATAGTCAGTCTGACCCAGCTTGGTATAGATCTCGCCTGCCGGTTCGCCCTCAAAGAAGCGTTTGAACCCGGTCAGCGCGTCTTTGCCTGCCGGATAGTTCGGCGCAAGGATAAAGGAATTCTTATAGCCCGCCCCATTGGCATAGCTGCCCGCAGCCTCGTGCAGGTTGTCGTTCTGCCAGGCCACGTTGAAATAATTCGGATGGCAGCCCTTGCCCGCCAGCGCCGATGGCCCCGCATTGGGCGACAGATAGAATTTACCCTGTGCGGTCGCGGCGGGCACAACGGCCATGGCCAGGTTCGACCAGATGATGCCGGTCATGACGTCGACCTTTTCGGACTGGATCATCTTATCGGCCAGTTGCACGGCGATATCCGGCTTGCGCTGATCGTCCTCGATCACGACCTCCAGATCGTCACGCCCGGCCTGTTTGACGGCCAGCATGAACCCGTCGCGCACATCAATCCCCAGACCCGAGCCTCCGCCCGACAAGGTTGTGATCATGCCCACTTTTACGTCCGCCGACGCGATCGAGGCTGTCATCGCCGTTGCAAGTAGTGCCGCTGTCAGTTTCTTCATCTCAAAATTCCCTGTTGCACGTGCCACTTTGTGTGGCTTCTGTAGGAGGTGGGCAGTGCCGCCTTTGGCTTGCAGCCAAGTCTGGTCAGGGCCCTCGCGTTGGTATTCCACGCAAAAACCGCCCACATAGCAAGCAGGTTAACTGGGCCAATTTTTATTTCAACCCTAAAATTTTAAGCTTAAAATATACTGACGAGACCAGCACTTGGCGCTGGTCTGCACTGTTTTTGTGCTAGTTTTTCACAGCCCACCCCCGACAAATTTCCGGGTTATGGCGCTGTTTGCATCCTTTAACCCCTCGATAACCGAGAAATGGTGGTGCACGCTGTCGACCACGCAATCCGTCTGGGCGCCCAGCCCGTTCCACATCATGTCCAGCATGCGTGCCTGACGGATAAATTCGGGCCGCTCGCCTCCGCCGACCCAGGCCGTCAGGCGCGCGCCCTGCACCGGGTGGTGCAACACAGCGCTTTCCTGCGAGGCCTCGTCCATATCCAGATGCAGGGTGTCGTTCATCTGTGTGTGCAGCAGCGGACGCAAGTCATGCAACCCGCTGATCGACAGGACATGCTGGATACGCTCTTGCACTTGGGGCGGCAGGCGCGTGTCCTGGCAAATCATCCGACTAACCAGATGCCCGCCCGCAGAGTGCCCGGACAGACAGATCGGCCCATCGACACGTTGCGCAGCGACCGCGATCGCTTGGGTGATTTGCGCGGTGATCTGTGAAATCCGCGCCTCGGGCGTCAGGGTATAGCTGGGCAAGGCGACGGCCCAGCCCTTTGCCCGCGCGCCCTCGGCGAAGTGCGTCCAATCGGATTTACTCAGACGCATCCAATACCCGCCATGCACAAAGACCGCCAACCCTTTGGGCGTGCCCTCGGGCCAGACGATATCCAACCTTTCACGCTCGGTCGGGCCATAGGGAATGTCTTGAGCGACAAACACCCCCGAGGCCCGATAGGCCGCCGCCTCTGCCGCCCAATGGGACGGCAGGGCAGCAGAGCCCGGAATATGCGCCATGTTGGCAAAGGCATCATCCCAATCCCGCATGACCTAGCCCGCCTGATACTGCGGCGTCGAAGCCAGGAACTGACCATAGGCCCCTGCATTGGGATAGCTGAATTGCTCGGCCAAGGGATTGGCGCGTTTGCGCTTTTTCGCGCCCATATCGGCCAACAGCTCGTCGAAATGCTTAAAATGAAACGGAGCCGAGCACAGCCCGCCATAGATCTGCGCAGCGGGGCGTTCGTTACGGCGCCAGTTCAGCATCATCTCGATACTTTCGTTCATTTCGCGGGTCGAGGGCTGGTTTTCCAGCTGCCCATCCGCATAGCGCACCAGCCAGTTGGCGATCATTTCGGCCGACAGGATCGTACAGAAGGACGAGTTAAATCCGACAAAGCCCATATCCGGCAGGTCCGGGTTCACCGACAGGCGGTAAACGCGGTATTGCCCGTCGCTTTCGATCAGCTTGTCGCGATATTCCTGCGCCAGATAGGGCAAGCCCAGTTTCCATCCCACCGCCAGAACCGAGACATCGGCCTCGACCTTTTCGCCGCCGGTCATGACGATGGTTTTACCGTCATAGTGGTCAAAAGTGCCCTGGATGTTCTTGATTTTACCGGATTTCAGCCCCTCGAACAGACCAGGCGTAACGATCGGAACCGAGCACGAGACATCCTTTTCGATCGGAATATCCGGCACCATATTGTATTTCTTCAGCTTCAACTGCGTTTTCAGCAGCGTTTCCAGCCCGCGAAAATTCGCCCAGACAAGCGGTTTCAGCACGGCCGCGATGACCCGTTGCAAGCCGTTTTTGCCCCATTGGTTGAACTGCTGCTCCTGTGCCCGCATGTACAAAAGCCGTTTGAAATTGATGCCCCCGACAAAATACGGGATGCGCCAGACCGGCTCGCGATAGACCCAATGAACGGATTGCGCCCCGTTTTGGGCCGCATTGACCACCAGATCCGTCGCCGATTTCGATCCGCCCAGCACGACAACCCGCTTGCCCTTGGCAATCGCGGGATCGTTATAGTCGGACGAGTGCATGACCTGCCCACCCGCAGCCTCGAACCCGTCCTGACCGGGATGCGAGATGATGTTCTTTTCCGAAAACTGCCCGGTGCCGATGGCGACAAAATCGAAGTCCTCGGTCCACGTCTGCCCACCAGCGTTCAGAGTCAGGGTCCAGCCTGGCTGACCATCCGCGCGCCGATCCATGGATTTCACATCCGTGTTCAGCTTGAACAACCGTTTGAGGTTATGTTTATCCGCATAGGAATGCAGATATGCGTGCACCTGAGGGCCCTTGGGCCATTCAGGATAATCATCCGGCATCGGGTGGTCGGTATAGCAGTACAGTTCCTTGGGCGATTGCGTTTGGACGCCCGGATAGGATTTGCTTAGCTCCCACACGCCGCCAAAATCATGGCCGCGCTCAAAGCCGACCACGCGGTGGCCGCGCTCGTCAAAGGTTTTCGCTGCGGCGAGGCCCGAGACCCCGCCGCCGATCACGGCAACTTTCTTGCGATTGATCATTGCGCGACCTCCTTACGCCGCATCCGGCGGGGGCGGCAGGAAATCGACCTCGTGCATGGCCGAGATACGCACCAATTCGTCAGGATCCGTCACGCCATCCAGCGCGGTAAACAGATCAAACAGCTTGCGCGAGGGCGAGACACCAAAGATGCAAATGGCGCCGGTCTCGGCCCGGTTAAAGATCCCGTGAGACTTGCCCATAGGCATGCGCACCGTGTCACCAGGGCCGGCCTTGTGGGTGGTCACGGAACCTTCGTCATGGCCGAACTCGACCTCCAGATCGCCGCTGATCACGTAGATCCATTCGTCCTGCGTGGGGTGAATATGGGGCGGCACAAAGGTGCCAGCGGGAATATCCGCATGCCACATGAATACGTTGGGGCTGTGAACTTTGGGGGTGTATGTGTGACCAACGACGTTCCAGGAGCTGGCCTGAAACCCGGTGTCAGATGCTGTGATGCCTTTTTCCATTTTAGAGTTTTCCCTGTTTTTGATTATGGCGTGATCACCTTGGGGCACAGGAACGCGGATTGATTATCCAGATTGCGAGTCCATTTATTTTAACCTTGAAATACATTGAAAGCTGCCTAAGCTGGCAGCATGGGAAAAGTCGCGAACTTCCTGAACTCATACCCTGTGCTGCGCACCTGTGATCTGGATCAGGCGCGGGCGGCCGTGTCTGCGCGCTATTGCGAGCACCGTCTGAACCTGTCCTCGGGGCGGGATCTGGACGTGCGCCACAACCATGTGCGCGGCGCGCATGTGTCGCTGAACTTGCTCAGCTATGGCGGTGATGTCAGCATTGATCCGGGCGAGCTGAATGACTTTTATCTGCTGCAAATCCCCCTAAGCGGTGCCGCCCGCATCCAGCATCGCAATGACGAGATCGACGCCAGCCCGCGCCGTGGCACCATCCTGAATCCCGATCGCCCCAGCCAGATGGAATGGCGCGCTGATTGTACCAAGCTGATGGTGCAGATCCGCGCCAGCTTTCTGAATTCCGTGGCCGAGCAACAATTGGGCGCCGCCCTGCCCGGCCCCATCCGCTTTGACACCGCTGTGAACCTAGAACGCGCGCAAGGTCGGCGTTTGCGGCAGCTGGCCGCCGCGTCGGCCCGCGCGGTCGAGGCCGGTATCCTGCCCGTTTCACAACAAACTCTGACCACGCTCAGTGCTGAACGCCAGATGGCCCTGAACCTGCTGATGCTTCAGCCCAGCAATATCTCGCATATTCTGGCACATGCGCAGGGGGCCTGCACCTCGCCGCAATTGCGCCGCGCGGTCGAGTTCATCCAGACCAGTTTTCACGAGGATATCCGGCTGGAGGACATCGCCAAGGCTGCCGGGGCACATCCGCGCACAGTCCAAACCGGATTCCGGCAGCATTTCGGGCTGAGCCCCATTGCATATCTGCGCGACGTCCGGCTGGATCAGGCGCGATACCGGCTTGGGCGCCGTATGAACCGCGAAAGCGTCACCGACGTTGCCTTTGGCTGTGGCTATTCACATCTGGGCCGGTTCTCGCGCGATTACCGCGCCCGTTTTGGATTTGCGCCCAGCGCGACGCCCTAAACCTTAATCCGCTCCGAAGTCGGGGCATACATCGGCCAAACCGAGGCTTCGGTCGCCACGCCCCCGCTATGTCGACTTCATAGGACGAGGCCAGCAAGCCCTCACCCGTCGCGCCATGTGGAAAACCGTGCTATCCCAGTTGCATACGGCCCTATGACCATCGCAATCCAATGACGGAGCTTCTGTTGCATGGACAAACTTTCGGTAATGCAAGCCTTCCGCCGCATCGTGGAACGCCGCAGCTTTGCCCGTGCGGCCGAGGATCTGGGCGTGTCCCCCGCATTGCTAAGCCGCGAGATCAAACTGCTTGAGGAAAGCCTGGGCAGCACCCTGCTGACCCGCACCACGCGCTCTATGTCGCTGACCGATGCCGGTCAGATGTATTATGATCAAACGACCGGGATTCTGGATGCGGTAAGCCAGGTCGAAACCCGCATTCGCGAAGGCGCCGGGGCCGTGCGCGGGCATCTGAAGGTGAACGCCTCCAGCTCGTTTGGGCAAACGGTGATTACGCCTATGTTATCGGAATTTCTGGATAAATTCCCTGAGCTCAGGATCACCCTGTCGCTGGATGACCGCGTGGTCGACATGGTCGAGGGCGGCTTTGACGTGTCGATACGTATACGAGAGGCAATGCCCGACTCGGCGTTGCTTGCCCGCAGGATCGGCACCATGAGGCAACGGATTTTCGCCGCCCCCACCTATCTGGCCAGCGCTGGCATCCTTCAAAGCCCCAAGGATATTCCCGGCCACCCGATCGTTGGTTTTCTACTGGCAGATCACCTGACGCAATGGCACCTGCACGGGCCCGAAGGCGACACGCGCATCGACGTTGCCCCCAGAATTCGGGTCGGCAACAGCCTTGTGCTGCGCGATCTGCTGATTGCCGGGCATGGGATCGGCACCCTGCCCGCCTTTATCTCGCATCAGGCCGAGACACGCGGTGACCTGGTGCGCGTTTTGCCAGAGTGGGAGCTGCCCTCGCGCGAGATTTTCGCCGTGACGGCCTCGCGGTTGGGAATGGACGCCAAAGTAACGGCCTTTCTGGATCACTTGCGAACAGCCTTGCAACCCTGACATTCTTTAACCTGCGTAAAGACTGAAATGACATTCGCCAGCTTAATCCGGGCGGGGTGATCGCTGATCTTCTCTGGTATCGAAACCAATCCCAGAGAGGCCCCAATGACCCGCGTTCTTGTTCTATATTATTCCAGCTATGGCCATGTTCGCACCATGGCCGAGGCCGAAGCCGAGGGCGCGCGCTCGGTTCCTGGCACCCATGTCGACCTGCGCCGCGTTCCTGAAACGATCCCCCAAGAGGTCCGGCAAAACGCCGGCTTCGTGACAGATGACACCCCTGTGGCGACCCCCGCTGACATGGAGGCCTATGACGCGATCATTTTCGGCACCCCTACCCTGTTCGGCATGATGGCCGGGCAGATGAAGTCTTTTCTGGATCAGGCTGGCGGACTGTGGGCACGAAATGCGCTGGTCGGTAAGGTCGGGGCGGTCTTTGCTTCGACCGGTTCACAGCATGGCGGGCACGAAGCAACGCTGCTGTCCACGCAGATTCCGCTCCAGCATTTCGGGATGTTGATCGCTGGAATGCCCTACAGCTTTGCCGGACAAACCAGTGCCGATAAGATCATCGGCGGCGCGCCGTATGGTGCGGGCACGATCGCTGGGGCCGATGGCAGCCGAACTCCGACATCCACCGATCTGGAGGGTGCCCGTTTCCAAGGCGCGCATGTTGCCAGAATCGCCGCGCGGCTTGCCGGGGCGGATCTGCATCACGAGGCCGCGTGATGTCCGCGCTTAGCCACGTTTCCGCGCCCGGAACGGCCCCAACACGCAGCTGGGACATTTTGCTGACGGCGCTTGCCCCCGCGGTTTGGGGCAGCACCTATCTGGTCACAACCCAAGCATTGCCCGAAGGTTATCCCATCACCTTGGCCGCTTTGCGTGCATTGCCAGCGGGGGTTTTATTGCTGCTGATAACGCGGCGCTTGCCATCGCGCGCGTGGGTAGGCCGGATTTTCCTGCTGGGTGGCTTCAACTTCGCGCTGTTCTGGGTGTTGCTTTTCATCGCCGCCTATCGCCTTCCCGGAGGCGTTGCGGCAACCCTTGGGTCGTTCCAGGCGATGATGGTCCTTTTCATGGCGCGCGGCTGGTTGGGCACACCGATCCGTGCGGGCGCCGTCGCCGCCGCGGCCACGGGCATACTGGGCGTGGCACTGCTGCTGATCAGCCCCGAGGCCGCGCTGGACCCGCTTGGAATCGCCGCTGGACTGGGCGGAGCTGCGTCGATGGCGGCGGGCACGGTGCTCAGTCGGAAATGGCAGCCACCGGTTTCAGCGCTCACCTTCACCGCGTGGCAACTTACGGCCGGGGGCGTGATCCTGTTACCGATTGCCCTGATCGCCGAACCACCCCTGCCGCCCCTTTCAGCACCCAACCTTGCGGGCCTTGCCTGGCTGGGCCTGATCGGCGCGGCGGCCACCTATGCTCTTTGGTTTCGGGGCGTCGCACGACTGACCCCTGCCGCAGTTTCCATGCTGGGCATGATGAGCCCCGTGACGGCTGTGCTTTTGGGTTGGATCTGGCTGGGGCAATCCCTGTCGCTGACGCAAACCTTGGGCGCGGTGATCATTCTGGCATCCGTCTGGGCGGGACAACGCACCAACCGGCCATCCCTTCACAAGCGATCGTAAAAGCGAGGCAAAAATTTCCAAAAGGCTCAAATTCGATGTTGATATTGTTATTGTATAACATTACACATCTCAACCTCATTGACGGAGAGCCCGATGACCGACCCTCGTATCCCTGTGACCTTGCTGACCGGATTTTTGGGCGCGGGGAAAACAACACTGTTGAACGCGCTCCTTTCGGACCCAAGCGCGGGTCGCATCGCTGTGATCGTCAACGAGTTTGGCGAGGCCGGGCTGGACCATGATCTGATCGAGTCCACCGACGAAGAGGTCGTGCTGATGCGGTCGGGATGCCTGTGTTGCTCGGTTCGGGGGGATCTGTCCAACACCATTGCGCAGCTGGTCACGCGTCGCGAAAATGACGAGCTGGCCTTTGACAGGCTGGTGATCGAAACGACGGGTCTGGCAGATCCTGGCCCGATTTTGCAGACCCTGCTGGTGGATCGTTATCTGGCGCGAATGACCCGAATGGATGGGGTGGTCACAGTCGCCGACGCTGCCAACGGCCCCGCCACTCTGGACACGCAGTTCGAGGCCGTGTCTCAGGCGGCGATGGCTGACCTGATCGTGCTGAGCAAAACCGATCTGGTGCCCCCCGCCAAAACCCGTCACTTCGAAGACCGCTTACGCGCTATCAACCCGACAGCGCAGATCTTGCGTGCGGATCACGGCAAGGGCGCGACGGGCCAAATCTGGGGGCTCAGCGGGTTGCGCCAAGAGGCCGCGCCTGCGGATATTCTGACCTGGACAACGGGGGCGGCCGTGCAGACCGACCCTTTGGCGGGATTGTCTGGCATGGCGACCCCGGACCCGGTGCCGATGCCAACGGCCTCGCCTCACGACACCCGGATCGAGACGGTTTCGTTCGAGCTTGATACCCCTCTGTCGGACGAGGCGTTTGACAGGTGGCTGGACACGCTGATCGCCATGCGCGGCCCCGACATCCTGCGGGTCAAAGGCATCGTATTTCTACAAGGCATTGAAATGCCGTTTGTTTTCCATGGCGTGCAACATATCTTTGATCCGCCCCGCCCGATCAAGGGCTGGCCCAAAGGCGACACCAGATCGCGAATTGTCGTCATCGCCCGAGACATCTCGCGCCCCGCTCTCCAACGCAGTTTTGATATGTTGCGCGCCCGCATTCCCCCGCGCGATGGCGCCACCGAAAACCAAAAGGTATCCTCCAAATGACCGACTCCCGGCTTCCTGTCACCGTTCTTTCCGGCTTTCTTGGCGCGGGCAAAACGACCCTGCTGAACCGTGTTCTGAACAATCGCGATGGCCGCCGCGTTGCGGTGATCGTCAACGACATGTCCGAAGTGAACATCGACGCCGATCTTGTGCGCGAAGGCACCGAGCTGTCCCGCTCTGAAGAAAAGCTGGTCGAGATGTCGAACGGCTGCATTTGCTGCACTCTGCGCGACGACCTGCTGCAAGAAGTGCGGCATCTGTCACAAGAGGGGCGGTTCGACTATCTGCTGATCGAATCCACCGGGATTTCCGAACCTTTGCCCGTGGCGGCCACCTTTGATTTTCGCGATGAACAGGGGCAAAGCCTGTCGGATGTCGCGCGTCTGGATACGATGGTGACGGTGGTCGATGCTGTGAACCTGACGCAGGATTTTTCCAGCCACGATTTTCTGACTGATCGCGGCGAATCCCTTGGGGACGCGGATGACCGCAGCCTTGTCAGCCTGTTGACCGAGCAGATCGAGTTCGCCGACGTGGTGATCCTGAACAAGGTTTCGGATGCCGGTTCCCATCGTACTGACACCGCCCGCAAAATCATCCGCAGCCTGAATGCAGATGCCAAAATCATCGAGACAGATAACTCCAACGTACCGGCGGATGCGATCCTGAACACGGGGCTGTTTGACTTTGACACCGCGCACGAGCACCCGATGTGGGCCAAAGAGCTGTACGGTTTTGCCAATCACACCCCCGAGGACGAAGAATACGGCATCACCTCGTTCGTGTTTCACGCCCGCGCGCCGTTTGATCCCCTGAAACTCTATGATGTGCTGAATGGCGACCTGCCTGGTGTGATCCGCGCCAAGGGTCATTTCTGGATCGCGACACGCCCCGATTGGGCTGTCGAATACAGTCTGGCCGGGGCGATTTCATCGGTGACTCCTTTGGGCCGGTGGTGGGCCTCGATCCCGCAGGAACGGCTGCCAACCCATCCCCAGGCCCAGGCCGAAATCGCCCGCAATTGGGCAGAACCGTGGGGCGACCGCCGACAAGAGCTTGTGTTTATCGGCGTAGGGCTGGAGCCCGAGGCGATCAGCGCGAAACTGAATTCGGCCCTGCTGGAGGTCACAGATTTCACGCCCGCCGCGTGGGACGCCCTGTCCGATCCATTCCCGCAATGGCGCACCCACTGATCGCATAGACCCGCGCCCATCTGCCTGCATACCTAAGGTTTTCACCAAAGAGCGCCGCGCCCAGCTGCATTCATGATGAAAACCCAGGCGGGCAGATGGCATTTGCAAAACCCACACTTCTGTCTCGAAATCATCAGGATGGCCCCCAAGCTCATCATGCTCTAACAATCACGCTGGACCCGTCACTCAAGGCTACATAAGGATCTGTCTCATGGCCTTTACGATCCGTCAGCTTCAGTATTTCGTGGCCGTTGCCGAAAACGGGTCGGTTAGCCGTGCGTCGCAGTCTTTGGCGATATCTCAGTCGGCGGTGACCGAAGCGATCAAATTCTTGGAGGAAGATCTGGGGGTTAAGCTGTTCGCGCGGCACTCACGAGGGCTTAGCATCACGCATAAAGGCCATCAGTTTCTGCGTCATGCCACCTCTATTCTGTCCGAAGTTTCCGAAGCCCGCCGCGCGCTGGAAAACAAAGAACAGGAAATTCAGGGCACGCTGCACCTCGGGGTGACGTCCTTGATGGCTGGCTATGTGCTGTCCGATCTGTTGGCGCGATTCCGGCGCGCGAATCCCGAAGTGGATGTGACCGCAATCGAGGATAACGGCGAGTATCTGGAGCACCTTTTGATCGGCGGGGAACTGGATGTGGCGGTCATGGTGATTTCTGATCAGTTGGACCGGTTCGCGCTGCACATTGAAATTCTCGATGTCTCGCCCTACCGGCTTTGGCTGCCGATCGGGCATCCCCTGACCAAGAAAGACAGCATCAGTATCGAAAACCTGGCCCAGGACCCTCTTATCGCGCTGGACATTGATGAAATGGGCGAGGCGGCCATCAAATTCCTCGCGTCTCCGGGGGTCAGACCCAAGGTGGCTTTCCGCACCAGATCGGTGGAGGCCGTGCGCAGTCTGGTGGCGACCGGAGCGGGAATCGCTGTGCTGCCGGACCTTGTGTATCGGCCGTGGTCTCTGGAGGGGGACCGGATTGAATCGCGCGACATTTCAGGCACGTTGCCCTCTGTTCAGCTTGGTTTGGTCTGGCGAAAAGGGTCCCCTCTGTCCCCGGCGGCCAAGGATTTCGTCGATATTGTTCAGGGAATTCATAGCACTAAGGCATGACCCCTCTTTGGTATCGGTATTTCCGATATCACTTTTCTGATAATTGAATTGGCGAATTCTCATTCTCTTCCTCATGGTTGGCCCTGTAAAAGGCCGAAAGAGCCTCCCCCAATTTCCGCTAACCTCAGGGAGCAAAGAATGAGACAAATCCTAAAATCCTGCACGGCAATCACCTGCGCGCTGGCCATTGCATCGCCATCGCTGGCGGCCGATATGGTCACCGAAATCGGCGAAGGCGAAGGCCAGGTCAACATCGTGGCATGGCCGGGCTATATCGAGCGCGGCGAGACCGTGGAATCCTTTGACTGGGTCACCAAGTTCGAAGAAGCCACCGGCTGCATGGTCAACGTCAAGAACGCCAACACCAGCGACGAAATGGTCGCGCTGATGAACGAAGGCGGTTTTGACCTTGTGACGGCCTCGGGGGATGCCTCGTTGCGTATGATCGCGGGCAAACGCGTTCAGCCGGTGAATATTGACCTGATCCCCAGCTGGGGCACCGTCGACGCGCGTCTGAAAGAAGCGCCCTGGCATTACGTGAACGACACCCATTATGGCACGCCCTATATGTGGGGTCCGAACGTGCTGATGTATTCGACCGATGCCTTTGCCGAAGCACCCACCAGCTGGTCGGTCGTGTTCGAAGAAACCACTCTGTCGGACGGCAAATCCAACAAGGGCCGGGTCCAGGCCTATGACGGCCCAATCCACATTGCGGACGCTGCCAACTATCTGATGTTCCATAAGCCCGAGCTGGGCATCACCTCGCCCTACGAACTGAACCAGGATCAGTATAACGCCGCGCTGGATCTGCTGCGCGGTCAGCGAGAGCTGGTGTCGCGCTACTGGCACGATGCGTTCATCCAGATCGACGACTTCAAAAACGAAGGCATGGTTGCCTCAGGGTCCTGGCCGTTCCAGGTGAACCTGCTGCAAGGCGACGGCACGAAAGTCGAGTCCGTCATCCCTCAAGAGGGCGCCACTGGCTGGGCAGACACGACCATGATGCATGTGGACGCAGAGAACCCCAATTGCTCGTATATGTGGATGGAACACACCCTGTCCTCGAACCTGCAATCGGACCTGTCGGTCTGGTTCGGAGCGAACCCGGCCGTGCCCGCCGCCTGTTCCGATGGCCGTGGCATGCAAAACGCCGAAGGCTGCACCAAGAACGGCATGGACGAGTTTGAACGCATCAAATTCTGGCAGACCCCTGTGTCCAAATGCGAAAGCCAGGGAACCTGTGTCCCCTACTACCGCTGGGTCTCGGACTATATCGGCGTGATCGGCGGCCGGTAACTTACCTTCAATACTAACGCTGGCCACCCCCTTCAGAGGGGTGCCAGCAAACCAAACGGAAATCCCATGACATCAGCAGTTTCATTTACTGGCGCATCGCGCCATTTCGGGTCTGTTCGCGCGGTCGATGAGGTCGATATCAACATTGCAGAAGGCGAGTTTTTTGCCATGTTGGGCCCGTCAGGCTCGGGCA
Organism: Thalassovita sp.; assembly: GCA_050633445.1. Classification (GTDB taxonomy): domain Bacteria; phylum Pseudomonadota; class Alphaproteobacteria; order Rhodobacterales; family Rhodobacteraceae; genus Thalassobius. The sequence continues at coordinate 67,359 of JBOEGN010000084.1, forward strand.
AGACAACCTGTCTGCGTTTGATCGCCGGGTTCGAGCAACCCACCTCGGGCGAGATCTCGATCTTTGGTCAGCCCGCGCAAGGCGTCCCGCCTTATAAACGCCACGTGAACACTGTTTTTCAAGACTATGCGCTGTTCCCTCATCTGAATGTTCGCGACAACGTCGCCTATGGTCTGATGATCGCCGGCACATCCAAGAAAAAACGGCATCTGGCAGCAGAAGAAGCGCTCGAACTGGTCGCCCTTCCGGGATATGGCGGGCGCAAACCGTCCGAGCTGTCTGGCGGTCAACGCCAGCGTGTCGCGCTGGCGCGTGCCTTGGTTAACAAGCCCAAAGTTCTGCTTCTGGACGAACCTCTGGGCGCGCTGGACCTTAAGCTGCGCGAGCAGATGCAAGAAGAGCTGAAAGCGTTGCAGCGCAAACTCGGGATTACTTTCGTGTTTGTCACCCACGACCAGGGCGAGGCCCTGTCGATGGCCGACCGGGTCGCTGTGTTTAACGAAGGCAAGATCGTTCAGGTCGGCAAGCCAGAAGACATCTATTATCGTCCCGAAGTGCCGTTCGTTGCAGATTTCGTCGGCTCGTCCAACGTGCTGCCGCCGCATTTCACCGAAAAAGTCAAAGGCGTCTGGACCTCAGCCTCGGTTCGCCCCGAAGCGGTCAAACTGGGCCACGAAGGTCTGCCCGCGACTGTCCGGGCAACCAGCTTTATCGGGACATCCACCCGCGTGTCGCTGGAGCTGGACGGCATTCAGATGATCGCTCTGTTGCCCAAAGGCCAGCACATTCCACCGGTTGGGGAACAAACCCGCGTCAGCTGGGCGGATGAAGACATTCACCTGATGGAGCAGGCGGATGAGTGATGGTATTCTGGATACGGATCGCAATGGCATCCTGACGCGCATATCCGACACATTGTGGCGCAACCCGCGGCTGACGATCCTGCTGCTGATCGCGCCCCCTGCTCTTTGGCTGGGCGTTGTCTATCTTGGGTCGCTTTTTGCCTTGCTGGCACAGAGCTTCTTTTCGATTGACGAATTCTCGGGTCTGATCATCTATGAGTTCACGCTCAAGACCTATGGCGAGTTGTTCACACCCGCCAATTTCGACATCATTGTGCGCACGGTTCTGATGGCTTCGGCTGTGACGATCGCGGCGGCAATCATGAGCTTTCCGATCGCCTATTACGCGGCGCGGTATGCCAAAGGGAAGTGGAAGGCGATCTTCTATCTTGGTGTCATGCTGCCCTTGTGGTCCAGCTATCTGGTCAAGGTCTATTCATGGAAGCTGATCCTGGCCAAAGAAGGCATCCTGAACTGGCTGTTTGAAACGCTGCATCTAAGCTGGCTGTTGGACGCGTATCTGTCGCTGCCGATCATCGGGGGCAACTCGTTGTCCGTCAGCTGGACCGGCACCTTTCTGGTGTTCCTCTATGTGTGGCTGCCGTTCATGATCTTGCCGATCCAGGCCGCGCTGGAACGTGTTCCGCCGTCGATGATGGAAGCCTCGGGGGATCTGGGCGCCACACCTGGGCAAAGCTTCCGCCATGTGTTGCTGCCACTTGCCCTGCCCGGCGTCATTGCCGGATCTATCTTCACCTTCTCACTCACTCTTGGCGATTACATTATTCCTCAGATCGTCGGGTCGTCGCGCCGGTTCATTGGTCAGGCTGTCTATGCCTATCAGGGGACTGCCGGGAACATCCCGCTGGCCGCAGCCTTTGCTGTCGTGCCGATTGTCATCATGGGCATCTATCTGTGGGTCGCCAAACGCAAAGGAGCTTTCGATGCACTCTGATCGCGCTTCGAAAGGATTGAAAATTGCAGCAGGTCTGGGCCTTGCCTTCATGCACCTGCCTATCATCCTGATCTTCATCTATGCCTTCACAACCGAGGACAAATCTTACCAGTGGCCGCCGCCAGGTCTGACCCTGAAGTGGTTCGCTGTGACCTGGAACCGCCCTGACGTCTGGGAGGCCCTGGCGCTTTCGACCAAGATTGCCGCGATCTCGACTGTGATCGCGCTGGTCCTGGGGACATTGTGCGCCGCTGCCGTTAGCCGGACCCGGTTCTTTGGCCGCGAGGCGATCTCTTTGCTGGTGATCTTGCCGATCGCTCTGCCAGGGATCGTGACGGGTATCTCGCTGCGGTCTGCGTTCAATCTGGCGGATATTCCGTTCAGTTTCTGGACAATCGTTCTGGGCCACGCGACCTTCTGCATCGTGGTTGTTTACAACAACGCTGTGGCGCGGTTTCGGCGTACGTCCGGGTCACTTGTCGAAGCGTCAATGGACCTAGGAGCGACCAGTTTTCAGACGTTCCGGCATGTCATTTTGCCCAATATCTCGACGGCGCTTTTGGCTGGTGGCATGCTTGCCTTTGCCCTGAGTTTTGACGAGGTGATCGTGACCACATTTACCGCCGGACAGCAGCAGACACTGCCGATCTGGATGCTCGAAGAACTGGTGCGCCCGCGTCAGCGCCCCGTCACCAACGTCGTGGCCATGGTTGTGGTCATCGTTACATTCCTGCCGATCCTCGGCGCCTACTATCTCACCCGCGGCACGGATACGGTTGCCGGGCAGGGCAAATAAGAACAGGGAGAAGAACATGGAAACCAACATGCTGATCAATGGTGCGTTCGAGGCAGGCACCGAGATGACCGAAACCGTCCTGAACCCCAGAACGGGCGAAATGATCATCCAAATACCCGAGGCCAGCCCGGAACAGATCAACTGTGCGGTTGCAGCGGCCCGCGAGGCGTTTCCAGCGTGGTCCCGTACCACGCCCGGCGAACGCTCCGCTATCCTGCTGGCCATTGCGGATGCGGTTGATGCCAACCTGGAGGAGCTGGCGCAGCTCGAGGCTTTGAACTGCGGCAAACCCATCAACGAGGTGCGCAACGAAGAAGTCCCCGGTGTTGCCGATTGCTTCCGCTTTTTCGCTGGGGCCGTTCGCAACATGAGCGGCCCGATCGCCGGGGAATACCTGGAGGGGCACACCTCGATGATCCGTCGGGATGCGATTGGGGTTGTCGCTTCGATTGCGCCCTGGAACTACCCGATGATGATGATGGCATGGAAGCTGGCCCCCGCACTTGCGGGTGGCAATACGGTCGTGCTGAAACCGTCCGAACAGACGCCTTTGACCGCGTTGAAACTGGCGAAAGTCATGAACGACATCCTGCCCAAAGGGGTGTTGAACGTGATCGTCGGCCAAGGTGGCAGCGTCGGCAACGCGCTGATCAACCATCCCGAAGTCGACATGATTTCAATCACCGGGGACATCGCCACCGGCAAAAAGGTGCTTGTCGCTGCGGCCAATACGGTCAAGCGCACGCATCTGGAACTGGGCGGCAAGGCTCCGGTCATTGTGCACGATGACGCTGATCTGGACCGTGTTGTCGAAGGGCTGAAAGCCTTTGGGTACTACAATGCGGGTCAGGATTGTACCGCCGCGTGCCGGATCTATGCCGGGTCCAAGATCTATGACAATCTTGTGGCTGACCTGACCAGTGCCGCCGCAACCATCGTCTATGACAATGCCGATGACACCGTGAACGAAATCCCGCCGCTGATCAGCCAACGGCAACGTGATCGGGTCGCAAGCTTTGTTCAGCGCGCCTCGGAACATAACCATATGGAGATCACGACAGGCGGCAATCTGCACGAGGGCAACGGGTTTTACTTCCAACCCACTGTCGTTGCCGGCGCCCTGCAAACCGATGAAATCGTTCAGCGCGAGGTGTTCGGTCCGGTGGTCTCGGTCACGCGCTTTGACGAAAACGACGACGTTGTTGGCTGGGCCAATGACAGCCAATACGGTCTGGCGTCATCGGTCTGGACAAGCGACATCGGCAAGGCGATGGAAAACTGCGCGCGGCTTCAATATGGCTGCACCTGGGTTAACACGCATTTCATGCTGACCTCGGAAATGCCTCATGGCGGTGTTAAGCAATCGGGATATGGCAAAGACATGTCGATGTACGCGCTCGAGGACTACACAACCGTTCGGCACGTCATGATCGCGCATTAACGCCGCGATCTTTGCCGCTAAGACAAGACCGGGGAGCGTGGCGCGCACCCCGGTCTTTTTCATTTGGAACAGGCGTCGAGGGCCCAAAGCTCGATCACCGAAAGATTTATGCGTCTGCGGTTTTGGCACGACACCCGGTCGAGAGATCGGGCTGCATGGCAAGCAACTCCATCAGTCCGCAATTGCCACGCACCAGGTCATTCAGTGTCACCATGTCCAGTTCGTGATAAAACGCCTCTAGTGCGCGTTTGACATAGGACCGCAGGCGGCAGGTCATCGCCAAGGGACATGTGTTTCTTTCTTCGTCAAAGCATTCTGCGAAGGGGATATCGGTCTCAAACAGGCGAAAGATGGCCCCAATAGAAATCCGGTCAGCGTGCCGTGCCAGTCTCATCCCACCTGTCCGCCCGCGCAGAGTTTCCAGGTATCCTTCGGCCTGCAATTGCTGAACAACCCGCGCCACATGGTTGGTGGACGCATTGCACCGTTTTGCGATGTCAGATGTGCGCACCAAGTGCCCGTCATTGACCGCGCAAAACATCAAAATACGCGCAGCAAGATTGGTTCGGGTGGTCAGACGCATCTGGTTTCCTTCGTGTTGGGCCATATATTTAGCATTGCTGATACCAGTTTCTTTGATGCAGATCACGTTCTTGATGACAGAAATGGCGTAGCAGGCGTCAAATAGACAGGTAACGACGCGCATGACTCATTCGAAAAACACGAACACCCCGGCAGATCGGCTTGGCCGGTTTGGCTCTATTCTTTCTGTAGCGGCCAGTTTGGTTTGGGTGTTGCAGGCCTGGATCGTGGCGTCGGTATTCTCGTCTTTGCTCCTTGGGTCAGAGATCGCGGTTTGGACGCTGGCCCTTGCGGTTTTCATTCTGGGTGTGTTCCGGGCTGCGCTGAACAGGGGCGCGCAAAAGCTCTTGAGTGCCGCCGCTGAGAGCAAAATTCAAACATTGCGTCACAACATCATCGCGACCGAGGCGACGACGCGAGACCCATCACAGATCGGCGGCGCGGGCGCGATCGGGGCGTTGACTACAGAAAAACTCGACGCGTTGCGCCCGTATTTGCTGCGCTACATGCCCGCGCGCATGCGGGTCATGACTGTACCTTTGGTCATTCTAGCCATCACCGCTTGGAACAGCTGGGCCGCGGCAATTGTTTTGCTTGCGGCTGGACCGTTGATCCCACTTTTCATGGCGCTGGTGGGATGGGCCGCGAAAGAGGCCAGCGCAAAGCAGATGGTTGAAATCGGATCGCTGAACGACCTTTTGGCGGACAGGTTGGCGGCCTTGTCCGACCTGAAACTTGTCGGAGCGGGACCTCAGGTCATTGATGGTTTTGCCGTCGCATCGGACGGCCTCAGGCACAGAACCATGGCCGTTCTGCGGATCGCTTTTTTGTCATCGACAGTACTGGAATTATTCTCGGCATTGGGCGTTGCGATGATCGCCGTTTGGGTCGGATTTGCGCTGCTGGGCGAACTCAGCTGGGGCGCTTGGGGCGCGCCCCTAACGCCGTTTTCCGGTATCTTCATGCTCTTGCTTGCGCCCGATTTCTTCCAGCCTTTGCGTGACCTCGCCGCAGCATGGCACGACAAATCGGCGGCCGACGCGGTTTTGGAGGAACTGGATGAATGGGAGGCCGATGATCGGCAGCCAATCTTGGGCCTCGGGAGGCGCACAGCAGGCGATGATTTCCGTGGCCTGACGACGCGCAATCTGAGTATCGAGCGAAATGGCAGTCCCCTCAGCTTTCCTGATTTGGACATCCAGCCTGGCGACAGCATTGCCCTTACAGGACCAAGCGGAGCGGGCAAATCGACGCTTCTGCGCATCCTCGCTGGGCTTGAAACCCAATCGCGCGGAACCGTGCAAATCGGCGGTGCGCCCTTGACGGATGCGAATGCCGATGCGTGGCGCACGACGCTGGGATGGATGCCGCAGACCCCGCATTTTCTTAACCGCTCGCTTCGCTACAATGTCGGGTTCGGGCAGCCGCTCAGCACCGACATTCTGACCAAAGCGCATGTCGCACCGATCCTTGAAACCGTGCCATCTGGCGATTTAACGCAGCTTGGGGAAAGCGGGGCTGGCCTATCCGGAGGAGAGGCGCGTCGCGTGATGTTGGCCCGAGCGTTGCATCACCGTCCAAGCGTGGTTTTCGCAGATGAGCCGACTGCGGATCTGGATGCCGCCACCGCACAAGAGATCATTGACGGGCTTCTTGCCTATGTCGATCAGGGCGGCACATTGATCGCGGCCACGCATGATCCAAGGCTGATGTCACAAATGCAGCGACGGATCAAAGTTGGGGGGCGACCATGAAATACCTCTTCAAAATCATAAGGTTGCTTATCAAGGGTGAAGCACGTGCATTTGCCCAAGGCATGGCTTTGGCGTTTGTCGTTTTGGTGATGGGGATCGCACTTCTGGCCCTGTCCGGCTGGTTTATTACCGCCGCAGCCGCTGCGGGCTTGATTGGGTTGGGCACGCTTTTCAACGTGTTCGCCCCCTCCGCGATGGTGCGTTTTCTTGCCCTTGGTCGCACGGCGGCGCGTTACGGCGAGCGTCTGACGACCCATGATGCGACCCTGCGCGCACTGTCCAATCTGCGCATCCAGCTGCTGAATGGCGTGTTGCTTGCGCCCTACCGAAACCTGGAACGCCTGCGCGCAAGCCTGTTTCTGAACCGTGTCACTGCGGATGTTGACGCGCTGGACGGGCTGGCGTTGCGACTGGTTCTGCCGGGGGTGGCAGGACTGACTGCGATCGCGCTCACATCCGCGACCATCGCGCTGCTTGTCGCGCCCTCTGTCGCGCTGGTCATTCTGCTGGGATATGGCCTTGGTCCCACGCTGATCTTTATTGTCGGACAACGCCTGACTGAACGCCCTGCACGGCGGGCCGAGGCTGGCATGCAGGCCTTGCGAAGCCGGGTCATTGATCTGATCGCCGTCCGCGAGGAACTGGTTGCCTTTGGGCAGGTGCAGGACGCAAAGGCCCGTGTTGAATACGCAGCAGAATTCCAATCGCGCGGCCAGGCATCCGTCGAGAAAATCGAACGTCGCACCGGGTTTTGGCTGGAAATCATGGGCTGGATCGTGGTGTCGATATCCCTTGGCACAGGCGCTTCTTTGGCCCAAGCCGGAGACATTTCCGCAGCGCAGGCGGCCATCGGAACCTTTGCGGCTCTGGCGCTCTCCGAAACTGTTGCCCCGGTACGCCGCGCCCTGTCCGAGATTGGTCGCATGCGGTCCTCGGCACGGCGTGTCATAAGCCTGATCGACGTTAATCCCAGCACAGCCCAAGCGCCGGCAAGCCACCATCAAACCGCATCGCTTGTTGTGACAGATCTAAAGGCGCGGCGCGGTTCCGGCGGCGCTGTTTTGTTCGAGCCGCTCAGCTTTGCCGTCGAACCGGGTCAAACCGTGGCCCTGACGGGCCGAAGCGGATGCGGGAAGTCGACGGTGTTGTTGCTGGCAGCGGGACAGATTGCCCAGGACACCGGCCAGATAAGTTTCGGTTTCCCGCCGTCAACGGCCATCGCCATGGTGCCCCAACGGCACGCTTTGGTCGCAGGCACGATCGCAGAGAATTTACGCCTTGCTGCCCCAAATGCTTCTGCGGATGAGTTATGGGCGGCGCTGGAGGCAACGCAACTGGCTCGAACGCTGCGCACCAAGAACGGGTTGGACACGCGTCTGGGGTTTCGTGGAACAGGTTTGTCTGGGGGCGAAGCCCGCCGTCTTGTCCTTGCGCGCGCAGTGCTCTGCAAACCAAGCCTGTTGCTGCTGGATGAACCAACAGAGGGGTTGGATGGGCCGCTGGCCGAAGCCGTGTTGCAAGGGATCCGCAGCGCACTGCCCGACACGGCGATTCTGATGGCGGCCCACCGGCCGGAAGAGGTGGATTTTGCCGACGTGGTTGTGCCGCTCAGCCCCGCTGGCATCAAAGACGCAAATAATTCACATCTTTGATACGGAATATTGATTCAGATCAAACTATGCATTTCATGTTTGGAATATGTGGAGTTTAATTCGCATCTGTGATGCGAGATTTCTGCAATCAAGGAGTTCACCATGGAGATCGGACTGGTCGAATTGTCCCGCATGCAATTTGCGCTGACAGCCATGTATCACTTCCTCTTCGTGCCGCTGACGCTGGGTCTGTCGATCCTCGTCGCGATCATGGAGACGGTCTATGTCATGACAAACCGCCCGATATGGCGGCAAATGACCAAATTCTGGGGCACGCTATTCGGCATCAACTTTGTGCTGGGCGTCGCCACCGGGATCACAATGGAATTTCAGTTCGGCATGAACTGGAGCTATTACAGCCACTATGTCGGCGACATCTTCGGCGCGCCGCTTGCGATTGAGGGCCTGATGGCCTTCTTCCTCGAAGCGACCTTTGTCGGCCTGTTCTTTTTTGGCTGGGACAAGATCAGCAAAGTGCAGCACATGATGGTCGCGTGGCTTGTCGCCATCGGGTCAAACTTCTCGGCGCTTTGGATTTTGATCGCAAATGGGTGGATGCAAAACCCCGTGGGCGCAGAGTTCAACCCGGACACCATGCGGATGGAAATGACGTCCTTTTTTGAGGTTCTGTTCAACGAAGTCGCTCAGGCGAAATTCGTGCACACGGTCTCGGCGGGATATGTCACCGCATCGGTATTTGTTCTGGGCGTTTCCGCGCTGTACCTGATCCAAAACAAGCACAAGGACCTGGCCCGCCGGTCGATCGCCATTGCGTCTGCCTTTGGGCTTGCGGCTGCGCTGTCGGTTGTCGTTCTTGGGGACGAGTCGGGCTATTCAGCCAGCCACACCCAGAAAATGAAGCTCGCCGCGATTGAAGCCATGTGGGAAACGCACGAGGCCCCTGCCCCGTTCACAGCCGTCGGCTTTCCTGATCAAGAGGCGCGGGAAACCCATTATGCCTTGGAAATCCCTTGGGCGATGGGGCTGATCGGAACACGCTCGTTGACGCAAGAAATTCCCGGCATCAACGATCTGGTTGCTGAATCCGAGGAAAAAATTCGTGACGGTCTGATTGCCTATGACGCGTTGATGACCATTCGCGAACAGCGTGACGCGACTCCGACCGAGGTGCGCGCGACATTCGAGGCGCATTCAGACAACCTTGGCTATTCGCTGCTGCTCAAGCGCTATGTCGACGATCCCCGCGATGCCACTGACGCGCAGATCAAAATGGCAGCGGATGATACCGTGCCAGGTGTCGCGCCTCTGTTCTGGGCGTTCCGTCTTATGGTGGCGCTTGGCTTCAGCTTTATCGCGGTCATGGCGTATTTCTTTTATCGCGCTTCGTTCCGGAACATGCAGTTCCCGCGTTGGTCGCTTTATGCGGCGGTTGCCATCATCCCGACGCCGTGGATTGCGGCCGAGCTGGGTTGGTTCGTGGCCGAGTTTGGGCGCCAACCCTGGACGGTGGACGGCGTATTGCCCACAGCCATGAGCGCCTCGCACCTAAGCATCGCCGATCTGCTGATCACATTGGCTGGGTTCCTCATCTTCTATTCGGTCCTCTTTGTGATCGAGGTGAGCCTGATGGTGAAATACATCCGCAAAGGCCCGTTCCAAGACGTCGATGAAACCAATGCATGGCAGGAACGCCACGAGGCACGGCTGCGCGCCGAGACACCGGTCACGCCCGTTCCGGCAACACCTGCGGAGTAAAACAGATGATCCTTTTTGAACTGATCGAATACGATATTCTTCGCGTGATCTGGTGGGCGCTGCTTGGCGTGCTGCTGATCGGATTTGCCCTGACTGACGGGTTTGACATGGGGGTGGGCGCGCTTCTTCCCTTTGTCGCCAAAACCGATGTCGAGCGTCGCGTGGCCATCAACACCGTTGGCCCTGTCTGGGAAGGAAACCAAGTGTGGTTCATCCTGGGCGGCGGCGCGATTTTTGCCGCGTGGCCCCCGCTATATGCGGTCAGCTTCTCGGGGTTTTACCTGGCGATGTTCGTGGTTTTGGCCGCTTTCATCGTGCGTCCGGTGGCGTTCAAATACCGCTCGAAACGCGAAGGTCAGGCCTGGCGCACCCGTTGGGACTGGGCGCTCTTTGTGGGCGGAGCTGTACCAGCGCTGCTTTTCGGGGTCGCTGTTGGCAACGTGCTTTTGGGCGTTCCCTTCTATCTAACCGAAGACCTGATGTCGATGTATCCCGGCAACTTCGCGGTCAAGTTCATCGGCCTGCTGCGCCCGTTTGCGCTGCTCTCCGGTGTGGTGTCGCTGTCGATGCTGCTGATGCACGGCGCGGCGTGGTTGTCACTGAAAGCCGAGGGCATCGTGGCCGAGCGCGCCCGCGCAATCGGGATCAAGGCCGGGATCGTGGCGGCCATTGGCTACGCCGTGGCGGGTCTGTGGCTTGCCGCTGGAATTGATGGCTTTGCCCTGGGGGAAGTCGTCGCGAACGGCCCGTCCAATCCGCTGTATTCCGACGTAACGCGCGGCGGCTCTTGGCTGAGCGCCTATACCGACCGGCCTTGGATCACTATCGCGCCGCTTATGGGCTTTGTCGGAATTGCCATGGCCGTTCTTGGGCTGCGCGCCGGACGCGAGGTTTCGACTTTGCTTTGGTCCAAGATGGGTATTTTCGGCATCATATCGTCCGTCGGCCTGACCATGTTCCCCTTCATCCTGCCTTCGACCCTTGATCCGAACAGTTCCCTGACCGTGTGGGACGCGTCCTCGTCGCATCAGACGCTGTTCATCATGCTGGTGGTCACGGCGATCTTTATGCCCTTGATCCTGATGTACACGGCTTGGGTCTACAAAGTGCTCTGGGGCAAGGTCACCGAAGAGCAAGTCACTGAAAACACTGAAACTGTTTACTAAAAGGAGACGTGAGACATGTGGTATTTTGCCTGGCTTCTTGGCCTACCCCTCGCCGCACTTTTCGCCGTGTTGAACGCGATCTGGCTCGAAATGCGGACCGATGCCTGCTTCTCAGAAGAAGGCGAATGTCCCATGGGTGAACACAAACATTGAATGACCGGGGGCTTGTGCCTTCTTCCCCCAGTCCGGCGCGGGCCCTGTTTACGGTTCCCGGTCCGCGCCACAAATCAACCTCCGATCCCCCCAAATTCCAAAGGATTTTCTTGTGAAAAAACTGATCCTCTCTGCCTGCGCCGCTTTGGCCTTGACTGGTCCTGCTCTGGCCCAAGATGCCCCTGACACGCTTGTGACGATCCTCACCGCGCCCGAGCCGCAAACACAATTGATGGCGATGGTTTTGGCCGTGCAGGCCGCTCAGCAAGGCGCTGCGCCCCATATCATGCTGTGCGGACCTGCCGGTGACATCGCGCTGAAGGATGCGCCGGCCTCTGCCACTGCGCCGCAACCGCCGCGTGACATGAGCCCCAAAGCGCTGTTGACCAAGATCGTCGGAATGCCCGGCGCTAAGGTCGAGGTCTGTGCCATTTACCTGCCCGGCAAGGGCGCGACAGCGGATGTCCTGATGGACGGCGTCACCATTGCCAAACCGCCTGCGATGGCCGCTGCCATGATCGCGCCGAACGCACGCGTCGCAAGCTACTAAGACCAAAGCCCGCGTTTCCTTATGGGGCGCGGGCTTTGTTGTCTTCATTTCGAAAGTATACAAAGGAGTACAACCATGGCTTTGAAGCTTAACAGGCGGCAAATGCTCTCGCTTGCCGCAAGCGGTGCCGCGGCTGCAACATTGGTAGCGCCACAAGAGGCGCGCGCGCGCGTCGCCACGAAAGCCCGTATTGTCATCATCGGTGCGGGCGCAGGCGGGACGGCGCTGGCCAATCGCTTGGTGGATCGTCTGGACGGCGCCAAGATCACGTTGATTGATCCCCGCGCGCAGCACCTTTATCAGCCCGGCCTCTCGCTTGTGGCTGCGGGTCTTAAACCGGCGGAATACGTGGTCTCGCAAACCACCGACTGGCTGCCGGACGGGGTCACGCTGATCGCCGAAGCCGCCGCCGCCATTGATCCCGACGCCAAGATGGTCGAGACCTCGGGCGGGCAGAAAATCACCTATGATTTCCTTGTGGTCGCGCCGGGTCTTGTGCTGGATCATGACGCGATCGAAGGCTTTTCGCTGGACATGGTCGGCAAGAACGGGATCGGCGCTCTGTATGCTGGGCCGCAATATGCCGCTGCTACATGGAAGGCCGCGCAAAAGTTCACCGAAGAGGGTGGTATCGGCCTTTTCACCCGCCCAGAGACCGAGATGAAATGCGCCGGTGCGCCGCTCAAGCACACCTTCCTGATCGAGGATATCACACGCACGGCGGGCAATCGCGGCAAGGCCGAATTCCACTATGCCGCCCCGCAAGGCGCGCTTTTCGGCGTACCGATTGTCGCCGAAAAAGTCCGCATGCTGTTTGGCGACAGAGGCGTGTCGACGGCGATGAAACACACGCTTAGATCCATTGATGCGGGTGCCAAACGGGCGCGCTTCGACACGCCGGACGGCACCGCAGAGATGGAGTATGACTATCTCCACGTTATCCCGCCGCAACGCGCGCCTGATGTGATCAGGCAATCGGGTCTTAGCTGGGCCGACAAGTGGACCGATCAGGGCTGGGTGGAATGCGATAAGGCCACGCTGCAACATCTGCGCTATGACTCGATCTGGGCGCTTGGCGATGTGGCTGGCGTGCCCAAGGGCAAAACCGCGGCCTCGGTGAAATGGCAGGTGCCGGTGGTCGAAGACGGGCTCGTTTCCGCCATCGAGGGACGTGCGCCGACCGAAACCTATAACGGTTACACCTCTTGCCCAATGATCACCCGTGTTGGCCGCGCCATGCTGGTCGAGTTCGACTACAACAACGATCTGACGCCCTCCTTCCCCGGCATTATCGCGCCATTAGAAGAGCTGTGGATCAGCTGGTTGATGAAAGAAGTCGCGCTGAAAGCCACCTATAACGCTATGTTGCGCGGCCGCGCCTAAGGAGAGACACCATGAAAGATCTGACATTCGGCACCATTCTCGCGGTTTTCGAGGAAATCTTCGGACGTGGCCTGTTTTGGGGGATGGTGATTGCCGCCGTTCTTATAACGCTGGCCTATATTTTCGTGCTGGTTCGCGATCACAGCATTTCCTGGCGCAAGTTTCTGATGGCACAACTTTCGATGCCCATCGGAGCCATCGCGGCGGTCTGGTTCGTACTGACGATGACCAATTCGAAACTCAGCAATCTGGGCGGCCCGGTGGACGTCATCGTCATCCTTGGCATCGCTGTGGCAGGGGCAATCGGCATCGCGGTGCTGGTCTACACAGTGCAATCCCTGCTTGCAAAACCAAACACAAAGGACGCCTGACCCAACGTTCGGCAGTGGGAAGTGGCCAAAGCATCTCCTCTCGGGGTGATGCTGACCTGCTTCCTGCTGGGCGAGCTATTTTCGGGGACCTCAGTTTAGACATTGCTCGTGGCTTAGCGCACACTGGGGTCAGCGGTTCATGTTGCGGGGCAGATCAATAGCGCTTTACCATTCCTGACCCCATAGGCTTGCCATCTGAGCGCAAATCTCAGCGTTTGGGAGAGCTCCTATTGCCGGCCGGATGTCCCCTGCCCTTCAATCATATCGATCGCTTTCAGCATGAATTGAAGTTCCTCTCGAACCAGATCCTGGCGCGCAAACGCCTGTGCCTCTTTGCGCCCAGCAAGCGCAAGCACCGCCGAAAGAACAGCATCAGAATTCCGCATCAGCGCGATCAGATGCTCCCCTGCTGGTGCATGAGACCCTGAAATCCAGTTTCTCGCCGTTCGTTCGCTTACTCCAGTCCATCGCATCGTCGTCTTAGCCGCCTGATGGGTGCCGCCCAATTCATGCGTCAGCGCAGTCCAGATCGCGTCGCGGTATTCGATCTGCGGAGTCGTCTCGTTGCCTGCGTTTTGAAAAGTGTTGCCTGTCTTAGGAAACATGTTGCCGTCCCTCGTCTGTTAGCAATGGGCAAGGAATCGCAGACGCCATGTGCAGATTTAAGAACCTGAACGACGGAGAGCCGAAGCATTGAATTTGTCAGATCGCGATCATCCAGGGGCTCAAATCCCAAAGGCACGCAAAGCAGCGCAATATGTTCGCATGTCGACAGACCATCAGCGCTACTCGACGGAAAACCAGTCTGACGCGATCGCGCGTTATGCTGACTAGCGTGGCTATCTGATCACCGCAACCAATACCGATGCGGGCAAAAGCGGCCTTAGGATTGAGTGCCGCGATGGATTGACTCGGTTGCTCGACGATATTCAGGTTGGCCAAACCAATTTCCATACCGTTCTCGTCTACGACATCAGCCGGTGGGGCCGGTTTCAGGATGCCGATGAAAGCGCTTATTACGAATATATCTGCAAACGCGCGGGCATTGCGGTCGAATATTGCGCCGCGCAATTCGCGAATGACGGCAGCCCGGTTTCCACCATCGTCAAAGGCGTCAAACGCGCGATGGCGGGCGAGTATAGTCGCGAGCTATCGCAAAAGGTTTTTGCAGGTCAGTCTCGGCTGATCGAGATGGGCTATCGCCAAGGCGGCCCGCCGGGGTTTGGCCTGCGTCGGATGTTGATTGACGAGGCCGGCAATCAGAAAGGCGTTCTTACCCGTGGCGAACATAAGAGCATTCAGACCGATCGCGTGACACTGGTGCCGGAGCCCGACGATGAAATTGCGGTTGTGAACCAGATCTTTCACAGCTTTGTAGATGACAATAAATCCGAAGCCATGATCGCAGCCGATTTGAACGCGCAGGGCATCAAAACAGATTTGAACAGGGACTGGAAACTATCGGTGGTGCGTCAGCTGCTCTCAAACGAAAAATACATCGGCAACAATGTCTGGAACCGGAATTCCTTCAAATTAGAGAAGTGTCACGTTCGCAATAAACCGAAAAATTGGGTCCGATCTGTTGGTGCGTTTGAAGCGATTGTAGATGCTGGATTGTTTACTGCGGCTCAGGCCATTCTCTGCGCAAGGGCGCAGCGCTATTCCGATGAGGAAATGCTGGATGGATTGCGAGATGCGCTCCAAACACATGGTTTCCTTTCTGGTTTTGTTATCAACGAAGCCCGCGCCTTGCCATCCAGCGGCGCGTATCAAAGCAGGTTTGGCAGCTTGCTCAGGGCTTACAAATTGGTCGGTTTCACCCCCGACAGAGATTGTCGGTACATCGAGGTCAATAAACGTCTGCGCAGGCTGCATGCCGCGCTTGTCCAAGATACCGTCGATGGAATCCAACAGATTGGCGGTCACGTTCAACAAGATGCCAAATCTGGCCTGCTGACCATAAACCAAGAGTTTTCTGCATCTGTCGTCATTGCCAGATCCACCCAAACAGTTGCAGGCGCGTATCGCTGGACCATACGCTTGGATACCGGCCTGTTACCGGACATCACGGTTGTGGTGCGCATGGATCGGGCCAATGAAACGCCTCTGGATTATTACCTGCTGCCGACTGCGGACATGACACTTCGGAAATTGCGCCTTTCGGAAAGCAATTGCTTGTCGCTCGACGCATACCGATTTGATGACCTCGCCCATTTCTTCGCTATGGCCCAACGCACGTCAACCTTGGAGGTCGCATGATGTCTGATGCTCAGCACGAACGAACCGAACTGATTGCGGTGGATGCGACCACAGTGGTCAACCCTCGTGTCCGCAATCAAAAGGTCTTTGACGAAATCGTCGCCAATATCGCAGAGCTTGGGCTGAAACGTCCAATCACAGTTGCCGCCCGCAAAGATGTTGAAACCGGTGCTCTGACATACGAACTGGTTTGCGGCCAAGGCCGGTTGGAAGCCTTTAAGCTTCTCAAGCAAGAGAAAATCCCGGCTGTCGTTATAACTGCAAGCAGCGAAGATTGCCTTGTTATGAGCCTGGTGGAAAATCTCGCGCGCAGGCAGCATCACTCGCTTGATCTGTTAAGAGACATCAAGCGTCTGCAAAACAGCGGATACTCTGCACGCGACATCGCAAAAAAGACCCAGCTTTCGCTGAAATACGTGCGCGGCGTCATACGGTTGCTGGACAGCCACGAACATAGGCTTCTGCGGGCGGTTGAAAGTGGCAAAATTCCTGTAAGCGTCGCGGTTGACATTGCAGATGCGGACGACGTTAACATTCAGACGATTCTACGCAAAGCCTATGAAAGTAAGCTTTTGCGCGGGGGCCGTCTTTTGACGGCGAAACGGCTTGTTGAGGCGCGGTTAAAGCATGGCAAAGGCCAAGCGACATCAAACGGTTGGTCGAGAAAAAACCTGTCTGTCGAGACCTTGATGAAGACCTATCAGGACGATGTTGAACGTAAGAAAATATTGCTGCGCAAAGCAAGTGCGACACGCAGTGAGATGCTCTTTCTCACACACTCATTGAAATCCCTCCTCTCGGACGAAAACTTTGTACCGCTTTTGCGCGCCGAAGGTCTGGCCAACATTCCCAAAACAGTCGCCGATCGGGTATTGAAGGTGCGATGACATGACAGCTTCGGCTTCAGAGCACACCGTCACTGCCGCCTTTGAACGTCAGCTGGTTCACATACCGTTCCAGAACATCGCACCGCTTTATCTGGTGACGCCGCAAACAAAGGCGACGGTCAAATACCGCCGGATCGTCGCCTCACTCGGTGAAATTGGTCTCGTTGAACCCATTGTTGTTGCCCGTGATCGACACGACCCCAAAATGTACACATTGCTTGATGGGCACCTTCGGCTTGACGCGCTGAAAGACGATGGAAAAACCGCGACACACTGCATCATTTCGACGGACGACGAGGCGTTTACCTACAACAAACGCATCAGCCGTTTGGCGACAATTCAAGAGCATAAGATGATCTTACGTGCATTGACGCTTGGTGTTCCCGAGGACCGGCTTGCACGGGCGCTGAACGTCAACATCAAGACATTGCAGGAAAAGCGGCGTCTTTTAGACGGCATTTGTGGCGAGGCGGCAGAGCTGCTCAAGGACAAACAGGTTGCGTTGACCGGTTTTCGAGTTCTCAAAAAGATGAAACCGCTCCGTCAGGTCGAGGCCGTTCGGTTGATGGTTGCGATGAACAAATACACCATTATCTATGCCCGTTCTTTGTTGGCTGCGACCTCCGAAAACCAGCTTGTCGCCAGTGCGACGCCGAAGAAAATCAAAGCATATCGCGAGAACAACTCGCGCTCATGGAAAAAGAGTCCGCAAATCTAGAGCGGGAGGTTCGCCTGGTTGAGGACAGGTATGGGATTGATCATCTCGACCTTGTTCTGGCGCGTGGATACGTCGCCAGACTGGTCAGCAACAAGCGGATTGCGAAATATCTCGCCTTGCACCACGAAGAATTCCTGCCCGAATTTGAAAAGATCACCGAACGGGAGGCATTTACGCCCTAAATCACCTAAGTGGCGACATGGACCCTTGGACCCGGCCCCACAAAACGCGTGTCCTCATCCCCGCCAGACATGAGACATGTCTTGAAGATCGACGCCACATACCTAAAAACCCGCCGAGCAGGGAACGGCACGGGAGCAAAAAGGCGGGCGCGGGCGCCAGATCTGGCGCCCCAAAGCTGGCATGGACACCAAGCTGCACGCCATCTGCGACATCTAAGGGTGCCTGCTCAACCTATTCGTGACCCCGATCAGATCGCGACTACATCGGCGCGCGGACACTTCTAAACAGCTTGCCACGTGTCGATTGGGTCCTCGGAAACCGCGTTTATGACACCGACTGGTTCCGAGAAACGTTGGTAGACAAGGGGATAGGCCTTCATTCCATGTAGAAGGCAGCGCAAGAAACCCTTCAATTACCCCTTTCGTAGCATTGTTGCGCAATGCACCGCCGGGCAAAGGCCAAGCTCTGATACAATCGGCTCAACAGGATCGAGATCATGTTTGGAAGGTGAAAGGACTGGCGGTGCGTGGCAACCTGCTGCGACCGCTGTCCCAGAGCCTTCCTGTCTACCATCGCGCTGATGATTCTCGTCATCCACTGGCCTTGTAATTCGCTGATGCCAGACCCCAGGGAGATTTTCGGATAGCTGATTTTGAACAAATTCCACCCTGTCTACCGCCTTGCCAATGGCGACGACAACTCAAAGCGGGCGTGAAAGATTAGCGCTAAGGACTGCTAATCGACCTTCGCTGCGCAGTGGACAACCGGCAGAAATGCGCAATAGCGACCTTTGCAAAGTCGCTCGAACGGCCCATACCGGACATTCGTCATAGGTTCGGTTACTGCGACGCAGCTTTTCTTAAGCGGACTTTGCTGGGCAATTGCAGCATTTTGCGTAGATGGACGGCCGCTAGGCGGACAAACGGGCCTAATGCAGTTGCGGATACTGCTGTTGCAGAAATCGCTTGCGTCCGCAGCAACAGTTGCTGGACCACGCCATGGTTTCACTAAACCGGACATTCAAACGGCCATCCGAATACAGGTGGTTTTGGGTATGTGGAAGTGGAAAACTGGACACCAACATCTCAGAGCCACCTGTCATTGATTTCATTGCGAAAATATCTGACAGTCAAAGAGCAGGAAGCGAAGAACTTTCCACTATTCTAGGCAAGTGGAAAGCTTCAGTTGTCTTGTGGTCGTGCGGCTCGAACAAAATAGCGACCATAGCGAACCATCATTTTCCGCTATGGCCGATAGTGGAAAATCGCGCCTTTGCAGATGGCGGCAATACGCACAAGTAATCTTGAAAAATTGACTCTCAGAAGTTAGTAGCCTTCCCAAAGCTATTTTGGAGAGACTGTGAAACACTTGTATCTTGCATTCATTATGTTCTTTAGCCCTATTCCCGTCTGTGCAGACCAAGCAGGACTAGCTCAGGCTGTCATGGATGCAGGCACAAGTGGATGGAGCAAGAGAAAAACATCCGTTTTGCTTAGTGGCTGTACCGTTCAAACATTCGTTTTTGAACGGTTTGTGGAACAAGGGTTAGTTCTTCACTCAAGGTTTGAATTCGATCTTAGCGTAACTGACATAATCAAGATCGACAAAGCTGAGGGAGAGTACTTTTTCCCATTTAATACCAACAGCCTAAAAGACGAAGCAGCTCTTTTCAACTTTCGTACTGTTAAGCCGTATATGGCCTTGCATGAGATGCCCAACTACAGAATCCGCAAGAAAAAAGACGGCACAGACCCACGTGTTAGGACGCCATCACCTCGACAAGGAGCAGATGGATATCACTTTATAGAGAACCATGATTTCATTTTCATAATGGATAATCTATCTTCCCTTGACCAAGCAAAAACCTTTGTGAGTATGCTAAGGTAATATCAAAACGACTACTGTCGCCCCCTAGACTCAGGACCCATTGATTT
>JBOEGN010000085.1:0-1489 GCA_050633445.1 Thalassovita sp.
TGCAGGATACCTTCAACCTGGGCTGGAAACTGGCGCATGTGTTCCAGGGCCGCGCCGATGCCAGCCTGCTGCACTCTTATTCCGCCGAGCGCTGGGCCGAGGCCAAGCGTCTGGTCGATACCGACCACGAATGGGCGCGCGTTATGTCGGCTCCTCCGGGTGAATCCGAACTGGATGACGGCGAACTGCCGCGTTTCGCCAAGCACTTCATCCAGAACCTGGAATTCACTGGCGGTCTGGCCGTGAAATACAACGAATCCGCATTGGTTGCCGCGCCTGCTCACCAAGAGTTGGCCACCGGAGAAGAGGTGGGGCGCCGCTTCCACTCGGCCCCTGTGGTGCGCTTGTCGGATGCCAAACAGCTGCAACTGGGTCATGTGGCCGAGGCGGATGGCCGCTGGCGCATCTATGCCTTCGCTGGCGAGGGCGACAGCTCGGATGCCGGTTCGGCGATCCACAAACTGGCCGATTGGCTGGCGACCGATGCGAACTCGCCCGTGGTGAAACACACCAAAAAGGACGAGGATATCGACGCCGTAATCGACCTGCGCGCCGTGTTCCAGCAGACCTTTGACCAACTGGCCTACGAGGACATGCCCGCACTGCTGAAGCCCACCAAGGGCAAGCTGGGTCTGACCGACTACGAGAAGGTCTTTTGCGTGGATCACAAGAATGCCGGTGACATCTACGATATGCGCGGCATCGACCGGACCAAAGGCTGCATGATCGTCGTGCGCCCTGACCAGTACATCGCCAACGTGCTGCCGCTGGACGCCTATGACGAGTTGTCCGATTTCTTCGCGGGTTTCCTGCTGCCAGCCTAATCTGCGTTAAAACATCTGACGGGCGTCCCTTTTGGGGCGCCCGTTTGCGTGTCAGATCAGTGTGGACATCCAATCCGCAAACTTGCCCGCCAAGGGGCGATCTGACAGTTGCGACAGGAAATACCCCTCTTTTCCGGGGATCGTCGTGGGATTTGCCAGCATTACAGCGCCAGAGTCCAGCGCGTTCCGGGCGACCATTTTGTTCACCAGCGCCACGCCGACTCCATCCATCGCCAACTTCAGCGCGATGCCATAGGAATCGACACTGATCGAGGGGGCAAGGNNACAGACGTGCCCAGTGTTTGTATCAGCGGCAAGTCGTTCAGCGGTCCGGTAAGGCTGGGCGCGCGCACCGGGACCAGTATGTTGGGCAAGGCGACGGCCCCAGAGCCAACCTGTTTGGCCGAGCCGAAACG
Organism: Thalassovita sp.; assembly: GCA_050633445.1. Classification (GTDB taxonomy): domain Bacteria; phylum Pseudomonadota; class Alphaproteobacteria; order Rhodobacterales; family Rhodobacteraceae; genus Thalassobius. The sequence continues at coordinate 1,241 of JBOEGN010000085.1, forward strand.
CAGCTCGATATCCGCCTGGGGGGCGTTGTATTCGTCGGGCCAGATTGTCGCTTGGAAACCGATTTTCGCTTGTGGGTGAAGCGCTTGGAACTCGGGTAAGTGCGGAGAGATCACCCATTCGATGGCGCTGACCGAGGCTGCGATGGTTAACGTATTTTCCAACGGGGGCGCTAAATGCGTTTCTGTTGCGGCAACAAGCATCGCCAACGACGCCTCGACCTCGGGCAGCAATTTTCGACCCGCATCCGT
>JBOEGN010000085.1:1511-6851 GCA_050633445.1 Thalassovita sp.
ACGCGCAGCCGCGTTTCCAGCGCCTTGATCTGCTGGCTGACAGCGGATTGCGTCATGCCGATCTCATCCCCTGCGGCGGTGAAGCTCAGCGTTCTTGCGGCGGCTTCGAACGAGCGGAACCATGTCAGTGGGGGCAGCGATTTCTTCATGACCAAGCAATCCATTAGAGACTCTAATAGCTAAGCCTCAACTTGTTTCATTTGTCAATTTTCGGCCACGCGCCCAGTCTGTTTCCAGCGAACAGGAGACAGACATGACGCCCGACATTCGGAAAATCGTAACCTATGACGAAGAGGTCCTGATCGAGGGCTTTCGCCCCGCAGCGCAGCCGTGGCGGATGTTTGCGGTGGCCGCCGTCGTGCGCAATCCGTGGGCGGGGCGCTATGTCGAAGATCTGAAACCCGAGATTCAGGCCTATGGGCCGGTGCTGGGGCAGATGATGACGGATCGCATGATCGCTTCGGCCGGGGGTGGCGACAAAATCGAAGCCTATGGCAAGGCGGCAGTCGTCGGACTGGATGGCGAGGTCGAGCATGCATCGGGTCTTATCCACACACTGCGCTTTGGTAATTTCTATCGCGAGGCGGTCGAGGCAAAATCCTATCTGGCCTTTACCAACACGCGTGGCCCGGCCAATGCGCCGATCATGGTGCCGCTGATGGACAAGAACGATGCCGGGCGTCGCTCGCATTATCTGACCATCCAGTTCGCCATTCCCGATGCGCCCCGCGCAGACGAAGTGGTTGTGGTTCTAGGGGCGGCGACCTCGGGGCGTCCGCATCACCGCATTGGCGATCGTTACCAAGATTTGAAGGACCTGGGCCATGACCTGGAAAACCCGGCAGCGGTCTGACTTCGGTTCTCTGGCGGCAATCACAGCGGGGCAGGGGCCATTGGTCCTGCTGCTGCACGGTGTTGGTCTGCGAGCCGAGGCATGGGGTCCCCAGATTGACGCGCTTGCCAGCGCAGGCTTTCGCGTGGTCGCGCCCGATATGTTGGGACACGGAGAAAGCGATTTGGCGCCAGCAGATGCGACCCTTGCCGACTATGTTGCGCCAATCGCAGCCCTTGTGGACCAACCCGCCGTGGTAATCGGTCATTCGATGGGGGCGATGCTGGCGCTGGAACTTGCCGCCGGGCAGCCGGAGACTATCCGTGGCGTGGTTGCGATGAACGCGATTTTCCGACGCTCGGATGCGGCTCAGCGGGCGGTCCAAACCCGCGCTGCTGACCTGGATGGGGCCACGTTTCCTGATCCGTCCGGCCCACTTGATCGGTGGTTCGGAGACGCCCCCTCCACGGCGCGTGCGGCCTGTCACGACTGGCTGACCAGCGTGACCCCCGTGGGATACAAAGCGGCCTATACCGTCTTTGCGCACAGTGATGGCCCATCGGATCTGACATTGCAGGCATTGTCCTGCCCGGCCTTGTTCGTCACTGGTGCGGACGAGCCGAACTCGACCCCAGAAATGTCGCAAAACATGGCGGAACGGGTTGAAAACGGCCGCGCGATGATCGTCTCGGACGCGGCGCACATGGTGCCGATGACGCACTCTGATACAGTGAACGCCCAACTGGTGCGTTTTGCAAAGGAGTGCCTGACTTGACCTCTTTCGATCCCCGCGCGTTGCGTGACGCGTTTGGCAGTTTCATGACCGGAGTCACCGTCGTGACTGCCCGTTCAGCGNNACGGAACCCCTGTGGGGTTTACTGCCAACTCGTTCGCCTCTGTCTCACTTGACCCGCCGATGGTGCTGGTCTGTCCGGGCAAATTCCTGTCCACATATGACGCTTTTACCGCGTGCGACAACTTCGCGATCAGCATCCTGGCCGAGGGGCAAAGGGATATCTCGAATATCTTTGCCGGGTCCAAAGAGGATCGCTTTGCTCAGGTGCCCCATACGTTGGACCTGAATGATGTGCCCGTCGTTAATGGGGCGATGGCCCGGTTTTCGTGCAAAACACATCAGGTAATCCCCGCCGGTGACCACAGCATCCTGATGGGAGAGGTGCAGGACTTTGCCCATTCGGACGGGCAGGGGCTGGGCTATGTTGCCGGGCGCTATTTCAGCCTGGGACTAGAGCACAGCTCGGCTCAGTCAGCGCAGCAGCCGGTTACCTGTGGCGCGATTGTCGAATGCGATGGCGGCGTTCTGCTGGAGCGGACGGACAAGGGGTATCGTCCGCTACAAGTCAGCGTGGACGAAGCCGGCAACCTGCGCGACTCGATCACCGCCAGCCTGACCGAACAGGGGATCGAGGCTGATCTGAACCAGGTTTATTCGTCCTACACCGACGCCAATACAGGCGCCAAGTTCACCTTTTTCCTGGGCAGCGGCGCCCCCACGCGCGACCTGCCTAATGTCGAGCTGATCTCAATTTCGGATCTGCCCGGCATCAGCTTCACCCGTCAATCTATCACCAACATGATGGCCCGTTTCGCCTATGAGGTCCGGACGCGAAATTTCTCGTTGTACCTTGGGGACACGAACAGGGGCGATATCCATCGTATCAACCAAAGGACCTGACCCATGGAGTTCTCGCTTTTTGCACATATGGAACGGCTGACGCCGGACCAGCCTCATCAGCAGCTGTATGATGAATTTATCGGCCTGTGCAAAACAGCGGACGACGGCGGGTTCCGCGCCATCTGGACAGGCGAGCATCACGGGATGGAGTTCACGATCGCGCCGAACCCGTTTCTGCCGCTGGTCGATCTCGCGCATCACACCAAGAACGTGCGGCTGGGCACCGGTACGGTCATCGCGCCGTTCTGGCACCCGATCCGGTTGGCCGGAGAGGCCGCAGCCGCAGATCAGATTACTGGTGGGCGGATCGAGCTGGGGATCGCACGCGGGGCCTATAGCTTTGAATACGAACGGATGGTGCCGGGCATGGATGCCTGGGAAGCCGGTCAGCGGATGCGCGAGATTGCCCCGTTGGTTCCGAAAATCTGGAACGGGGATTGTGCCCATACAGGCGAGTTCTACAGCTTCCCGTCGACCACGGCGGTGCCGTCGGTGCGTCAGGACGGTGGGCCGCCAATCTGGATCGCGGCGCGTGACCCCAACAGCCATGACTTTGGCGTGCAAAGCGGGTTCAACATCCAAGTCACCCCGTTGTGGCAGGGCATGGAAGAGGTCGAAACCTTGATGAGCCGCTTCAATGCGGCCTGTGACAGCCACAGCGGGAAACGCCCCAAGATTATGATGCTGCACCACACTTATGTGGGGTCTGATGCGGATGATGTGGTGCGGGCGGCCTCGTCGTTCCAGCGCTACTACAGCTATTTCTCGGCTTGGTTCCAGAACAAGCGGCCCATTCGCAAAGGCATGATTGACCCTTTGACCGAGGAAGAGATCACTTCGAACCCGATGTTCCAGCCCGAAACCCTGATGCGTGACCTGACCATCGGCACGGCCCAGCAGGTGATCGACAAGCTGAAGCGGTATGAGGATCTGGGATATGACGAGTTTTCGTTCTGGATCGACAGCGGCATGCCCTACGAGAAAAAACGCGAGTCTTTGCTGCGTTTCATCGACGACGTCATGCCTGCCTTTGGATGAGGACCCCCATGAGCAATCTTTCCCAATACCAACTCTACATTGACGGCACTTGGTGCGACGGCGCTGACGAACAGGTCATGACCTCGGTTAACCCTGCGACGGGGCAAGAGTGGGCAAGTTTTGCCTGCGCCGCCCCGCAGGACGTGGATCGCGCCATTGCGGCAGCACGTCGGGCGCTGGGCGATCCGGTTTGGCGTGACATCACTGCCACGCAACGGGGCAAGCTGCTGTACCGGCTGGCCGAACTGATCGAACAAAACGCCGAGCTTCTGGGGCGGGTCGAGACAACGGATAGCGGCAAATTGTTGGCCGAAACGGCCGCGCAGACCGCCTATGTTGGTGACTACTACCGCTACTACGCTGGTTTGGCAGACAAGATCGAAGGCGCCGTTCTGCCCATCGACAAACCGGATATGCACGCCTTTACACGGCGCGAACCGATCGGAGTGGTGGCGGCAATCGTGCCCTGGAACGCGCAGATGTTCCTGACGGCGACCAAACTGGGCCCGGCACTGGCCGCGGGCTGTACGGTGGTGCTGAAAGCCTCGGAAATCGCGCCCGCGCCTATGTTTGAATTTGCGCGTCTATTCGAACAGGCTGGTTTTCCGCCCGGTGTCATTTCGGTCATCACCGGGGACGCTGAAAACTGCGCCATCCCGTTGACGCGGCATCCTGATGTTGATCGCATTGCCTTTACCGGCGGGCCTGAAACCGCGCGCCATGTCATCCGTAACTCGGCTGAAAACTTTGCGGTTACAACGTTGGAGCTGGGCGGCAAATCCCCCATNNTCTTTGATGACGCCGATCTGGAAAGCGCCGCAAACGGGCTGATAGCGGGTAATTTCGGGGCGTCGGGCCAAAGCTGTGTTGCTGGCTCGCGGGGACTGGTGCAGCGCTCCATACTGCCCAAACTGATCGAAAAGATCGCTAAGAAGGCCGCCCGGATCAAGGTCGGCGATCCGCTGGAGGCAAGCAGCAATGTCGGGCCTTTGTGCACGGCCGCGCAGGTTGCGAAAATCGAGCAGACATTGGCGATGGCCCGTGAACAGGGGGCAGAAATCCACTTTGGCGGGCAGCCGCTGGATCAGCCCGGCAACTTTATGGCGCCCACGCTGGTCGAGTGTAGATCAGCCGACACGGAAACCTTGAAGGTCGAAATGTTTGGTCCGGTTATGTCCCTGTTGCCCTTCGATACCGAAGAAGAGGCGATCGCACTGGCCAATGACACGCCTTACGGGCTAGGGTCGGGCGTTTTCACACAGGATGTCGCGCGGGCGCACCGGGTCTCGGGACGGTTACGGGCGGGCATTTGCTGGGTGAACACCTATCGTGCCATTTCACCGATTGCGCCGTTCGGTGGCTTCAACGCCTCGGGATATGGGCGCGAGGCCGGAGCCGAGGCGGTGCTGGACTATACACGCACCAAAACCACGTGGATCAACACCTCGGATCAACCGATGGCGAACCCCTTTGTGATGCGCTAACCGGCATCAATTGCGGTCGGCGCCGACAGGAACATCGCGATCACAGCGCAGGCCCGCATGACCAATGCTGTAAAACGCCGGAAGGCCGACCAGCAGACATCGCGCCAGTCTTTGCGGCGTCAGCACCAGACCCATCACAGAGATTAAGCCAAAGCCCGTGCAGATCGTAACCGCAGCGGGCTTTGGCGTTGGTTTTCCGCATATGTAGGAAAAGGTTGAAGTTCATAACTTGACGACGAAAAATCAATGAAATAGTACCGGGTGAAGATGAGCGGGCGTTGTGTAGTGGT
>JBOEGN010000085.1:6919-7593 GCA_050633445.1 Thalassovita sp.
CGATTCCCGCCGCCCGCTCCAGTATCTGCATTTCTTTGAAAATATGTACGAATCGCATCCGGTTTGTCGGTTCTAGCCGTGCGCCTCGGTGAATTTCGGCGCGGGATCGACCGCAACCGTTGCCGCGTGGGCCCAAGGTGTTTCAGGCCAGCATTCGGTATCAGAGCGACATTTCAAAGAACCGCGACATACGCACAGCTTGCCCGGCGCGCGAACCTCGCTTAAACCGCCTGCGCAGGACAGGGAAAGGAAGACCATGGCGCGCGGAACCACAACCGTCACCGAGGATCGTAAAAAATCAAAACGCGTCGGCGCGTTGCGAGAGCTTTGGCCCTTTCTGAAACCCTATAAATTGATGGTGCTGCTGGCCGGTCTGGCGCTGGTGCTGACGGCCACCGTATCACTGATCCTGCCGCTGGCGGTGCGCCGTGTGGTGGACAACTTCAACGGAGCCGATGCGGCGCTGCTGGACCGGTATTTCGGAGCTGCGCTGGCCATCGCCGCCATTTTGGCGTTGGGCACTGGGCTGCGCTATGCGCTGGTGACCCGTCTGGGCGAACGTGTTGTGGCCGATATTCGTATGGCGGTCTTTGACCGGATCGTTGGCATGTCGCCTGCGTTCTTTGAAAAAATCATGACGGGTGAGGTGCTTAGCCGGATCACCACCGACACGA
>JBOEGN010000086.1:0-8639 GCA_050633445.1 Thalassovita sp.
ACATCATCCAGAACGGATCACGGGTCACCAGCCAGGCACCGATGATCCCACCAGAGAAACCCATCAGAGTGTTAAACGTCATGCCCGAAATGGTCATCGGGGTGCCGTAGATGGTGTTCTCCATCGTGCCCGACCAGCTCCAGGCCTCGCCCGGAACGATGACACAGCCCATCAGGAAGCCCCAGAAACCGGCGATGATCAGCATCAGGCCAATCAGGGTCATCGGCATCGAGTGACCCGAGATCTGGTTGGCACTGCCATCGGCGTTAAACTTGCCGATCCTTGGCCCCAGGTTGATCAGAACACCCAAGGTAAAGAAGCCCGCGATCATATGCACAACGCCAGCGGCGCCGAAGTCATGATAGCCGAACTTGGTGACCAGCCAGCCATCCGCGTGCCAGCCCCATGCGCCTGCCAGAATCCAGACGAATGCGCCCAGAACCACGGCCAGCACGATAAAGCCGGTCAGCTTGATGCGTTCAATCACACCGCCCGACATGATCGAGGCCGTAGTGGCCGCAAACAGAACGAACGCCCCCCAGAACACGCCCGAGGCGCGGTCATCCAGGTTGGGGCCCATATATTGGCTGCTGGGCAGCGCGACGTCATTGGCATAGGCCAGACCCGAGATGCCCATGGCGCCCTCGGACAAGCTCAGACCTGTGGGGAAGGCCCAGTAGATCCACCAGCCCACGTAGTAGAAAAACGGGATGATCATGGCGAATGCCAGGATGTTCTTGATCCCCGAGGCCAGCGCGTTTTTCGACCGCGAGGCCCCCATTTCATAGGCCAGGAACCCCGCATGGATCAGCACCATAAGGGGGATGGTTAAGTAGTAGAAAGTTTCGGAAAAGGTGGTGCCGGTCGCATCCGCCTTTGCCTTGAGTTCAGCGACTGACGCCGCCAGATTTGCAAGCTCCTGTTCCACGTCTTGACTCCTTGTTGGGTTAAAATTTGGCGTTTCCCGCCTTTTGGTTTTGCCTCCCGTCGCGATCCATCAGGACCGCGGACGTTCCTTTTTCGGGTCGTAATGAGGGAAGGGTGAAATCCGGGCGGACAAGCGTTTCAGATGTCCGTCCAGCTGGCCCACCTCCAGGGCCGTTCCCTGCTCGGCATGGGCCACATCGACCCGCGCCAAAGCGATCACCTTGTTCAATCCGGGCGAGCGCATGGCCGAGCAGATCTGCCCCACCTGCGCGCGCCCGATCCGCAGGCAATCGCCATGTACGGGGACGGTCTGGCCCTCGATCTCCAGCCCCACGAATTTGCGGGACGGAGTGTCCTTGCGCCGTTGCAGCGCCTCGCGCCCCACGAAATCAGCGGTTTTGGATTTGATCGGCACGGTAAAGCCCACGCCGGCCTCCCATGGGTCGGTCTGATCGTCGAAATCATAGCCGGCAAAGACCAGCCCTGCCTCGATCCGCACCAGATCCAGCCCGGCCAGCCCCATGGGTTTGATCCCCAGCGGTTCCCCGGCGGCAAACACCGCGTCGAACACAGCCGCGCCGTCCTTGGGGTGGCAGAAAATCTCGTAGCCCAGCTCGCCGGTATAGCCCGTGCGCGACAGCACGACCGGCGCGCCTTCGGGACCGCCCAAGCGGCCCACGGTAAAGCGGAACCAGCCCAGATCGGTGACCGAGGGCTGATGCGGCGGTGTCCAGATGATCTGATCGACCAGCGCCCGTGATTTGGGGCCCTGAACGGCCAGATTGTGCTGCTGATCGGTGGACGAGCGGATCATCACGTTCAGGCCAAGGCGTTCGGCCTCTTCACGCATCCACGCGCCGCCCTCGTCGCTGCCGCCGATCCAGCGGAAATTTTGATCGCCCAGACGGAACAAAGTGCCATCGTCAATCATGCCCCCATGCGGGTAGCACATCGCCGAATAGACCACCTGCCCATGCCCCAGCTTGGACACGTTGCGCGTCAGCACCCAGTTCATCAGGGCCTCGGCGTCGGGGCCTGTGACCTCGAACTTGCGCAGGGCGGACAGATCGCAGGCGATCACGTCTTTGCGGCAGGCCCAATAGCTTTCGACCGGATCACATTCAGGAAAGGAATTGGGCAGCCAGAAGCCTTTGTATTCCACGAAATCGCGGGTCAGGTCGGCAAATTTTTGGTGAAAGGCGCTGTGTTGCGTCATCACGGGCTCCGCGTCGGGGGTGGCGCGCCACGCGACCGAGCGTTGGAACCGCTCGGCGCCATCGTAGGTGCGCACATGAATGTCAGAAAGATGCCAGCCATTGGCCGGCGAGGTGTCATCGGGACAGGCCGAGCTGACGCAGACCAGATCGGTCATGGCGCGCAGCAGCACGTAGTCTCCGGGGCGGGACCAGGGTTCATCGGCATACATCACGCCGTGTTCGTCGATCCCGGTGTTGAAAAAGAAATTCGCGGCCATCCAGCCCGCGCGCGCAGGCACGCCGTGATCAGCCAGAGCAGTGTTGAAATTTTCGCTGCAATTGGCGTGACCCGGATAGCCCAGATCGTCGTAGTATTTGGCGGCACAGGCCATCGCAAAGGCATCGTGACGCCCGCACGTATCCTGAATAACCTCGACCAAAGGGGTCATGTCCTGATCGAAATATTTCGCATGCAGGCCCGGCATTGGATAGGCGTGGTGCTGAATGGTGCGCGTCGTAGTGACGTCCAGCGGATGAACAATGCCACGGTCCAGCTTGCGCGCGTCGAAACATTGGAAATCGGTGCATTGGCGGCCATCGACGTCCAGCACCTGGATATAGTCTCCGGCCTTTACGCGATAGGCTTGCGCGGTGGCGGATTTCACCCGCAGATCCAGAACCGGATCGGCCAAGGGATCTGGCAAAGCATACTGGCCGACCTCGCGCGCATTGGCGCGGGTGATCAGAACCGACAACGAGGTCGCCGTGTCCTGTTTTTCGAAATCCATGGGCGCGCCGGGGGCCGAAATCACGGCCCAGCCCGCGCCCTGTACGGTGAAAAACACCGCCTCGCCCGCACGGCTGGTGTCGCTGAACAACCCGATCGCACGGGCTGTATCCAGGCTGATCCCGCGCATAGCCAAGCTGCGCTGCACCTTGGGCGTCACCGCTGCACGAATGCCATCGCCCGCACAATCGGCCTGCCAGCCAAGCAGCCCGCAATCCACGCGGCCATCACGATGCACGGATAACAGCTCGCAACGCTGAGCGCCTTCGTCATTGATAACCTCGATCCGGTCTCCTGGCGCGATCTGCACCACGATGACACCCGCGCCGGGCACCGCGTAACGCTCTTGATTGCGCGCCAAACCATAGGCCGAGGCCCGGCGCGGCCGGGTGGGACTGGGCGCGCCGGGACGGAACAGGGCAAGTGAGGATTCAAGCGGCATCGTCGGTCCTTGGAAATTGAAAAACCGGGGGACGGCAAACCGCCCCCCTAGTTGGGGGGATGATCAGTTTTGCATGTAGGCTTGCATTGAATCGTCCAGCGCATCCTTCCACGGGGTGTGGTGGACGGGGGCCATGGTGCCCGTGATGACGGATTTGTAGCTGTGGTTGCGGAAGGCCATGATGTCTTCGGCCTTGTGCGCCTTCCACTCATAGAAAGCCTCGCAGGCGCCATCCACGTCAAAGCTGGGGTAATCCGTGTCTGCGATCAGCTCTTTGACATAGTCGCCCTGATACTTGATCGCGTATTTCACATCATCGCTGATCTCTTCGCGTTCTTCACGCTCGGTCACGTCGGCCATCAGCACCTGTTTGTCAGCGGGCACGTCGATCCGCCCAAGGATGATGTCGCGGACATACCAGGCCTGAGCGTCGAACATGTTGAAGGTGAACCACTGATCCTGCATGCCCAGATAGAACATCTTGGGGTTATGCGCATAGACTACGCCCTTATACAGGTCGGAGGTCGCCAGACGGTTGGCGGTTTTCAGACGCAGATCGTCGGGCAGGAACGGGAAATAGTGCTTGTACCCGGTGCACAGAATGACCGCGTCCACGTCCTTGGTGGTGCCATCAGCGAAAAAGGCGGTCTTGCCCTCCAGCTTTTGCAATGCGGGTTTTTCTTCCCAGTTGTCGGGCCATTTGAAGCCCATCGGTGCGGACCGGTACGAGGTCGTCACGGTTTTCGCCCCGTATTTCCAGCACTGCGATCCGATGTCTTCTGCCGAGTAGCTGGCACCAAGCAGCAACACGTCTTTGCCTTCGAATTCACGCGCGTCGCGGAAATCATGCGCGTGGACAATGCGGCCGTTGAACTGTTCGAAACCGGGATATTCCGGTACGTTTGGCGACGAGAAATGCCCCGATGCACAGATCACATGGTCGAACCGCTCCTTATAGACCTCGTCCTTAACCATATCATGCACGGTGATGGTGAAATCGCCTGCGGCGGCATCATACTCGACCCAACGGATCACGCTGGAGAACCGGATCCAGTCGCGGACACCGGCCTTGTTCACGCGGCCTTCGATATAGTCGACCATCACGGCGCGCGGCGGGTAGGATGCGATCTGTTTGCCGAAATGTTCCTCGAAGGAGTAGTCGGCGAATTCCAGACCTTCCTTGGGTCCGTTGGTCCACAAGTAGCGATACATCGAGCAATGCACGGGCTCGCCGTTTTCATCGACGCCTGTGCGCCACGTATAGTTCCACAGCCCACCCCAGTCGGATTGCTTTTCGAAACAGACGACCTCGGGGATGTCCTCGCCCTTTTGAGCGGCAGATTGAAAGGCCCGCAATTGGGCCAGACCGGACGGGCCTGCACCAATGACCGCTACGCGTTTCACCATCTTTAGTACTCCTAGCTTTCGGTATGAACCAATTGGACCAACTGGTTCCTATTCATGAACCAATAACGAGGAATCGAACCCGCATCGGTCAACTCTTTTTCTTGTCAGGAATAAATTTTTCCTGCCTTTTGGCCCTGCCATCCCAACAAATAAAGCGATATAGATGAAAATATGAGCAATAGTTCCTTCGCGCAGCGCCTGGCGGTAACTGGTTCAATGCCTCGGATGCGGGTTCAGAATCAGGCACCAATCCGAATTGGCTTCCTTACGCCCCTGTCTGGACCCGAGTCCGATTGGGGACATCCGGGGCTGGCGGGCTGCCGGATTTGGGCCGATTGGCTGAACGGTCGCGGGGGCCTGATGGTGGCTGGACAGCGCCACAAGGTCGAGATCGTGGCCCATGACAGCGCGCGTGACGCTCAGGCCACATACGACGCCGCGCGCGACATGGTGGACCGGCAAAAAGTCCGGCTGATCCTGACTCTGGGCGGCGACAGCTTTGCCCCTGCCCTGGCCCTTCTGATGCAGCGGCGCGCGCTGGTAGCGACGCTTTTGCCCACGGACCTGTCGCCGGACACGCCCTATCTGATCGCCCCTGCCGAGGTGCATCCGCTGTTCAATGTCACCGGCGTGGAGTATCTGGCGCGCACCCAGCCCAAAGCGCGCAAAGTGGCCATGTGCAGCCAAAGCGACAGCCTGGGCCTGCCCTCGTTAGCGGTCTATCGCGCGGCCTTTCAGGCCAGCGACCGGCAGGTGGTCAAAGAGCTGCACTATGCCCCTGACAACACCGATGCTGACGGGATCGTGGCCGCCTTGATGGCCGAGGACCCCGATATTCTGTGCTGGTGCTCTTCGGCTCCGCCAATGATGCATGCCCTGACGGTGGCCGCGTATAAGCAAGGGTTCAAGGGGCAGATCCTGGCCTGCACGGCTGATGACTATCAAAGCATGATCGCATATACGTCCGCTGAGTTCATGTCGCGCTATACCTTTCAGTTCCCCGATTTCGACGACCCCAAGCTGGCAGACACCGCGTTCTTTTTCCGTCGCCCCAAGGCGTTTTTCGACACCTATAACGACCGTTTTCCGGGGCGTTGGACGGCCGTGAGCTGGGAATATGCCTCGATCCTGGACCTGTGGCACAACGCCGTGGAAACCGCTGAAACAACCGAGCCGGTGTCGGTTCTGGCCGCGATGAAACGGGCGCAACAGATGCCGCATGCGTTCGGGATGGCGCAATGGTGGGGCAAAGAGGTGTTCGGGATCGACAACGCGCTGGTCGGGGACTGGCCGGTCGTGACCATCCGCGACGGACGCGCCCGCATTGTCGAATTTGGATCCGTTATCGACTGGCTGTCACGCCACGAAGAGTTGCTAAAAACCCAGATGGAGGCCTTGGGCCAGATGTGGCACCAACGCCTTGCGCCTAGTCCTCTTGCAACAGCAGTTTCTGATCCTCGACCAGAGAAAGCTTCATAAACTCGGTCGCTTCTTCGATGTCGCGGGCGGCGATCGCATTAAACAAGGCGTTATAGCTGCGTTGATAGGCGGCGATCCGCGTGGGCGTCAGATGCCGGCGATACATCGCGGCGCGAAACGCCTGACGACGCGCATCAATCACCAGATTATAGCAGGCGATCAACAACGGGTTCCCGGTGCCTTCGGCCAGTTGACGGTGAAAGTCTTCCTCCAGCCGGACAAAGGCGGAAATGTCGGACTGCACGGCCTCCATCTTGGACAGGGTCGCGCCCAATGCCTCGATCTGACGAGGGGGCATGCTGATGATGGCCAGGCGCACCATCTCGGGCTCTAGAATACCGCGCACCACCTGCAACTGTAGCGGGCCGGTATCCGCAGCAACCGGAGCCGCCGAAGATGTGGCCCCTCCAGGGTCAAAGGTTACGAAAGAGCCCGACCCGGCACGACGCCGGATCATGCCGCGATCTTCCAGCTGATCCAAAGCCTCGCGTACGGTGTTGCGCGCAACGCCCAAATCCTGCGCCAGCTGACGTTCTGACGGCAGACGCTCGTCCAGCCCGTATTCCTGCGCAACGATGCGACTGCTAAGCGTGTCGATGACATATTGCACCGTCGCCCCAACGGCGGGCGCGTCAAGGGTCTGCTGGGCGGGGCGTCGATTGGAAACAGTCACGGTCGGGGCAATCTCTGACACGGGCGCACGGCGCGCCCGCCCAGAAGATAACGCGAAACCCGACAGAGTTTCCAGATGCCCCGACAGGTTTGTGCGTTAACCCATCCGCTCGGACGAATAGCTGCCCGGGCTGGCAGGGAAAACAACGGTTTTGTTGCCGTTCAGGAACACGCGGTGGTTTGCATGGGCGTGGATGGCGCGGGCCAGAACCTGGCTTTCGACGTCGCGGCCCAACGAAACGTAATCCGAGGCCGATTGGGCATGGGTAACGCGCACGATGTCTTGCTCGATGATCGGACCTTCGTCCAGATCAGCGGTCACGTAATGCGAGGTCGCCCCGATCAATTTCACGCCACGTTCATAGGCTTGCTTATAGGGGTTCGCGCCCTTGANNCGAGTGGTGGATATTGATGATCTTACCGCTCATTTTCTGGCACATCTCATCGCTGAGAATCTGCATATAGCGCGCCAGGACGATCAGGTCCGCGCCTGCCTCCTCGACCACCTGCATGATTGCGGCCTCGGCCTCAGGTTTGTTTGCCTTGGTGACCTTGATACAGTGGAACGGAATGTCCGAGTTCACCACAACCTTTTGATAGTCCATATGATTCGAGATCACAGCAACGATATCCACCGGCAGCGCACCAATGCGAACGCGGTACAAAAGATCGTTCAGGCAGTGACCAAACCGGCTGACCATGATGACAACTTTCATCTTCTCGCTGTCGTCATGGAAGCTATAGGTCATGTCCAGCGCGGCGGCGGTATCGGCGAAACCCGATTGCAAATCCTCCAGCCCTGCGCCCTTTTCAGAGGCAAAGCTGACGCGCATGAAAAACATGCCGGTTTCGGGGTCGTCAAATTGCGAACTGTCGGTGATATTACAGCCGTTGTCGGCCATATAGTTGGCAATCGCAGCCACGATCCCACGCTGAGATTGGCAGGTGACGGTCAGGGTATAAGTGCTCATGTTTCGCTCCCATGAGGTTGCAAATTTGGGTCGCGGCGCTGATGGCCGATGTCTGTTGGTTTTGGGATTTCGGGTGGCCTACACGGTCAGCCCCTCGGGTTCTGTCAGTCCGTTTGCGCGGCAGCAGGCGGTTAGGGTGTTGGCCAGCAGGCAGGCGATTGTCATGGGGCCGACGCCTCCGGGGACGGGGGTGATGGCGCCTGCGACGGCGGCGCAGCTGTCGAAATCCACGTCGCCAACCAGGCGGGTTTTGCCTGCGCCGCGCTCGGGCGCGTCGATCCGGTTGATGCCCACGTCGATCACAGTGGCGCCGGGTTTGATCCAGTCTCCGGGCACCATCTGAGGCCGCCCGACGGCCGCCACAACGATGTCAGCCTGGCGCACTACGCCGGGCATATCCTGGGTCCGGCTGTGGGCAATCGTCACCGTGCAGCTGTCGCCCAGCAGCAGCTGCGCCATCGGTTTTCCGACGATATTGCTGCGCCCGATCACCACCGCATTCAGCCCCGAAAGCGTGCCATGATGCTCGCGCAGCATCATCAGACAGCCCAGCGGCGTGCAGGGCACCATGGATTTCTGACCGGTGCCCAGCAGCCCCACATTCGAGATATGGAACCCGTCCACATCCTTGGCCGGGTCGATGGAATTGATCACCAGATCCTCGTTCAGATGATCGGGCAAAGGCAGCTGTACCAGGATGCCATGCACCGCCGGATCGTCATTCAAGCCACTGATCAGGCTCAGCAAATCAGACTCGG
>JBOEGN010000087.1:0-5573 GCA_050633445.1 Thalassovita sp.
CCGGTTACTCATTAGACCACCTGGTGTCCCTAGTTTGGGCCAAGGCGGGCTGCTTCTGCCAGCAGCCAATCCGCATGGTCGTCACCCTCTTCCAGCTCCCAATCCCGCGCCTTCGCTATCTCGTAGCCGATAAGGTCGCGCGCCTCTGAAGCGGTGCAGCCAGCTTTCCTTAGCCTGATCTGTTTGATGCGAGCATCTGTGGCCCGACGCTGGTGGTCTTCAAATTCGGCAATCGCTTCTAGAAGCGATGAGTTGTTGGTGATCAACTCTTCGACACTCTCGAAGTTCACGTCGTGAGCAACGTTTGCCGTGGCCGGAGTTGCCAACTCTCGCAGATTTTCCAGTGTTAGTGCCCGGGCGTCCAGGTCCGCTCGTCGCTGTCTTTGTTTGGCGACAATTTCTCGGCAGTCCTGGCAAATCAGCTCGTATTTCGGTTCGGAAATGACGATGTCCCCCGCTCCATCAAGTCGACGCCGCCAAAGTTGCTCTGCGTCAACCTCAATGTCGAACCCTTCAAAACGGTGAATCCTTGCTGTCCATTTCCCGCGATTAGAGCGTCGGCAAATATCTCTTTTGGTGCGCCCGCAGCACTGGCATTTCCAGGTATCTCCTGCATTGCGCCAGTGTTTGCTATTCGCGCTCTGCTCCGCATCGAGCATCGAGTATTCGGCATCTGTTGGCGGCTTTACATTCTTCCGTTTAGAAGGCCTTTGGTTTCCGCCCACACCATCGCGGGCCACAGATCGGGTCTCTATTGCAGCGCCAAGGTGCAGACTGTGAATGTCTGGTAGTTCTTCTTGGCAAAGCCGAAACAGGATGTCTCTGGCCTGCGGCTGGCCTTGCATTTTTTGACCCGGCGCGACCTCACGATGGTGGCGGCCTTTTGCAATTCTCGCTGCCATCCGCCTAGCAAAGTCGACGCGGTCAGCTAAGCCTTCCTTCTCTTTCTCCCAAATGGCCCGGGCGCGTTCGAAATCTACTTCGTGCACGCGGTTGTCGCTCACAGTGATGAAGTCGGCGATTTCCGACGGCGTGAATGTGAAATGCGGCGCGATTTCATCCCAAAGCTCACGCTTCACACGCCCATCCGCAAGATTGCAATCCGCGCAAATCTGGGCGGATTCAAAACGCTCCACAAGTGGTCTGAGTGCCCCTTCTGCACGACTGATCTGCACACGGATCTCCGGATTATCGCAACAGGAGAGGATCTCCTCGAACAACTTCTTTACCAAATCATCCAGATGATCATGGTGAAGTTCCAGATGGCAGAGCAAAACCCCTCCTGGCGTCAACCTGACGATCTGGCGTTTGTGCCTCTTACAGCAAGGGCAGCTCCATTCGGTCGAGGTTGAAGCCCAGCCCCGGTTAAGATCCAGTCTCCGCGTTTTAAACGTGGCCAATAGCTGTTTGGTTTGAGCACTCCACCGGCCGTCGCGAAAAGGTGCGATTGCAGGCATGTCCTCATCACCGAGCGAGGAGATGTTTGGTATGGTAATAGAAATGTGGGTTCCGTCGGTCGTTGTCATGAAAAGTTATGCTCTTGGGCGCAGTCTAAACACACTACGCAGGGCTTGAGCGTTTGCCCGGCTGGATTGAAGTTGCTGCTGAACTTGGCTGAACACGGGCTGCGTGCCATCTGGGTCTTCGATTGTCATGACCAGTGCGAAGGGTACGCCGTCAGCAGGAAAGGTCGTTTCGGCCCGAACCAAGCTCGTAACTTCCAACCGCCAATCGGTTGTCTCTCCGACTTCGTTCAGCGTCATCTCGTACTGCTTTAGTGGCCACCATTTTAATCCATGACTGATCAACGCCTTCTCAGGTACGGCAAGGCCTTGTGCGTTCGGCAGGTATTTCGGTTTGGCGCGATTAGCGAAGCGGACACCGCCGTCTTTTTTGGTCTCTATCAGGCGCTGTTTAAGCGACGCTTCGAGATTTACCCGAACGAACTCTGCACCGAACGCCGGGTCCAATGGCGGTGCGTATGCTAAGGTCATGCGCACTTTGCCGGAGCAACTACTTCCGCTGACTAGGGCCTGGGGCCAACTAAAAGGAAAGCGCAGGATTGCTGGTTTTCGCTCCCCGATTGTAAGGCGGCTCTGGAAAACCAGGGTGACTTGGTGATCGTCGGTTTCGAGCATCTCCATGGCGCCGCAGGGGCGGCCATACCCTGCGAACTGACGAGCAATATCTTTCAAACCGCGTTTTGTTAGCGGATCTGGCATCTGTGCACTATGCACCATCATGGCCTTGATCGCCTCAGGCGTCAGTCCGCCAGCAGTTGCGGTATCCAATTCCGCAGCACTTCGGGCTATCAGTGGAGCAGCGAAGCTCGTGCCGACGACTTTTGTCTTGTGGCCTGTGACGGAAAGCGAAGACATTCCCGTGGTTTTCGCTGGATTTGTCTCGCCGGCACCACCGTATGCAGCGACGTCTGGTTTCACCCCAACTTGTAGACCTGGGCCGCGCCGGGTGTAGGTAGTCGGCGCGTCTGCAATATGTGCCGTCCCAGGTGGGTTCAGAGCGCCCACTGACAAGGTGCGCACGCTTTCCGAAGGCTTCTGCAGTGTATCCGGCGAGGTTCGGTTGGCGAAATAAGTCTTAACGACGCTTGGTTTTGCCTGCCATGGCGCACGCGCCTGGGACTTGGGCAAGTTGCCAACTGAGTTGATAAACAGGACGCCGTGCGTATCAGCGATCTGATCCAATCTAGCGGCATAGATGCTGTACCGGCTCGCTTCGACGTCCGAAATTGCATTGATAGACAGATTAAAGATCCGAATACCATGAGCATCCTTGGCCTCGATCACCGCTTGCTCGAGCTCTTCAAGGAAATCTGAAAACCCCTTCGGGTACTCGCGCATGAAGTTGCCCTTCGGGAACAGTGCAGCATCGTACACCAAACACCCATCGGGTTCGGGGGCCAGGTTCGGTGCATTAATGCCCTGCCCCATTGCTGCGATCCCGGCAACGGCCGTTCCGTGTTGAGGATCACAATCCGAAAGGTCGAGGTAGTCGAAACGATCTACAATCCAATCGCCCAAGATATCCGAAATGCCGGAGTCGATGACGCCCAATCTGGGATACGTTGCATTGGGCTGCGGGACAGGATTTGAGATATCCAACCCTTGGTCTTCGACCTCCATAGTACTTGTCCAAGCCGGATCATCTGCCAGTGTGAGCTGGATCGGAGGACGGATTGCACGAACCAGAGGGTGCGCTTGCAGCGAGCTAAGAGCGGCTTCATGCCGATCAGGATTCAGGTCAGCTTCTGCCGATCTTACTGCTGGAGTTGCTTCCCCTGAACTCAGACCGATCCCACTGTCAACGATGGCACGAGTGTCACTGCGTGTTAGTTGCAGCTCGAGGACGGGCGTGCGGCCGATCTCGGTGGCAATGAACGTGCGGGCCCCCTGTCCCAGACCTAGGAGGAGTTGTTCGAGGCTTGCCAAGAGAGCTCGACGACCGGTCACATCGTCTGTGATTTCACGTCTCTCAGGCGTCTCAAAGAGCTCGATCTGATAACCTGAAACCGATGCCGGGTCGCTAAGTAGACGAACCGCTTCCGCCACAGAGAATTGCCGCTTTTCCACTGAAGGCGCGATCTCAATCGCGTCGATCGCACCGACTTCAGCACGCGCGGCTGATGGAGCCTTGTAGCTCTCGCCATCCGATTGCCGAAACTTGGTTTCTACGACGATCTCGGCTTCGTTCACCCGCCTGATCAGTGCGTCCAGATAAAACTCCGGCGCGCGGAAGTACAAGGTGCCAACAGCATCCGCCCCAACGCAGGGAAACTGCGCCGGTTTAAAGAGGTATGACACTGGGCGATAGGATTTCGCGAGTGCTTCGGTGCGCATTTGCACCTTCAGATATGCCGCTGGGCCAAATTCTTGTTCGGAAATCTCCAATTTGGCCTGTTTCAGCGATTCCAGTAGCGCGGTCTTGTGGCGTTCGAAGGCAGCGTCAGCACCGTCGAAGAAATCCTTATTCCTAGGTGGCTGCCCCGGTTCGGGTGCCTGATGGAAGTCTTGGTCGTTCAGGATGATCTGGACTGGATTATTGGGCAACGAACCGCTCCGCTACTTCGAGATGGCGCTTCTTTTGCTTGATCTCACTCACTTTGGACTGACCGAACCCTGTGGCTTCTCCGATTTCCGTTTGCTTGAGCCGAAGGTCATGATCATTCGCCGCAAGGCTAACAAATGCCTCGAGATCTTCCGTCAGCATCCACGCTGCTTGGTTTTCCAGATGCGGAGCCTTCGACAAAACTCCAACAAGGGCGTCAAACACTGAGGCCGCGTTCTGCGGGCTTTTGTTCAGTGCGAGAGTGCGCTTTACAGCCGTGCAGACGCGCTCCAGATCTGCGCCCGACAATCCCGCCAGACAGTAAGCAAACAGCTTGATTGTTGCTGGAGATGCAGGGACGGGCTTGAGGAAGCGGGCAATCATATGCTCGCGGGCATCGGAGTGCGGAGCATCGATGTGGATCTGGCTTTCGAACCGCCGCCAAACAGCTGGGTCGAGAAGCCTGTCGTGATTTGTGATCGCAATGGTAATCCCATGCCTGCGCCGCTCATCCAGGTTCTGCAGGAGCGTATTCACCACACGCTTGATCTCTCCGATCTCCTGAGGGTCGTCTCTGAGCTTGGCCAGAGCATCAAACTCGTCCAGCAACAGCACGCAACGATAGCGGTTCGCAAAGGAGAACAACCCAGCAATGTTGCGAGCAGTTGTGCCAAGAAACGACGAAATGAGCCCGTCGATGCGTGCAGTTAACAGAGGCAAGCCGAGCCGATTTGCGACGTAGTGAGCCGTCAGTGTTTTTCCTGACCCCGGAGGACCGTAAATCAAAACGCTTTTTGTTGGCTCAACATCCATCGAACTCAACAGGGCCGCACTCTGCCATTCCTCGATCATACCCTCGACGGCTTCACCCACAGTCGCACCGTGAACCGGTGTAACGATCTCATCACTCGGGAAAGCAATCTCGCAAAGAGCGGCGCCGGTCTCACGATCTATCGGCGGGTTAGCGTCGCGAGACAGTTCTTCCCCAGTGACAAGCGATCTCGAAACTTCTACTCGGCTCGGTGCCAGCTCTTTTGTTTCAGAGGCGGCGTGCAGGAGGCGTTCCAGGACTTCCACTTCCTTCTCCGAGCCGGCCTTCCGGAGGCGGCTCTGTAGGCGGCGAACTTGCTTGTCCACTGCTTTGGCATCGCCGTTAAGGCCTGCGCGAATGATGCTTTGTACCGCTGAAAAGTGTTCCATATCTGGTTTCTGCTCTGAGAATCTGATTTGGAGCCAAAATATCTGTGGGTTGGGGAAATATCAAGAAAAATCGCCGACTCTTTGGAAAATGACTGCTCGGAATCTCGAAACAGGGTGCAGGAATCTGGTGGAAGATACTTTTGACTGGCACGCCAGCGCTCCAGCGCTGACCAGGCTCTTGGCTACGCCCGGAGCCGCGTGACCCGCGTCTCCGCCATTCGGTGGCGATCCTTCGTGCATGTCTCAGGTGAGATCGCGGGCGAGACCGCGATCGCTTGAATCAATGGTCAGCCGGGTCTCCGCTTCGC
>JBOEGN010000088.1:0-1968 GCA_050633445.1 Thalassovita sp.
TCGGGCGGTTGCTGTTCCGGTTCTATGACGTGCAGGGCGGGGCGCTGACCATCGACGGCCAAGACGTGCGCGACGTGACGCAAGAAAGCCTGCACAGTGTCATCGGCGTGGTGCCGCAGGATACGGTGCTGTTCAACGATACCATCCGCTATAACATCGCTTATGGCCGGGACAACGCAACCGAAGACGACGTGATTGCCGCTGCGAAATCCGCGCAGATCCACGACTTTGTCATGTCGCTGCCCGAGGGCTATGACACCCAGGTGGGCGAGCGCGGGCTGAAACTGTCCGGTGGTGAAAAACAGCGCGTGGGCATCGCCCGGACCCTGCTGAAGAACCCGCCGATCCTGTTGCTGGACGAGGCGACCTCGGCGTTGGACACGGACACAGAACGCGAAATTCAGGGCGCATTGGCCGAGGCCGGGCAAGGGCGCACCGTGATCACCATTGCGCACCGCCTGTCCACGATCTCGGAGGCTGACCAGATCGTCGTGCTGGAAAAAGGCGAGGTTGTTGAGCGCGGCACCCATGCGGAACTGCTGTCCGGTCAGGGCCGCTATCACAGCCTGTGGACCCGTCAGCAAAACGAAGAGGCCGCCTGATCTAGGCGGTCCAACCCATCTGGGCAGGCGTCACCCCTTGCAGCACGGCCACGACGGTGCCGTCCACGAACACCACCGCATCCCCGGTATCGGGGTCGGTCCCTTGGGTGATGGTGCCGGTATCGCCCGTGGCCAGTTCGATCTGGATGGTCTCGGTCGCGGGGTCCAGATCGGTGATCAGCACAGGGCCAAACTCGGTCGCGCTGATCCGGTCCCCGTCCACCTCGACCTGAAAGCTGTCAGCGTCCGCGCCACCGGTCAGAATATCATTCTGATCCCCGCGCAACAGGTCATCGCCGTCGCCGCCGTCAACCGTATCGCCAAGGCTCGTCGAAAATGCTTCGACGCTAGAGATCACGTCGTTTCCGTCGTCGCCCGACAGATAGTCAAGACCGTAGGCCGATGTCAGGGTGTCGTCGCCGTCGCCTCCTGATACGGTATCGTCGCCCCGGCCCCCGATCAACAGGTCAGCGCCCGCGCCGCCCCGTATATCATCGTCCCCTCCGCCCCCTAAGAGCGTGTCATCCCCATTCGAAGCGTATATAGCGTCATTCCCGTCTCCGGCCTCGACATAGTTGTTTCCTGCACGGGGCAGCAGAAGGTTGTTGCCGCCTGCATCGATGATCGTGTCGTTCCCGCTGCCGGTTTGAATTTGGTCACCACCTTCACCGAGAAAGGCCTCGATGTCGTGTTCAGCGAACAATCGGGTAATCCACTGGCCAGTTTCGTTACCATAGATTGTTTCCACGGTTTCCTCGTCTGGCGTTTCGTTTGCGCTTTCCGATGGTTCATCGTCTTCGAAAAACAAGGAATAGATTGCATAACCGCTGATCAGCGGCAAAAGGGTCAACCAAAGCATCTGTGCGCCCCCACAGGCAGAATTCAATTAATACTGGTCAAGTTTATCACAATTTCGCGGCGGTGCGGCGCGCAGATGGAAACAGAGCGTTTCCAAATGCAAAAAGGCCGGGCGTTTGGCCCGGCCTTTGTCTTATTCTGCGGCTTTCAGGCCGGGCTTGCCCGGAGGCGCGGCCGCCTGCGCTTCGGCCAGATCGGGGATCATGTCGTCCCAGATGATCTCGGGGGCTTTCAGCTTGCGGGCGGCGCGTTGCAGGGCGAAATCTTGCGCCGAGCGGCTGGCCTTGCCCAATGCCAATGCAGCCAGGGCCCGCGCGATCCACAACACATAGGTGCTGGCCCAGACACGGATCGCCAGCATCGACGGGGTAAAGATCAGCGTCAGAACCGTTGCGATGCCCAGTCCGAAGACCACTGCCGTTGCCAGCTGTTTCCACCACAGAGCCGTCGGGCTGTCGATCGAGAACCCTCCGCCAATAAAGTCCAGCGACAGGCCGAACATCATCGG
>JBOEGN010000089.1:0-2730 GCA_050633445.1 Thalassovita sp.
GCTTCGCGAACGATCTCCATGCGGTCCGCATCTGTGAGACGTTTTGAGCGCGACATGCGAAGAAAGACCCCCTATTTCCTGCCACCTTCATACAAGGCTGCTCCACCATACGAAACTATACCAATCTGTCAATAATATACTTGCGTTGCTTCTGGTCTCGGCAGCCTTGTATTCCGCTTCACGCCGCGGCCCGCAGGGACGCGGCCCTTCTGCCCTCACCACCGGCACACCATCACAATTCCAGGACCCCGTGTTCCAGCACCGCCCGAGGGTCTGGCCGAACACGCATGTGTTCGGACGGAAACGCAGGCGGGCGCAAACTCTACCGACTGGGCGGACAGGCAGGGTCAAGGAGGGCCAGATTTGGCTCCGCCAAATCTCTGCCGTAAAAACCGGGAGGCCTTGGCCGATAGGTTTTTGCGGATGGCCCCCTTGAGGCTGGCTGGCTGCTCTGTCGCGATCCCTTTGATCTTGGCGGCGTTCGACCTTTGAGCGCGCAGCGACCGACATCTGGAGGTCGCCACCGGCAATCAACCCCGCCGGTGACGGCGTCCCTGGAACAGGGAAAGGGCCGCCTGATGGCGGCCCATCCTCGTCAGAGGATTTAGTCCTGAGGTTCCTTCGAGCTCGGCGGGAACATCACCAGCTCCGAAACCGCGACCGGGAAGTCGAGCTTGAGGCTGAAGAACTCCGAGCCGTCCCCGTTGCGGGTGTTGCGAAACATGGCACCCACGCGTTGGAAGCGGGTGCGTTCCTGGCCGTCATTGTCGGTGAACTTGACGGGGACGGTGGCGACGTAATGGTTGGTCATTTGGGTCTCTCCTTTTTGCGATGGGGATCACCCGGCACGGGGGCAAGAGGCCCGGTCGCAAGCGCAAATGCGGAGGGTCCGCGCCAAAGGCGTGGAAGCCGTATTTGTGCTTGCCGAAGCGCAAGCGGAGGGCACGGCCGGACCGACCCCGTGCGATCCACATCAGTGAGCAAAAAGGAGATACCCAAATGACCTCTGCCATCACGCAGTCGCTACTGGCTTTGTGCATGTCGAGATGACGTGCCCGGTTGCCTCGAACCGCCACATAGGGGGGCCATGTTCCGGATGGCCGCCGATCAGGAAGTGCCGTTCATCTGCCTCAAGTTTGACTTCCAGCTTCCGGCATGAATGCGTCGGGCTGACCGCCTGGCACGAGCCCCAAATCAATCCAACAAGGATTGGTCGCTGGCCGGCAATCCGAGACCAAGGGCTCGGGAACAAGGGACGGTGTTAGGCGGCGGTCAGATCGAGCGTTCCATGAGAGGTCTGCTTGGGACACCAAGGACTGCAGCAGTCGTCGCCCTGACGATCACGCGCCCAAGCTTTCGAGGATGGACTTCGTCTCCGGCATGCGCTTCAGCGAATTGTCGATGTGCGCGCGCCAGCGCGGGCCGACCTCTAGTGCGGTGGCATAAGCCTGGGCCAGATCATCAGGGCGGTCCTCGGCCATTGCCTCGATCAGGAAGGCCGCTTGCTCTCGATCCTTGGCCGACTTGAGGCTACCGGCCCCGTCACGCCGGCGATCGGCGATGATCAGCTTGTGGATCGCATAGCGCTCCGGGCGCGGCACCTGAACGAGAACTCCTGATCGATAGAGGGCAGCGGCAAAGATCGGTTCAGCGATCAGGAAGTTGAGGTAGTTGAGCGCCTGCGCGCCCACGCCGAGAGCGGGCAAATCTCGGATGGTCTCATTCCCGAAGGCAGGCGTCAGGAACTCGACCAACTGGCCGCTGCCCCCCTGCGCCCATCGCCATGTCCGGCCGTTGTCGAGCCCGGGCACGGGCGCGAACTTCAGTGCCGAAAAGGTCTCGGCCAAACCCGGATCGACCTGATCCTGCAAGGCGACGCTGAGCTTCTCGAATTGCGCGATGTCGATATCGCCGGTGTTGGCCATGCCGCCCAGGGGCAGGCGGAGGCCAAGCTCGCCTTCATAAAGACGGAACGCATTCGTCCCGACAATCGTACCGCCCAGCCGGAAGGTCCCGGCACCCGCCATTGCGGAGAGGATCGAGCCGGTCGCCCGGTCGGTCGGCGTCATGCCTTCGGCGCGCAAGAGTCGGACCAGCCGCGACCGCTCAGCCTGTCGGTCCTTGGCAGTCGCGCGCAGCTCCTCGATACGCTCGATGCGCGCGCGCGTCTCATCACTGTTTTCGCCGATATAGATGAAGCGCATCTCGGTTCCGACACGCCGCGCCGCGTACCAGTAGGCCTTGTCGCCGCGCTCTTTGAGCGTTGGTTTGCCCTCCACACCGGATAGGGCGTCATCCTTCAGGAGCCGCACCAGATCGGTGTAGGCGCTCATCGCGATACTGCTAAGAGGGGTCATGCCTATCATTTCCAAATTTTGCTTGGCACACATATACCTATCAAAACAGTAAATTGCTAGGCAAGGCGAAAAACAGACTTCAGCGATGTGCGCTCCGCACCTCAAGATCACGCCAGAACCGGGCACCAGGAAACGCAAAGGCCAGGCCCCCACTGACACCTCTCTTGATCAGCGTTGAGCGATGAAGAAGCGACACCACCCCTGAGAAAAGATGAAAGGGCCGCGCCACGCGCGACCCTCTCAATTTAAGTCTCCGAAGTCTTCTTCGCCGGATCGGCGACCCGCATGACCGTCAGCCCTTTCACCTCTGCCTTCTGGCCGAGGTTCAGCGCCACGCCATTGCCGCCGAAGAGCACAACCCCCGTCGCCGCGA
>JBOEGN010000089.1:2759-2912 GCA_050633445.1 Thalassovita sp.
TCTCGTCGTTGCACTTGAACGGCGCCGCCCGTCCATGCGCGGACCAGCGCGGATCGAAGCGCGCCTGCGCGACCCCGCGTGCCCGCGCCCAGCGGGCCGCGATCATCTCCGCCCCGTGCTTGCCACCCTTGTGGCAGAGGAAGATCTCCTGAT
>JBOEGN010000090.1:0-5145 GCA_050633445.1 Thalassovita sp.
CTTTCACGTCGATCGTATAGGGCGCCATGATACGGTTGGCGGCCGCGATCATCTGCTCTTGGGTGATGTTGCGATTGGCAACGCGTTCGTCTTCGTTCAGCTTGTCCAGCTCCACATACATGCGGAACAGATAGCCCCCCTCTCGCGGCAGGATCAGCACATTGCCGTCATTGGCCGAGGTGATCAGGCATTTCTGACGCACATCAGGGAAATCGGTGTTGGCCAGGATGTCCATCACGCCCCATGCCTGATGCGCGGCATCACCGTGCAGCTCGCCGCCGATCGCTTTGCGCACCTTAGAGCGCGCACCGTCACAGCCGACCACATAGTTTGCGCGCACGGTGATGGTTTCACCCCAGTTCACGCCGGTGTCTTCCAGCGTCACAGTGACGGGATAATCGTCCGTCGTGGGGTCGACCACCAGGTCCTTGACGGCCCAGTTATAGTCAGGCTCCAACCGCGACGGAGAATCCTCCATCACTTCAAGGAACAACTGGTGCAGACGCGCCTGGTTGATCAGGATATGCGGCATTTCCGAGCTGTCCTCGGGGACGTCCTGAACCCGGCCTACGCGCTTGATGTTCTTGGGGTTTTCGGGGTCCGGCATCCAGAAGTTCGTCTGGTTGACCCAATAGGTTTCGCGTTTGACCTTGTCAGCAAATCCGAAGGCCTGGAACATCTCCATGGTGCGGGTGTTGATGCCGTCAGCCTTGCCCTTAACGATGTTGCAGGGGCTGGCCTCGACGATCATGGTTTCGATCTCGGGGAATTGCGCCAGTTGCGCTGCCAGACACAGGCCAGCGGGTCCGGTGCCTGCGATCAGCACGTCCACCTTTTCCGGCATCGGTGCGTTTTCACGGCGGTCACGGCGACCGGGGGCTGCGTTCTTAATATCGGGATTCCCACCCCGAAAACCATCCACATAAAATTGCATTTCTCCTCCTTCCCGGCAAAAGCCGTCTCGTTTGTCTGCGTTGGCTATATAATAACTGTACATATTAGTTTCAGTCAATAAAAATATGTACACATACAATATTCGCGAAAGGTATTGTTATTGAACAGGGTTTACAAAGGCCCCGTAAGGAGGCGCAAGCAAGCCATGAAAGCACGCGGAATGCCCGGCCACATGATTCGGCGGCTGCAACAGATATCTACCCAGGTCTTCGTTCGCCAAATGCAGGCGGCGGGTTTCGATCTGACGCCAGTGAAGTTCGCAACGATGGATGCAATCCTGTTCATGCCTGGGATGGACCGGGCCGGGGTTGCGGCAGCGATCTTGTACGACGCGAAAACCATCGGCCCCGTGATCGACCAACTGGCCAACGCCGGGTATGCAAAATACGACCGGTCTGACTCTGCCCCTACGACCGAAGCAATCTTCGCGACCGAAAAAGGAGCCGAGATGTTCAGGGTTACTTTGCCGATCGTCACAGCCTTGCAAAATGATGTGCTGCCAGGGTTGAGCCGGTCAGAGAAAGCACAGTTTTTCGCTCTTGCTCGTAAGGCAATCGACATGGCGCAGGATTAGGGCGCGCGATGGCGCAGCAGGGCCCACAACCGCCCGTCCGTCACTGCGAAACCCAGCGCGATGATTGCAAACCCCAACCAAATTCCAGCGCTCAACTGTTCTGAAAGGATCAATACCCCAAGGCTGATCGCAAAAGGTGGAATCAGGAGGGTCACCAACAACAAATTGGCCGCACCAGCCCGCGCGAGGATGGCAAAATACAAGACATAGGCCAGCGCAGTGGACAAAGCTGCAATCCCGAAAAGTGACGCCCAAACATGGGATGAAAGCGCCATATCCGGTGGCCCATCAACAACCAGCACGACCGGGATCATCAACACCGTGCTGCCCAGCAACATGCCCAGCGCGTTCATCAACGGAGGTTGGCCCGCCAAAGCAATGCGCCCCCAGACTCCGGCAATAGCGTAAGAAAGCGCCGCTGCCAAAACGGCCAACTGAGCCAGATTGCCCAAGTCAAAGGAGGTCCAGGCCGTTGGTCCCATGATCACCGCGACGCCCAGCAATCCCAAGCCCGCGCCTATTAACTTGCGCGGGGTTAATGGTTCGTCGCGCAGGAAAATTCCGGCAACCACGGCCCCCAGCATCGCCGAGGTTCCGTTCAGGATCGAGGCCAACCCGCTGTCTATCCGCAGTTGCCCCCAAAATATCAACGAGAACGGCAACGCATTGTTCAACGCCCCCATCACCAGATAGCCGCCCCAAATGGCGGCGCTGCGTGGCACGGGAATACC
This sequence comes from Thalassovita sp., assembly GCA_050633445.1. GTDB lineage: Bacteria > Pseudomonadota > Alphaproteobacteria > Rhodobacterales > Rhodobacteraceae > Thalassobius. Next base: position 2,260 of record JBOEGN010000090.1, read on the forward strand.
CTTGGCCCACACGATGACCGCCAGAATCGGCACCGCCCAAAACACCCGATGCAATGTGATTGTCAGCGGCGGAACCTCTTGCAGGGCAATCTCGGCAAAGAAAAATGAACCTCCCCAGATCGCAGCCAAAAGAAACATCAGGCTTAGGGAGACGCGATCCAGTCTAGGGGTTTGGGACATGTATGGGCCTATCGCTACAATCTCGTTTCCCATTGCTAACGCGGATCGCTATGCCCGCGCGACCCGAATCCTGCGCAAAAAAAGGGGCCACCCGCAGGCAGCCCCTTTCGCAAGTTACTCGGCCGGAACTTTCCAGGCCTCGCGGTCGATATCCAGATCCGCGTAGTCATCCGGGTTCAGCACCGGACGGGCCACACCGGCCTTCAACTGAGCGCGGAAATCACGCAGCAAACGCATCGCGACGGGGAACAGCATCATGATCGCCAGCAAGTTCACCAGCGCCAGAACGCCCATCATCGGATCCGAGAAGAAGAAGACCGCAGTTGCACCCGGCGCCACGGCCCCCAGGAACACGATGCCCATGATCGCGACCCGTAGAATGGTCAGCGACAACGGGTTTTTGCTCAGCACAGTCAGCGCGTTTTCACCCAGGTAGTAGTTGTAGATGATCGACGAGAAGGCGAACAACAGGATCGCTCCGGTCAGGAAATACTGCGCCCAGGCACCAAGATGCGAGACCATGGATTGCTGCGTCAGCGCGACACCGTCGATACCTTCGGCGCCGGGAACATAAACGTCGCCCAACAGGATAACGAAGGCGGTGCAGGAACAAATCACGATCGTATCAATAAAGACCGAGAAAGACTGCGTGATGCCCTGGCTGATCGGGTGGCGAACCTCGGCAGTGGCAGCGACATTGGGGGCCGAACCCAGACCAGCCTCGTTCGAGAACAAACCACGACGCAGACCCTGGGCGATTGCGGCGCCCATGCCACCACCAACAGCTTGTTCAAACCCAAAGGCGTTTTTCACGATCGATGTTACTACTGCCGGAATGTCTCCGATATTCATCACGATCACGATCAAGGCCATAAGGATATAGCCCACGGCCATGACCGGCACGACAACATCGGCAACCTTGGCAATCCGGTGGATACCACCAAAAATGATGGCTCCGGCGGCGATGGCCAACAGGGCACCCGTCCACAGACGATCAACGCCAAAGCTATCTTGGACGGCGCCAGCAACGGTGTTGCCCTGGAACGCATTGAACCCCAGACCAAAGGCCGCGATCAGACAGATGGCATAAACGACGGCCAGCCATTTGTATTCAATCCCCAGCCCATGGATGATCGCGCGGGCCGGACCGCCGCGGTAATCGTTCTCGCCGACCTTACGCTTGAACAGCTGCGCCAGCGAGCATTCGACCAGGCTGGTCGCCATGCCAACCAGGGCAATCGCCCACATCCAGAACACAGCACCGGGGCCACCCAAGGTAATGGCCACGGCCACGCCCGCGATGTTACCGCCGCCCACACGACCGCCAACCGAGACCAGCAGCGCTTCGCGTGCCGAAATCTTGCCGGGGTCAGCCGCGTTATTGTCGCTGCGCAGAACGCGGAACATACGGCCGAAAAATTCAAATTGTACAAAGCCCGTCGCAAGGGTGATGAACGCGCCGAACACGACAAGGATCGGGATCAGTGACCAGCCCCAAGTCAGGTCTCCGATCTTGCCGAAGATCAACTCCAGAAATTCCATGATAGTCCTCCAAGTTGGGCGCAGCCAATTCCACGCCGGATTGGCGCACCCTAGGCAGGAAGGATATGTTTACCATTTCACTAGCTTGCATCAGCCTGCATCCAGTTGCTACTGTTTCAGCGTCAACTAGCGAAAGGGAGCTGGATGTCCCGCGATCTTCACAAGAACCTGCGGCTGCTGTGCAGCTATCACAAATCCATCGCCGAAGTGTGCCGGCAACTGGGGGTAAACCGCTCTCAGTTCAACCGCTATCTCAGCGGCGAGACTTTTCCGTCGTTGCGCCTGATGCGACGGATGTGTGATTTCTTTGGGGTTGAGGAATCCGAGCTGCTGATGCCCCATGGTCAATTCACCGAGCTGGTCCGGCTGAAACCCAACGAATCCGGTGCGCGAGCCGAGAAAAATATCGTCTCAGCTGTGGCTGACGACATCCGTGCGGGGTCTCGGGCTGCGCTGGACGGGTATGTTGGATATTACTTCACCTACTACAACTCGATGTCTCATCCGGGGATGATCCTGCGGTCGCTGACCAAAATCTATCGCACGCCCTATGGCCTGAACGTCAAAAGCATCGAAAGCGTCGGCACACCCGGCGCGCGGCGTTTCACCTGCAAATACGAGGGCGCTTGTTTCATGTTGGGCGACCGGATTTTCATGACCGTGATGGAGACGCTGACCCGCAACGAAGTCATGCAGATCATCCTTTATCCCTGCTACAACAACCGTATCCGGTTTCTGACGGGGATTGTGTCCGGCGTTGCAGCCCGCGCCCCGCGCCCGCCGACCGCCACGCAGATTGTCTATCAATATCTGGGCGACAGTCTGGACCTGCGCAAAACCATGAAGTTGTGCGCCCTATACGACCCTGATGACCCACAGATTCCCGCCGAGGTGCGCCGGATGCTTGCGATGGGCATCCGCGAAGAGGCCCGATTGCTCGAGGCTCCGGTGACCTGATCACGCGTCTTCTGGCGTCAACTCTCCGCATTGGGGGCGGCGCAGAAAATCCTGACGACCGGCGTCATCTGCGTGCAGCGACAGCGCATAGTGGAGCTTTACGTAGGCCATTTCCGGCGTCATGTCGCGCCCGTCGATCACACCCGTGTCGCGCATCACCCGGCCCGCAGCGTAGGTGCCCAGCTTCATCCCGCCTTCGGGGCATTG
>JBOEGN010000090.1:5155-9069 GCA_050633445.1 Thalassovita sp.
CTAACGGCGACCACGGGGATTTGCCGGTCGCGCGCCCGTTTCAAGGCCGCGCGCATCTGTGGCGTATCAGGCGCCGTCCCCGAGCCATAGCAGCGCAGCAACACGCCGTCGCAACGCTCGACCGCCAGGTCCAATAGATCCTGGCACACCCCCGGAGTGACCGAAAAGACGCCCACATTATGCTGCGTGACGGCGTTCAAACTCGGCTGCAAAGCCGGAATGACGGGCGCAATTTCACTGGCCTCAGCCTCGAACGCATCCAGCGCGCTGGAGTGGCTTTTGCGGACCCGCCCGCCATGCAGCAAATTGCCCGCGAATTGCACCCAAACGCCGGCGGGCGCAGACGTGGCCGCTTGCAAAGCATCCGTCAGGTTGCGCCAACCATCGCTGCCCTCGACCGTCAACGGCAGCATTGCGCCCGTCACGATCACCGGCCGTTGCAGCCCCGGCAAGGCCAGGCACAGCGCAGCCGCGGAATACGCCAACGTATCGGTGCCATGGGTGACAACGAACGCATCGAACTGCTCATGCCGCTCGTGCACATGCCGGGCGATCCGCAACCAATCCGTTGGCGTTAACTGCGCACTGTCGATCAACTGGTCGAAGGTCAGAATCTCGACCTCGGCCTGCACGGCCCCGCTCGACACGATCTGATCAACCGCCTGCTCTACCACGCCCTTTTGAGGCGCAAAGCCATCAGCGGTCTGAGCCATTCCGATGGTTCCGCCCGTATGTATCAGCAAAATCCGCATGACCGCTCCTTGTGCTAACGGGGCCCGTGATGCGGAACCGCCTGAGAAAGGAAACTAACTGCCTGACCCTAGCCGATCAAACCAGATACGCAGACCGTCGAATGTGATGCAAGCGCACCTCAAACCAGCATCAACTAGCATCAACTTCGCACAACTGCCTAAAAAATTAGCTTGTTTAATCCTACTATGGGCGTATGAGGCCCCACGCTTTCATCGGGAGGAAACCTGAATGCGCACCGAAACCGATTCTCTGGGCACCTATGACGTTCCAGACGACGCCCTGTACGGCATCCACACGATCCGCGCCTATAATAACTTTCGTATCTCGGACGTGCCGATTTCGGACTTCCCCGAGCTGATCTCGGCCCTGGCGATGGTCAAGAAAGCAACGGCGCGCGCCAACAACAAACTGGGCGTTCTGAACGGCGATAAGACCAAAGCGATCGAAACCGCCTGTGACGCCTTGCTGGCCGGAAATCACCACCAGCATTTTATCGTCGACATGTTGCAGGGGGGGGCTGGCACCTCGACCAACATGAACGCGAACGAGGTAATTGCAAATCTGGGCCTGCAAAGCATGGGGCACGATTTTGGCGACTACACCCATTTGCACCCCAATGATGATGTGAACAAATCGCAGTCCACCAACGACGTCTACCCGACCGCTCTGCGCCTCTCCGTACTATTGCGTATGGATAGCCTGTCCTTTGAACATCGCCGTCTCAGTGACGCGTTCGAGGCCAAGGCCCGTGAATTCGACGGCATCCCCAAGCTGGGCCGTACACAGTTGCAAGACGCGGTTCCTATGACCCTGGGTCAGGAATTCCGCAGCTATGCCAACACGATAGAAGAAGACATCGACCGGCTGCGGGACGTGTCCAAGCTGCTGCTCGAGGTGAACTTGGGCGGCACCGCCATCGGCACCGGGGTCAACACACCTGCGAACTATACCGACGTGGCCGTATCGCAATTGGCGCAAGTGTCGGGCTTTCCTGTGGTCGCAGCGCGCAACTTGATCGAGGCATCCTCGGATCTTGGGGCTTTTGTTGCGTTTTCGGGCATCCTGAAAAGGGTCGCGGTGAAGCTGTCGAAAATCTGCAACGACCTGCGCTTGCTCAGCTCTGGCCCCCGATCCGGTTTTGGGGAAATTCACCTGCCAGCCGTTCAGGCAGGGTCGTCGATCATGCCGGGCAAGGTAAATCCAGTGATCCCCGAGGTCGTCAACCAGGTCGCATTTCAGGTCATTGGCAACGATCTGACGGTCACTATGGCGGCCGAGTCAGGACAGTTGCAACTGAACGCGATGGAGCCCGTTGCGATCCTGAACATCCTTCAATCCATCCGCGTGCTGAAACGCGCCATGGCTTGCCTGACCGACCGCTGCATTTTGGGGATTGAGGCGGACGAGACTCGTTGCCGGTCCCTGCTGGAAAACAGTTTGGCGATGGCGACCTCCTTGGTGCCGCAAATTGGGTATGAAAAGGCTGCCAAGGTCGCCAAACACGCGCTGAACAACGACATGTCCGTTGGCCAAGCGCTTGAGGCGTTGGGGATCGACGCGAAACCAATGGTGATCTAAGCTCAAAACGCAGCGCGGCATGGACAGACCGGCCGCGCCGCGTTACCTGCGGGGCATGAAATTCGACGACGACTATGATGCTTCGGGGCTGATTTGCCCGATGCCTGTGCTGAAGGCCCGCAAACGTCTGTTGGCATTAAAGCCGGGTCAGGTGTTGCGCCTGACCGCGAACGATCCCGTGGCCGTGATCGACATTCCACATTTCTGCGCAGAATTCGGTGCCGAGCTGTTGCTGATGCAAGACCAGGGCGCGGCGCAGGTCTATTTCATCCGAAAACACTGATCCGCACGGGCCGAGCTGCGGGCGATCGCCTTGGCCTGTCGCAAATCCTCGCGGGTGTTGATGTTGAAAAACGGGTCGATCCCGCCATAGCGAAACACGACCTGCTGCGCGCCATGATCCAGCGCCCACATCCGCACCTTACGTTCGCCCTGCGCTAGGGCGGTGCGCAATTCTTCTGCCAATGCAACCGGCCAAAGGCCAAATATCGGATGTAGGCGGGGCTGTTCCTCGTCTGTTGCTTGGCTGGCTGCCAGCGCGAATCCCTTTGCGCCAGTCAATTGCGTCACCAGATCGCGTGGGAAAAACGGCGTGTCCGCTGCGACAGTGACAACGTGATCGGCCCCTTGCGCCTTGGCCCAGTCCATCGCGGCCAATACCCCAGCCAAAGGACCGGGTTGATCGGCGGTTTCGTCTGGTAAAATCGGCAGCCTGTAACCTCGGAACCGATCGGCAGAGCCGTTGGCGTTCAAGGCGACCCCAGTGCATTGAGGAACAAGCCGCGCCAGCACATGATCCAACAGGTTCTGCCCCGCCAGAGGCAGCAAACACTTGTCCCCGCCGCCCATCCGTTGGGCGCGGCCACCTGCCAGGATGACTCCGGGAAATTCTGCCATATTGTCCGATCTCCTGCGACGCTACCGCTCTTTCGTGCGGCCCGACCATCCTGTAAGGGGGACCCAAGAGTTTCAAGAGGCAGATATGCTGGGCTACATCATATCCGACGAACCGGGCGAGGCTGACGCGATCTTTGGCCAGATGGCCACCGCGCTGATTGCGCAAGACGTGAACCTGACCGGCGTTGTCCAACACACCACGCGTGATGAAGGTGCCAAACAGGAGATGGCCTTGCATCTGTTGCCCAATGGGCCGCGCATCGGGATCAGCCAGGATCTGGGCAAAGGCGCCACTGGCTGTTCGCTGGACGCAGAAGGGTTAGAGCACGCCGCCGGCCTAATCGCGACCGCGCTGGAGGGTGCCCCCGACTTGCTGCTGCTGAACAAATTCGGCAAGCAAGAGGCCGAGGGTCAGGGGTTTCGCGCCGCCATCGGTGCGGCCCTGTCACAGGACATCCCGGTGATTATCGGCGTTGGGCGCGCAAAGCTCCCGTTATTCCTGGAGTTTTGCGGCGAATTTGGCGAAGAGCTGCCCAAAGACGCCCAAGCCCTGCTGGCCTGGGCCAAGGCGCAGATCGGCTAACCTCGCGCGTTCGCATAGTCGATGAACACGTTGAAACTGTCCGGGTTCGCCATGGAATCACGGTTAACCACCTTTTCCGGGTCACCGCCCAACAGCAGTTTTT
>JBOEGN010000091.1:0-263 GCA_050633445.1 Thalassovita sp.
ACCTGGTTGATGCCTGGGATGATGTCGATGATCTCGCGCATCGAGGCAAAGCTTTCGAGGATACCCAAGAGGAAGCCAGCCAGAACCGCGCCGGGCAAAGAGCCCATGCCACCAACAACCACAACGACGAAGGACAGCACCAGGAAGTCCATGCCCATATGGTAGTTCGGAGAGTTTATCGGCGTGTACATCACACCTGCCAGACCCGCGACGGCGGCGGCGATCCCGAACATAATGGTGAAACGCTTGTCGATGTTGATGCC
>JBOEGN010000091.1:348-849 GCA_050633445.1 Thalassovita sp.
ACTGCAAGAAGGCAAAGACAGCACCGATGATGATCGCGGCAAAAGCAAAGTAAACAAGACGCCAGTATGGGTAGATGATCGTGTTTTCAGCAAAGCCAACGGCGGCTCCGAAATCGAACGAACCCTTAAAGACATCCGGTGCCGGGGTCGGGATCGGGTTGGCACCGTAATAGTACTTGATGATCTCTTGCAGCACGATCGCCAGGCCGAAAGTCACCAGGATCTGGTCGGCATGCGGGCGCTTGTAGAAGTGCTTGATCAGGCCGCGCTCCATGATGACGCCGATGGCGATCATGACCGGAATCGCGAACAGGATGGCCAGCGGCACCGACCAGTCGATGATCGCGGCCCCTGTGGCCTCGCCAAACATATCATTGACATACGGTACCTTGATCTTCGCGGGATTGCCCAGGAAGTCGGTTTTCGTCTCGTCAATGACAGTGTGGCTGAGAGTTAGGATTTTGTTCAAGGTGACAGCACAGAATGCGCCGATCATGAACA
>JBOEGN010000091.1:928-17066 GCA_050633445.1 Thalassovita sp.
AGCCCTTGTCGAGCCCGTTTAGGATTTGCAGAACTATAGCGTCCATTGTCCCACCCTTGTGTCGGAGTGTGGAAAGAGGGAAGCCCCGGAAGGGGCCGACAGGGATTCTTGATTGGGGTGGAGGATGGGATGACCCCATCCTCCGAAGCGCTTAGGCGCCGCCGTTACAGGCGCCCAGGTTGCCGCCAAAGATCGAGGCATCATACTCGACCTGACCGCGGGGCGTGATTTCGACGATTTCGAGCAAGTCGAATTCCGACGTCGGGTTCTCTTTCCCTTTCACGACCAGCACGTCTTTGAAGCACTGGTGATCCGAGCCGCGATAAAGCGTCTTGCCGTTGCCCAGACCGTCGAATTCGAAGTCTTCCAGAGCTTCGACAACACCGCACGGGTTGAAGGTGCCGGCACGCTGGCAGGCATCTGCATACAGCAGGGTCTGCACATAGCAGGTGTGCGCGGCCTGGCTCGGTGGGAAGCCGTACTTGGTGCCGAACGACTTGACGAATGCTTTCGAGCCTTCGTCTTGCAGCGACCAGTGCCAGTTGGCGGAACCAAAGATGCCTTTGATGTTCTCACCCGCACCACGGGCCATCAGACGCGAGAACAGCGGAACGATGATTTCAAAGTTCTTGCCGTTCACTTGCTTTTCACGCAGGCCGAACTGAACCGCGTTGGTCAGCGAGTTCACCATGTTGCCGCCGTAGTGGTTCAGAACCAGAACGTCAGCACCCGATTGCAGAACCGGTGCGATATAGGACGAGAAGTCAGTCTGTGTCAGCGGGGTGCGGACAGCAGCAACGGTTTCCCAGCCCATGGCCTCGGTCGAGGTACGCACGGCTTCTTCGGTGGTATAACCCCAGTTGTAGTCTGCGGTCAGGTGATAAGCCTTGCGGTCCTTGCCATAGTTGTTGGCCAGGATCGGTGCCAATGCAGCGCCCGACATGTACGAGTTAAAGAAGTGACGGAAGCCATTGGCCCGTTTGTCTTTACCAGTGGTGTCGTTCGAGTGGGTCAGACCCGCCATGAACATCACGCCGGCCTCTTGGCACAGTGCCTGAACAGCCACAGCCACACCCGAGGACGAGCCGCCGGTGATCATCACCGCGCCGTCTTTTTCGATCATCGACTTTGCCGATGCGCGTGCTGCATCCGACTTGGTCTGGGTGTCACCAGTGACGAAGCTCACTTTTTTGCCCAGAATGCCGTTTCCTTGCAGCGCGTTCGAGCTGAAAGTGTTCAGCATGCCGCCGTCGCCGCCACCATTCAGGTGCTCCAGCGCCAGTTCATAGGCCCGCAGTTCGTCTGCACCCTCGTCCGCATAGGGACCGGTTTGGGGCACGTTAAAGCCCAGGGTCACAGTGTCGCCAGTTGGCTCGTTGGTATAAGCTGCCGCCGAAGACGCAGTAAAGATGGTGGGCAGGGCGACACCTGCGCCAGCCACTGCACCCGACTTCAGAACGCCGCGGCGAGTCAGTTTGCTATTGGACATAAAATCCTCCCGTTTCGTGAAATGTGAACGCGCCTCCTCTTGCGGCGTTCACGGCACTATTTTGTGCAAATTCATTATCAGGCCTTGAAAGAAAACTTCGCAACAAGGTCTTTGAACGAAACAATTTTTTTGTAAAGAATATCACAATGCCGTAGTATGCATTGTAAAGAACTTCATTCTGCGTCGCAGAAGGTGCTTGAAATGGATGGATAAAAGAAATGGCGCAACGTCAACTAACCGGGTCCCGTATTCGCGAAAGGCGGATGATGCTAGGGCGCAGGCAGGCCGAGCTGGCGAAAGAGGTGGGAATTTCAGCCTCTTATCTCAACTTAATCGAGCATAACCGCCGCAGAATCGGCGGCAAGTTGTTGCTGTCGATCGCCCGGTCTTTGGGGGTTGAACCCTCTGCTTTGACCGAAGGTGCCGAGGCCGCGCTGATCGCAGTTCTGCGCGAGGCGCAGGCCGCTGATCCGGCCGCAGGGGCCGAACAGGATGCACTCGAGGATTTCGCGGGTCGTTTCCCCGGCTGGGCGCAGTTGTTGGAGCGCCGTCATCGCCGCGTGTCCGAGTTAGAGCGCACAGTCGAAACCCTGACCGACCGGCTGACGCATGACCCTCATCTGGCGGCCGCATTGCACGAGATGATCTCGACCATCACCTCGATCCGCTCAACCGCGGGCATTCTGGCGGAAACCCGCGAGCTGGAGCCGGAATGGCGTGACCGTTTTCATCGCAATATCAACGAAGATTCCGGGCGTCTGGCTCATAGTGCCAAGGCGTTGGTCGGGTATCTGGACAGCGCCGAAGGCGAGGGCGACAGCGAGCTGAGTTCGCCTCAGGACGAATTGGATGCCTTTCTGGGCGACAGCGGTTTTCATATTCCTCTGCTTGAAAATGGCCGGTCCGAAGGGGTGGATATCGACGCGCTGGTCGAACAACAGGAAGTTTTGCAGTCTTCTGCCGCGCGGGCGATGGCGCGTAGTTATATGCGGCGTTATGCCCAAGACGCCCAAACCATGCCCTTGCGGGCCACGACCGAGGCGTTGGCGCGGCTTGGCCCGGACTTGTCTGCATTGGCGCGGCACTTTGGAACAGACCTGGCCACGGTGATGCGTCGGCTGGCCGAAGTGCCCGAAAACGTGACCGGCGGGCCGGTGGGGCTGGTGACCTGCGACGCCTCGGGGACGATGACGTTTCGCAAGGCCTTGGATGGCTTCATGCTGCCGCGTTTTGGCGCTGCCTGCCCGCTCTGGCCCTTGTTTCGTGCGCTTTCGCATCCTTTGACGCCGATTCAGGAAACCGTACGGCAAGTGGGCCGGGGCGGTGGGCTGTTTCGCACCTTCTCCATCGCGCAACCCTTGGGAGAGGTCAGTTTCGACGAACCCACCCAATTCGAGGCCTATATGCTGATTATCCCCTTGGGCGCTGGTCAGAAAACCGAAGAGACAGTGGGCGAAATCGGCGTCACCTGCCGGATTTGCCCCAAAGAAAACTGCGCTGGCCGCCGGGAGCCCTCGATTTTAACGGACGGATTCTAAGGATACTTTTGACTCGGGCGCTGACTTTGTCGATAAAAGCAAAAGCCGTAAGGTAACACATGCTCTAAGGGGGAGGATGCATGGGGAAACATGTCCTTGTGATCGAAGATGAGCCCAACATTATCGAGGCCATCAGTTTCATCCTGTCCCGTGATGGTTGGCAGGTGGACACGCATTCCAATGGGCATGACGCAACCGAGGTGGTCTGGGCCAAGTCGCCCGACCTGCTGATCCTGGACGTTATGCTGCCCGGTGCCAGCGGATATGAAATCCTGACCGAGCTGCGCGCCAAAGAGTCCACCCGTGATCTGCCGGTGCTGATGTTGACGGCGCGCGGCCAAACCAAAGACCGCGAAATGGCCGAGAAGATCGGGGCCAGCCACTTTATGACCAAGCCCTTCTCGAATGCCGAGGTGCTGGAGGTCGTCCGCCAGTTGGTGCCGTAATGGCCAAGGCGCGCCCCTCATTGTTTTTGGAACGCAAAGGGTATCGTCAGCGCCGGGTGCGCGACATGGCCCGGCTGATGCCTTTTGTCGGTGCGATCCTGTGGGGGGTCCCGGTCCTGTGGGCGCAACCTGGAGAGTTCGGAATCTCGACCTCGCGGGCGATCCTGTACATCTTTGGGGTTTGGGTCACGCTGGTGGTGATCACGCTGGGCGTGACCCGTTGGCTGGACCCGGATGCCGATGCCGACCAAAGCGACGGACACTGAGGAGAGCACGAGATGGGCGCGCTAAACCTGTTGATTGCCGTCTGTCTGGGCTATGTGGCGCTGCTGTTCGTGGTGGCCTTTTTCGCGGAACGCGCGGCGCAACGAGGGCGGGGCGGATGGCTGCGCTCGCCGGTGGTTTATACCCTGTCGCTGTCGATCTACTGTACCGCCTGGACGTTTTACGGCGCGGTTGGCTATGCCGCGCGGTCGGGGCTGGAATACCTGACGATCTATATCGGCCCGACGCTGGTGATGATGGGTTGGTGGTGGGGCCTGCGCAAACTGGTGCGGATCGGGCGGACCCAACGGATTACCTCGATTGCTGATTTGATCTCGTCGCGCTATGGCAAGTCAAACTCGTTGGCAGTGTTCGTCACTGTGGTCGCTGTTATCGGGACGACACCGTATATTGCGCTGCAATTGCAATCGGTTACATCGTCTTTTTCAAGCTTTGCATTATATGATCCCTCGGTTGCGCAACTGGGGGACAGCGACGCTACGGCCTTGTGGGTTGCTGTGGGGTTGGCGCTGTTTACGGTGCTGTTCGGCACGCGAAATCTGGATGCGAACGAGCGTCACCACGGTGTGGTCATGGCCATCGCGATGGAGGCAGTGGTCAAGCTGCTTGCCCTGGTCGCAGTGGGGGTGTTCGTGGTTTGGGGCGTTGGTGGCGGCGTGTCTGAAACCTTTGCCCGGATCGACAATTCCGACATTGGTCAATGGCAGATGCATAATGGCCGCTGGGCGACGCTGATCTTTCTGTCTGCCGCAGCTTTTCTGACCCTGCCGCGGATGTTTCAGGTGCTGGTGGTCGAGAATGAGGATGAGAACCACCTGCGCACGGCTTCGTGGGCGTTTCCGACTTATCTGATGATGATGAGCCTGTTCGTAGTGCCCATCGCTGTCACCGGGCTGGAGCTGTTGCCCCAAGGGTCAAACCCCGACCAATTCGTGCTGACGATCCCACTTAGCCAGGGGCGGGACGGGCTGGCGATGCTGTCCTTTCTTGGGGGGTTCAGCTCGGCCACCTCGATGGTGATTGTGGCGGCGATTGCGCTGTCGACCATGGTGTCGAACCATATCGTGATGCCGATCTGGCTGTATTTCACCGGGGGTGGGGCCATGATCTCGGGGGATGTGCGTCACGTGGTGCTGCTGGCGCGGCGCCTGTCCATCGCCGGCGTGCTGGCGCTGGGATATCTGTATTATCGCTTTTCTGGCGGGGGCGAGGCACTGGCAGCGATTGGCTTGATCGCGTTCACCGGGGTCGCGCAGTTTCTGCCGCCGCTGATGGGGGGGATTTTCTGGCGCGGTGCGACCCGCGTTGGGGCGTTGGTTGGGTTGGGCGTCGGCTTTGTGATCTGGCTCTATACCTCGTTGCTGCCCAGTTTTGGCCCCGATGCGGTGATGTCTGCCCGTCTGCTGGCCGAGGGCGCCTGGGGACTGTCCTGGCTGCGCCCGCAATCTCTGTTCGGAATCGGTGGTCTTGATCCGCTGGTGCATTCGGTGATGTGGTCTTTGCTACTGAATTCGGTGGTGTTCATCATTGTCTCGCTGATCACGTTCCCCCAGCCGGTCGAGCGTTTGCAAGGCGCGCAATTCGTCAATGTGTTCCAGCATTCCGGGAACCCTCAGGGTTGGTCCGGCGGGGTTGCTCAGTCCGAGGATCTGATGATCATGGCGCAGCGCATCCTTGGCGGGGTCGAGGCGCAGACGTTCTTCCATCAAGAGGCCACGGAGCAGGGCTTGGCTGGCTTCCTGCCCGAACCCACGCCTGATTTCCTGCAACGGCTGGAACGCGAGCTGTCAGGCTCGGTCGGGGCGGCGACGGCGCATGCGATGGTTGGGCAGATTATGGGGCGGGCCACTGTCTCGGTCGAGGATCTGCTGGCTGTTGCCGATGAAACCGCGCAGATGATGGAATATTCCAGCCAGCTGGAGGCCAAATCGGCCGAGCTGACCCGCACGGCCCGTCAGTTGCGCACGGCAAATGAAAAACTGACCCAGCTGTCGGTGCAAAAAGATGCCTTTCTGTCCCAGATCAGCCATGAATTGCGCACGCCGATGACCTCGATCCGGTCGTTTTCAGAAATCCTGCGCGATGCGGACGGGCTGACCGAGCAGGAGCTGACCAAATACGCGACCATCATCCATTCCGAGGCGATCCGACTGACGCGCCTGCTGGACGATCTGCTGGATCTGTCGGTGCTGGAGAACGGGCAGGTCAGCCTGAACCTTCAGCGCGGTGTCTTGCACGAGGTGATCGACCAGGCGCTGGACGCGACCGGTGTTCGTAACAAAGGACTGACCGTGGTACGGGCCGAGGTGCTGGAGAATGTCTCGATCGAATCCGATCTGGATCGACTGGCGCAGGTCTTTATTAACCTGATCGCCAACGCGCAGAAATATTGTGACGCCGAGGCCCCCAAATTGGTGATCCGAGTCAGCAATCGTGACGGCCATCTGGTCGTGGATTTTGTCGACAATGGCTCGGGGATTCCCTCCGAGGCGCAGGGCTTGATTTTCGAGAAATTTAGCCGCGTTAGCGACAACAAACGTGCTGGCGGTGCCGGTCTGGGGTTGGCCATCTGCCGCGAGATCATGATCCGTCTGGGCGGCGCCATTACCTATCTGCCCGGACAGGGCGGGGCTGCTTTTCGGGTCAGTTTGCCGATGAAAACGGCCAAAGCTGCGGAATAATCGGCCTGGCGTAAGTCTTTGGTAACCCTTGCCAGATTAGGTGTCACAGTAGATGTGAGCTCCAGACAGAATTTTGGCGGTTTATGAAAGACATCAGGAATATCATGCAGCTCAAGACCGCGTCGCAACCGGTGCGGGACAGCGCGGCCATGCGGCCCGAAATCGCGCTGGAACGCGCGCTGTACCGCGCTGCGCATCTGGGTCTGGGCCTGACGTTAGAGATTTCGGGGGCGCATCCAGACCGGCAAGGGCGCGATGGGGTTCTGGATGGCGTGCAAGCGACAGACCTGATCGTCAAGCTAGAGCAAGAGGGCGAAACGCCGGGCGTGATGGCGCTGGATCTAAATCTGGTCTCGGCTTTGGTCGAGGTGCAGACGCTGGGTTGCGTGATGGATGCTTCGGCGATGGCGCGCAGTTTGACCAGCACGGATGCGGCCGTTGCCATGCCGCTGATTGACGGAACGCTGAGCGGTTTCGAGGCGCTTGTGCCACGCTCAGAGCAGGAGACCGCGCCGGGGTTTCATTTTGGCGCCTGGATTCCCGATCTGAGTTTATTGACGGCGCAATTGCCGGACGGTGCCTATGACACGTTCGAGCTTTCGGTCAGTATCGGAACGCGGGATCGTACAGGGCGGCTGTTTTTGGCGCTGCCGGTGCCGCCTGAACCTGCACCCGAAATCCAGGAAACACCCGAGGCCACCACCCAGGAAAGTCTGACACAGGAAGTCATGGATGCACCCGCGCGATTGGATGTCGTGTTGCACCGGATGGAATTGCCTTTGGGAGAGATCGGCGCCTTGAAAACTGGCGATGTTCTGACTTTGCCAGTGCGTGCGCTGTCAGAGGTAACGCTCCACGCTGGCGAGCGCAAACCCGTTGCCATCGGTGTATTGGGGCAACTGTCCGGGCAACGTGCTGTCTGCCTTAAGAATTTCGGGGCCGGGCGTGGCAAGCCGCAAAGCACACCTGCCGAGCAAGCAAATAGCCTGGCAGGGGTCGATCTGGCTGACCCGGGTCTGATCGCCAGCGTGTCGGAAAAACCCGCGCTGCCACAACCAGAGCCGACCACGATTGTCCAGGAAAACGCCGACGACATCCTAAGAGACCTGGGTTTGAGCGAAGGTATCCCTGCGGATGTTGGGGGCAATGATCCCGCAAATCTTCCCGCGCTGCCGTCCGAAACTTTGCCAGGACAGGATAGCGCAGACGGATAGTTTTAGGTTTGCTCCAGCGCGGGCCTGAGGCCTGACAGATCATATCCTGCGCGGGCAGTTGCCGAAAGGATCTCGTCAGCGGTCAATTTGCCCTTTTGGCCCAGTGACCAAACAACACTGCACCGGGTTCCCGAGGCGCAATAGGCCAGAACGGGGCCCTCGGATGCGTCCGCTGCGGCCATCTGCGCAGCCACGTTGTCCGGTGTCATAGTCTGATGGGTCAGCGGAAGGGCGAAAAATTCCAGGCCGGCAGCCAAAGCGGCCTCGGCCATCGCTTCGGCATGATGACTGGGCGGGACTTCGATGTCGGGCCGGTTGCAGATGACCTTGGTGAACCCGGCCGCTTTGATGGCGGCCAGATCCTCGGGGTTGATCTGTGGGCTGACGGAGTAGCGGGGGGTGATCTCTCGGATATCCATAAGATCGATTTATTCCGCTGGAACAGCCCTGTCCAGTCTGACGCGCAGCCCGGGCGCAATCAGCATGCCAGCGATCATCGCAGCCAGGAACACCCAATGCCCGACACCGCCATAGGTCAGCGAGGCAATCGACGGCCCCGGACACAGTCCAGCCAACCCCCAGCCAAAGCCAAACATCACCGAGCCCAGCACCAGGTTTCGGCCGATCTTGGGTTCAGGCGGAGTGGGAAAATCACCGCCCACCAAAGGTTTACGCCCGGGAACGAACAGCCAAGCGATGGCCATGGGAATGATCGCGCCGCCCATAACAAAGGCCAGGGTTGGATCCCAGTTACCGAACACGTCCAGCCAGCCTTGGACCTTGGTGGTGTCGGTCATCCCCGAGATAAACAGGCCCGTGCCAAAAAGGCCGCCCGCGATGAAAGCAAAAATCAGACGTTGCATCAGACGATCCCCAGAATGTGACGGAAAATGACCACGGCGATGCCTCCGGCCATGATGTAAAACACGGTGGCGACCATACCCCGCAGCGAAAAGCGCGAGATGCCGCAGACGCCGTGCCCCGAGGTGCAGCCATTGGCCAGACGCGTGCCGACGCCAACCAAAAGTCCGGCGGCGATGATCACGATCCAGTTGTCGGTGATGTGGGTGTCGACCTCGCGATAGACGGGATAGACGAAGAGAGGCAGCAAAAACACGCCAAACAAGAAGACCGCGCGCTCGGCCCAAGAGGACCATCCGCTGCGATCCACCAGACCGCCCAGAATGCCGCTAGCGCCCATAATGCGGCCATTGGCCAGCAAATAGACGGCGCCGCCGGATCCGATCAGCAAACCGCCGATCAGCCCCCAGATCCAATCGACCGGGATTGAGTTCATCATTGCGTTTCCTTCCCTGAATGATGAGGAGTATATATAACCCCAGAACCCGTTCGCGCAGGTTCTGGGGTTTGATTTTTATAAGTGATTACAGCTTGTTGACGGGCACCTTAAGGAACACGTCACCCTGTTCGTCCGGCTCGGGCATCTGGCCTGCGCGCATGTTGACCTGCAAGGACGGGATGATCAGCTTGGGCATGTCCAAAGAGGCATCACGCTCGGTCCGCATCCGGACGAAATCGTCGCGGTCCTTGTCCGTTGCGACGTGAATATTGGCGGCTTTCTGCTCGGCTACGGTGGTTTCCCAGGCGTATTCGTCACGGCCCGGCGCCTTATAGTCGTGACCGACAAAGATGCGGGTCTCGTCCGGCAGGGACAGGATTTTCTGGATCGAGGCATAGAGCGTCTCGGCCGAACCGCCGGGGAAATCACAGCGCGCGGTGCCGAAATCAGGCATGAACAACGTGTCCCCGACAAAGGCCGCATCGCCGATCACATAGGTCAGACAAGCGGGGGTGTGGCCGGGCGTGTGCAAAACATCGCCGCGCAATTGTCCAATATGCAGGCTGTCGCCCTCTTGGAACAGCTGGTCAAACTGGCTGCCGTCGCGTTGGAATTCGGTGCCTTCGTTGAACACTTTGCCAAAGGTGTCCTGCACCACTTTGATGCGGTCTCCGATGCCGATTTTGCCGCCAACACGTTCCTGAATATAGGGCGCGGCGGACAGGTGATCGGCGTGGACATGGCTTTCCAGCAGCCATTCGACCTTAAGATCGTTGTCCTGCACGAACTTGATCACATCGTCGGCAGAACGCGTATCGGTGCGGCCCGACGAATAGTCAAAATCCAGAACGGAATCGATGATGGCACAAGAGCTGCCGGCGGGGTCACGCACCACATAGGAAATCGTGTTGGTGGCGGTGTCGAAAAAGGCGGTCACTTCAGGTTTCATAGCGGGGTCCCTCCATTGCGGTCATCATATATATTTTTGTGCATATGTTGCAAGACCCCAGATACAGCTTTGTCACATGTGGTTTGGAAACGATTGATGTGGGTCAAGGTTCTTGCACGGTAATTGTGCGAAATTACGGTGATTTTCGGAGGATGCGCGATGAAAGAAGTAGCAGAATACAAAGCTGCCCTGTTGAAACGCCTGTCGGAACTGGACAGCCGCCTACATGCAATCGAAGCTGAGCTGGACGTACCGGTTTCCAAAGATTGGGAAGAATCTGCGGTTGAGCGGGAAGGGGATGAGGTCTTGGAATCTCTGGGTCAGGCCGGTCAGGCTGAAATCCGGGGAATTCAGGCGGCGCTGCAACGAATCCGTGACGATGAGTTCGGTTTCTGCGCAAAATGCGGTGAGGAGATTTCGCCAGAGCGGTTGAACGTACTACCAGCCACACCTCTATGTCGAAAATGCGCTGCCTGAGGCAGCTTGGGAGAGGAGAAACACACAATGCCCGCACAAAAATTCATGGACCTGATCGCACAATTGGAAGCCGAGATTGCTGGGGCCACGGATGATACCCGTCACGAAATCCAGGCCGAATTGCACAAAACAGTCGAGAAAATGCGCAGTCAGGGGATCGCGGTCCCTCAGCGTTTAAGCGCGTTGGACAACCAGGCCATTGACGAAGAAATGGAAGACCGTTTCGATAATATGCCGCTCTAAGCCCCGCGGGGAGCCCGACCAGAGCGCTTGCACAAGACGTAAGTGCTTGGAAAAGCTTGCATCAGAATGGACGCTTTTGCACACTGAGCGTGCGGGGAAAGGTCCCCGGTGTCCATTTTGAAGCAGAAGGTATTGGGTGTGGAAGACTTGGTTGCCATCGAGCGTGCAGGCCGTGTCGCTATCTTGCGGCTTGTTAACCCGCCCCTGAATCTGCTTGGCCCCTATATCCGCGCGCAACTGGCAGAACAATTCGGTCGCCTTGTCGATGACCCCGAAGTCAACGCCATCGTTTTGACCGGGGGCGCGAACACTTTTTCAGAGGGGCACAATCAGCTGCGCCCGGAAAGGCGTTTCGGCGGGGCGAGTCTTGCTGACATCTGTTTGCAGATCGAAGACAGCCCAAAGCCGGTGATTGCCTGTCTGACGGGTGCTGCCCTGGGGGCCGGGCTAGAGCTGGCTCTTGCCGCGCATCGGCGCGTGGCGCAGGCCGATACGCGGATTGGGATGACGGACATTGCGTTGGGGGTGATCCCCGGCGCTGGTGGCACCCAAAGACTGTCGCGTCTGGTGGGTGCGCAGACCACTTTGAAACTTCTGTTGTCAGGCATGGTGATCAAGGCGTCGGATCCGCATCTGGCGGTGGTTATGGATAAAGTTGTTGAGACAGATGCCTTAAACACAGCCATTGCGCTTGCTCAAGAGGTGGCGAGCGCCGGGGGAAAACTGGTGAAAACCCGCGACAGACGCGATGGTTTCAAGGATTCACAAGCCTTTCTGGAGGCGATCAAATCATGCCGCGCTGCCTTTGGGCCGCATACGCGGTTTGCGCAACACGCCATTCTGAGAACGGTCGAGAACGCTTTGGTTTTGCCCTTCATGGCGGGGCAAGCGATGGAGGACGACCTGTACAAGGAATGCCTGGCCTCGGACGATGCGCAGGGAAATTTGCACATGATCCTGGCCGTTCGCCGGTTGGTGAATTTACCCGAGGCAGGCGCAGCCAAGCCACAAGCAGTCCAATGTCTGGGGATTGTCGGCGCTGGCCCAGCCGCAATCTCGTTGGTGTTGGCGGCTTTGGAGAGCGGATTGCCGACGGTTTGGTTCGAACGAGACGAGGCCGCTGCAGCTGCCGCCAAAGCGCGATTGGAGCAGCGCCTGGACGCCCAGAAAATGCCGACGGATCAGTGGTATGCGTTGATGCAACGCCTGACGGTGACCCATGATCCCCATCGCCTGACCGAGGCGGATATGGTGATCGAAGCGGTCGCCGACAACGCCCAGACCAAACAGCAAGTCATGGAATGGCTCGCCGGGATCATGCCCTCGGCCACCATTCTTGTGACCCACAGTGCGACCCTGCCTGTGGACCAAATTGCCGAAGCATCCGGGCGCGCAGGGCAGGTCGTTGGTATGTATGCGGTGCCTGGCACGCACCGTGCACGCTTGGCCGAACTGATACCTGGCAGCAAAACCTCGGCTGTGGCGACGATGACGCTGCATGCGGTGTTAAACAGGATTGGTATTTCCGCCATACGCTGCGGCAGTCAGGGCGGTACGATCGGGGCCAGGATGGTGGCAGCCTGTCGCGACGCTGCGGATTTTGCTTTGGGTCTGGGGGCGACGCCCGGACAGGTGGACAAAGCTCTGGTCGGGTTTGGCAAAGCGAACGGTGTATTCGGACCGCTGGATATGGTCGGGTTAGAGCACGAACTGGCGCAGGCGATGCAGACCTATCAGGCCGCGCGCTATCCCAGCCGACATCTGGTACGGTTGCGTGAGTTGATCGCCGAGGGGCGTACAGGCCGCGCAGCAGGCAAAGGCTTCTACGATTGGGTCAATGGCGTTCCGCAAGCACGGTCGTCAGACAGGCCCCGGCCAGACGCCCCGGATGCAGAAACGATTGCGAAACTCTGCCTTGGGGCCATGATGAACGAAGGCGCACGTCTGTTGCGCGAAGGCGTGGCGCTGCGTGCTTCGGATATCGACGTGGTGATGGTGCGCAGTCACGGATTTCCCGCCTGGCGGGGCGGGGTGATGAACGCCGCTGATCAGTTGGGGCTGTTTACGCTGCAACAGGCCACAAAACCCTATGCCGAGGCCGCGCCGCGCCTGTTCGCGCTTGATCCGGGTATCGACGAGCTGATCAGGAATGGCGAGGGGTTCGCCGTGCTGAACGGCGTTGGTGCCAAAAGGCGCCGGATTGCCGGGGCTGTTTAGCCCAGGAATACGCCCAGGATCACCATCATCAGGCCGATAACCGACATGAACAATGCGCCCAGATTGATTGGGACCACGCCTTTTACGGCATCGCGCAGCTCTTCGTCGGTAAGGCCAGCGCGTTTGGCCTTGGCCACGCGGAAAATGCACCACACAAGGCCCAACAGACCCGCAACAGAGACAGCCGCGCCGCCCCAGACCAGAATTTCCATGCTTTTCCTCCGGGGATTGCCCGCGTGTTTCTTTGTGCGACAGCGCCTAACAGCTTGGGCCGGGCGGTGCAACGCGGCGCATTTTCGCATCGTTCGCTCAGGTGGGCTTGCAGCGCGTCGCATGGCCGGGTAGGGGAGATGGAAACCAATCCGGAGGCAAAATTATGAGCGATATGAACCCCGATGCCACCTACCGCGTCACCGCAGACGAACTGCGTCAGTTCGTTGAGCGGATGGAGCGTCTGGAGATGGAAAAGAAAGACATCGCCGACCAGCAAAAAGAGGTGATGGCCGAGGCCAAGGGCCGTGGCTATGACACCAAGGTCATGCGCAAGATAATTGCCCTGCGCAAGCGTGATGAAAATGACATCGCCGAAGAAGAAGCCGTTCTGGAAATGTACAAAGAAGCGCTGGGAATGTCCTAAGCACCTCTTTCACGGCCTTACGGCATCAGAACACGCACACCGGGGACGTTGGCCAGCTTGGCGACGTCCCTTTCGTATTGCAGAGCCATCTGATCGGCCTCTTGCGCGGACCAGTCGGGGGCGCCGACCTCTTCTTCTAACATCTCGGGGCGCGCGAATTTCGCCAGAAACGCGGAAACGACGCGCAGTTTCTGATCTTCGGACATCACCGGGTGCGCCTTAAGGTAGGCGCGGAACCGGCGCATGCCGTCCGCCGTCATCAGCTCGGTGATCAGATCAAAGCCGCCCAGAATTTTCTCGTCTCCGGGCAGGCCCATCATCTGGCGCAGGATATGGCCCCATAGCAGCGGCGTGTCCTCGTTGGCCCAAAGCGTGATGGGCAGATCCGGCAGTTTGTCACGAATGCGCATGATCAGCTCGGACCAGTGCAGCTCGGTCGGCTGGGAACCGGCCAGGAAGGTTTCAAACGGCATATCAGGGGATTTGTCGTGCATATGGGTCAGAAAGCCCGCGGGATTGCGCAGGCCCAGATACAGCTCGACCTCATCCTGTTGGAACAAGGTACAGAATCGCTCCAGCTTGGTTTCCGCGCCCGGATAGATTTGACCGCGCGCGATGGTGTTTTTCGGCGTGGCAAAAAAGCTTTCGTTTGACAGGATCAGCCGGTCCGGCGGATCGCTTTGCAAAATGGCATCCAGCAGGATATCGCGCCCGTCCTCGGCCAACTGACCTTGGGCCATGGCGTTCAGCGTGTCGCGGATCAACATACGATAGCGCGACGGGCCCGGAACCGCTACGTTCCGCGCTTTCAGGTCCCCTGCGTTTTTCAGCAGGCATTTTATCAACCGGTCCTCGTCGGTTGCATGCGCGCCCGCATGAAGAATGATTTTCATTTCATTTCCGTGACTGCTCGGGTGTTTCTATCGTCATAGCCTGCCAGCCCGGACAAAAACAGGGTCTTTTCTGGACAGTTTGGCCGCATTCGGGCAATGAAGCAGCTATGAGCGACCACGTCCAGACGCCCGATAAACCTGCGCTGCCGCGCGTGATGCCCACCAGCCTGTGGTCGGTGGGGGCTGCCCTGATTGCGGGCGTCGTTCTGGCGCCGATTCTGGCGGTGATCTGGATCGCCTTGAACCCGACTGACAATATTTGGCCGCACTTGCTGACGACCACTTTGCCGCGGTATCTGGGGACGACAGTGGTGCTGATGCTGTCGGTTGGCATCTTGTCTGGCATGGTAGGGACGGGGGCCGCTTGGTTCATCGCGCGCTACCGTTTTCCGTTGTCCGGGTGGTTAGAGTGGCTGCTGCTGCTGCCTCTGGCCATTCCCGCCTATGTCGGGGCCTATGCGCTGGTCGATCTGTTGGAATACAGCGGCCCGGTGCAAACTGCGCTGCGTGGGCTGATGGGATGGCAGAGCGCCCGCGACTATTGGTTCCCCGAGATCCGCTCGCTTGGTGCGGCGATCATCGTGCTGACGGCGGCGCTGTATCCCTATGTCTATCTGCTGGCTCGGGCGGCGTTCCGTGAGCAGTCCAGCGCTACAGAAGAGGTCGCGATGTCCTTGGGGGCAGGGGCCTTTTCCCGGTTCCGCCGTGTCGGTCTGCCGCTGGCACGCCCGGCCATTGCCGCCGGTATGGCCGTGGTGATGATGGAGACCGTCAATGATTTCGGCACCGTCGATTATTTCGCCGTGCAAACCCTGACCACCGGAATTTTCAGTGTCTGGTTAGAGAGCAACAATGCGGGTGGAGCGGCTCAGATTGCTTGCGTTGTGCTGATCATGGTGATCCTTTTGGTCACGCTGGAAAAATTCAGCCGTCGCCGCAGTCGCTTTTTTAACCTGTCGGGCCGCCACCGCACGACCGAGCGCAAACGTCTGATCGGCTGGCGCGCCGCGCTTGCGTTGGTCGCCTGCGCGATCCCCTTTGTAGTTGGGTTTATCCTGCCGGCGGGGGTCATCCTGTCTCATGCGATGGCCAATGCCGAGCGTTGGGCCGATCCGGGGTTGGTGCAGTCGCTTGTGAACACGCTCATGGTGGGGGGGATTGCCGCCTTGGTCACTGTTCTGGCCGCGATTTTCATGGTCTACGGCGTGCGCTTGTCGGGGCGGCAATTGCCGCGTATGCTGCTGCCCTTGACCACGATCGGCTATGCCGCGCCGGGCGCTGTTTTGGGCGTTGGTATCTTGATCCCTCTGGCAACGTTGGATAATTTCGTCGCCGACACGATCGAGGCCGCAATCGGCGTTGATATTGGTTTGATGCTTACCGGCTCGGCCTTTGCGTTGATCCTGGCCTATGGCGTGCGGTTTTTCGCAATTGCACAAGGCGCAGCTGACGCCGCGATGGGACGCATCGCGCCCAGCTTGCCCATGGCCGCCCGTTCGCTGGGCCGGACACAGGGCCAAGTGCTGCGTCAGGTGTTTTTCCCCCTGATTCGAGGCTCGGTCGGATCCGCCCTTCTGCTGGTTTTTGTGGATTGCGTAAAAGAGCTGCCCGCAACGCTGCTCTTGCGCCCATTCAACTTCAACACCCTGGCGACGCGCGTGCATGATCAAGCCAGCCTGGAAAATCTGGGCGACGCAGCCCCGGCGGCTGTCCTGGTGATCTTGGTCGGTTTGGCCGCCGTCACATTACTTGCGCGCGCAAGTCGTTAA
>JBOEGN010000092.1:0-19562 GCA_050633445.1 Thalassovita sp.
TGGCTATGAGTCCTGAGCCTAGCACATGCTTGAACTCCATCTGTTTCAGCCGGGCAAAGTCGCCCGGCTTCGGATCAGTCGCATTGCGCCAACCAGGACCAATGTTTGCCGGAACCAAAAAGCCACCAGCTTCCATTCTTTCGGTTGCGATGTCGTTGAAGAACTCATCGGGGCCGGTGAAATTCTGCAAACTGTCGCAGGTGATCAAGGTTCCGCCGTGCCGTTCCAGACGAAGGATCGCCTCAGGCGCGCTGGTCGTCTGGAAGACGAAAACTGAGGACGCCGTGCAAGGCCCAGGTTCACCTGCGACAAGCGGATGGGTCACTTCCTCGCCGCGCGAGAACTCCATGCCCGGGACGGCCCAGAAATCCGCGTCGTAGCGGTCCAGATAGAAGGCATCGTCGCGGCCATGGTGGGCCCCCAGCTTGACGACATTGCGCACGGGGCCTAGCGCGTCCAGCGCGTCCAGTCCGTCTTCGTCAAGGCGCACGGAATTGAAGAGCGTCAGAGCGTCGCCGTCATGCACGATCGTCATGTTGCGGCTGAAGTGCATGGCCGCGTCACCCTCTCCGATCGCCATTTGCCCGGTGACCACAAATAGACTGGGAAGAACTTCGCGGATGTCTCCGGTCGGTAGATGCGGTGGAAACTCAGTCATAGAGAGCGGTCCTTTTTTGGTAGGGTGTGGTCGCCGTCAAAGAGGCGCGGTTTCAATGGCGAAGTGCAATGGATCAAAGGCAACATGGCCTTGGAGCGAGGCCGCGATATCCAGTGGCTCTGGGTGGCTCCAGGCCGCATTAGCGACGATGATTGAGCCTGCAGCATCAACGAGATCAAAGTAGGACGCATCACCTTTGAGCGGGCAGTGGGTCGTCAATTGGCCCGATCTAAGGTCGGTACAAATATCGCGGCTGGGCAAGTAGAGCACCGGCTCATACACATCTGTGCCCACCTCGATGACGCGAAGCGCGTCATTTGAGACAGCCAGCACCAGGTTCTCGTGGTAAATGCTGACCTGCCCGGCGACGCGCTGCACCCACATGAAGTGCGTCGGCACGGACGGATTGTGGATGCTTTTGCCCGGAAGGTTTGCAATGAAACACGCCATGGTTCAAACCTCGCTTGCACGCTTACGACCGCGTCCTGTCGCAAGCACGAGATAGAGGTCACGCATGTCGAAGATCAGTGACGCGACCATGACCAGAGAGGCGACCGCCAACCAGACGGTATAGGGTTGCGAGAAATCAGCGCCGCCTGAGAATTCAGTCGCCAAAATATAAGCAACCAGTGGTCTCCAAAGCGGGATGTGCGTCGCGCCAAGCACATAGATATTCTGGAACATCCCGAACAAGACGATCGCGACCAGAAGCGAGGCAATCGCAGACAGAAAGACCAACAATGCCGCTGTGTGAGAGAACATGAACACCGCTCCGCCGACCACCAGAACAAGGGTCATGAAGTTGAGCCATGCGCGCACCAATGGGGTGGTTTCGGCCTGAACGGCAGTTAACATTTGTTTCATCTCGATCTCCTTTGATTGGCCCGGACCCGACGAAGCGGGTTCCGGGCAGATAGCTCAGGCGCTTTGTGGCTGAGCCGGATCTTTGGACGCACGTTTGAACACCTGCAGCGCGAATTCGGCCACAGCGAACAACACAACTGCGGGCACCATGACGCGGAGGGTGGCGGGGTCCGCTCCATCGACGAAAATCCCGATGATGCGGATCACGATCGACACCAGAAAGAACAGTGCAGCGGGTGCAAGGAACACGAAATCCCTTTTGACGGCTCCGATGGCCGACAAGACCCCAAGCGTGATGAAGGTGGCGGCCTGCAGTCGGACGTTCGTGAGGCCATAGTCGCCGATTGGTTCGTAGCCCCGCGCTGCAGCAGCGCCTGAAGGATTGAAAAGATAGATCGCCGCGAAGGCGAAGAGCGCC
This sequence comes from Thalassovita sp., assembly GCA_050633445.1. GTDB lineage: Bacteria > Pseudomonadota > Alphaproteobacteria > Rhodobacterales > Rhodobacteraceae > Thalassobius. The sequence goes on from JBOEGN010000092.1 coordinate 1,941, forward strand.
AAGGCAAGAAGTCCAGACAGGATTTGAGCCGTTTTCAACATGGTTTCGTCTTTCAGTTTGAGGATAAGTTTGGGCGTCAGACGCGGGTCAGCCAGTCGGCCAGGCCTTCGCCGATTTCATCGGGGTATTGTTCCTGGATGAAGTGGCCACCTTCGCCCAGATAGACCGCCTCGATGTTCGTCAGGTTGGCCTTGATCCATTCAGCCGCGTCTATCGGGATCACTGCGCCTGGGCTGACGTGGAACATCAGCTTAGGAAATGTGCTGTCAGCAACGAAATCCGAGTTGGCCTGAACGATCTCATGGACATCAGCTGGGCTGCCACCCATCGGGATTTCACGGGGCCAATCGAGAATGATCTGACGCGATGCAGGCGTGGGGAAAGGCCGGTTGTACTCGGTCATCACCTCTTCGCTCAAACCGGCACCGTCGTGGCGCATGAAGGCGTCGAGGAAGAGGTTTTGTTCAAGGATCATTTGCTCGCCCACACCTTCGGTGCGGATGCCCGTCATGAACTGCACCATCTCGGGGCCCAGCACATTCATGTCCTTGATCGGCATAAACGGAGGCGCCATGGCTTCCATGAAGGCAACAGCGGCGATCCGCTCGGGCCGCGTTCTTGCGTAGTGCCAACCCAGGGCAGACCCCCAGTCGTGGATCACCAGAACGGCGTCTTGCAAATCGAGGCTGTCGAGGAAGGCATGCAAGTATTCTGCGCTCTCCCGATAGGTTTCGATCATTCCAGGTTTGTCGCTGTCGCCCATGCCCATCAAATCCGGCGCAATGGCACGGTGGCCGTCGGTGACATAGGGGATGATATTGCGCCACAGATAAGACGAGGCTGGATTGCCGTGAAGGAACACGACGGGGCGGCCTGCGCCTTCGTCGACATAGGCCATCTCATGACCCAGCACGGTTGCGCGTTTCTTCTCGAAGGGCATCGCCAGGCCGGGCACCGGAGCAATGGCGGCAACAGCAGTCGCTGCGGCTGTGGTTTTAAGGAAAGTTCGGCGTTTCATCTTGTCTCCTGTTTGCGTGATGTCCTCGAAGATACGGATTGAAATATCGCCATGAAATGATCCAAATTTCCCATTATGGTCAGAAATCTAACCACGAGGATGTGATGGACTGGACAGGCATGCCGTTCTTTTTGGCCGCTGTGAGGGCTGGAACACTTCGTGGCGCGGCCGAAACGACGGGGGCAACCCATGCGACCGTCAAGCGCCACATCGAGGTGCTTGAAAACAGCTACGGCGTGCAGCTTTTCCGGCGGACCCGTCGCGGGCTGGAACTGACGTCAGCCGGGCGCACCCTTTTGCCAGTCGTCGAGGAAGCTGAATTGAAAGTGATGGAGGCGCGCAAGCGGGTTCAAGGCCTCGACAAGGAAGAGGCCGGTGTGGTTCGGTTTTCGACGACCGGCACTTTGGTCTATGAAATCGCTGCCCCGATCCTTGCGCGGTTCTGCAAAGCATATCCGGAAATTGATCTTGAGGTCCGTGTCTCTGATCGGTTCGAGGACATCAATCGTCTGCAGACAGATGTGTCGCTAAGGTACGCCCAAGATGTGAACGATGACGTCATTGCGCGTAAGCTTTACCCCATGGCCCTCGTTCCGATTGCCAGCCGAGCTTACATCGAAACACACCTTCCGCTTGCAGGACCAAAAGGCGAAGGCCTCACATGGATTGGCTGGGAAACGGCAGACGGACAGCCGGACTGGCTGGCAAGATCGGCGTTCCCCGAGGCTGACGTGCGACATGCAACAACCGATCCCGTCTTGCAGCTATCTCTGGCGCGGCAGGGCTTGGGGGTCATCAATTCGTCCGTCTACTTCACAACCGTTTACCCCGAGTTGATTCCCCTTCCCGGTGTGACCCCAAAACTGGATCGGAATCTTTGGTTGTTATTCCATTCGGAGTTGCGACGAACGGTTCGGGTGCGAAGGTTCATTGATTTCCTGAGCAAGGAACTCATCGAATTGAAGCCATTGTTGCAGGCTGGGGCCTGATCGCGCGTGGAGGAAGGCTCGATTGTGGCCTTCAAAGAACAGACAACCAAGCGGGTTGTACCCCATTCCTGCCATCTCCAAAGCCGACATTCGTGTATGACGCAGCATTGGTCGGTCTGGGCTCGAAGCTGCCTTGCGGTGGTGCAGCACGCAGTTTTCGCCCTGGACCGACCATGTCGGTGTCACTGGCCGGCCGGTTCCAGCCCAAACTCGACATTCAAGAGGGATGCAAACCGCCCTGTGCTGCGGCTGCGTGATCCCCGGTCGAACTTCTCCAGAGCGGACCTTCAGGCCTGCGCAACTGACCAGAGCAATGCTGCGCTCGGTACAGATGTCAGCGAAGCGCAGGTAGCGAACTTTGCAAAGTCATTGCCAGTTCACGAAACCAGACCTTCACGCTATGCGCTGTGAATTCGGGTTTTGAGCTAAAATTGACCGATGCTGCAACGTGCCATTCCCCCGATGTTTGGAGTGCGAACGCATCCATAGAGAGGGCCCATGTTGTATTCCGTTGGAACCTGATCTAGATTTATGCGATGAAAGCTGTAAGACACGCAATTTCTGTGTTGATGATGACGGTCCTGTGTTTTTCGCTTGGACTGGGTAGCGCTGCGCATGCGTTGTCGACGGGCTGCATTGGTGGGCATTGCGATGGCGGCGCAGATGTGTCGGTGGACAACCACCATATTGGACATACGCCGTTCATGATGGCCAAAGAAGTTCTCCAGGATTCTGACAGCGCGGCAACGGATGGGTGTAGTCCACTTCTGTGTAATGTTTTGCTTCTCAACTCGGAGCGGTCCGTTGCGGAATTTGACCAGACCGAGACTATTTTGGCCTGGCAGATAAAGCAGCTTTCGCCCCTCGAAGAACCGGAAACCCCCGACAGGCCACCTAACCCCTGAAACAGATTTCCGACGCCGTTCGAGCAAGTTGAGCGACGTTCTGATACGCCGCAATTTCCTTGCGGTTTCTCTCTGTTTCACAAGGTTAGGACCCTTACATGAACCGAAAATATCTGATGATCGGCGCTTGCGCCGTGGTGGCCGTTGCGAGCTACATTTTTCTCCAACCCACCCAAGGCAACGACGATACGCCATCGCCGACGGTCAAAGGCGATGCCCTCGTGGCGATCCAGATGCCGCCTATCGACGGAAATGCCGCCATTGGCCAGCGTATATTTGAGTCGGCCTGTTTGGCTTGCCACGGAACCAATGCGGTTGGCGTTGATGGCGCGGGACCTCCGTTGATCCATAAGATTTATGAGCCCAGCCACCATGCTGACGAAGCCTTTCAACGCGCCGTGGCAATGGGTGTCCGAAGCCATCACTGGCGCTTTGGCAACATGCCAGCAGTTAAGGGGCTGACCCGAGGCGATGTTGCCATGGTCATCGCCTATGTCCGCGAAATTCAACGCGCCAACGGAATTAACTGAACATCGTTACGAAAAGGAAAAACTATGAAACTGGTAACTCTGACTGCTCTAATAACACTTTCGGCCTCAACCCTATTTGCGCATTCCAGCGCAGAATCCTCGTTGCCCGCGAATGGCGCAGTACTGAAAGAAGCCCCTCAGGAACTGATGCTACAGCTCTCTGACAAAGTGCGGATGACCCGTGTCGAAATGACCTACCATCAGGGCATGATGCATGAGGGAGGAATGATGGGCCAGATGCACGAGGGCCAAATGATGATGAACCTGGAGGTTGGTGATCAGACTGATTTCCGCAGTGAATTTCACATACCGATGCAAATGATGGGCCACGGCACATATGAGGTTGAATGGCGCGGGCTTGGGATCGACGGCCATCCTGTTCAGGGCATGTTCATGTTCGAAGTGACCGAATGATGCCCGATATTTGGGGAATCTACTCGATCTCAGCGAAACTGATGCTCTATATCGGTGTCATCGGGGCAACCGGCTTGGTCCTCGTTTGGGCTGCTTTTAGAGATTTGATGTCATCTTTGGATAACCGGATTCGGGTGCAGATAGTCCTCTTAGCGGTGCTTGCTATTGTCGCATCTGTCGTTGGCTTCATGCTAAACGGAGCCGCTCTGACAGGCGGAGCTGACGGGATGGTTGATCCCGAAATGCTTGGGCTGTTGTGGCAGACGCCGGTTGGGGGCGTTCTGATCTTTCGGGTCGCTGGAGCGGCACTGATTATCCTTGGTGTGTTTATACCTCTTGTCGGCCAGTGGATTGCGCTTGCCGGAGGTATTCTTGCGCTGTGGTCCTTTGCCCGGATCGGACATGTGCCCGAGTTAGAGCAAACCGGCGTCCGCTTTCTGTTGCTGCTGCATCTATTGGGCATCGCATTCTGGGTCGGCGTCCTGGGGCCGCTGCGCACTCTGTCGCAACGGCCGGAACATCTCAAGAATGCAGCAACACTCGGCCATCGGTTCGGCCAATCAGCTTCGCTCATCGTCCCGATGCTGGTTGTGGTGGGTTTTATGATGGCCTGGTTCTTGTTGGGGGATTTGAACGCGCTTGTCTCAACAGCTTATGGACACACCCTTCTGATCAAGCTGGTGCTGGTAGGCGCAATTCTGATGCTGGCTGCCGCGAATAAGCTCCGCTTCGTTCCCGCCATGCAATCCGGGGACGAAAAGGCCGCGCGCCACCTGGTGCGTTCCATCGAAATTGAAACTGCGGTCATTCTTGTCGTGCTTACGGCGACGGCAACGCTCACCAGCGTTCTGACCCTACCGAATTGAGGTATTCCATGAACAGGCGAGACTTCCTGATCACGACAGGCGCTGCGGCAGTTGCTCCACGCGTCGCTCTTGCATCAGCACCCTTTGAGTTGGTTGCACAACCGGTCAACGCGCAAATCTTGCCAATAGGTGAACCGGCAACGCCAATGCTGGGTTTCAACGGCAGTACGCCAGGTCCGGTGCTGCGTAGCCGACAAGGCGAATTCTTTGACATCCGGTTCCAGAACCAGATCGGTGAAGGATCGGCGGTGCATTGGCATGGCCTGCGCTCAGACAACGCAATGGACGGCGTTCCGGGCCTGACGCAAGACGTCGTAAGAGCGGAGTCCACGTTTGCGTACCGCTTTCGTACGCCGGACGCTGGCACCTATTGGTATCATTCGCACAACCGATCTTGGGAGCAGGTTGCCAGGGGGCTCTATGGTCCCTTGATCGTAGAAGAGGCCGTGCCTCCGGATGTCGATCACGATCTGATCGTCATGATTGACGATTGGCGCATGACCAAAGGCGGCGCACTCGCCGACGATTTCGACAACATGCACGATCAGGCCCACCAGGGGCGGCTTGGCAACTATGCCCGAGCGCTCGTTGAACCCAACGCCTCGGTTCGGCGCGGTGATCGGGTTCGGCTTCGCATGATCAATGTAGCGACTGATAGGGTTTTCCCCATCGAGCTCCAGGGCATTCAGGGTAAGGTTGTCGCCTTGGACGGCATGCCTCTTTCCAATCTACAGGAACCATCCGGCCTCATTCTGGCCCCGGCCCAGCGGGCCGACATCATTGCGGAGGTCACATCCCCAGACCAAATCGCTTTCCTCTTTCCAACACAGGATGGCCCCTACCTTTTGGGCGACATTCCGGTGGCAGGCGAGAACACGGAACGACAACCGTCAGCGATACCTTCATTGTCGTCAAACGAGATACCACAGCTCGACATGGACAACGCGGTCGCCCTAACTCTGACCATGGAAGGTGGAGCCATGAGCAGCCGCATGATGCGAGGGATGATGGGAGGAGATATTTGGGCGTTCAATGGGAAGTCCGGCCTGACAGACACCCCGTTTCATCTGTTCGAACGTGGACAGACGGCGCGCATTGGTTTGGTGAATGACACCCGTTTCCCGCATGGCATTCATCTGCACGGGCACCACTTTTTCGAAATTGCAGAGGATGGAAGTCTGGGTGCGCTTCGCGATACCACGCTGGTGGAAGCAGGCGAGACCCGCGACATCGCTTGCGTGTTTGACAACCCCGGCAAATGGCTGTTGCACTGCCACATGCTGGGCCATCAAGCAGCGGGCATGAAGACATGGGTGGAGGTTGCATGAAACACGCTTTGATCATCGGTTTCTGTTGTGTCGCGACCCTTGAGAAGAATGTCAGCTTTCGCAATTTCGAACCAACGACTGTGGGTCCGCTTTGGGCTGCCTGCCGTCATCCGTCGAGAAGGCTGGGCTTGGAGTTCGCTGCAACCCTTCTGCCGAACCGCCGCAAGGAAGCTTTGAGCCCATGTTGACGGGTGCTGCGCTCCGCATAAACATGTACCAACGGCGCATTGCGGCCATGTAGGCCAACCGGCATTTTCAGCCCGGCGGCGGGGTTGGTTTCAATCATGCCCTCATCGAAGGCAAAGGCCAGAATTGCAGCGACCGGGGCCATGTATTGTTTGACGCTGGTAACCTGCAATGGGCGCTTGTTTTCATCCTTGGGGGCTTGCAGGTCATCCCGATAGTCCTGCAATTCAGCGCGAGTGATTTCCCCGACGCGCGGGTCTCTCCCCATGAAATCTTCAAAACGTTTGAGTCTTCGTTTGTAGACACCGACAGAGGTTTCCCTGAGCGCTTTGTGTCGGGCGCAGGTCGCGACAAGCTGACTCATACGGTCTGGTGCATCTGGAAACACGACGACAGATAAGTTCCGCAGCTTATTCTTGAGCGCGTCGTGCAATGCATCAAATACCGCAACGCTCGCCCCTCTGGGCGTGCTGGTGGGCTATAGCGCACAAAAGATTCAGTAAACTCGCCATGTTCGACTGGTAAACTTGTGCCGCCAAATGCGACGGCGGCAAAGTTGGCAAGGCGCTCATAGGCAAGCGTTTCTGGGAAGTGAACTATGCTGCCAAGCATTTCTTCGGTGCTGCGCCAGAGGTCCAAGTTTTTGTTCGGGTCTTCGGAGTAGCTGCCTTCAAACCGCATCCAGCCGTCTTTAGACGACGTCGGTTTAGCGTCTTCGACTATGACTTCTTGACCAATGAGTGCGAACACGACTTCACTTTCATGGCCCAAAACCAAATCGGCTTTCTCCGCTGCGTCGCCATGGGCATTCTCACTCACAAACTCATTTCTGCGATCTTCGTCCTCGAGTTCTTCTATCAACCGCGTGTTCGCGAGCGAGGCCTACACATTTGGCGACTGCTTGGTCGTAGTCAGAACCCAGACTGAAATCCCATCGCTTGCGCCCCAAAGTATCCTGCAAAGCAGTGGGCACATCGCGCGGGTATTTCCAGCGTCCGCCCTTAGCTGAATAGAAGTATTTGAGGCGGTTCTTGGGGTGTTGCTGTAACTTCGTAGAAGCGGCTTCCATGGTATCTTCTAGGCATTTTCGAGACCGTAGGGCAACGAAATCAAGGTTTTAAGGGTGAAACGCGCTGTGTCCGAAAATCAAACCTCTTGTCACCCAGCATTTTTCGCCCCCCCGCGGGCAGACCCAAGAAGCGCTTCCGGAAACGGTCGAGCGCTTTTCAATTTCCAGACCCCGAAAATCGCCTATTTCTTGATCGAGATTGCCAGAAAAACGGGCTTACTTGCTGACATTTGCCTGTGTCTCTTGCGTAAACGCCCCCAAAGCGGGCACAACTGTAAAAAACAAGCAAGACGTTGAAATGGCCCCTCAAAATCAATCCTTCAGCATCAAGCTCGCGTCGCTGCTCGAGCAGGTCTATCCGAAACTGGACAATGCGATCCTGGCGTCTCAGGTGATCGAGGCCTTTTGGCCCACCGATGAGGACCAGGACAATCACCGCCGCAAACGTGGGCGCGTTCCCGGCAACAACCAGTGGTCCGAGCGGGATTCGTTGTTGATCACCTATGGCAATTCCATTGTTGATGGGCAGCACAAGCCTCTGGATCTGCTGCACGATTTCCTGGAGCGGCACCTGAAAGGCGTGATCGACGGCGTGCATATCCTGCCGTTTTTTCCCTATACTTCGGACGACGGATTTGCGGTGACGGATTATCGCGCCGTCAATCCAGTGCTGGGTGATTGGGCCGATATCAGTCGCATTGGCGCCGAGTTCAAACTGATGTCTGATCTGGTGCTAAACCATGTTTCCAGTCAGTCGATGTGGTTTAACTCTTATCTGCAAGGGCATGAACCTTATGATAAATTCTTTTTCGAGGCGAGCCCTGCGGATGATCTAAGCAGCGTTGTCCGCCCCCGCACGCATCCCTTGTTGCGCGAGGTTGAGACGGTGAATGGTTCGCGTCATGTCTGGTGTACGTTCAGCCATGATCAGGTCGATCTGGACTTTCGCAATCCCGAAGTGCTGCTGGAATTTCTCCGCGTGATGCGGCTGCATATCGACATGGGCGTGCGGATCATTAGGTTGGATGCGGTGGCCTTTCTGTGGAAGGAAATCGGCACCACGAGCATCCATTTGCCCCAGACCCATGCTCTTGTTCGGCTGATGCGTCTGCTGGCCGATTATGCGATCGAACCGGTGATCCTGCTGACCGAAACCAATGTGCCCAAGGCAGAAAACCTGTCCTATTTCGGCAACCGGAACGAGGCGCACGCGGTCTATAATTTCTCGCTGCCGCCCTTGGTGCTGCACGCAATGATGGCGGGGACGGCTGAATATTTGAACCGCTGGCAAGGCTCGATGCCGCCGGCGCAAATGGGCTGTGCCTATCTGAATTTCACCGCCAGCCATGACGGGATCGGGATGCGCCCGGCCGAGGGGTTGCTCAGCCAGTCCGAGGTGGATCAGGTCATCGGCAAGGTCCGCGATTTTGGTGGCGAAGTCTCCATGCGCGCTTTGCCCGGCGGCGGAGAGGCCCCTTACGAGCTGAATATCACCTGGTATGAGGCGATGAAGGGCACGTTTGACGGGCCGGATCCTTGGCAGTTTGACCGCTTCATGGCCAGCCAGACCTTGATCATGGCGCTAGAAGGCATTCCCGCGTTCTACATCCACGCCTTGCTGGGCACGCCGAATGATCACGAAGGTGTCGAAAAATCCGGTCATAACCGAGCGATCAACCGGCATCGTTGGGACTATGGCGAGCTTAACGCGCGCCTGTCTGACCCGGAAACCGTGCAATCTCGGGTGATGAACGAATTGCTACGCCGCATGTCCGTGCGTCGGAAACAGGTGGCCTTCCATCCCAATGCGACGCAGTTCACCTTGCAGATTGACGATCGTCTGTTCGGTTTGTGGCGCCAGAGCCTGGAGCGGGACCAGTCGATTTTTGCCCTGCACAATGTCAGCGGCGACAGCCTGACGATTACTCCGCAGGCGATTAACCTGATTGATGGCGAGGATTGGGTGGATTTGCTGAGCGGCCAGAACATCGACCCGTCGGGCAGCGAAATTTCTTTCGCGCCCTATCAGTGTCGTTGGATTACCAACAAAATTTAGGGGGCCAAACGCCCCCTAGCCAAATTCGGCATAGTCAGCCTCGGCAGCGGCCTTGCGATCACGCATCAGGTCTGGATCGGCCGAATGCACACGGCTCCAGGTCGGGATAAAGGGCGTTTCGGCAGGGTTTTCCAAGTACACACGCCCGGCCTCGACGATGTTTTCGGCAAACATTTCCACGCTGCGCTCTTCTTGGTGGCGATCCACGGTCAGCCCGTTCATCTGCGCATCGTGATAGTAATCCTCCAGCAAATCCAAGGCGGTACGGTAATAGGTGGCCTTGAGCGTGCGGAAGGTTTCCTCGGTGAACACGGTGCCGTCAGTCGCCAGTTTGCGGAACATCGACTTGCAGATGTCGATAGACATGCGGCTCAGCCCGGTCGTTTTATCTTCTGCGCTAAGCTCCTGATGTTTGTGGTCATAATGATCTGCGATCTCGACCTGACAGACCGATTTACGGGCCAGATTGCGCCAGGCTTCGGACAGAAGGCCAATCTCGAGCCCCCAGTCCGACGGCATCCGCAGATCCGGCAGGATCGAGGTGCGCATGGCAAATTCACCCGACAGCGGATAGCGAAAAGAGCGCAGAAAATCGATATAGTCACGATCCCCGATCACCTTTTTCATCGCGATCAAGGTCGGCGAGACCAGCATCCGGCAGACACGCCCGTTGATTTTGCCGTTGCCCACGCGGGCGTAGTAGCCCTTGGAAACCTGATAGGGGAAGGTCGGATTGGCGACCGGATAGACCAGACGCGCCAGCATATCCTTTTCATAGGTGACGATATCGCAGTCATGAACAGCAACCACCGCGCTGTCCTGACAGGCCATCAGATAGCCCAGACAAGACCACACGTTTTTTCCCTTGCCGGGCTCTGACGGGCCAAGCCCCAGCGCGGCGAGACGTTTGTCGATGGCCTTCATCCGCGGGCTGTCGTTCCAGATGACGATATGTTTCTGCGGCAAACGCGAGAAAAACTGTTTGGCATGACGGAACTGTTCCTCATCCGCGCGGTCCAGACCGATGATGATACGGTGCAAGTAAGGAACCTCGGCCAGCTGATCCAGAATTTTGGGCAGGGCCTCGCCCTCTAATTCGGAAAACAAAGAGGGCAGGATTAACGAGATTTTGCGGCTCGTGGCAAAGGTCTCCAGCTCGCGGGTCAGGGCGGCGCTGTCATTGGCGCGCAGGTTATGAAGGGTCGCGATATTGCCGTTCTGGTGAAAGTCAGCCACAGGTCAGGTTCCTTTTGGGTGGTCTTTTAACAGCTTCGTCAGCAGAGCACTGACGGTTTCATTCCATCCGGCGGGGCCGGGCAGGGTGCTGCGAGTAAGCCGAGCCGACAGCGCCGGTGTCAACCCGGACAGAGGCTTGGCCTTAGGGTTCGTGATAAGAATCGGGTGGTCGGCTGCGGCCAGCATCTCCAGATCATTGGGGGCATCCCCCAGCGCGATGATGGTGCTGGCGTTGTATTGCGCCCGGATCGCCTCGATCTGATCGGCTTTGGTGCGGCCAAAGCTTAGCGTCAGATAGCGCCCCCCGAATCTGTGGCTGACACCCATGGCGGTCAGCGCGGATTCAAAGGCGGCTTGTTGCTCGGGCGTGCCGGACCAGATGCCGGGTTCGGAATACAGCCGGGTTTTGGCCAGTTCGGCCTGGGGCAGCGGCAATCCGGTGTGATCGGCCACCTGTTGCGCCGTCATGTCCCCAAAGCCGGTGTAGAACTGCGTTAGATCGTTTGGCAGTTGACCCAGCGCGGCGCGCAGATGCGTGTAGGCGCTGTTGTCAGTGTCAGGATCGGCCCCAGGCGGCAGCAATCCTGCACCGTTTTCAACAATTGCTGGGTGTTCGGACAAGCCCAGCTCTTTGCGCAACGGCGCAATCTCGGCTGCGGTTTTCGAGCTGGCCAGGATCACCGGAACGCCCAACTGCGCCAGCTTGCGCAACGCGGGCAGGGCGGGCGAATAGTCATAGCTGTGATGATCAAGAAGCGTGCCATCGAGATCAGAAAACACAATTGCAGAAATTTCCGTCATCAGACCCCTTGCGCCCCGAGTTTGCTTTCGGTAACAGAGGCGCCACGGGTGATTAGCTCAGTTGGTAGAGCGCTTCGTTTACACCGAAGATGTCGGGAGTTCGAGCCTCTCATCACCCACCATTTCTCTTTTATTTCCATGTGTTTGTGTTGCCCGTTTGGGCGCAGCCTTTTGTCATGTTCTCGCTAACAACTTAGTGCGAAAAATGCCCTTGAAACAGGCGAGCCCCTGAATATTTGCTGGAATTTGCAACATGGGCGCACTGACTGCCTGTTTTCTGAGCAGATGACAGGGCGCGCGGGGGGCGCCGGACCCAAATGGAAATCGCGCGCCTATGGGGGGTAAAACACCCCATCAGAGGTGATCGAAACTTTGCGAAAATAATTGCGCTTTTTCCATCATCATCCGCTTGACGCCCGACAGGCTTGCGCATAAACACCCCCTCACGCTCGGGTCGCCTGAGCGGACAGTGAGCGGTTGTAGCTCAGATGGTTAGAGTACCGGCCTGTCACGCCGGGGGTCGCGGGTTCGAGCCCCGTCAACCGCGCCACCACTGTCCGATCAAGAAGGCCCGAGAGGAAAAGCGCGGTTGTAGCTCAGATGGTTAGAGTACCGGCCTGTCACGCCGGGGGTCGCGGGTTCGAGCCCCGTCAACCGCGCCACTTTCCCCCTCTTTATAGACGGACGTGATGATGCGCTGGCTCGACTCGATTTCCTGGACCACCATTTTGTTGATCTGCGCGACGCTGGGCCTGGCGCCCTTTGTTCCTGAGCCACATATCTGGGAAAAGCTGAAAATGCTGTTGGCGGGTGAGTTGACCCGGCCTTTGGACATGTTTGACATGCTGTTTCATGGGCTGCCATGGCTGGTGGCCGCAATGAAAGCTGTCCGCCAATTGCGTCAGTAATCGTATCCCAGCGCGCGCTCCAAAGACAGATCCAACTGGCCGAGCATATAGGCGTGATCGCTGTCCGCCATACTGTTTGGCCGGGGTGGGCGATCGGCAACGGCAGGTAAGAATCGTGACCCAAGCCGTTTTACCACCGGGCGCAAGGGCGCGTCGGTTGGCTCCAATCCCATTTGCTGGCGGAACTGCCGTAAAAACCCTTCGGAGTCTGCCAGAACGCTCTCATGACGCGCAATCACCAGCGAACAGCCGCGATTCACCAGGCTGAGATGCGCCGCCAGTTTGCCGACACGCAGCGCGAACAGGTTGGGATAGGGCAGGCCCATCGGGTCTCGATCCTGTTGCAGCGGCTGTCCGACCATTAATGGCCCCGCGCCGTCGAAGTATTTCTGGTGGTCGATGATCGTGGCCCATTCGGCGCGCAAAAATTCGGAAAACCCCAGACGCTGTATCGCGGGCGGCGTATGCCAGGGCTTGGCATACATCGACAGCGCCCAGTCCACGGCATTGCGCAGGCTTAACACAACCACCAGATCGCGCGGAATGGCCAAGGCCTGCATACCGCCATGTTTCCAACCCAGCTGCTCGACCGGGGTCAGAGGCGTATTCCGTCCCAGCAGACGCTTTAGATGGTTGGTGCCACTGCTGCGCTCTCCGATCACCTGAAACCGGGTGGGGGGCACGCCATTGCTGGCAAAAAACAGGCCCGTGCGGGCGAAATCATCAGGCACAAGGTCAACGGGCAGCACAGGGGCACGTCCAATCAGTCAGAATTCGATTCTCTTATAGCAGCAAATTGGTTAGGCTTGCCAAAAGGCAGTTGAGCAGAGGCCAAGCCCAAGATGCAGTCCACAGTTGCGGTTGTCACCATGGTGCGTGACGACTTGTTTTTCCTCAAGATCTGGTTGCGCCACTATGAACAGATTTTCGGCCGCGAGAATCTGTATATCATCAACCATGGGCGAGGCGAGGCCGTGGCCAAGCTGGCCGAGGGCTGCAATATCATCGGCATCCCGGGTGACCCTCATAAGAATTTCGACATGAAGCGCTGGCGCTTGCTGAACAATGTGGTGATGGGGCTGCGCAGCTACTACACCCATGTGATTGTCGGCGATGTCGACGAGATCGTGTTGATCGACCCTCAGGACGGGCGCAGCTTGCTGGAGTTTCTGCAACAATCGCGAAAAGGGCGGGTGTATACGCCCCTAGGGCTCGAGGTGATTCACAGGATCGACCAAGAGGCTCAGCCTGTCACCGACCATCTGTTGGGGCCGCGGATGCATGTGCGCCTGGCGCCGCATTACTCGAAGCCCTGCATTATTTCCGTCGGTACAAAAATCGCGCGCGGCGGTCATTTTACCCAGTTCGATACGCTGTTTACGCCGGATAACCTATATCTTCTGCACCTGAAATTCTGTGATTTCAACGAGTATTCCAGCGCCATGAACCGCCGAAACCAAATCACGCAGGACATCGGAGGCTCGGTTCAGGATACACAGATCGGTCGTCATTGGTTCCCCGAAGCGCGCGGCGAAGATCGCGCCATGTTCGACGCATTTGCCAAGCTGGAAATGGTCGAGGGGTTCGACATGCGCCCCTATCGTAAAAAGATGCAGCGCAGTTTCGGGCCGCGTGGCGATACCGGGTTTTATCAGTTTGATCGGCCCGAGTATGACCTGCAATTTCGACTGCCGGATCGGTTTAAGAATGAACTCTAAGGTTCTGTAATAAAACGCATTACCGCACGAGTAGTTTCCGCCGGCGCGGTGTCTGGAAAGAAATGCCCGCCTGGAATTCCAGCCACCTGGATCGACCGACAGCGCGGTGCCCAGACCGCAGACATATCAAAGGCCTGCGCCATTGCGCCCGCCGCCCCATAGAGTACCAGCACGGGGCAGCTGACCTTTCGGTCCAGATCGGCGGTATCCAGATCAAAATCGACCTCCAACGCCGCACGATAGTCATTGCACATACCTCGGATCGTCTCGGGATTTCGCCACGAGACACGGTATTCCTCCAACAATGCCGGATCGAAATCCTCTAACTCAGAAGCGCCCCATCCCAACAGGCAGCTTTCAAAGTATCGGTCGGGGTCCGCACCAATCATCGTCTCGGGAAACGGTTCGGGCTGCGCTAGGAAAAACCAATGATAATATGCCTTTGCAACCTGTCTCGAAAGTTGATCCAACAGCAGATACGTCGGAACAATATCCATCACCGTCATCGACAAAACCACCTCGGGATGATCCAATGCCATCCGGTGCACGGTCCGCGCCCCCCGATCATGCCCCACGGCATGAAACTTTGCGAACCCCAGCGCCTGCATCAATGCAACCTGATCTGCCGCCATATCCCGAAAAGAACACGCTGCAACTGATGCTGGCTTGAACGAGCCGCCATACCCACGCAAATCCGCGCAAACCACCGTAAAGCGTTCAGCCAAGACCGGCGCAATATGCCGCCACATCGCGCGCGTTTGGGGAAAGCCATGCAACAGCAAAACCGGCGGTCCGCTGCCAGTCACGTCATAAGCCACCTCAACACCGTTCACCGTCATCACGGCCATGCGCAGCCCCCTCCTTCTTTGCTCCTAAAATACTCAAACCGGCACAGCACTATCCCCCGGCGCGCCGGTCAGGCCCTAGCGAGTCAGAGCCTCCAGAACCCGGGCCCAACTGCGGGTGCCATGGTGAAAACTGCTTAGGTCGTATTTCTCATTCGGGCTGTGAATCTGGTCGTCATCCTTGCCAAACCCGATCAGCATTGCGTCGGTTCCCAGGATGTCTTTGAAATAGCCTGCAATCGGGATCGAGCCTCCGCAGCCCACATAAGCCGCCGCATTGGGCCATTCATCTGACAGTGCCAGCCGGGCCTTGTCGAACATCGGATTCTCGATCGACATTTGCGAGGCCGGAGCACCCTTTTCCGTACGGTATTCGATAGAGAATCCTTCCGGCAGGCGGCTTTCTACATAAGCCCGGAACGCAGCGCGTATCTTGTCGGGATCTTGTTGGCCGACCAAACGAAAGCTAACCTTGGCGCTGGCTTGGCTGGGCAAAACGGTCTTGAAACCCGCGCCGGTATAGCCGCCCCAAATACCGTTCACGTCACAGGTGGGCCGCGACCAGATCATCTCCAGCGGCGTGCGATCCTGTTCACCGGCTGGATGTTTCAGACCAACTTCACCAAGAAAGCTGGCATGGTCGAACGCCAGACCTTGCCATTGGGCCATGACCTCGTCGGGCAGTTCGGGCACGTCGTCATAGAATCCGTCCAGCGTGATGCGCCCGGTATCGTCATGCAGCCCGGCCAGGATGTCGGTCAGCACCCGAATGGGGTTCATCGCGATCCCGCCATACATGCCAGAATGCAGGTCACGATCCGGCCCGGTGATGGTGAAATCTTCTCCCAACAGCCCACGCAGCATTGTGACAATTGCCGGAGTGCTGTCGCCATAAAGCCCGGTATCGCAGATCAGCGCGATGTCCGATTTCAGCTCGTCCGCGTTTTCCTGCATGAAGGGAATCAGTGACGGCGACCCGCTTTCTTCTTCGCCCTCAAAGAAAAAGGTGATCTTGCAGGGCAGGGAGCCATGCACCGTTTTCCAGGCGCGACAGGCCTCGACAAAGGTCATCAGCTGGCCTTTGTCATCCGAAGACCCACGCCCCCGGATAACCTGCTTGCCGTTTTCCTCTTCGATGGCGGGATCGAACGGGTCGCGGTTCCACAGCTCCAGCGGGTCCACGGGCTGTACGTCATAGTGACCGTAAAACAGGATATGCGGCCCGTCGCCGTCCACATGGCCCACAACCATCGGATGGCCAGGAGTTTGGCGTTTTTCGGCGTCGATCCCGATGCTTTGCAGGTCAGCCACCAGCCAATCGGCCGCCGTCTGGCATTGATCCTGATAGGCCGGGTCGGTGGAAATCGAGGGGATACGCAGCAGGTCCAGCAGACGCTCCAGCGCTTGGGGCATGTCTTCGTCAATCCGGCTTAGGACGGGATCAAGGGTCATCGGTGTCTCCGGGTGGGGGATTCTTTGCGTCCGAGCGTAGCACCGGGCGCTGCACTGTCCAGAGGGCCACCGAGGGCCGGTTTGATGGAAATCAAAGTTCGCCGCAAAGTCACAGCCTAGAAGGGCGGCAGGAAAATGCTGTCGGCCTATGTGGGTCACCGACCGGGAATCGGCAAAACAGCCCAATGCGAACAAGGAAAAGGATGCCCCCGTGGATTATTCAGCCCAACTGGATCAGGCGCTTGCGCAGCTGCACAGCGAAGGCCGCTATCGGACTTTCATTGATATTGAACGGCAAAAGGGCAACTTTCCGCACGCGATCTGGCGCTGCGAGGATGGCTCGGCCCGTGATGTGACCGTGTGGTGTGGCAATGACTATCTGGGCATGGGGCAGCACCCCGTTGTTCTGGCCGCCATGCACGAAGCGATCGACGCGACGGGTGCCGGATCAGGCGGGACTCGGAATATCAGCGGCACCACGGTCTATCACAAACAGCTAGAGGCCGAGCTGGCCGATCTGCATGGCAAAGAGGCCGCGTTGCTGTTCACCAGCGCCTATATCGCCAATGACGCGACGCTGAGCACTCTGCCGAAATTGTTCCCTGGCCTGATCATTTATAGCGACGAGTTGAACCATGCCTCGATGATCGAAGGCGTGCGTCGCAACGGTGGGGCCAAGCGGATTTTCAAACATAACGACGTCGCCCATCTGCGCGAACTGTTGGAGGCCGATGATCCCGCGGCTCCCAAACTGATTGCGTTTGAATCGGTCTACTCGATGGATGGGGATTTTGGCCCAATCGAACAGATTTGCGATTTGGCCGATGAATTCGGCGCGCTGACCTATATCGACGAGGTCCACGCCGTGGGCATGTACGGCCCGCGCGGCGCAGGCGTCGCCGAGCGTGACCGGCTGATGCACCGGCTGGATATCATCAATGGAACGCTGGCCAAGGCCTATGGGGTGATGGGTGGATATATCGCGGCATCTGCGAAAATGTGTGATGCCATAAGGTCTTATGCGCCGGGCTTCATCTTTACCACATCTCTGCCGCCCGCCGTGGCTGCTGGCGCCGCCGCCAGTGTGCGCCATTTGAAAACAGACCGCGACCTGCGCGCGCGGCATCAGGCTCAGGCCGCCGCGCTGAAGTTGCGGCTAAAGGGGCTGGGCCTGCCGATCATCGACCACGGCAGCCATATCGTGCCGGTGATTGTGGGCGATCCGGTGCATACGCAAAAGCTCTCGGACATGCTGCTGCAAACCTACGGCATCTATGTCCAGCCGATCAATTTCCCCACCG
>JBOEGN010000093.1:0-13333 GCA_050633445.1 Thalassovita sp.
GCGCGATCCGGAACCACAAGCCGGACGTGATGCTGAAAGCCTTCGAAATCGCGGGCTATGACGAGGCCGAGGTCAAGAACCGCTTTGGCGCGCTGTACCAGGCGTTCCAATACGGCGCCCCGCCACATGGTGGCTGTGCTGCCGGGATCGACCGGATCGTGATGCTGCTGGCCGACACCGCCAACATCCGCGAAGTCATCATGTTCCCGATGAACCAGCGCGCCGAGGACCTGATGATGCAGGCTCCGTCCGAACCCGCCTCGGACCAGCTGATGGAGCTGTCGCTGCGCGTGATTCCGCAAGACTGATCCTGCGGACCTCTCTGACATTTGCAAACGCCCGGGCCCTTGCCTGGGCGTTTTTGCTGCTGCATTCCCCGAAGCAGCGACAAACTGCCGATGGGTGTGGGAAATCAGCGCATCTTTTCGCTTGTCTTCAATTTGCCAGGATTTTCGCGCGGATTTGATCAACGCCCGTGCTGAAACGCGCTATGATTGATGCACAATGCGGAACGGAGCGCCGTCATGGTCTTTGACCCCAACCTGGCAGATATTCGATTTGGCACTGGGTTAAGCCCCAGCATTGCCTCGCCAAGCTCGGTGGATCAGATGTTGGCGCGTCTGGCCGGGCCGGACCTGATTGCGCGTACATACCCGATCGAAACCTATGATCAGCTGCGCGACCGCATGATGCAGGCGCGCACTCTGCGCAAAGCACGAAACCGCGCAAAAACCGAAGCCGAAAGAGAAAAGCTGCACAAGCAATTCCGCCATGTAATCCGTGACGCGCGGCGTGGGCAGGCGCACTGGCTGGTGCAAAACCTCGCGCGGCGAAGCTATACTCAAGACGGGTTTCGCGAACGGCTGGCCGGGTTCTGGTCCGATCACTTCACAGTGCGTGGTAAGGGCGGTGTGTTGCGCCGCAGCGCCTTGCCCAATACCGAAAGCTTTGTGCGCCCCTTTCTGAACGGGCCCTTTTCGGACCTTTTGATCGCCGCGGCGACCAGCCCGGTGATGCTGAATTTTCTGGACCAGATGTATTCTGTCGGCCCAGCCGCCGCGATCCAGACAAAGGCCAAGGCCAACGGGAACGTGCGTGGGCTAAATGAAAATCTGGCGCGCGAGATCCTCGAGCTGCACACGTTGGGGGTCAATGGCCCCTATTCGCAAACCGATGTGCGCCAACTGGCCGAGTTGCTGACGGGCCTGTCTTTGTCCAAGGACTTCGAAGGGGATTTCAAACCCAACTGGGCCGAGCCCGGAGCCGAGACTGTGCTTGGCACCAACTATGGTGGTGATCCTGCCGAACTGGCTGACATTCACCAAGTGCTGACGGATTTGTCCGTGCATCCAGCAACGGCGCGCCATCTCTCGCAGAAACTGGCAACGCATTTCATTGCCGATACGCCGTCCGATGGCATGGTTCGCGCCATGACCGACGCGTGGCTGGACACGGGTGGAGAGCTGGCTCAGGTTTATCGCGCGATGCTAAGCCACCCTGCCGCCTGGAGCGCCCAAAGGGCTAATGTAAAGCCACCGTTTGATTTCATCTCCAGCGCAATGCGTGCGTTGGCGGTGCCGGGAACCCCGTTCAAGGGCAAGGACAACGATGTCGAGCAACGGATCAAGCGTCACTTCATTCAGCCGCTCAGGCGGATGGGGCAGACCTTTGAGCAACCTCAGGGCCCGGACGGTTGGCCCGAAGAGGACACGTTCTGGATCACTCCGCAGGGGATTGCTGCTCGGATGGAGTGGGCCATGCAGACACCGAACGCGCTGAAACGGAAAGACCTGCCTGATCCGCGCGACTTTGTGGAAATCGCTTTGGGGCCTGATGCCCCCGACGCGGTTCGGTTCGCAGCAGGCGCCGCTGAAAACCGGCAAGAGGGCATCGCCTTGGTGCTGATCTCTCCGGCCTTTCAGCGCCGGTGACAGGAGCTAGATTGATGACACAGACCCCGATCACACGCCGAACCATGCTGGGCCGCACGTTGGCGCTGGGATGCTCGGCTGCGGCCAGCCCTCTGATCACGCCAGTCAGCTTTGCTGCGGCCCCGTTCGATAACCGGCTGGTGGTCATTATCCTGCGCGGCGCGATGGATGGGCTGGACATTGTACAGCCTTACGGAGACCGTGCCGCTGCCGGTTTGCGCCCCACCCTGAAATCGGGCGAGGATGCCGGAGCCATTGATCTGGACGGGTTCTTTGCGGTGCACAAGGCAATGGCCCCGCTGTTACCGATGTGGAACGCTGGCGAGTTGGGGTTTGTTCATGCGGTTTCGACCCCATATCGGGACAAGCGCAGCCACTTTGACGGTCAGGATCTGCTCGAGGCAGGGACGCCGTCCCTTATGGCGGCCAGTGCCCGGGATGGATGGCTGAACCGGATGCTGCAAACCGTGCCCGGCATCACTGCCAAAAGCGCCTATGCGGTGGGACACGAGAACATGCTGCTGTTGTCCGGTGACGCGCCTGTATCAAACTGGTCCCCGGATGTGCGGCTTCGGCTCAGCCCTCAGGGGCGGCGTCTGGCCGAGCTGATTGTCCATGACGACCCCGCCTTTGCCGATGCCTTTGCAGAGGCGTCGATGCTGCTGGAAACCTCGGATGGAGGGCTGTCAGCGATGCCATCGAACACCATGATGGGGTCAGAAGACATGGCCGGAATCGTTGGCAAAGGCACGCGGGGCATTCGCCAGATCGCCCAGTTCACGGGTGAAAAATTGCGCGAGGATGCCCGCATTGCCTCCTTCTCGATCGGGGGCTGGGACACGCATCGGGGCCAGGCCGCCGCATTGGGCCGCGCGGCTGCGCAGCTGACCGATGCTTTGCTGGTTCTGCGCGAAACGCTGGGCGAGACATGGTCGAAAACGGGCGTTGTCGCGATGACTGAATTTGGACGTACCGCGCGCGAAAACGGCACAAAGGGCACTGATCACGGGACAGGTGGCGCGATGCTTCTGGCGGGCGGCGCCATCCGCGGTGGCCGTGTCTATGGCGATTGGCCGGGTCTGAGGCATGGGGATCTGTACAAAGGTCGCGACCTGATGCCGACACGCGATGTGCGGTCCTATGCGGCCTGGATGATGCGCGGTCTGTTCGGTCTGGACACGTCCACGCTTGAGACCGCTATTTTCCCCGGCATGGAACTGGGACCACGACCCGGCTTGATCCTGTAACGAAAGGGCTGTTGCCAGGCCAATCTCTGTACTACCGTGCCGCAATGTTTGCAGCACGGGAGGGCGCAATGCAGCAATCACGACCGGTGGGCCCGAAACTCGAAAACTGGTCTCCGCCAGAGAAGCCAGGACCCGCTGTTATTTCAGGGCAATACGCAAGGTTGGAGCGTCTGGACGCTGCAAAACATGCCGCTCTATTGTTTCGGGCGATCGACGGCCATGACCATGTTTGGGATTACCTTCCCTGGGGGCCTTTTGCGTCGGCTGCGCAATTTCATCGCTGGACCAAAGAGATGGCGGCCGGATCGGACCCGTATTTCTATGCGATCTATGACATTGAACGTCAGGCGTTTGGGGGCGTAGCAAGCTTTCTTCGGGTTTTTCCAGATGCCGGGTCCATCGAATTGGGCGCCATAAACCTCTCTCCTCAGCTGCAAAGAACCCGCGCGGCGACCGAGGCCTTTTACCTGATGATGGACTGGTCTTTTGCTGCGGGCTATCGCCGATTCGAGTGGAAATGCGACGCGCTGAACATGCCGTCCCGTCGCGCGGCGCAGCGTCTGGGGCTAAGCTATGAGGGCCTGTTCCGCCAACATACTGTCGTTAAGGGCCGCAATCGCGACACTGCCTGGTTCGCGGTGATCGACAAGGATTGGCCCGCGTTGAAAGAGGCGTTCTCCGTGTGGCTGTCCCCATCCAATTTCGACGAGCAGGGACAGCAAAAAGAGAGCCTGTCCGACCTGACGAGACTAGCCGGAGTTGCATCGGATCCTGCGCTATCTCGTTAACTGGGATTGACGACATGTCGAGCGCTTTCGAAATGCGGGTGAGACTGGCCGCAGACATCCCGGATGACGTTGATTTGGCTACACTGCACCCTTCGCCTGTAGGTTGCGAAATTTCGCCCTACAATGCCCAAAAAACCTTCCAAAACGCACACTGTTTGTCACAGCTTTGGAACGCTTAACCGATTGAAATGTCTTGGTAAGCGCAGGGGGTGACAACAATGACCGCTCTAGTATTATGCAGCATCATCGGTATAGCGTGAGAGAACCTTGGTGCTGGATATTTTTGATAAAATCTATGTTGTTAGCCTGACAAGTTCTGACGACAGGCGGGCACATATCCGTCGCCATTTCTCTGAAATTGGCATCGAAAATTATTCCTTCCATGACGCTTGCGATGGTGAATCAGACGAAGTTCAGGCTCTGTTCTCTGAGGGCTTGGTGAAAAAATATCCGCCATGTTTTAGATGTGGAAGACTTGAGTGTGATCGCCCAGATTGCAATAATACTCTTATCCCATCTCAAGTTGCGGTCTTCGCGACTTATTTGAAGCTCTGGAAAGTTATTTCCCAGACGAATGAGCGTGTCCTCATTTGCGAAGACGACGTGGTGTTTCACCCCTGGTGGCGGGATGTTTTGCAGAAAGTAAGTACGCAGATCAAAGCTGGAAATCTGTCCTTTGCCGCTTCCAAGCCGTCCTTGTTGCGGCTGGGGTGGGCCTTGAGCGCAGAACACACAAATGAGACGCCATTTTCCATTAATAACACGCTAAGAATGTCCAATCCTTGCCACGCCATTACAAGCGCATATGCTAGAGAGCTTTTGAAAGAATTTCGAGGCGTCAACCATACCGCTGATGTTTTTCAACACAGATTGGCCGAGGTGTCCAAAACGCATGCCCACACAGTCTTTCCGCCCATCGCATATGAATTGTCGTGGTCCACTGGCGCGCTGGATTCCTTGATTCATCCAAAGAATATTCGCGCTCAATACCTTCTCTCCCAAGGGGAAACCGAAGAAGCTGAAATTTACAGGAACAAAGTTCAGCACCATGCGACTAAGGTTTCCCACAAGAAGCCCTGATTTGTCGGCAGGGGCTTTGTCGCACAAACCCCGTTCTGGATTTGCCGTGTCAATTCAGAATGATAGCAGTGGCCGAGGGGGTGTTGTTGGGGTTGGGGTCCACTAAAAGCGGGTTTCTGGAAACTTGTCCGATTCGCGCCCTATACGATAGTAGGTGAAGATTGCGTTCATGCAGTGGTTGATTTGCGCGAGCGGTCTGGCCGCAATGCTTGAAGAAGTTATGCAGTTGCAGCATTTCTTTGCGACTCAAAAAATGCGAATGAAAACAATTAGTTGATTTTTTCCTCAAGCGTAGAAGCATGGGCCAGTAAACACCAAACATGCGCGAAAACCGGCTTGTCACAGAATTTTCACGACAATTTGGGCCAAAATGCCCTATACTTATGGATATAGAGCGGGCGTCAAAGCTGGACCCCCAATCCGCACCGACATCTTGGTGTATTGCATCAAGGCTCGCTCTGGAACGATGAAAAACGCCTCTGCGGGTCCCAAATCGCCGCGTGGGTGCCGATTTTCATAAGACCTTTTCAGTCTTGCCGGGGTCTTCCGAGAAATCGGAGGACCCCAATTCATTTGCGCTTTTCAGACAAACCCGTTGCGCCGCGCAAACCGAAGGCTTGGCCTCCAGATCAGGTGGCCTCTTCTTCTAGATGCAGTTTCATTTCGATCAAGACGTGTTGCAGGGCAAGGGTTTCTTTCAACAGCCGTTTGGCTTCGTTGATGGTGATGATGCCGTCCTCTATGGACTGGTTATACTCGGCCATCAGCATCGCAAACCG
This sequence comes from Thalassovita sp., assembly GCA_050633445.1. GTDB lineage: Bacteria > Pseudomonadota > Alphaproteobacteria > Rhodobacterales > Rhodobacteraceae > Thalassobius. The sequence goes on from JBOEGN010000093.1 coordinate 5,826, forward strand.
TTGGCTTAACGCGATAACGTCCGAGTTAATTCCGCCGGTATCCGAATTTTTTCGGTCTTCGTTATAGGACAGAGAAATGCCGCGTAAATCGGCCAGGGCACTGGTCACATGTGGGTGCGAGGCAGAGGCCTCGAGCGCGGCCACCGCGTCGATCGGCATGAACCGATCCTTGTGTTCGGGATTGTCGGAATAGTACCGCCCCAACGTCGCTTTGGACTTTCCTGTCAGGGAACAGGCTGCTTCGATTCCGACGTCTTTGACCAACGCTTCGGTGTGTTTCTTAAGATATCCTGCGGCGACTGACATTCATAACCTCATGCTGCCCCCGCTTAGGGGGAAAACCTTCTACTGTTTCCCATTAATCATTTTCGGTGGCCATGTCATTGATAAAGCTGACCCTGGTCGGTTTCAGGGGCAAAGAAGTTGTTTGAATGTAACAAGTTGCCGGTTTTCGTGATTGGTAACTGAGCGTTTCGGGTCAAAGTGTGCAGACCTGAAGCAGGCCGGGCAACCGGCCGATTTGGCGAGACTGCGGCGCAGGTACCCGTGCCGATCATCCCCAGGGCCTAGCCCGTCAGTACGTTTCTGACCGCAGGCTCGCCAGGCTTAAATCACGCTTGATCCCGCATGAAAATGCCGACAAAACGCTGGCTATGGCCAAGCTCTATTTTCATTATTCGACCATGAACGCGGGGAAATCGACCGTGTTGCTGCAAGCCTCGCATAATTACCGAGAGCGGGGCATGGAGCCCTATCTGTTGACTGCTCAGTTCGACAATCGAGCGGGCAAGGGACGCATAGCCTCGCGGATCGGGATCGGTGCCGAGGCGGATACGTTCTGCCCTGGAGAGGACCTGTTCGAGAGGATCAAGTCGCGCCAGCTCCAAGGCCCTGTCGCGTGTGTTTTCGTGGATGAAGCGCAGTTTTTGGACAAGGATCAGGTCTGGCAACTGGCGCGTGCGGTCGATGATCTGAATGTGCCGGTGATGTGTTACGGGCTGCGGGTGGATTTTCGGGGCGAGCTGTTTCCGGGTTCGGCGGCTTTGCTGGCATTGGCGGATGAGATGCGCGAGGTGCGCACGATCTGCCATTGCGGTAAAAAGGCCAGCATGGTGGTTCGAATGGGCGCGGATGGCAACGCCCTGATGGACGGTGCTCAGGTGCAGATCGGCGGAAATGAGACCTATGTATCGCTGTGTCGGCGCCACTGGCGCGAGAGCGTTGGGGATCAGGGATAAGGGGGCGTTGCCCCCTCTGGCCTGCGGCCATTCACCCCCAGAGTATTTCGCGAGCAAAGAAGCAGGTTAGGGTTTGATCTGGCCCCAAAGGTCGTAGTCGCTGGCTTCGTCGACCTCGACCGTGACGATGTCGCCGACATTCAGCGCGTCTGTATTTTCGTCAATGAAGAGGTTGCCGTCGATCTCGGGCGCGTCGGATTTGGTGCGGCAGGTGGCGATGCCATCATCGTCGATATCGTCCACGATGACGTCCATGGTTTGACCGACTTTTGCGGCCAGTTTTGCCTCGGAGATGGTTTGGGCTTTTTCCATGAACCGGTCCCAGCGATCTTGTTTGACGTCGTCGGGGACATGATCGGGCAGGGCGTTGGAGCGTGCGCCTTCGACGTTTTCGTATTGGAAGCAGCCGACGCGATCCAGCTGTGCCTCGTCCATCCAGTCCAGAAGGGTTTGGAATTCAGCCTCGGTTTCACCGGGATAGCCCACGATGAAGGTGGAGCGCAGGGTGATATCGGGGCAGATGTCGCGCCATTCGCGGATGCGGTCCAGCGTCTTTTCCGCAGCCGCGGGGCGGGCCATGCGTTTCAGCGTGTCGGGGTGGGCGTGTTGAAAGGGGATGTCCAAATAGGGCAGGATTTTACCCTCGGCCATCAGCGGGATCACGTCGCGCACATGCGGGTAGGGATAGACATAGTGCAGACGGATCCAGGCGTCTAGCTGGCCCAGTTCACGGGCCAGATCAAGGAAGGGAAACTTGCTGTCGCGGTCCTTCCAGTCGGTGCCATAGGCGCTGGTGTCCTGACTGATGATCAGCAGTTCCTTGACGCCGCTTTCGACCAATTTCTCGGCCTCGCGCAGGGCGGCCTTCATCGGGCGGCTGGCCAGTTTGCCGCGCATGTCAGGGATGATGCAGAATTTGCAGCTGTGATTGCAGCCTTCCGAGATCTTCAGATAGCTGTAGTGGCGCGGGGTCAGTTTCACGCCGCTGGCCGGCAGCAGGTCGACAAACGGGTCAGGGTCGGGCGGCACGGCGCCGTGGACCGCATCCAGCACCTGTTCGTATTGATGCGGGCCGGTGACGGCCAGAACCTTGGGGTGGACGCCGGTGATGTATTCGGGGTCGGCACCCAGACAGCCGGTGACGATGACCTTGCCGTTTTCGTTCAGCGCCTCGCCGATGGCCTCCAGCGATTCCGCCTTGGCCGAGTCCAGAAATCCGCAGGTGTTCACGATCACCGCGTTCGCTCCGGCATAATCGGGGCTGATGCCATAGCCTTCGGCGCGCAGGCGGGTCAGGATGCGTTCGCTATCGACCAACGCCTTGGGGCAGCCAAGCGAGACCATGCCGATCGTCGGCTGTCCGTCACGCGGGGTTTCCTGAATCCGCGCACGCGGCGCGAGGTCGGGGCGAATATTGGGTGGATTCTGGGTCATGGGGCCTCATACCGTGTGCGGGTCGCTGGGGGAAGGGCATTGCACGATCACGCCCGCGTGACCATATCTATGGGTGTGGAGGCTGCGATGACAACAACCCATAGAGTGACGATTGACCAGGTGAAGGGCGACCGGGACTGGTCGGCGTTGGAACAGGACCTGTTGGATGCATGCGAACTGGGCCGGTTTGCTTATCTGCCGGGTAAGCAGGACTGCCCCAAGGATCAAAGCGATCCTGACCGCCGGGTCCGCCCCGCGCTGATCCGGTATCTGCTGGAGGGGGGATGCGACAGCCCGGATGGCGCGCGCCCGCATCCAAACGGTATCCTGCTGCGGGGCGCTTGGATTGACGGTCTTCTGGTTTGCCACGGTTGTGTCAGCGATCTTGATCTGGCGATGAAAAGCTGCCTGTTCGAAAATCAGGTGTGGTTTATGGATGCCAAATTGGGGGCGCTGCATTTGATTGGTAGCCGCGCCAAGCAGGGGCTGAATTTGCATCGCATCAAACTCCAGAAAAGCCTGTTTTTGCGCGATGGGTTTCATGCGACGGGGCTGGTGAATCTGGGAGGGGCCCGCATCGATGGGCAATTGAGTTGTCGCAGCGGACGGTTCGATGGGGATGGCGGCAAAGCGTTGTACTGTAATGCCGCTCGTATTGGTAGCACTGCGGTTTTGGACAAGGGGTTTCACGCGACGGGGCTTGTGGACTTTGGTGGGGCGCAGATCGGAAGAAACTTCGGAGCGGTCAAGGCGAAGTTTGAGGGGGATGTGAACCTGAATGGTGCCAAAATCGAGGGTCTACTGGTTTGGCAAGAAATCGAGGGCGAGATCCCGTTTCTGGACTTGGGCTATGCCGCGGCAGGTGTTTTACAAGATGACCTGTTTTCTTGGGAACGGGCGAAACGTTTTGATATTTCTGGCTTCACCTATGAACGGTTGTCTGGGACCATGTTGCCACACCAGCGTCTGACCATTCTTAGGCGTAACCTGAACTGGCCCATCCAGCCCTCGGTTGGTGAAGAGGTGGATACACCCACAGGCAAGCCTAAACGTCCGTTGCCCTGGATCAGAGGGGCTGGCAAAGCTGATTTCGATCCGCAGCCCTATACGCAATTGGCCAAAGTGTTGGAGGACGATGGCAATCGGGCCGAGGCCGCGCGGGTGCATTACCAGAAAGAGAAATCCCTGCGCCTTGCAGCCTGGCGACGGGCGCATATGCATCTGGATGGGACTGTGGGGGCTGGTGTCCGCTCGATCCTGATGGATTTGCGGCGCGTTCTGGATGCCGGGTTCTGCTGGATGTTTGGCTATGGGCATCAACCGGTGCGGGCCTTGGGGTGGATGCTGGCGATTTGGGCGTTTGGGTTCTGGCTGTATGGTGCTGCCTATGGCGCGGGGCAGATGGTGCCGAATTCCGATGTTATCCTGACTTCGGCTGCGTGGTTGGACGCGGCCACGCCGTTCTTCGCGGGTGATACCAGCACACCCCCGGCATTGGCCTGGGTGGAAACCCCGGCGGGGCGGGACTACGAGACCTTTAGTGCGGGGCTTTATGCGTTGGACCTGTTCGTGCCGCTGGATGCGTTGGGGCAGGAAACCACCTGGGCACCCAGTAAGGCCTATGGTGGGCTGGGCACATTTGCCTATTGGGCGCGGATGCCCATTCAGCTGCTGGGGTGGATTATCACGGCGGTTGGCGCTGCGGTTTTGACGGGTTTGATCGGGCGCAAAGACTAGCTCTCCGGCGGAACTCGGCCTTTACACGCAGCTTTGTTCAGCCTGTCATTGGCAGAACCGCACAGCTTTCGTAGGGTAGGGCAAAACGCCATTCGGAGGCAGTTCGATGCGGTTTCTACTCAGGTTCATCGGGTTCGTCGTAGCCCTGTTGTTGGTCGCTGGAATTGGGCTGTTGATGCTGCCCGGAGACCGGATCGCCAAAGTCGCAGTGGATCAGTTGAAGGCCCAAACCGGGCGCGAGGTGGTTCTGTCCGGCGAAACCAAGGTCAGCTACTTTCCTGTCTTGGGCGTTTCAACCGGCCCGATCACCATTGCGAATGCTGACTGGTCCGACGGTGCACCGCTGATGCGGGCGCAAGCGCTGAAGGTTGGGGTTGATCTGGTTTCGCTGTTCACGGGCGAGGTGCGCATCACCGGGCTCGAGGCCGTGGCCCCTGATATCTTGCTGGAACGTGCCAAGGATGGCCGCGTGAACTGGGATACCGGCGTGTCCGGCGTGGCGCCATCGGGTCAGCCAAGTGGCAGCTCGAATGCGTTGGCCTTGTCGCTGGACCGAGCGCTGATCAAAGGTGGCAAGCTGCGCTATGTGGACTATGGCTCTGGGACGGATCTGTCCGTCAAGGACGTTTCCGTCGATTTGCGGTGGCCTGAATATGACGGGCGCGGCGATTTTGACCTGTCTGCGACCTATGGCACATCCCCGTTGCAGCTAAGCGGGCATGTCGGCAACCTGGCGGATCTGCTCGAAGGTACGGTGACCGCGATCTCTGCGGAACTATCGGCCAAAGGCGGCAAAGTCAGTTTTGACGGTCGCGGGGCCTCGCAGCCGCAACTCCAAGGGCAGATCGCCGCTGATATCTCCAACAGCACCGCGTTTCTGTCTGCTTTGGGGATCCAAGGTGTCGCGCTGCCCAAAGGTCTGGGGCGCGCGGCCAAGCTGTCGGCAAACCTGACCCTGACCGAATCGCAGATGCTGTCGGTTCGCGATTTGTCTGCCACGCTGGACCAAAATGCCCTGACCGGAGAGCTGGACCTGAATCTTGCGACAGCCACACCAAATCTGACCGCGCGGATCGCAACCAATCATCTGGATCTGACTGCGCTTGATAGCGGCGAATCTACAGGCTCCTCCGCCCCTGCCGGATGGTCCAAGGAGCCGATCGACGCCAGCGCCTTGGGCCTGATCAACGGCGAGATTGCCTTTGATGCCAACGCGCTGAGTGTTGCGGGGCTTAGCTTTGGGACCACAAGCGCCCGCGTGACCATTGATCGCGCCCGCGCGGTGGCGCAACTGCAGCAATTGTCGGGCTATGGCGGCTCGATTTCGGGTCGGGTCGTGGCCAACAACCGGTCGGGCCTTTCCGTTGGCGGGGCGATCACCGCCAAGGGTCTGAACATGCAAAAATTGCTGGATGATACAGTGGGCGTCACGCGCTTTACCGGTGATGTCGACACGACGCTGGAATATTTGGGGGTCGGCAACACAATGCACGCGATCATGAATTCTCTGTCGGGTAAAGGCGGGCTGACTATGGGGCGCGGCACCATCCAAGGGGTCGATCTGGACAAGCTGATGCGCTCGGGGCTGGGCACGGGTGGCACCACGGTTTTTGACAGCCTCACCGCCAGTTTCACCATGGACAAGGGCAATCTGAACAACCCAGACCTATTGATGAAACTGCCTGCGCTCTCGGCCAATGGCGAGGGTCGCATTGGGCTTGGTCCCCGCGACCTAGACTATCTTTTCACCCCCCAAATCGACAGCATAAATGGCGGCAAAGGCCTTGCTATTCCCGTGCGCATTCGCGGCCCTTGGGCAAATCCGCGCATCTCTCCTGATATGGAAAAGGCCATCGACCTGAACTTTCAGGAAGAAAAGAAAAGGGCCAAGGAAAAACTGGAAGAAGAGGTCACAGACCGCCTGGGGATCGACAAGAAAGAGGACGAAAGCACCGAGGATGCGATCAAACGCAAGCTGGAAGACGAGGTCAAAAACAAGCTGCTGAAAATACTTGAGTAATCAGCTGCGCAGCCCTGTCTCTTTCAGCAATCCGCGTCGTTTGGCTTCGTAGTAATACCCGCGGGCATACCATTGAACCGCAGTCGCTTCGTCTCCGTCGGAAACCAACCAGGCCCCGCGCAGGTATTTTACCGCATAGGTCAGGTTTGTCCGCGCGTCCAACAGCCCTGCATCCGGGCCGCGATACCCCATTGTGCGCGCAGTCTGAGGCAAGATCTGCATCAGACCATAATAGGGCCCATTGCGCGCCTCCGGCCGATAGGTGCTCTCGCGCTTAACCACCCGGTGCACCAGACTGCGCGGAACATCATAGTGATCGGCGTAGTGATTGATCAGACGACGCAACTCGGGCGTTTCATTGGGATACAAATCAGGCTCCGACCGCGCCGCACGCCGCCTGCGCCGTCCACCACATCCTGCAAGAACCAAAGCCAATCCCGAAACCATGAACACGCGTCGCTGCATCAACCCTCTCACGCCCAAACGGGCTTCTTCTTTTTCTAAATATCCCGGGGGAGCCCCACAGGGGCGGGGGCAGAGCCCCCTTCCGCGCCTAGTTTATACGCCCAGGCACCAGCGCATGACCGCCTTTTGCGCGTGCAGGCGGTTTTCCGCTTCGTCGAAAACAACCGAATGAGGGCCGTCCATCACGGCGCTGGTCGCTTCTTCGTCGCGATGCGCGGGCAGGCAGTGCATGAACAACGCGTCATCCTTTGCATGGGCCAACAGCGCATCATTCACCTGATACGGGCGCAACTGGTTATGGCGACGTTCACGCGCCGATTGCGGATCATGCATGCTGACCCAAGTGTCCGTGACCACCAGATCGGCCCCGCTGACGGCCTCGACCGGATCGCGGATGATCTCGACATTGGCGCCCTTGGCGCGGGCCTCTTCGACGAACCCCATTTCGGGGTCCAGCGTCTTGGGTCCGGTAAAGGTCAGGTCAAAGCCGAACTGCCCTGCGGCATGGGCAAAGCTGGCGAACACGTTGTTTCCGTCGCCGCACCACACCACTTTTTTGCCCGAGATGGGGCCGCGATGTTCTTCGTAGGTCAGGATATCGGCCATGATCTGGC
>JBOEGN010000094.1:0-6342 GCA_050633445.1 Thalassovita sp.
AAACTGGAAGACCCGCGTTCCGGCCGCATGATGGCCGCCCCAGCACGACGCAAAGACGCCCGCCGCGACCTGCAACCCTTCATCTACATGGCCCCCAAAGTGGGCGACGTGCTGCTCTGGGAAAGCTGGCTGCGCCACGAAGTCCCCCTGAACCGCTCGGAATACGACCGGGTGTCGGTGAGCTTTAACTATAAGTGGGAATAGACCGAAACGGCGCCTCCGCCCTTGCGCCAGAACTCTGACCAAACTACCGCCAAGCCCGCTTCTTTGCTCTTCAAATACTCAAAAAGAAAACCCCCGCCGATTGCTCGACGGGGGTTTTTGTTTCTTCGGGCTGGGGCGCGGCCCGAACAAAATCTGTGATTTTGCCTTTACCGCGCGAGCCAGAAAGCGCTGACGCGCTTTCGACCTTTACCAGTCTTCGCGAACCACGACGCGGGTTTTCACCGGCAGTTTCATCGCGGCCAGGCGCAGAGCTTCACGTGCGATATCTTCGTCGACGCCGTCGATTTCGAACATGATGCGGCCAGGCTTCACTTTGCAAGCCCAGTAGTCCACGGAACCTTTACCTTTACCCATACGAACTTCGACGGGTTTCGAGGTCACGGGGACATCGGGGAAGATACGGATCCAGACACGGCCCTGACGTTTCATGTGACGCGTCATGGCACGACGAGCGGCCTCGATCTGACGCGCAGTCACACGCTCGGGCTGGGTGGCCTTAAGACCAAACGAACCGAAGTTCAGGTCAGAACCGCCCTTGGCCAGGCCTTTGATACGGCCCTTCTGCTGCTTGCGGAATTTAGTACGCTTTGGTTGAAGCATTACTCAGATCTCCTTAGCGGCGGCCGCCGGCGCCACGGGGCGCGGGACCATCCTGGATTTCCTGGGCGCGACGGTCACGAGCTTGAGGATCGTGTTCCATGATCTCGCCTTTGAAGATCCAGGTTTTAATGCCGATGATGCCATAAGGGGTCATCGCTTCGGCGGCGGCATAGTCGATGTCAGCACGCAGAGTGTGCAGCGGCACGCGGCCTTCGCGGTACCATTCGGTACGTGCGATTTCTGCGCCACCCAGACGGCCAGCAACGTTCACACGGATGCCCAGGGCGCCCATGCGCATGGCGTTCTGCACGCCACGTTTCATGGCACGACGGAAGGACACACGACGTTCCAGCTGCTGAGCGATCGATTCCGCGACCAGCTGAGCGTCCAGCTCGGGCTTGCGCACTTCAACGATGTTCAGGTGCAGTTCGCTGTCGGTCATCGCCGCCAGTTTCTTGCGCAGAACTTCGATGTCAGCACCTTTTTTGCCGATGATAACACCAGGACGTGCGGTGTGGATCGTGACGCGGCACTTTTTGTGCGGACGTTCGATGATCACGCGGGCCACGCCGGCCTGCTTGCACTCTTCCTTGATGAACTCACGGATTTTGATGTCTTCCAGCAGAAGATCACCAAAGTCTTTCGAGTCGGCGTACCAGCGGCTGTCCCAGGTGCGGTTGACCTGCAGGCGCATGCCGATCGGATTTACTTTCTGACCCATTAGGCTTGCTCCTCAATCTGGCGCACCGTGATGGTGAGTTCCGAGAACGGCTTCATGATTTTGCCGAAACGACCACGTGCCCGAGGACGACCACGTTTCATGGTCAGGTTCTTACCAACGTAAGCCTCTGCCACGATCAGTTCGTCCACATCCAGGTTGTGGTTGTTTTCAGCGTTTGCAATCGCGGACTGAAGGCATTTCTTCACGTCCTGAGCGATCCGTTTCTTCGAGAAAGTCAGGTCCGTCAGGGCCTTTTCAACTTTCTTGCCACGGATCATTGCAGCGACCAGGTTCAGTTTCTGCGGGCTGGTGCGAAGCATACGGACTTTGGCCATTGCTTCGTTATCTGCCACGCGGCGGGGGTTCTTTGCCTTGCCCATGACTTATTTCCGCTTCGCTTTTTTGTCAGCCGCGTGACCATAGTAGGTCCGGGTCGGCGAATACTCACCGAACTTCTGGCCAATCATGTCTTCGCTGACGTTCACAGGAACGTGTTTCTGGCCGTTATACACACCAAAAGTCAGACCCACGAATTGGGGCAGAATGGTGGAACGACGCGACCAGATTTTGATGACTTCGTTGCGACCCGACTCGCGAGCTGCTTCGGCTTTCTTAAGCACGTAAGCATCCACGAAGGGGCCTTTCCAAACAGAACGTGCCATGTGTTAACGGCCCTTCTTCTTGGCGTGACGCGAGCGAACGATGAGCTTCTGCGACGCCTTGTTCTTGTTGCGAGTACGAGCACCCTTGGTCGGCTTACCCCAAGGGGTCACCGGGTGACGACCACCCGAAGTCCGGCCTTCACCACCACCATGAGGGTGGTCGATCGGGTTCATGACAACACCACGAACACTGGGGCGGATGCCCTTGTGACGCATGCGGCCAGCTTTACCGAAGTTCTGGTTCGAATTGTCAGGGTTGGACACGGCACCAACGGTGGCCATGCATTCCTGACGGACCAGGCGCAGTTCACCCGAGGACAGGCGGATCTGAGCGTAGCCACCATCACGACCAACGAACTGAGCATATGTACCAGCTGCGCGGGCAATCTGACCGCCTTTGCCGGGCTTCATTTCGATGTTGTGAATGATAGTACCGATCGGCATGCCCGAGAACGGCATTGCGTTACCCGGTTTGATGTCGGCCTTGGCCGAGGCAACCACAGTATCGCCAACAGCCAGACGCTGCGGTGCGAGAATGTAGGCCTGTTCGCCATCTTCGTATTTGATCAGCGCGATAAACGCGGTGCGGTTGGGGTCATATTCGATCCGCTCAACCGTTGCAGCAACGTCGAATTTGTTGCGCTTGAAGTCCACGATACGATAGAGGCGCTTTGCCCCACCGCCTTTGCGGCGCATCGTGATCCGTCCGGTATTGTTCCGGCCGCCATTCTTGGTCAAACCCTCGGTGAGAGATTTGACCGGACGACCTTTCCACAGCTCCGAACGGTCGATCAGAACCAGCCCACGCTGGCCCGGCGTCGTCGGTTTATACGACTTGAGTGCCATGCTTTCTGTCTTCCGTTNNCCCAGAACGAATCTGAGGCCAGTCGACTGGCGGGATGTAACAGGGGCTGAAGGACGTGTCCATAGAAAGAAACGTTTTGCCCGGCTCCGAGCAAAAACTATTGCGCTCACCAGCGTCGTTCCCCTGGCAAACCTGACGGGGACGCGAACGGCGCGATCACTTCTTGTCGCGCGCCGCCTTCTCTTCTTTGGTCAGCTTGGCGTTCCAAACATTCTTGCTCAGCCCCAACTCGGGCCGAGGCGGCTTGGTCTTGCCGACACTAACTTTGCCGCCTTTGTTCAGATATTCCTGAATAAGCGCTTCGTCAGTATTTTCTTTGGGAACGTGTTTCATGAAACTAGCCTAGCCGGTCACACCGCATGACACAACGATTGCTTTCCAAAGTTTCCCGGACCAGATCAAACGCCCGTCTTCAAAAAGACGATGCACGCGTCGTACCTCAATGAAAAAGGCCCCACGCTTTCGCGCAGGGCCTTCATTCTTGTGAAAGCTTAGATCTTACAGTCCGGTGGACACGTCGATCGTGTTGCCCTCTTCCAGGGTCACGTAAGCTTTTTTGACGTCTTTACGCTTGCCCAGCTGGCCGCGGAAACGCTTCACTTTACCCTTGGTGATCGTGGTGTTGACGGCCTTGACCTTCACACCGAACAGGGCCTCGACGGCCTCTTTGATCTGGGGTTTGTTGGCGTCGATTGCGACCTCAAACACCACAGCACCGGATTCAGAGGCCATGGTGGCCTTTTCGGTGATGATCGGCTTGCGGATCACGTCGTACAGTTCTGCCTTGGTGGTCATTTCAGGCGAGCCTCCAGAGCTTCGACACCTGCTTTGGTGATCACCAGGGTGTCACGTTTCAGGATGTCATACACGTTAGCGCCCATCGTCGGCAGGATATCCAGACCTTCGATGTTGCGGGCGGCTTGGGCGAAGATCTCGTTCACCGACGCGCCGTCGATGATCAAGGCGCGTTTCCAGCCCAGGTTTGCAACCTGTTTGGCCAGAGCGGCGGTCTTGCCCTCGGTTTCGGCGGCTTCGATCACAACCAGTTCACCAGCCTTGGCTTTGGCGGACAGGGCGTGCTTCAGGCCCAGCTTGCGGAATTTCTTCGNNTTGTAGATACCACCTTTACGGAAGATAGGCGCCTTGCGGGACCCGTGACGTGCGCCACCGGTGCCTTTTTGGCGATAGATCTTCTTGGTCGAGTAGCTAACTTCGGAACGAGTCAGAACCTTGTGAGTTCCGGCCTGTGCCTTGTTACGCTGCCAGCGAACGACGCGGTGCAGGATGTCTGCGCGCGGCTCCAGACCGAACAGGTCTTCGGACAGCTCTACGGAACCGGCGGATTCGCCGTCCAGTTTGATCACATCAAGTTTCATGCTTCACCACCTTCCGCAGGAGCTTCTTCAGCCGGAGCTTCAGCAGCAGCGGTTTTCAGAGCAGCCGGGAACGGAACGTTCTCGGGCAGTTTCTTCTTCACGGCGTCTTTGATGGTGACCCAGCCGCCTTTGGAGCCGGGAACGGCGCCTTTGACCATGATCAGGCCACGGTCGGCGTCAGTTTTGACGACTTCCAGGTTCTGAGTGGTCACGCGGACGGCACCCATGTGGCCGGCCATTTTCTTGCCTTTGAAAACCTTACCGGGATCCTGACACTGACCAGTCGAACCGTGCGAACGGTGCGAGATCGAAACACCGTGCGAGGCGCGAAGACCACCAAAGTTGTGGCGTTTCATTGCACCAGCAAAGCCTTTACCGATCGAGGTACCGGCAACGTCCACCTTCTGACCGGACACATAGTGCTCGGCCGAGATTTCGGCGCCAACTTCGATCAGGTTGTCTTCGGTCACGCGGAACTCAGCCAGCTTACGCTTGGGCTCGACCGACGCAGCGGCGAAGTGGCCGCGCATGGCTTGGCTTACACGTTTGGCTTTGATCGAACCACAGCCCAGCTGAACGGCGGTATAGCCGTGCTGATCCGAGGTGCGTTGCGAAACAACCTGCAGGTTTTCCAGTTGAAGAACGGTCACAGGGATCTGTTTGCCGTCTTCCATGAACAGGCGGGTCATGCCCACCTTCTTAGCGATAACACCAGAGCGCATTTTCTATACCCTCCGAGCTTACGACTGCAGCTTGATTTCGACGTCCACACCAGCGGCCAGGTCGAGCTTCATCAGCGCGTCCACGGTCTGGGGGGTCGGATCAATGATGTCGAGCAGACGCTTGTGCGTACGGATCTCGAACTGGTCGCGGGATTTCTTGTCGATGTGAGGGCCACGCAGAACGGTGAACTTCTCAATCTTGTTCGGCAGGGGGATCGGGCCACGAACAGATGCGCCGGTGCGCTTTGCTGTGTTAACGATTTCTTGGGTGCTGGAATCCAACACACGGAAATCGAATGCCTTCAGCCGAATGCGAATGTTTTGGCTTTGCATTTCTTAGCCTTTTTTTAGGCGTTGGAGTTGAGAGGAGGATCAGCGACCACCGCGTACCCTCATCGAACCCAAAAGGCGGGAATCATCCCGCCCATCGCTCGCAGATGCGAACTCGCGCGATATACAGGGGCAAATGGGGGGTGGCAAGAAAGAAATGGTGCGATCCAAGTATGGCCCGCCTGCCCGCCCCCGTCGCCAAGGTCATGCGGAGGCATTTACATCAGGTCTTACCCCGGTGCCCCCATTTTTCCGGGTCCAACTTCAAGACACCGTCGAAATGCGCCACGATTTTGTCAGGGCCATCCTTGTCGATGTCAAACTCCAGCAACTTACCGGGCCGGTCCGCGAAATGGGCGCGCACAGCAGGAAGGTGCGTCTCCCAATCGGCGCTCCATCTTTGTAGCGCATGCAATGGGTTATCATCGCCATATCCCGCCATGTAGCGCAACAAATAGTCCCCGTCATCGTGCCGCAAACGGCTGAGCAACCATTGCTCGACCCGTCGCGTATTCAGGATGAAATAGGCGTCGGGATACCACTGGTCCAGATATGCAAAGTCTTTGTACGCCTCGTAAAGCTCGTCCCACGTGACGGTTTCCATGTCGGTGAACAGAACCCTATCGTCCCAACGCTCCAACGGTTTGGTCCCAGCTGTTTTACAATTGCGGATGTTCCGCGCCAATCGTCCGCTAAGGTAATGCGCGGCCGGATACCCATTGTCTTCGAAGAATTGAGCCATCGTGCGCGTCGCGCATTTATTGAACCCAACCTGGAAAACTTTGACACTGGACATGAAGTAACTCCGACAACCTTCAGTGCCCCACCCAAGCATTTTGGG
>JBOEGN010000095.1:0-14051 GCA_050633445.1 Thalassovita sp.
TGATGATCATGCATGGCAAGGCCGTGGTGCGCGGCACCAAACAAGCGCTGATTGTGGTTGATATGCCCTTTGGCACCTACGAGGAAAGCCCGCAAATCGCGTTCCGTAACGCTGCGCGGATCATGCAGGAAACCAACTGCGGCGCGGTCAAACTCGAAGGCGGCGCGCGCATGGCTGACACGATCCGGTTTTTGGTGGAACGCGGCATTCCGGTGATGGCCCATATCGGCCTGACGCCGCAGTCGACCAACACGATGGGCGGTTTCAAAACCCAAGGGCGCGACGAAGACAGCTGGCCTGCGCACGAGGCCGACGCCAAGGCCGTGGCCGAGGCTGGCGCCTTTGCCGTGGTGCTGGAGGGCATGGTCGAACCGCTGGCCGCACGCATCACCAAACAGATCGACATTCCCACCATCGGCATCGGTGCCAGCGCTGATTGCGACGGGCAGATCCTGGTGCTGGAGGACATGCTGGGCCTGAACGAATGGACTCCGAAATTCGTGAAGGTCTACGGCAATCTGGGCCCCGCCATCGAAGAGGCCGTCAGCACCTACGCGGACGAAGTGAAATCTCGCGCCTTCCCAGGGCTGGATCAGACCTACAAATAGAACCACCGCGATGGGGCGCGCCCAGGGGCCGCTATGAAGACAAAGCAGTCGTTGACCGATCAAAATACAATACCACCCTGCCCAAACAGTCGTTCATTCCGAGCGGCAACGGAAGCAAGGTTTGTTGATTTGCCCAGCTGCTCTCCACGCCGAAAGCTTGCCGCACAGCCGGGAGGTCAGCGGCTACCATAGTCAAAATGAATGAGAGGCGACAGCATGCGAGAAATCAAAAAAATACTGCGAAATCACTTGCCGCAGGGAATCACCGTTCACGCAGATGGCTTCGGGCACGTGGTGCTCCGAGGTCAAAACGGAGAGTTTATCGCCAGTGCGTGCAGATTGGCCAATGGAAATCTTGGCGGTGTTCGGTCGTTCTTTGGGCCGATCGACCTGGCGCGAGGTGTGGGTGGCCTAAAGGCGGCAGCGGAGGCCTACTGCACGCCCTGCGAAGATTCCGTCCAATTTCAATGGCTTGACGCGCCAAGAACTCGGTAACGCTAGGGGCAAAGCCCAGAACAGACATTGCCTTTCGGCAATTCGTACGGGCATCGCTAATCCTCTTGTGTTTATGGGTTTCACTGGCAAGATTTATTTTCCGCGATTTTCTACCAGTCAAACGACTCGTGGCATCCCACATGATGGCTCTGACTGGACCTCCAGTTTGTTCCGGTCGCGTGTGACGGCGACCGGGACTGTCTAACAGGCTTGCCGATTTGGGGTGCTTACTTCGCCGTCAGCTCGTCATAGCATTCCAACGCCTTGGCGGCGTACATCATCGACGGTCCGCCACCCATCTGGATGGTCATGGCCAGGACGTCGCCCACCTCTTCGCGGGTGGCGCCAGCACGGATCAGGGTGTCGATATGCAGGGTGATGCAAGCCTCGCAACGGGTGGCGACGGCGATGCCAAGGGCCACGTATTCCTTGGTTTTGAAGTCCAGCGTGCCGCCTTCTTTGACCGACTTGCCCAAGCCGCCAAAGGCGCGGGTGGTGTCGGGGATGCATTTATTCAGGTTGCGCAACTGGTCGCGGGTGCCGGTCAGTTTGTCGGTCCAGGTCATATTCAGCCTCACTAATGTTTTCTGAGGCCGTGAAACCATGCCGCTTCGCAGCGGGCTTTGATCCTGATCAGATTTCCTAGGGTTTACGGGCGATGAAACACAAGTTGTTGGCAGGCATTTCAATCACCTGGACCAGTTCCAGCCAATTTTCCTGAATCCATTCGATCACGTCCCAATCGTCCTTGTAGCCGATCGATGGATCCTGCGAGATCAGGCTGTCGTTGAAGCGGGCATCGCCCTCGGACGAGGTCTCTCCGTCACGCAGGAACGGGCCGTAAAGGACAAAGCGCCCACCGGGGGCGAGGGCCAGCGCGACCTCGGCAATCAGGGTTTTGGCGGCGGGTTCTGGGATCAGGTGCAGCAAATTGACCAGCTGGATCAGGTCCTGGCCGCGGTGCTCGGCGGACCAGCCGGGCGCGGTGGCGTCCAGATCCATCGCGGGCCTAAGGTTAGGAATGCCGTGCCCATGACCGTCGATAGAGCGACGCCTGGCGGGGTCGGGATCGGTGGGTTGCCAAGTCAGGCCGGGATGCTGGGAGGCCAGCTGGGCAACATGCTCGCCAGTTCCCGAGGCGATCTCGAGCGCCATGCCGGATTTGGGGGCATGATCCGAGAGGACAGCGGCAATGGCATCAATATTGCGCGCAGTAGAGGGGGCAAACATGCGCCCATCTGGGCCGGTGTCAGCAATCGAGGCGGTGTCGGGAAGGGTCAGTTTAGAGGTCATGTGTTAGGCATGCCATGCTTGGCAGTCGCTGGCAATCCAGAGTTCAAGTCCCTGCTAAACGGAGCGCGCTGACGCGCGCGCTGGATATCTCGTCGCCCGCCTTTGGCGGGCTCCTCGGGATTGGCGCTGGTGGCAATGGAAAGGCCCCACCGATTGGGCGGGGCCTTTGGAGAGCGTGCGGTTGGGCGCGCTTATTGCGGGATGGTGCCTTCGATACCTTCGACGTAGAAGGCCATGCCAGCAAGAGTGCCATCGTCAGCGGTTTCGCCTTCGGCTAGCCAAGGGGTGCCGTCCTGTTTGTTCAGCGGGCCGGTGAAGGCGTGGTAGGAGCCATCGGCCAGAGACGCTTTGAGCGCCAGGGCGGCGGCCTTGACGTCAGCGGGGACCACGTCAGAGATCTCGCCGATGCCGACCATGCCAGCGCCGATGCCATCCCAAGTGTCAGTGCTTGTCCAGGTGCCATCCATGACGGCCTGGGTGCGCGCAACGTAGTAAGGGGCCCAGTCATCAATGATCGAGGAGACGCGGGGCATGGGGGCGTATTCGCTCATGTCCGAGGCCTGACCGAAGGTGTAGACGTTGCCAGCGGCCTGTGCGGCAGCCTGCGGTGCGGTCGAGTCGGTGTGTTGCAGGATCACGTCCGCACCCTGTTCGATCAGCACCTTGGCGGCGTCGGCCTCTTTCGCGGGGTCAAACCAAGTGTAGGCCCAGACGATTTTGAAGGTTACATCCGGGTTCACCTTTTTGGCGTGGATATAGGCCGAGTTGATGCCGCGGATGACCTCGGGGATCGGGTAGGAGCCAATGTAGCCGATGGTGTTCGACTTGGTCAGGTTACCGGCGATGGTGCCCTGAACGGCGCGGCCTTCGTAGAAACGGGCCGAGTAGGTGGACACGTTATCGGCGCGCTTATAGCCCGTTGCGTGTTCGAATTTCACGTTCGGGAACTTCTTGGCCACATTCAGCGTCGGATCCATGTAACCAAACGAGGTGGTAAAGATCAGATCAGCGCCTTCCAGCGCCATCTGGGTCATCACACGCTCGGCGTCGGGGCCTTCGGGAACGTTTTCGACATAGACGGTTTCGACCTTGTCGCCGAACGCCTCGACCACGGCTTTGCGGCCTTGGTCGTGTTCATAGGTCCAACCGCCATCGCCGACGGGGCCGACATAGACAAAGCCGACCTTGGTTTTATCACTATGGCTACCGGCGATGGCCGCAGTGGCCATACCCAGCGCCATGGCGGCGGTGCTTAGAAGTTTCACGAGTTTCATGCAGGTTCTCCCTGTTTCTTGCAGTTTAGTCAGGCCTCATTGCGAGGCGTGGAAGGATCGGCCCAACGAAGCAGGTGCCCCGCTGCGATCGGCCGACATGATGACGAGGACGAGGATGGTGATGATGTAAGGTGACATCGCCAGGATCTCGACCGGGATGGCGATGCCCGCGGCTTGCAGGTTCAGCTGCAGCACGTTCACGCCTCCGAACAGGCAGGCGCCCAGCAGCACGCGCCAGGGTTTCCAACTGGCAAACACCACCAGCGCCAGGGCGATCCAGCCGATGCCGGCGGTCATGCCCTCGGTCCATTGGGGGACGCGGATCAGGCTGATATAGGCCCCACCCAAGCCCGCGCAGGCGCCGCCGAACATGATGGCCAGCACCCGGATGCGCACCACTTTGTAGCCCAAGGCGTGGGCCGCATCATGGTTTTCGCCAACTGCGCGCAGGATCAAACCCGCACGCGTATATTTCAGCACGGCCCACGTGCCCAATGTCAGGAAAAACGCCAGATATACCACGAAATCCTGGGTGAACAGGATGGGCCCAAGGCCGGGAATTTGCGACAGTAGGGGGATGTCAAATTCGGGGAAGGCTGGCGGCTTAATTCCCTGATATCCCTGACCAATCAGCGCCGACAGACCCAGCCCAAACAACGTGAGCGCCAGCCCCGAGGCAACCTGGTTGGCCAACGCGAATTGCGTAAGGATCGCAAACAGCAGCGACAAGGCCGCTCCGCCGATCGCTGCGGCCACCAGTCCGAGAATGGGCGAGCCGGTGTTCACCGCAATCGCGAATCCGCAGATGGCTCCGGTGATCATCATGCCCTCGACGCCCAGGTTTAAAACGCCGGATTTTTCCACCACCAGCTCGCCCAGAGCGGCCAGCAGCAGCGGTGTCGCCGCCACAATCAATGACGCCAGCAACAGGATCGGATTGATCGAAGATACATCCATCACGCCACCTCGCCCTTGGTCAGTTTGATCTTGAAATTGGTTAACACGTCCACCGCCAGCAGAAAGAACAACAGCATCCCCTGAAACAGTTGGATCGCAGCCGAGGGCAGCCCCAGCTTGGATTGCGCGATCTCGCCCCCGATATAGGTCAACGCCATCAGACCTCCTGCCAACAGAATGCCCACTGGATGCAGGCGGCCCAGAAACGCGACGATGATCGCCGTAAACCCATAGCCCACGTTAAAATCAATACTGACCTGACCTGATGGTCCCGCGACTTCGAACATACCGGCCAAGCCGGCCAAGGCACCCGAAGCCCCCAGACAGAACAAGATCAGCCGCGCCGGCTTGACACCCGCAAATCGCGCCGCGCGGGGCGCTTCGCCGGTCAGTCGAATATGAAACCCCAGCATATGCCGGTTCAGCAGGACATAGGCGAAAATCACCGCAATGAACGCCGCGACCACTCCCCAATGCATGCCCGATCCAGCGATCAACTCTGCATTATGAGCGCTGTCATATTGCTGCAAATTCCGTGATCCGGGAAACCCAAACCCTTGCGGGTTTTTCATCAACCCAAGCGACATCGAGGCCAACAACTGCTCGGCGACATAGACCAGCATCAGGCTGACCAAAATCTCGTTTGTCCCGAACTTCACCTTCAACAATGCCGGGATCATCGCCCAAAGCATGCCGCCAACCGCCCCGGCAATCACCATCGCAGGAAACAACCACCAGGCCTCCAACGGGTACAATGCCAACGCCACGCCGGCCCCGCACAAGGCACCAACGATATACTGACCCTCGGCCCCGATATTCCAAATCCCCGCCCGGAACCCCAGGGACAGCCCGATCGCGATCAACACCAACGGAGCCCCCTTCACCAGCAATTGCGGCCTGTAGTAAAACGCGAACTCCGAGAACAACGGATCGACAAAAATCGTTCGAATCGCCACCAACGGATCCTTACCCAAAAAGGTAAACAGAATCCCTCCCGCGATCATCGTCAGCACAACCGCCAGAACCGGTGTCGCATAGGTCCAAATCTGCGACGGCTGAGGCCGTTTCTCCAGTCTCAGCATGTCCCGGCCCCCGCTTTCTTTGCTCTTGAAATACTCAATAGAGGCAACATCTTAGACATGTGCTTCCTCCATTCCATGGGCGCCACCCATCATCAATCCGATCTCGTCCACACTCAGTCCGCGCGCGGGACGAATGTCGGACAATCGACCTTCGTTCAGCGCGCCGAAATGGTCCGAGATTTCCATTAACTCATCCAGGTCCTGGCTTATCACGATCACCGCAGTTCCTCCGGCCGCTAAGTCCAGCAAAGCCTGCCGAATCTCGGCCGCGGCAGAGGCGTCCACGCCCCATGTCGGCTGATTCACCACCAGCACAACAGGCGCTTGCATCACCTCACGACCGATGACGAATTTTTGCAGGTTGCCCCCAGACAAAGATCGCGCCGCATTGGCGGGGCCGGGGGTGCGAACGTCGAACCGCTCGATCACCGCCTCGGCAAATTCACGCGCTTTGCCCCATTTAAGGAAGCCATTTTTGTCCAGCCCTTGCCGAACCGAGGCCGTCAGCAACGCATTTTCAGTCAGGCTCATATCCGGGGCGGCGGCGTGGCCCAGGCGTTCCTCGGGCGCGGTTAGCAGCCCCAGTTTGCGCCGTGCGGTGGGGCCAAGCGCGCCGATCGGCTGGCCCTCCATCATCACCGCGCCAGCAGGTGTGCGAATTTCACCGGAAAGTGCGGCCAACAGCTCGTCCTGCCCGTTGCCTGCGACACCGCCAAGCCCAAGCACTTCGCCCGAGCGGACCTGAAACGAAATCCCTTTCAACGACGTGCCGAATTCCGACGGAGATTTGACCGCCAGATCAGTCAGTTCCAACAGGACCGGCCCCAGTTCACCGCCGGCGCGTTCGGGCACATGCAATTGGCTGCCGACCATCATCTCGGCCATCTCGCGGGCGGACACCTCGCGCGGGACACATGTGCCAACCTTTTTGCCCAGCCGTAGGATCGTGGCACTGTCACATAGCGCACGGATTTCCTCCAGCTTGTGGCTGATATACAGGATTGCGACGCCTTCCAAGGTCAGCTTGCGCAAGGTTTTGAACAGGATTTCAACCTCTTGCGGGGTCAGGACGCTGGTGGGTTCGTCCATGATCAGCAGACGAGGGTCTTGCAGCAAACAGCGGATAATCTCGACCCGTTGACGTTCTCCGGCGGACAGATCGCCGACCGTGCGATAGGGATCAAGCGGCAGGCCGTAGGTCTCGCTCACCTCTTTAATTCGCGCGGCCAGATCGCCCATTTTGGGCGGGTTTTCCATGCCTAGGGCGATGTTTTCGGCCACGTTCAGCGCTTCGAACAGGGAAAAATGCTGGAACACCATCGCCACACCCGCGGCGCGGGCAACGCGCGGTTCGGAGGGGGCAAAGGCGTCGCCGCGCAGGGTCATGCTGCCAGTGTCGGGCTTGACCAGACCATAGATCATCTTCACCAGCGTGGATTTCCCCGCGCCGTTTTCGCCTAGCAGGGCGTGAACTTCGCCCTCTTTGATATCGAACGAGACGTCGCTGTTGGCGACAACCCCCGGATAGGCCTTGGTCAGGCCCTGTATTGAAAGCAGTGTCCCTGTCACCCGGTTTTTCCCTTGTAAAGCGGAGTCTTACGCCCCGTCACTTGCAGTATGTCATGCGCCACGCCAATCGCAATGGCCTGAGGATGTTTCCCCAGCGTCGGATCCCCGATGGGGCACTCTATGCGCGCAATGCTTGTGATTTGATGACCCAGATCGGTCAAACGCGACCGAAAACGCGCCCATTTTGTCTGCGATCCGATCAACCCGCAGCGGTCAAAGCCATGCGTCAGCAGCGCATGGCACAGCGCCAAATCCAGCGTGTGAGAGTATGTCAAAATCAGGTGCCGCGCGTCCTTTGGCGTATGAGGCACCAGCACTTCGGGTCGCGCAGCAGGCACGGCTGTCACTCCGGGCGGCAGCTGGGCGGGAAACCGATCAGGCGCGGTATCCACCCAAGTGATCGCCAAATCCGGCATCGGCTCCAGAACCGAGACCAGCGCCCGTCCCACGTGACCCGCGCCCCAAATCCACAGCGCCTGTTGGGGGCGATGCACGGGCTCGATGAACCAGCCCTGGTTCAATTCGGACTTTGGCGAAATTCCCTGCGCCCGTGCCTGCGCCAAAATGCGTTTCACATCCAAGGGCATGTCCGAGCCATCAACCGATCGCGCGATCACATCCCCGGTTATATCGTCAACCCGCGCTAGGTCATAGATTTCGCGCAACACGGTGAGGCGTCCTCCGCAGCATTGGCCCAGCTCTGGCCCCAACGCGTGTCGCGACAGCCGATCCGTGGTCGCATTGCGCGCGTCCTTGGCTGCCTGATATTCCAGCGCACCGCCGCCGATTGTGCCCGATTGCCCATCTGCCCAGACCAGCATCGCGGCACCCACTTCGCGCGGGCTGGACCCTTCGATCCTGGCGATCACCACACGGGCCACGCGCCCATGCGCCAGCACCGAGGCGCGCAATCCGTCCAGATCAAACCCCATCTCGCAGCCTCCGGATTGTGGTCAGCAGGCGTTCGGCCGTGGCTGGCGCGTCCAGCGCGGGATAGTCGGCACCACAAGAGGTCACCGCATCAGACAGCGCCAACCAAGCCGAAATACCCAGCATAAAGGGCGGTTCGCCCACGGCTTTAGAGCGGTAAATCGTCTCTTCGCGATTGCGGCCATCCCACAGGGCCACGTTGAATACATCCGGTTGATCGGAAAACGCCGGGATTTTGTAGGTCGAGGGCGCATGCGTTCGCAAACGTCCCTTGTCGTCCCACACCAACTCTTCGGTCGTCAGCCAGCCCGCGCCCTGTACATAGCCACCCTCGACTTGACCAATATCCAACGCCGGATTCAATGACGCACCGGCATCATGCAAAATATCCGCCCGCAAAATCCGGTTTTCGCCTGTCAGCGTGTCCACGACCACCTCGGTCACCGCCGCTCCGTAAGCGAAATAGAAAAACGGACGTCCCTCGCCCTTGATCCGATCCCAGGCGACTTTGGGCGTCTTGTAGAACCCGGTGGCCGACAGGCTGATCCGGTTTTCGTAGCACAGCTTTGCCGCCGCAGCGAAGCTCATCTCAACCTCGCCGGCCCGTACTACATTGTCGGCGAACTCAACCTCTAGCGCCCCGGTATACACCCGCAAAAACGCGGCCATACGGTCGCGGATTTCATCGCAGGCCGCCTTTACCGCCATCCCGTTCAGATCCGAGCCAGACGAGGCCGCCGTGGCCGAGGTATTGGGCACCTTTGCCGTGTCGGTGGCCGTAATCCGCACCACATCCATTCCCACGCCGAACCGGCTGGCGGCCACTTGCGCCACCTTCTGAAACAGCCCCTGACCCATCTCGGTCCCGCCATGGTTCAACTGGATCGAGCCGTCCTGATACACATGCACCAAAGCACCTGCCTGGTTCAGATGCGTCAGTGTAAAAGAAATCCCGAACTTCACCGGACTGAAGGCCAGCCCCTTCTTCAACACCGGATTGGCCGCATTCCACGCAGCAATCCGCGCGCGCCGCTCAGAATAATCAGAGCTTTTCAGCAATTGCGCCGTCATCTCGTCCAACACAAAATCCGAAACCCGCTGACCATATGGCGTCACATCGCGCTTCTTCTTTTCAGAAATATCCCGGGGGGAGGCCGCAGGCCGGGGGGCAGCGCCCCCTTCCATCGCGTCATAATAATTTCTCACCCGCAGCTCTGCCGGGTCCATACCCAACGTATGCGCCACATGATCCATCACCCGTTCGATCCCCACCATCCCCTGAGGACCGCCGAACCCGCGATAGGCGGTGGCGCTTTGGGTGTTGGTCCTCAGCCGATGGCTCTCGATCCGCACATTGGGCAGGAAATAGGCGTTGTCCGCATGCAGCATCGCCCGGTCGGCCACGGGCAGGGTCAGGTCTTGCGCCCAGCCACCACGGGTCAGCTGAACGAACTCCACGCCCTGGATCATCCCTTCGTCGTCGAACCCCACGCGATAGGCGATGCGGAAATCGTGGCGCTTGCCGGTGATGATCATGTCGTCATCACGATCATAGCGCATCTTGCAGGGCTTGCCGGTCAATCGTGCGGCAATGGCGCAGGAACAAGCCAACGCGTTGCCCTGGCTTTCCTTACCGCCGAAGCCGCCACCCATCCGGCGCATTTCCACGCGGACGCGATGCATCGAGACACCCAGGGCCTCGGCCACCTTGTGCTGGATTTCGGTCGGGTGCTGGGTCGAGCTGTGGACCAGCATATCGCCATCCTCGCCCGGTATGGCCGCCGCGGCCTGACTTTCCAGGTAGAAATGTTCCTGTCCGCCCAGTTCCAGCGCGCCTTCGACCATATTGGGGGCCTCCGCGATCGCGGTTTCTGCGTCGCCCATCGTATAGATGCGCGGCCCTTCTTCGAACCGGCTGTCGACGGCCAGCGCCTCGTCTATGGTCAGGATTGGAGTGGTCTCTTCATAAGATACCACGGCCATGCGTGCGGCTTTGCGGGCGGTCAGATGGCTGTCGGCGACCACCAAAAACAGCGGTTGGCCAACGAAATGCACAGTCCCGTCGCTGAGCAACGGCTCATCATGGGCCGAGGGCGAGACATCATTGGCAAAAGGCAGATCATCGGCGGTCAGAACGGCAACCACGCCCGGCACTGCGCGGACTTCGGACAAGTCCATCGCAGCGATGCGTCCGGCGGCAATGCTGGACAGACCAAAGGCCAGATGCAGGGTGCCCGCTGGTGTCGGGATATCGTCCACGTATCGCGCCTGGCCCGTCACATGCAGATGCGCGGTGTCATGGGGCAGGGGGCTGCTTACACTCATGCCTGGGCCTCCTCTGCGCGTACATCATGAACTGAGACATCCGCGCCCAGGTCCTCCAGAAAATAACGGCTGAGCATGTTTCGCGCGGTTTCAAGCCGATATTCGGCCGAGGCACGCATGTCGCTGAGCGGGCTATAGTCTTGCTCCCATGCGTCCCAAGCCGCCGCGATCGCGTCGTCATTCCAGGGCTGCCCGGTCAAGGCCGTTTCCACATGGGTGGCGCGTTTCGGGGTGCCGGCCATACCACCAAAGGCAATCCGGGCCTCGGTTACAATGCCCTCCTGCACGGTGATATTAAAACACCCGCAGACGGCCGAAATATCCTGATCGAACCGTTTCGACAGCTTATAGCATTTCAGCCGGTCGGGCTGTTGGGGGATACTGATGGCCTCGACGAATTCGCCCTCGGCGCGGTCCTGTTTTCCATAGTCGATAAAGAAATCCTGCAACGGGATCTGCCGACGAGACAGATCACGACGCAGGTGCAGCGTGGCCCCCAGCGCGATCAGGGCGGGTGGGCCGTCCCCGATGGGCGAGCCATTAGCGATATTCCCGCCAATTGTCGCCGCTGCGCGGACCTGAGCAGAGCCATAGCGGCGCAGCATTTGCCCCAGCGAGGGGTGCAGATCGTCCATCAATGGGATCAGCCGCGCGACGGTGACACCCGCGCCAAAGGTGATTTGATCCTCGGTTTCGGTGATCTGCCGCAACTTGGCGCAGCGGTTCAAAAAGGCCACCTTGGGCAAGGTGCGCAGATGTTTGGTGACCCACAGGCCGACATCCGTCGCCCCGGCAACCAGCGTGGCGTCAGGGTTGGCCATGTACCACTCGGCCAACTCGTCGATGGTTTCGGGCTGAACCACATCGCCTTGGGTTGCGGGCGCTGCGTCAGGCAGAACGAAGTCTGACAGATGCGGCGGCGCGGGAAGATCCTCGGCCGCTTGGGCCGCGCGCAGAATGGGGACGTAGCCGGTGCAGCGACACAGGTTTCCGGCCAGCGCAGTGGCGTGATCCGTATCCCGGTTCAAATGCGCCGTCGCCATCGAGGCCACAAACCCCGGCGTGCAAAATCCGCATTGGCTGCCGTGATGTTCGATCATCGTTTGCTGCACCGGGTGCATGTCCCCCAGCGGAGAGGCCAGCCCCTCGACGGTGCGAATGGATTTCCCGTTCAGTTGTGGCAGGAACAAAATGCAGGAATTCAGCGCCCGATTGCCATCTTCGTCCTGCACCATCACCGTACAAGCCCCGCAATCGCCTTCGTTGCAGCCCTCTTTGGTGCCCGTCAGTCCGCGTGTTTCTCGCAGCCAATCAAGCAACGTCGCCGTCGGACGAACATCGCGCAATTCCACGCTCTCTCCGTTGAGAAGAAAGGTGATATCCATGTAATAGACCCGCCGCCTTACCGGAGTGTTTACCTTGGTGACCCGTCTTCGATGCGGCGTAGAAAACGGGAAGGCCCTGTTGGATATGCTCAGCAAAGCGTGATTTTTACCTTTTGGCAAGAAAAACCGCTGAGTGTGTGATCGAAGGTGCAGCATATGCTTAGTCCCTAAGCAGTCATTTCGCGCTTCCCGGTCCGGCGTGGCTGAAATAGGATGGGCGGATGACTGACACTCCTCGATTCATCCACCTGCGCGTCCATACCGAATACTCTTTGCTAGAGGGGGCGGTGCGGCTGAAGAAACTTCCCGGCGTCTGCGCGGATATGGACATGCCGGCCGTGGCCGTGACCGATACGAACTCGATGTACTCGGCGTTGGAATTCGCGGTGACTGCCAGCGGGGCAGGGATACAGCCGATCATGGGCTGTCAGGTGGATGTGGCCTGGCATCACCCCGAGCCTGGCGAGAAACAGAAAGACCCTGCTCCGGTGGTTCTGTTGGCGCAGACCGAGGCCGGCTATGAAAACCTGATGCGTCTGTCCAGCTGTCTGTATGTCGATAAGGGCGGGCAGCTGCCGCAGGTGACGTTTGAGGAACTGGCCGAGTTTTCGGAAGGGCTTATCTGTCTGACAGGCGGTGCGCTGGGCCCCGTGGGGCAGGAGCTTCAGGCTGGCCACCGCGCGCAGGCAGACAAAATGCTGCGCCGGTTCGCGCAGATTTATCCGAACCGCTGCTATGTCGAAATCCAGCGTCACCCCGGTGAAAACGGACTGCCCGAGGCCGAGCGTCTGACCGAGCGTGGCTTTGTCGAAATGGCCTATGATCTGGGCCTGCCGCTGGTTGCCACCAATGATGTGTTCTTTCCCAAAGGTGACATGTACGAGGCCCATGACGCGCTGATCTGCATTTCCGAAGGCGCCTATGTGGACCAGTCCGAGCCCCGCCGCCGGTTGACGCCCCAGCACTATTTCAAAACGCAGCAGGAAATGGTGACGCTGTTCGCTGATCTGCCCGAAGCCGTTGAGAACACGGTCGAAATCGCCAAGCGTTGCGCCTTTATGACCTATCGCCGCGATCCGATCCTACCGAAATTCGCGGATGACGAGGTGTTGGAACTACGTCGTCAGGCCAACGAGGGGCTGCAACGCCGACTGGCCGTGATCCCACATGCGGACACCGTCGAAAAATACCAGGAGCGCCTGGATTTCGAGCTGGATATCATCGAGGGCATGGGCTTCCCCGGTTACTTCTTGATCGTTGCGGATTTCATTCAATGGTCCAAGGATAACGGCATTCCGGTGGGGCCGGGGCGGGGCTCGGGTGCGGGCAGTCTGGTGGCCTATGCGCTGACGATTACCGATCTGGACCCGCTGCGATATTCCTTGCTGTTCGAACGGTTTTTGAACCCCGAACGTGTGTCCATGCCCGACTTTGACATCGACTTCTGCATGGACCGGCGCGAGGAAACCATCCGCTATGTTCAGGAAAAATACGGTCGCGACAAGGTGGGGCAGATCATCACCTTCGGTGCGCTTTTGTCCAAGGCTGCGGTGCGTGACATTGGGCGCGTTTTGCAGATGCCTTATGGCCAGGTGGACCGTCTGTCGAAACTGATCCCGGTCGAAGGCGTCAAACCCGTCAGCATCGCCGAGGCCCTGAAACAAGAGGAACGCCTGCGCGAAGAGGCCCGCAACGAAGAGGTGGTGAAGCGCCTGTTGGACTATGGTCAACAGGTCGAGGGGCTGCTGAGAAACGCCTCGACCCACGCGGCCGGGGTGGTGATTGGCGATCGCCCGCTGGACCGTCTGGTGCCGCTCTATCAGGATCCGCGCTCGGATATGCCAGCGACGCAGTTCAACATGAAATGGGTGGAACAAGCCGGGCTGGTCAAGTTTGACTTTCTGGGCCTGAAAACCCTGACCGTGATCCAGAACGCGGTGGACCTGATCAAGAAAAACGGCCGGCATCTGCATATCGGCGCGGATGGCACGGAACTGTATGAACCGCCCGAGGGTGCGGTGGACGATATCGGTGCGATTCCCTTGGATGATGAGCCGACATATAAGCTCTATACCAGCGCGAAAACGGTCGCTGTATTCCAGGTGGAATCTAGCGGCATGATGGACGCGCTGC
>JBOEGN010000096.1:0-3717 GCA_050633445.1 Thalassovita sp.
CACCCCCGCTATCTGGGATTTCACAGCAAGGTCGACAGCATCACCCAGACCGGGCCGCGTTCGGTTCGGATCACGTTCAATACCGCAGACCGTGAATTGGCGCTGCTTGCGGGGATGCGCCCGATCCTGCAAAAATCCCAGTGGGAGGGGCGCGATTTCACCGCCTCGACCATCCACGACGTTCCGATGGGGACCGCGCCTTATAGGGTCGGGGCCTATGAACAAGGTCGTTACCTGAGCCTGATCCGCAATCCTGACTATTGGGGCAAGGACCTGCCCCTGCGCCAGGGAATTGCCAACTTAGACGAAATCCGCATCGAGTTTTTCGGCGACAGCTCGGTTTTGTTCGAGGCGTTTAAGTCCGGTACGCTCAGCGCGCAGCGCGAGTTCAATGCCGAGGCCTGGGCCACGCGCTATAATTTCCCGGCCGTGCAACGCGGTGATGTGGTCACCTCGGAAATCACACACCAACGCCCGACGGGTATCACCGGATATGTGATGAACACCCGCCGCGCGCCGTTTGATGATTGGCGCGTTCGCGAGGCCTTGATGCTGGCCTTCAACTTTCCCTATATCAACGACACGATTACGGGCGGACGGCAGGATCGCATCACCTCGTTCTATTCCAATTCCGAGCTGGGGCTGATCCCCGGCGCTGCGACTGGCCCCGTGGCTGATCTGCTGGCGCCTTGGGCCGATCAACTGCTGCCCGGCACGATCGAGGGTTATTCCCTGCCGATCGGTGACCCTAGCCCGCGCAATCGCAAAGACCTGCGCCGTGCCACCAAACTGCTGGCGCAAGCTGGGTGGAGCGTGGAAAAGGGCAAGCTGGTGGATGCGAACGGTCAGCCCTTTGTTTTCGAGGTGCTGCTGCGCCAGGGCGACCGCACCGGCCAATCGGTGTTCGATCTGTATCGCCCGGCGCTGGAACGGTTGGGCATTCAAATGACCATCAGCACCGTGGACAACGCCCAATATGCGGCGCGCGAGCGCGAATATGATTTCGACATGATGCCCTATCGCCGCGATCTGTCGCTTAGCCCCGGCAATGAACAAAAGCTGTATTGGGGCGCGACTGGTGTGACGGCTCCGGGCACGCGCAATCTGATGGGGATGAACAGTCCCGCTGCCGAGGCGATGATCGACACGATGCTAACCGCCGAAACTCGCACAGAGTTCATCCACGCCACCCGCGCGCTGGACCGCATTCTGACGGCTGGCCGCTATGTTATCCCGATCTGGAGTTTTGGCCCGGACCGGATTGCCCATGCCAAAGAACTAAAATATCCCGAAACCATTCCGATCTACGGGGCCCGGCTTGTCTGGAACCCCGAGGTCTGGTGGTACGAAGAGGAGTGAGCAGAGATGAAGAAACTGGCAATCCTGGGTGTGATCGCCCTGCTGTCCGGCTGCGCCACGGTTGATGGCGTCGGGCAAGATATTTCGGGCGCGGCGCGCTCTGTGCAGGGATGGTTCCGCTAAGCCTTAGGCCAGCGACGTGACCCACAGGATCGTCGCGTCCTCGTCACTGACGGAAATGACGTTATGCCCCATGGTCGCGTCATAATAGGCGCTGTCACCGCGGCGCATTTCGACCGGCTCGTAGAACTCGGTATACAGTTTGATGACCCCAGTCAGCACGAACAGAAATTCCTCGCCGTCATGGCGGACCCAACCGTCGAACTCTTCCATGCTGCGCGCGCGGATGCGGGCACGATAGGGCAGCATCTGCTTTTNNCCGCTTTCGGTCAGCACCATCCTCCCGTTCACCTGTTCCTTGACCGGAGGCGTGAACAGCTGGGGCACAGAAATCTCCAGACCTGTCGCCAGCTTTTTCAGCGCCTCATAGGTCGGAGACATCTGGCCATTCTCGATCTTGGATAAGGTCGATCGGGCCAGACCCGCTTGATTGGCCGCCTGTTCCAGCGTCATCCCGCGCCCCTTGCGCAGCTCGCGCACGCGCGTGGCCAGGTTTAAGGGTTCGGCCTGCTCGTCCAGCCCGGTTTCGCGGGCAATACGGATCAGCGCTTTGGGGTCTTTTTGGGTCATATCACTACAGATACGCGCCGTGCCCAATGCTTGCAACTCTGAACGGTTGGGCGTAACCCGGTGACATGCTTTCCATCTTCGATCAGGGACCGTTTACCCCCTGCCCCGCCTCGTTCAATCTGGCCGCCCATGTGCTGGCAAAGGCCGATGATCTGTCCGAGAAAATCGCCCTCTCGGTTCTGTCTCAATCCGGTTCGGAACGGTGGAGCTATGGCCGTCTGAAGGCCGCTGTTCTGGGTACAGGGACTGGGCTTTTGCAGGCGGGTTTCAAACCGGGTGACAAAGTGCTGATGCGTCTGGGCAATACGGTGGAATTTCCGCTGGCCTATCTGGGCGCGATTGCCGTGGGGATTGTGCCGGTGCCGACCTCCTCGATGCTGACGGAGCGTGAAGTCGAAAAGATGATCGTGCAGCTGTCTCCGGCTGGTATTCTGCAGGATGCAAACGTCGCCTGCCCAGCCGATTGCGGCGTTCGGATCATCGACACACAAGCTCTGCTTGATATGCGCGACCTGCCGCCTGCCGAGTATGATATGGNNGGTGACCCCAACCGTCTGGCCTATATCATCTACACCTCGGGAACGTCTGGAACGCCGCGCGCGGTTATGCATGCCCATCGTGCGATCTGGGCGCGGCAGATGATGCATGATGGTTGGTACGGCCTGAGGGTCGAGGATCGTCTGCTGCACGCAGGAGCTTTTAACTGGACCTTTACCCTGGGCACCGGGCTGATGGACCCCTGGAGCGTTGGCGCAACCGCATTGATCCCGGCACAAGGTGTTCCGATCGAGGCTTTGCCGCTGCTTTTGAAACGCCATGATGCGACTATTTTCGCAGCTGTCCCAGGTGTTTACCGTAAAATCCTCACGCAACACGCAAAGCTTACATTGCCCAAGCTGCGCCACGGGCTGACAGCCGGGGAAAAGCTGACAAATTCGATCCGTCAGCACTGGATCGACGCCACAGACGGTAAACAACTGTACGAGGCATTTGGCATGTCCGAGTGTTCTACGTTCATCTCATCCAGTCCAGATCACCCCGCTGAGCCTGGCTCTTTGGGGCGCCCACAGATCGGGCGTAAACTTGCCATATTGGATGAGGATGGGCCTGTAGGATTCGGAAAAGAAGGCATTATTTCAGTTCACCGCTCTGATCCTGGCCTTATGCTAGGCTATTTCGGGGCCGAACAGGCAACGGCTGAGAAATTCCAAGGCGGCTGGTTTCTGACTGGCGATCACGCGGCCATGTCTGAAAACGGTGACATTACCTTTATGGGGCGGGTCGATGACATGATGAACGCTGGCGGGTTCCGTGTGTCCCCTCTGGAGGTTGAGGCCGCCTTACTGCCGCATCCTCAGATCACTGAAATCGGCGTCACTGACATCGAAATCAAAGAAGACACGCGGATCATCGTGGCCTTTTATACCGCTGACACCGATATCCCCGAGGCGGATCTGACTGCCTTTGCGGCTGAACACCTGGCGCGCTATAAGCAGCCCCGCGCCTGGGTTAGATTGGATGCACTGCCGACCAACCCGAATGGGAAACTGTCGCGCAAGGGCCTCAAACCGCTGTTTGTGCGCTGAACGCCCTTTTCCTTAGGCGCGTCAAAGGTTACCTATACGGAACCCAAAACGGAGGCCGCAATGGTCAAGCTTGATATTCTGT
>JBOEGN010000096.1:3755-7694 GCA_050633445.1 Thalassovita sp.
TTGTGATCGAATGGCATCCCTTTCAGTTGAACCCCGACATGCCGCGCGATGGCATGGATCGCCGGGCCTATCTGGAGGCCAAATTCGGCGGCAAAGACGGCGCTGTGCGTGCCTATGCCCCGGTGGTTGAGCATGCAGCAACCGCGGGCTTGGAAATTGACTTTGACGCGATGAAGCGCACTCCGAACACTCTGGATGCCCATCGTCTGATCATGTGGGCCGGGATCGAGGGACGCCAGACCGCGATCGTGTCCTCTCTGTTCCGCGCCTATTTCAACGAAGGTCGCGACATCGGTAACCACGATACGCTGGCGGATATCGCGGATGCTTGCGGCATGGATGCCAGCGTAATCCTGCGGCTGCTGGCCACCGACGAAGACACGCAAACGGTGCAAGACAAAGACGCCTCGGCGCGTGAAATGGGCGTGAATTCTGTCCCGACCTTTATCGTTGCCTCGCAACATGCGGTGCCTGGCGCGCAACCCACCGAGCTGTGGCTGAAAGTTATGGACGAGATCATCGAGCAGCGCACCGAGGACGCATGAAGACACTCCTCGGTCTCTTCTTTCTGCTATTCTCTCTGGCCGGCATCGTCCTGGGAGGCACGATTTTCTTTCATTATGTCGAAGGCTGGCGCTGGGTTGACGCCTATTTCTTCACCGTGGTGACCCTGTCCACCGTTGGCTACGGAGAGCTGGTCCCTGCCTCGGATCTTGGCCGTATCGGCACCACGATTTTCATCTTTCTGGGGCTCGGCGTCTTTGCCGTCGCCGTTCAGCAATTTGGCGCCTTCACCCTGCGCAAACGCGAAGAACACACCGAGTGGCTGATCGCCCGTCTGGGCCACCACGAAAGCAGCGCAACCCAGCATCCCGCCAACGAGGATGACCGCCCTGATCCGCCAGCCCTGGATCATGACAAGGCCCCTTAAATGCGCTTACATTCATTTCAAGAAATATCCGCGACGTTGCCCCAACGTGTTATACTACGCGGCAACGTGCTAGCTACAAAAGGCCTGCAAGAGCGCCGCTCCAAACACGACGCGTTGGGATACCGAGATCAAGAGTTTGAGCATGTTAACGGGCAAGGCTAACAAGACAGTGTAATACCAAAAAGACTGCACGACAAAACAACGCGCACCAAGTTGGGCGCTTAGCCGGAGACCCAGCTATAGCCGTTGTGTCGGACTACCGCCTCTAGCTCGTCGGCCTCGATATTGCGCAGAACACCTACGCCAATGCCTTTTGATCATTCTGGACAAGCGTTTGCTACAGTGGACGACCTACGTCCAAGGCCTCGGCCCTCGCCGGCCTGTCGTTGTTCGCCTCGCGCAAGTTGTTCGGTGTCTGATGATGCAAAAACCGCTAGCAACCACGGGATACATCATCGTCGATGCAGCCGGGCGGTATCACGCTTTGCCAGAATTTGTTACATCGGCTCTCGCTACAGAGGGCTGAAACGCCTCGCAAGAGCACCTTTTTCACTTGAGGCTCCGGCTGTCTCGATGTTAGGTGTCGATCTGTTGCGGGTGTAGCTCAATGGTAGANNGATTCCCTTCACCCGCTCCAGATTTTTCCCACTTACTGTTTCATTACCTGCCAAGCTTGTGCATTGCTGATGATGTCCGAACTCTTGCAATGCGCATATTGTTATGACATATAGCTATATACCTATGAGCTTTCAGTGACTTCAAATATGACCACCGTGCTGACCACCCTGATCCTGATGGCAATCGCCGGTGTTGGTGGCTTTGTGGCGTCGCTCTTGCATACCCCGCTGCCCTATATGCTGGGGAGCCTGGTAACGACGGGTGCTATCGCGTTGCTTTGGTTTGATAAAATTCCAGATAGCTACAAGTTTCCGATGAAGTTCAGAATGATCTTCATGTCCATTATCGGAGTCACAATCGGAACCCGCGTCACGCCCGAGGTGCTCTCTTCGCTTAGCGGCTATCTGCCCTCGTTTGCGTTGCTGACCGTGTTTTGCTGTGTTGCTCATTGGATGAATTACCAGATTTTCCGCCGTGCGGGCGGGTATGATCGGCCGACGGCCTTCTACGCGGGCACCCCTGGTGGCCTGCTGGAATCCATTTCGATGGGCGAAGAGGCCGGCGCCAATATCGCAATCCTGACCATCCAGCAATTCCTGCGGATTATTGCCGTGATAACCTTGATGCCGATCGGGATGTCGTTGTGGAACGGCGCGCCTGTTGGCTCGGCCTCGGGGATCAGTTTGGCCGAGGCCGGGACAGATCTGCATGCCATGCCGATGGTGTTGCTGCTGGGGGTTATCGGGTTGGTGATCGGCCAGGGCTTGCGTATTCCAGCCGCGCAACTCACGGGACCTCTGGTGGTGGCCGCCATTGTGACCCTCAGCGGTTTTGCCGATCTGTCCGTGCCCCAATGGGTGATCAATCTGTGCCAATTGGTGATCGGGGTGAGCCTGGGCATGCGCTTTGTTGGGCTTAAACGAGACGCCCTTCTGCGCGCTTCTTGGCTGTCGGTCCTGTCCGTTTCGGCAATGCTTGGGCTTGGGCTGATCTGTGCGCTGATCCTGGTGCCGATTACCGGCTTGCCTGTGGACGTCCTGCTGATCTCGTTCGCGCCGGGGGGCGTGACCGAAATGGCCCTGATCGCGCTGTCGCTACACGCCAATCCGGCGATTGTCACGCTTCACCACATCTATCGCATCATCCTGACGGTCATCGAGATGACGGCCGTTGTCCGCTTCATGGACCGCAAGAGGGTTTGACTTGAAAATTACCGCAATTGAATGAACATGTGTTCATTTTTAGACGAGAGAGGACGTCACCATGCAAATGAATGAAACCTGCGCCGTGATCACCGGAGGCGCGTCGGGCCTGGGCGAAGCAACTGCCCGCCTGTTCGCAGAATCGGGCGCCAAGGTCACTCTGTTGGACCGCGACGCAGAACGCGGCCCCAAAGTCGCAGCCGAAATCGGCGGCACCTTTGTTGAAACAGATGTGAGCAGCGAAGCATCGGTCCAAAACGCGATCGACACCGCAGTCGCCGCGATGGGCAAGGTCAACACCGCCATCAACTGCGCCGGCATCGGCACGGCTGAAAAGACCCTGGGCAAAGACGGGCCGCATAACCTGGAGCATTACCAGCGTATCCTGAATGTGAACCTGGTTGGCTCGTTCAACGTTGCGCGTCTGGCCGCAGCTGCCATGGCGAAAAATGACGCGACCGAGGACGGCCAGCGTGGTGTGATCATCTCGACCGCTTCGGTTGCGGCCTTTGACGGTCAAAAGGGCCAGGTCGGCTATGCTGCGTCCAAAGGCGGTGTCGTTTCGGGCGTCCTGCCCATGGCGCGCGATCTGCAACGCGAAGGGATCCGCGTGATGGCCATCGCTCCGGGTATTTTCCTGACCCCGATGCTGATGAGCTTGCCCGAAGAAGTGCGTGACCAACTGGCCGTTGACGTGACCAACCCCAAGCGTCTGGGCGATCCGCGTGAATATGCCTCGTTGGCGCGTTTCATCTGCGAATGTGGCTATCTGAACGGCGAGACCATCCGTATCGACGGCGCCCTGCGCATGAAGTAACCCTTTGGTGGCGCGCTGTTTTTCGGCGCGCCGCTACCCGGCTTTCTCTTCCAGTTCCAGCCACTCTTCTTCAGCCGCGGCCAGCGCTTGCTGACGCTCGGCCAAGGCTTCGCTGGCTTTCTTAAACTTCAAAGGCTCTTTGGTGAACAGCTCGGGGTTCATCAGAAAGTCTTCCAGCTTGGCGATCTCGGCCTCCAGTCGTTCGATCACCCCCGGCAGGGCCTCCAACCGGTGCTTTTCGGTAAAGCTTAAGCCTTCGCTGGCCTTCTCGAGCTTCGTTTCAGCCTTCTTCTTACCGGTCTTTTCTTTGGCCGGCTTGTCGTCAGGCGTCGTCTGCCGTTGAGCACGGTAGTCGCTCCAGCCACCGGCAT
>JBOEGN010000097.1:0-1528 GCA_050633445.1 Thalassovita sp.
GGCTTCAAGGAGTCGATGAGCGGAAAGGGCAATTGTTACGACTGTGAGTATGGTATTGCGGCTTGATGGCCTGACCCATGCTACGATTGACTGCGTGTCATTGCGTTGACGTGTCGACCGTCAAGTCGCCCCGGCAACGGGCGAGATGTGACTTCATAGGAGCCTGACGGGAACGCCCCATCACAGTCCTGTCCCCTCGGATCGGTGCCCGGGCATTCTTATCAATGAGGGCATCATGAAGACTACACATCCAATCATTATTGGCATCGACACACACAAAGCAACACATGTTGCCGTCGCAATCGATACGCAAGGTGCCCGCTTAGCGGCGCTGTCTATCCCGACCAATCCCAAGGGATATTTGGAGTTGGAACGTTGGTCGCGATCTCTCGGCAATGTTCTGGCATTCGGCATCGAAGGAACTGGTTCGTATGGCGCAGGCCTTTCCAGATCTTTGCTGGCTCAAGGGCATAATGTCATCGAAGTCACGCGCCCAAATCGGCGACTACGATACACGCAAGGCAAAACGGATAGCTTGGATGCAGAGGGGGCTGCGCGGTCGGTTCTGTCGGGGCAAGCAACAGCGCTGCCCAAAACACAAACAGGATCATCAGAGATGATCCGGCATTTGAAAATTGCGCGCGATACGGCAGTCAAATCGCGCTCACAGGCGATGGTCACGCTGAAAACATTGATCATCAACGCACCCGCCGACCTGCGATACACCTTGGATCAAATCCGAGGAAAGGTTGCCTTGATCCGTCACATCGCAGCTTTCCGGCCTAGCGACATCGACACGCCATTAGCGTCTGCAAAAGCTGCTATGCGGGCACTGGCACGCCGCTGGCTTTGGTTGCATGAAGAGATTCTTGCACACGACAAGGAATTGGAGCGCCTTGTCAGGGAACGCGCCCCAAAGCTGTTGGCGTCACATGGCATCGCGACACTGACAGTGGCTGAGATGTTGATCTTGGTTGGAGATGATCCAACACGAATTCGCTCTGAAGCCGCTTTTGCAAAGCTATGCGGCGTCTGCCCTATCCCAGCATCAAGCGGAAAAACACATCGCTTTCGATTGAACCGGGGTGGAAACCGGCAGGCCAACGCAGCCCTATACCGTGTCGCCATCGTCAGGATGCGAAGCCACGCACCAACGCTCGCCTATGTCAAGAAACGCACAAAAGATGGGAAGAGTAAAAGTGAGATCATTCGTTGTTTGAAACGTTACATCGTTCGGGAAATCTACAGCCAGCTCTGCGTGCCTAAAACGGCTCAAATCGCCGCTTGACGAATATAGGAGCTTCAATGCCGCCGTCGAAACCTTCTTCAAAACCATCAAGGCGGAATTGATCTGGCGCGATAACTGGGAAACCCGTCGGAAGGCTGAGATGGCGATCTTCGAATACATAAACGGGTTCTACAATCCACGACGACGCCATTCAGCATTAGGCTGGAAAAGCCCTGTCGCATTCGAACGAAAGGTGGCTTAAACGAGCACCAGGGGCGGCACGAAAACGCGACAGGTCCA
>JBOEGN010000098.1:0-1925 GCA_050633445.1 Thalassovita sp.
AAGAATATGGCGACATGTTCTCGTTCGGCGTGATCGACCCTGCCAAAGTCACGCGTACCGCTTTGGAAGACGCGGCCTCGATTGCTGGCCTGCTGATCACCACCGAAGCCATGGTTGCTGACAAACCGTCCGAAGGTGGCGCAGCCGGTGGCGGCATGCCCGATATGGGCGGCATGATGTAATCATCCGCACATACGTGTTAGGGAAGGGGCGGCCATTGGCCGTCCCTTTTCGATTCCAGAGGTTTGCATGGTCACCCAAGGCGATTTTCAACGCGAAATGCGCAAGGACGAGGCCGATCAGGTCGATCGGCTTTTGCAACGCGCCTATGGCAGTGCAGCGCCTGTGCAACTGCTGCGAAAGCTGCGTAAATCCAAAGTGATCGCCGGAGAGATGGTCGTTCCTGTCGGCGACCAGGTCATCGGTTACTACGCTTTGTCGAAAATGCAGATGCCCAAGGGGTGGATGTGTCTTGGCCCAGTGGCGATTGATTCTGATTGGCAGGGGCGTAAACAGGGCAAGCGGATGCTAGGGATGCTAAGCGAATGGGCGCGGATCAGCGGCACGTATGTCGTGGCCCCAGCCAGTACCGATTTCTGCACTAAGGCCGGTTTCAGCACACAGCGGGCGTCCAACCTGAGCACCCAAAACGCAGGCCCGTTGGTGTTGGTCGGGCCAGAACCCGCGGCACCTGACCAAATCGTGACCTTCCCCAAAGCGTTTCTGACCTAGGGCAGCTTGCCTATTTGATGCATCGCAGGTCAGGTGGAGCCATGAAACTCGTTCTGCTGACCGCCCTCACCATGATTGCATTTGCTGCCAATTCGGTTCTGAACCGGATGGGCCTGGTCCAGGCAGAGATGGATCCGGTCAGTTTCGGCACCATCCGGTTGATCGCAGGCGCGGGCATGTTGGCGCTGCTGTGCCTGGTGTTTCGCGGCGGCGTGACTCTGGCAGGGCCGCGTCGTGCAGCAGGTGTGTTGACGCTGACGCTCTATATCTACGGGTTTTCGCTGGCTTATGTCGCCTTGGATGCGGGGCTGGGGGCGTTGCTGTTATTCGGCACGGTTCAGGTAACCATGTTCGCCGGAGCGATCCTGGCCAAAGACCCAATGCCGCCCCTGCGATGGGCCGGAGCGGGATTGGCCTTTGCGGGTTTGGTCTGGCTGTTATTGCCGACCTCTGATGTGTCCGTACCGCTGGCTCAGGCGGGGATGATGGTGTTGGCCGGGGTCGGCTGGGGCTTGTATTCTCTGGTCGGGCGCAACGCCGGAGACGCCATGCAGGCAACGGCCGCAAATTTCATATTGGCGGTGCCTTTGGGTATCGCTTTGGCGGTGGTTTCGTGGGGCATAGGTCCGGGGCCGGTGATCACCAGCAGTGGAGTCTGGCTGGCGATTTTGTCTGGGGCCGTGACCTCGGGCGTTGGCTATGCGTTGTGGTACAGCATCCTGCCGCAATTGGGCTCGGCGCGGGCAGCTGTCGCGCAGCTGAGCGTCCCTGTGATCGCCATCGCGGGCGGCGCGCTGCTGTTGTCCGAGGTGCCAGACCTGCGCACGCTTATTGCCGGAGCGGTCGTGTTGGGTGGCGTGGCATTGTCACTGCGGGCCAAATAGAAACGGGCCCACCATTTGGCGGGCCCGTAACCTTTGTCGTTAAACTGGATTACAGCTTTTCGGTCAGCTCGGGGACGGCGTCGAACAGATCGGCAACCAGACCGTAATCGGCAACCTGGAAGATCGGCGCCTCTTCGTCCTTGTTGATCGCGACGATCACTTTCGAGTCCTTCATGCCCGCCAGGTGCTGGATCGCGCCCGAGATGCCGACGGCGATGTACAGATCCGGGGCGACAACCTTGCCGGTCTGACCAACCTGCCAGTCGTTCGGGGCAAAGCCACTGTCGACAGCCGCGCGCGAGGCGCCGA
>JBOEGN010000099.1:0-17690 GCA_050633445.1 Thalassovita sp.
GGCGCACGCCGCCGCTTTGGGGTATGGGTCGCGTGAAACAGGTCCTGGGGGCCGAGTTCTACCTGCATGACGGCCGCGCGCGCTCTTTAACCGAAGCGATCCTGTGGCATGGAGGAGAAGCCCTGCCCGCCCGTGACCGCTTTGCCACTTTGTCCGCCCCGGACCGGGACGCGCTGATTGCCTTCTTGGAAAGCTTGTGATGTTGAAACCCCTGTTGTTCGCCGCGTTGATTGCCCTGCCCCTACCTGTCTGGGCCGAGACGCCCGTGACCGACACCGCGATTGATACCTATATCTTGCCGGGCTTTGCCACGCTTGCAGATGCCACGCGGCGCATGGCCGAAACTGCCCAAACCGATTGCTCTCCTGACTCCGAGCCGCTGCGCAATGCCTGGGGTCTGGCCTTTGATCACTGGGTCAGCGTCAGTCATCTGCGCTTTGGCCCGACCGAAAGGGACAGCCGCGCCTTTGCGCTGGCCTTCTGGCCGGACAGCCGCGCCAAGACGCCCAAAGCGTTGCAGCAAATGATTGCTGGCACCGATCCGATCATCACCACTCCGGGTGGCGTGGCCTCGTTGTCGATTGCCGCGCGTGGGTTCTATGCGCTGGAATACCTGCTGTATGATCCGGCCTTTCGGTCTGACCCGACCTATGGCTGCGCGCTGATCCGGGCGCTAAGCGCGGATATCGCCAGCACCAGCCACGCGATTTCGCAGGATTGGCACGACAGCTATGCTGCGCTGATGAAAACGCCGGGCGAGGGCTATAGCCCCTATCACACCACCGAAGAGGTGCGCCAAGAGCTGTTCAAGGCACTGGCGACGGGGCTGCAATTCACCTCGGATACGCGTCTGGGCCGCCCCTTGGGCACGTTCGACCGCCCACGCGCCAAACGCGCCGAGGCACGACGTTCGGGTCGATCGCAGCACCACGTCGTGTTGTCGCTACAATCGCTAAGAGAGCTGTCGCTGATCCTGTCTGTAGGTGATGACCGGCTGACAGCCGACGTTACCGGTGCGTTTGATCTGGCTGTCGCGCAGGCCATCGCGCTTGAGGACCCGGTTTTTGCCGGTGTCGATGATCCTTCGGACCGGCTCGAGATCGAGATCCTGCAACAAACCATCGACCTTATTCGCGACGAACAGCTGGCCAATATCGGCGCCAAGTTGGGCGTTGCGGCCGGGTTCAACGCTTTGGACGGGGACTAAGATGACCACACGACGCGGATTTCTGACCGGGCTTTTGGCCTCGGGGTTGGCACCGTCGGTCAGTTGGGCTGATCTGGGTGGCCCGCGCTATCTGTCTGCGGCAAAAACTGCGGCGGGCCATGCGCTGTTCGGGCTGGACGCGCAGGCCGCGCCGTTGTTCCGGGTAACGATGCCAGGTCGGGGTCACGCCGCCGCCGCACATCCCGAAAAAGCCGAGGTCGTGGCCTTTGCCCGCCGTCCCGGCACCTTTGCCCAAGTCATCAATTGCGCGGATGGCAGCGTGTTGGCCGAATTGCGCAGCCCCGAGGGGCGGCATTTTTATGGGCATGGAGTCTTCTCGGCGGATGGTCGGCTGCTGTTCACACCGGAAAACGACTACGAGAACGGCGCAGGTCGGATCGGCGTTTGGGACCGGTCGCGCGGATACCGGCGCGAGGGCGACTTTGCCTCAGGAGGCATTGGCCCCCATGACATGCTGCGCCTGCCGGGAACCGACATGTTTGTTGTCGCCAATGGCGGGATCGACACCCATCCCGAAAGCGGCCGCACCCCGCTGAACCTGCCCACGATGCGCGCCAATCTGGCCCTGATCGGCCCCAAAGGCGAGCTGCACGAAATCACCCAACTGGACCCGGCCTTGCGAATGAATTCGATCCGACACATGTCTGTTCGTGCCGACGGCCTGGTGGGGTTTGCGATGCAATGGCAGGGCAATGCCACGGACCATCCGCCCCTGGTGGGCGTGTACCGTCCGGGCAGTGGCACGCCGCCAATTCTGGGCCAGGCCCAAGCCGAACTGCATGCCGGAATGCAAGGCTATGCCGGGTCCATCGCCTTTTCCGGGGACGGTTCGCTGGTGGCGATCTCCAGCCCGCGCGGCGGCATGATCCAGGTTTTCGACGCCGAAACTGGCGCTTTTGCCTGGCATGTGAGCGAAGAGGACGTTTGCGGCCTGAACGTGCTGGGCAGCGGGTTCATGGCCACTGCTGGGACCGGTCGGGTGATCCGATTCTCTGGCCCACAAACGCAGAGCATTCGCCGACAGGATGTCGCCTGGGACAACCATCTGATCGCGATCTGAAGGGGCCCGGCAGCACCGCCGGACCCTTAATTTTAGGCCAAACTGGGCAGATAGAGCACAATCGCGGGAAACGCGATCAGCAGCGCGATTGTCACCGCGTCGGCGATAAAGAAGGGGGTGACGCCTTTGAACACGTCCTGCACGCTCAGGTCATCGCGCACGCCGGCGACGACGAAACAGTTCAGGCCGATGGGGGGTGTGANNCCAGAATCCCGAACCAGATGGCGCACATCGGGCCGGACATGCCAAAGGCGCTGTCGGCCGCACTGACCATCTCGCCGCCGTTCAGGGCCATGACGGCGGGATAGACCACGGGCAGCGTCAGCAGCAGCATCCCGATCGCATCCATGAACATCCCCAGCACCGCATAGGCCAGCAGGATGTAGATCAGCGTCAGCATGGGCGATTGCTCCAGCCCGGTGATCCAGTCGGAAAACGCATTGGGCAAGTCGGCAAACCCCAGGAACCGCACATAGATCAGCACGCCCCAGATGATGGTAAAGATCATCGCGCTCAGCTTGGCCGTTTCCAGCAGAGCGTCCTTGAATTGCGGCCAGCGCATCCCGCGAAACAGCGCCATCAGGAACACGACAAAGGCGCCTAACGCGCCGCCCTCGGTTGGGGTGCCCCAGGCGTCTCCGCCGAAGGGGTTGTAGATGAAAAAGATGATGATCAGCACCACGAAAAAAATCGGAAAGGCCGGGGGCAGCGCGACCAGGCGTTCCTTCCATGTAAAGCCGCGCACGGGCGGGCCGAAATTGGGGATCACCAACGCCATGCCCACGATCAGCGCTCCGTAAATGATGGCCGAGAAGGCGCCGGGGATGAAGCCCGCCAACAGCAGCTTGCCCACGTCCTGTTCGACGATGATCGCGTAGATCACCAGGATGGCCGAGGGTGGGATCAGGCTGGCCAGCGTGCCGCCCGCAGCGACCACGCCTGCGGCGAAGCGTTTGTCATAGCCGACCTTTAGCATCTCGGGGATAGCGATGCGGGCAAAGACAGCCGCCGTCGCCACCGAGGCACCAGACACCGCCGCGAACCCCGCCGTGGCGAACACCGTGGACACCGCCAGCCCGCCCGGCAGCCAGCCAACCCAGCGTTTGGCGGCCTCGAATAGGGCTTTGGTCAGGCCCGCGTAATAGGCCAGGTATCCGATCAGGATGAAGGTGGGGATCAGGCTCAGCGCCTGGCTGGAGACCTTGGAATGCGGCACCTGGCCTGCGATTTTTACCGCAATCGTCGCGGCCTTCAAGAAACGGGACGGATCATAGCCGAATTTGTTCCAGAAAATCCACGTCAGACCGACCAGCCCGGCGATGCCAGCCGCAAAGGCCACGCGCATTCCCAGCACCACAAGCAGCAGCATAAACCCCGAAACCCAGAGGCCAATATCAATCGGATCCATCAGCGGGTCCCTTCGTCTTCAAAGCCACCGACATGCTGCGCCTCTTGGGCAGCCTGAGCGGCGGCGGACAGAACCAGCGGCACGGCGACAGGTTCGACCAGCCCCAACACAAAGGCTCGGGCATAGCCCCACATCTGCACCCCAATCCGCAGACACAGCACGGAAAACGCCACAGGCGCCAGCAGCTTGGCCGGCCAGATGGGGATGCCAATGTCAATCGAGCTGTCGCGGCTCCAGAGCGGCGCGGCGAAATCAAAGCTGCGCTGAAAATGCTCCCAACTGCCCCAAACAAGCAGCACCATCAAAAGCAGCGTGAACAGCGCAGTGACAAACTCAGCCGCCCAAAGCGCACGCCCCTTTAGGCGGCCAACCAGAATATCCATGCGAATATGCCCGCCGTCGCGCTGCGTATAGGCCACCCCCATAAAGGCGATCAGCGGCATGATCTGCTCGATCCAGTCCACATAGCCGGGCAAAGGCATGTTCATTGTGTTGCGACCGCCCACGGAAATGACCGCCAGCACCATCAGCGAAAACACCGCTAGTCCGCTGATCAAGGCCAATGGTTTTTCGATCCGGTGCAGCGCCCGGTCCAGGCGGCTGAGCGTTGAGCCGTCCTCTAACACAGC
Organism: Thalassovita sp.; assembly: GCA_050633445.1. Lineage (GTDB taxonomy): Bacteria > Pseudomonadota > Alphaproteobacteria > Rhodobacterales > Rhodobacteraceae > Thalassobius. The sequence continues at coordinate 4,326 of JBOEGN010000099.1, forward strand.
TGATGAGCCTGCCATGCGTCCCCCCTTACTGCCCTTTTCGGGCTTGGTGCCGTTTTCAAAACGGAAACCGCCCGGGGGTCGATGCCTCCGGGCGGGATGTCTTATTTGCGTGCGTCAGCCAGGGTGGTCATGACGGTGTCATACAGCCCCTGCGCGTCGATGCCCTGTTTGGTCATATCCGCCAGCCATTTCTCGCGGATCGGATCAGCCGCAGCAGCGCGGAACTTGTTCAGCTCGTCCTCAGAGATCATGACCTTGGCCACGTTTTTCTCGGCCAGAACGGTGTCCCATTTTTCCAGCAGCGCGCCATAGTTGGCCAGGTAGTGATCCAGCGCCTCGTCGATGGATCCGTCCAGCGCGGCGCGTTCCGAATCCGACAGATCGTCATAGGCATCGGTGTTCACGACCACCGGACAGTTCACCGTGCCGGGGTTCAGGTTCGCGGTCCACCAGGTGGCCTGATCAATGGTGCGGAACGCAAAATGCGCGTGCTGGGCAAAGGCCACGGTGTCGACAACGCCGCTCTCCATCGCGTTATAGGCCTCGGTCGCGGTCACGGATGTGGGCACGGCGCCAATGGTCTTGAACGCCTGGCCAATGCCACCCGTTGCGCGCACACGCATGCCGTTCATCTTGTCCAGCGTGTCGCGCGGTTCGCCCGTGCCAACGATGTTATACTGAGGCATCGGCGAGGGCATGAACAGTTTGGCATTCCAGCGCGCCAGGTCCTTTTGCGCGGCAGGATGCGCATAAACTGCACGGGCCACGGCGACCTCTTCGGCCAGCGTGTTCACACCCAGGAATGGCAGCTCCAGCACGGTAATGGTCGGGTTCTTATCGCGGTGATACCCCGCACAGAACTGCGCCATTTCAAACGCGCCAATCGAGATCCCGTCCAGGTTTTCCTTGTTCTTGGACAGGCCGCCATAGCTGATGTTCAGCGTGAACTCACCGCCGGTCTTGGCGCTGACCAGCTCGGCCAGTTTTTCAATATGTTCGGTAAAGGCGCGGCGCTTTCCCCAGACGGACACATTCCATTCAGTCGCCATGGATTCGGTTGCAAAGCCAACAGCAAGCGTCGCAATCGCGACCTTGGTCATCAGTTTCTTCATAATTTTCCTCCCGTACGCGGCACGTTCACCACCGCAATAAAAAAGAGGCTAGTACAGGCCCCGTACCCTGCCAAGCGATTCATGCAAAAAGCCCTTCCGCATACCGGAAAGTGGGTATGCGAAAAGGCCATCAGAGGAGGAAGACCCCGTAATCTCACGGTATTCCGTGATTCTTTATCCTGTCGCTGCCAGCAATTGCGCGTTCCCGCCCGCCGCCGTGGTATCAATACAGATGTGGCGTTCTAACCGGCATCGCGCGGCCAGGTCGTCGCCTGTGACCAGCCCAATCAGCGCGCCAGAACGCCTCGCCAAAGCGTGACGCGCGGCGGTGACGTCTTCGTCCTCGGCCCACAATGCGACCACGGCAAGCGGGGTCAAATGCTCCAGCGCGCCGCGGGGTAAAACACCGTCCAGGCCCAGATCAGCGGGCACGCCGGGCGCAATGGCCAACGCCGGACAGCCATTGGCGCGTGCGATCTGCATTTGCTGCGCGGCATCCTGTGCGGTGGGTCCCAGACACAGGACCACGCCACGCCCGAATGTGGACAAACGGTTAGATTCACCCGTTGGGCCCGGCAGGTCCTGAGCGCCGAGCTTTGCCGGTGCCTCTTGCCCCAGTTTCGCCAGCCGAGCCTGTACCGCAGAAACATCCACGGCCCGGCCCGGCACCGCCGGATGAGCGATCCGGTTGGGTTGGGCAAAGCGCGGTACATAGGCCGGACCACCCGCCTTGGGTCCAGTTCCTGACAGCCCTTCTCCGCCAAAGGGTTGCGAGCCAACGATGGCCCCGATCTGGTTGCGGTTCACGTACAGGTTTCCCGCGCGCACGCGGCTGGAAATCTGCTCAACGCGGACATCAATCCGCGTGTGCAAACCAAAGGTCAGACCAAAGCCCGTATCATTCACAGCGTCCACAACAGCGTCGATTTCATGCGCCTTGAAGGTCGCGACATGCAGAACAGGACCAAAGATTTCACGCTCCAACGCCGCGATACCTGCCACACGGATCACCGTTGGCGCAATGAAGTGGCCAGTGGTCGGCGCGGTCAGCTCTTTCAACACATCCCCCCGCTGGCGGGCAGCCGAGATATAGGCCGCGAAATCCGCCTGGGCGCGGCCATCAATCACCGGGCCGACATCGGTCGAATGGCTCCAGGGATCGCCCAGAACCAGCTCGTCCATCGCGCCAAACAGCATGGGAAGCAGCGTGTCGGCCACGTCCTCTTGGACATACAAACATCGCAGCGCCGAGCACCGCTGTCCCGCCGACTGAAAGGCCGAGGCAACGATGTCGCGCACCGCTTGTTCGGGCAGCGCGGTGCTGTCGACGATCATCGCGTTCAGGCCTCCAGTTTCCGCGATCAACACAGCGTCAACGGGCGCACCCTGCGCCATCGTATGGTTGATCCGCTGAGCGGTCGCGGTCGAGCCGGTAAAGCAGACGCCGTTCACAGTTGCGCTGCCGGTCAGCACAGGGCCAAGCACGCCACCCTGCCCCGGCAACAGTTGCAAAGCGGCAAGGGGAACACCCGCCTGCTGCAGCAATTGGGTGGCGCGATGCGCGATCAGACTGGTTGCCTCGGCCGGTTTGGCCAGCACCGCGTTGCCAGCCGCCAGCGCCGCAGCAATCTGGCCGGTAAAGATCGCCAGCGGGAAATTCCAGGGTGAGATACAGCTGATAACGCCGCGTGCCGGAGCCGTCAGATTTGCGGCCTCGGACGCGTAAAAGCGCAGAAAATCAACGGCTTCGCGCAGCTCTCCGATTGCGTCATTTGGGGTCTTTCCTGCCTCGCGAGCCAACAGGGCGAACAGCTCTCCGAAATTGGCCTCAAACAGATCAGCAGCCCGGTTCAGCACAGCAGAGCGGTCAGCCACTGGGGCGTCCCAAGGCTGCGCTTCAGCCAAAGCCTTTGCGGCCCCGGCAGCCGTAGCCTCGGTCACGTTGCCCACCTGATCGGCGGGGCATGCGGGGTTCATGACGGCCCGTTTTTCTCCCTGTTCAGCCGCAGAAACGGTTAACGGCCCGGCGTGCCACTGTGCGGTTTCATAGGGGGCACGTGCGTCCTCGATCGCGGACAAATCACGCGGGTCATGCAGATCCCAACCCAACGCGTTTTGGCGATCCGGCGCATACAAATCCTTGGGCGCAACCACCCCAGGGGCCGGAGCATCGCCCAGCGCAGCCAGCGCATCAAAGGGGTCAGCCACCACGGTTTCAGGCGCTACATCCGGGTCGACGATCTGGTTCACGAACGACGAATTCGCCCCGTTTTCCAACAGGCGCCGCACCAGATAGGCCAGCAAGTCACGATGTGCTCCGACCGGCGCGTACACCCTACAACGCGTGCCGCTTTGGGTTTTCACCAGATCGTGCAGCCCTTCGCCCATGCCATGCAGACGCTGAAACTCATAGCTCTGTGGGTCATGCGCCATTTGCAGGATGGTCGCGATGGAATGGGCGTTGTGCGTGGCGAATTGCGGATAAATCCGATCCGTCATTTCCAACAGTTTCGCGGCGCAGCACAGATAGGACACATCTGTCGCGGGTTTGCGCGTGAAAACGGGGAAATTGTCCAACCCCTCGACCTGAGCACGCTTGATCTCGGTGTCCCAATAGGCGCCTTTGACCAGGCGGACCATGATCTTGCGATCCAGTTTCTGGGCCAGGGCGTACAGCCAGTCCAGCGTCGCAGCGGCGCGTTTACCATAGGCCTGCACGACCACACCAAAGCCATCCCACCCGTCCAAGCGGTCATAGGACAGAACGGCCTGGATCACGTCCAGCGACAGATCCAGACGGTCAGCCTCTTCAGCGTCGATGTTCAGGCCCATGCCAGAGGTTTTGGCGGCCAGAGCCAGCTCCAACGTCGAGGCAACCAATTCGGTCATGACCCGATCTGTCTGGCCGACTTCGTACCGCGGATGCAGGGCCGATAGTTTGATCGAGATACCGGGGTTCTGACGAATATCGTCCGAGCGGCTTTCGCGACCCAGCCGTTTGATCGCCGCCAGATAGGCCGCGTGGTACTTGGCGGCGTCGCGCGCGGTCAGTGCGGCCTCGCCCAGCATATCGTAGGAGAACGTATAGCCCTGCTTGGCACGGGGTTTACCGCGTTTCAACGCCTCGTCGATGGTCTGACCCAACACGAACTGCGCGCCCAGCTCTTTCATCGCGCGCGCCACGGCGGAGCGGATCACGGGTTCGCCAAGACGTTTGATCGCGCCATGCAGCGTGGCGGCGATGCCTGGGGTCTCGTCCTCTTTCAGAACCTTGCCCGTCAGCATCAGCGCCCAGGTCGAGGCGTTGACCAGCGACGAGGACGATTGCCCCAGATGCGCACCCCATTCGGACGGGGCGATCTTGTCTTCGATCAACTCGTCAATCGTGTCGCGGTCGGGCACACGCAGCAACGCCTCGGCCAGACACATCAGAGCGATGCCCTCGCTGGTGGACAGCCCGTATTCGGACAGGAACACCTCCATCAGGCCCAGATCGCCGTCCGACCGCAGATTGCGCACCAGCAGAACCGCTTGCGCAAAGGCGGTCTGGCGCAGCGATTTGGCGGGGGCATGGGCGGCGGACAGCTCGGCCAGAACCTCAGGCTCGGGTCTGTGATGCAGCAAACGCAAGGCGTCGCGCAACGTACCCAGAGACTGAGTTTTAACGGTGAAATCTTGGGCAGTGGTTTTCGACGCAAGCATTTGTGGCAGCTCCGCTCTTGTGATGGCTTGACCTCAGCTTAGCAAATCACGCAAGGTCATTTTGCCCGAAAAAATGGAAATCAAGGCCGGATCACCCGTAGTTTGGCCAAATATCAGGATCAATGAATGCCTTATCTGGAAATGAGCGACGATCTGGACCGCATCGATCTTAAGATTCTGAATGTGTTATCCATGGATGGCCGCATTCCGGTGACCGAGCTGGCCAAACAGGTCGGCCTGTCCAAAAGCCCCTGCCAGGTACGGCTGAAACGGTTGCAGGAAGAAGGCTATATCCAGGGATTTCGTGCCGTGATGGACGCGGCCAAACTGGGGCTGGAACATGTGGCCTTTGCCGAGGTCAGGCTGACGGACACCTCGGAAAAAGCGCTGTCGGCCTTTAACGAGGCGGTTATGGACGTGCCCGAGATTGAGCAATGCCACATGATTGCAGGCTCGTTTGATTACCTGCTGAAAATCCGCACCAGCGACATTCAAAGCTATCGGCGGGTGCTGGGCGAGGTGATCTCGACGCTGCCCTATGTGGGTTCGACCTCGACCCATGTGTCGATGCAATCCGTCAAGGACTCCGCGCTTTAGCGTTACTGAGCGTCGTTACTGGGACGATTATACTCTTCGATTTTGGCCTTGTTTACGCGCTGTGCCTCCAGCGTTGCGCTGACAACTGCGTCCCGTTTTACGGCCGTCACGTCATCCAGCACCAGTTGATTGATCGCGCACCACATTGGATAGCTGATCCAGCCGTGATGCTCTTTGATTGCGGTGTCCAATGCGCGCACATTCCAAAACGGACTACGTGACGAGGCGACGGAAATCCGGCTCCTTTGGTTTGGCAGCCACAGCGCATGACGCCACTGGATCGAAGCCTTGTTATGCGTGGGCGCCACATTCGGAAGCGCGTCGATTTTCTTTATCAGGCCATAGTCCCAATACCCGTCCTGGCTGCGGGTGCCGGAACGCGGATGATACTCGGCGCGGGTTTTTCGAGTATTGTACAACCAGCCATCGGCCTCGCTGCACCACGACTGATCGGGAATCATGCTTGCCTGATACGATGCCCGCTTGCCGATCCCTTGATTGACACTGAATTCATGTGACGCCCCAACTGGAGGCCCGATCAAGCGTTCATGCGAATACACCCCTTCTGCATCTGGTCCTTTGGCTTGGCTAGCAGAATATGTGGGATTCAAATGACCTATTGCGCGGTATTGCTCTTGCTCGCGGTTTCCAGCCAATTTGCGCGCAATGGGGAATAGTAGTCCTGTGGCAAAGTCATAGCGCGGGGTACGGCCATTCAGTTCGTCCTTATTCCATTTGGCTGTTGAGGTCATTGCGATATAGATCGGTCGCTGAGTGCGCGGGTACATATTCTGCCACCGGGCCAGCTTTCGTTGAAAATCCCTGTCCTGGTTCTTGTACCCTGCGACCACCTGATGCTGATCGTCGCTCAGACCCGCGTGCTGGCGCTCGGCGCGTTGGATCGAGGTCCAGTTTGCAGCCTCGGTCGCCGGGTTCAACAGCAGCACCAGATCGCCAAGCAAAGGTGCCATCTGGGTGCCGCCCTGGCGCACGGGATGATCCCCGATCGCCGACCTGGCATAGCCTTGCATCAGGTTGGCCAGCATGTTGCCACCAAACGAATGCCCAAAGATCAGCAATTTGTCGGCCTTGGCATTGCCCGACTTCAGCGTCAAAGCCCCCTGGACCGAGCGCAGCACCCAGTTCAGCGCGGCCCCCTGCCCCTCGCCCAAACGCGTGCTGGCGGCTTTGCGGCCCCAAACGGTAGGAGCAGCCCCAACAAAAAAGGGATTAACCCCGCCTTCGAAAGGCAAAGTTGGCTCGGCAAAGGACCGCCCGCGCCAGCCCACGAACACCCCGGTCAACGAGGCATTGCAATAGTTGCCCTGATCAATACAGCGCGAATTCAGCGCCGCACGGGTATAGCCCAACACCATTCGCAGCTTTTGCACATCAGCATCGCGCAAGGCCGCGTCATGGCGCCAACCATGCACATAGGTCACCACAACGTTTTGCTGACCCGCAGCATCCTTGGCCCGCAATTTCCCAAGCAGGGTTTGCATCTGCTGCGTCGTCGTTTTTTGCTGATCTACCGCCAATTCCACAAAGGCCAGATCAAAGCGGTCCGGCTCGGTCAGGTTTCGACTGGCCTCGGTTGCCAGGTCGCTCCAGCCTTTGGGCGCGTCCTTTGGCTTGGGCTGGGGCAAGGCATGCCCCTGATAGGCACAAAGCACCTGATCGCGGATGTCCTGTCGGCCTTCCTTGTTGCGTTTTCCCAGCTCCAGATCACCTTTCTGGCAGGCAGTGTCCGTGGCCTTTCCTTCGCGATGAATCTGGGTCGCGCTGGTGCAGGCAACCAATCCAAACGCGGCCACAACCGCAAGAACGCGCGCAATCCCCATGCCAAAAAATCTCCAAAAACACGAAATTCTGAAAAAACCTTCGCCACAGGCTAGCGCATCCCTGTACACCGACCAAGCGTTTTGACCTGTTATGATGTCTTGGAAACGGCTTCTGCCCAGCCTATAAGACCCGCGACAGACTTGGAGAGCGATATGCGCACAGCCACGATCACCCGCAAGACCGCCGAGACGGAAATTTCCGTGACGGTGAACCTGGATGGCACCGGGGCCTATGACAACCAGACCGGCGTGGGGTTTTTTGACCACATGCTGGACCAGTTGGCGCGCCACTCTTTGATCGACTTCACCATTCGTGCCGAGGGCGATTATCACATCGACGATCACCACACGGTCGAGGATACCGGCATCGCGCTGGGTCAGGCCCTGGCGCAGGCGTTGGGTGATAAAAAGGGCATCCGCCGCTATGGGGAATGTCACCTGCCCATGGATGACGCTCAGGTGCGCTGCGCGCTGGACCTGTCGGCACGGCCCTATCTGATTTGGAACGTGGACTTTGCCGCGCCCAAGATCGGGACGTTTGATACCGAGCTGGTACGCGAGTTTTTCCAGGCCTTCAGCACCCATGGCGGGATCACCCTGCACGTGGATCAGCTGCATGGCTTCAACGCCCACCACGTGGCCGAGGCGGCGTTCAAAGCCGTGGCCCGCGCCCTGCGCATCGCTGTGGAAACCGATCCGCGCAAGGCCGACGCCATCCCCTCGACCAAGGGAGCGCTGTAAATGACCACGGTCATTGTGGATTACGAGAGCGGGAACCTGCACTCGGCCGAGAAGGCATTCCAGCGGATGGCGAACGAAACCGGCGCGGGCGAGGTCATTGTGACCTCGGACCCCGAGGTGATCCGCCGCGCCGATCGCATTGTGCTGCCCGGTGACGGGGCCTTTCCGGCGTGCCGCGAGGCCCTGTTCGACCATCGCGGCGTCTTCGAAGCGATGGAAGAGGTGGTGATCGGCCAAGGCAAGCCCTTCCTGGGGATTTGCATCGGGATGCAGATGCTGGCGTCCCGTGGCCTGGAATATACTGAAACGCCCGGGTTCGACTGGATCGGCGGGGATGTGGACAAAATCGCGCCCTCGGATGCCAGCCTGAAAGTGCCGCATATGGGCTGGAACGATCTGGTGATCGACACGCCTCACCCGGTGTTTGACGGGATCGAGACGGGCAATCACGCCTATTTCGTGCACTCGTATCACTTCAAGGTCACAGACCCCGCGCATCTGCTGGCGCACGTGGACTATGCGGGCAAAATCACCGCCATCGTCGGGCGCGATAACCTGGTCGGAATGCAGTTCCACCCCGAGAAAAGCCAGCAAACCGGCCTGCATATGATCGCGAATTTCCTGAGCTGGGCGCCCTGAAGCGAGTCACTCTTGCACGCGCGTCCAGGTCTGATCCTGACAGATCACGCCCAGACATCCTTTGACGGTTAACTGGTTGTTCACCACGTTTAGCGTTGCCTCAAAGGTCCGGTCTCGCAGCGGCAACCAGCCGGTGCCGCGATACTGGCCCGTGTCTGTCGGCGCTACATCCCAGAAAATGCGCCGCCCAACATTGGGCGTGGTGACGGCGTTTCCCTTGCGATCAAAGGCGCGAATGATGGTGCCGCACGAGGTGTCGCCGCAAGGTTCCGCCCGCACATGGGCGACCTGGCCTTTGAAATCCGGTTTGGTTAACCAGATCCCGATCAGAGGCTCGGCCCGCAGCGGAGCCGCAAAGCAGACGAATATCAGTACATAAAAAAAGCGCCGCATGACCGTGTCCTTTGGACTGTCTTACGGCTCTTAGTTTATCACACCTCGCGTAACGATCTTGCATCACATCGACGCCAAGATCGCTTCAGCAGGCAGGAATGCCGTTAATTCACGCGACTCCATGTCTGTTTTTTGCAGATCGGGCCGATGCATCCCTTCACCTTCAGCGTGTTGCCGGACATGTCCATTTTCGAGCTATAGACCTTGTCCTTGGACGGTTGCCAGATTTTACCGTCGCGATAGGTGCCCCCGCCCTTGGCGACCATGTCCCAGACCAATTGCTTGCCAATATTGGGCGAGCTGTATTCCCCACCCGAGTTAAACGTCCGCGAGATCACGCCGCAAATCTTGGCCCCACAGGGCGCGATTGTGACATGCGCATAAGCCCCGTCATCGACTTGGGTTTTCCACACGCCTTCGACCGGGTCAGCCAACGCCGCGCCAGCCATCGAAACCGAGGCCACAACGGCCAGAACCAGAGTTTTCATCAGATTTCCTCCCTGAAGTTCATTGATCCTGACCCGCAGTGGCGATTCCGATCAAGTCTTACATTGCGGAAACTCCGATGGACCGACAGAAAGTTGCAATTCTCCGCTGCTCGTGCAAAACCGCGCGCAGCATAGTGACAGAAAGGCCCGGAGCATGATCCTCTATCCCGCGATTGACCTGAAAGACGGCAATGCCGTGCGCCTGTACAAAGGCGAGATGGAGAAGGCCACGGTCTTCAACGAAAACCCCGCCGCTCAGGCGCTGGAGTTCGTGAATGCGGGCTGTGAATGGCTGCATCTGGTCGATCTGAACGGCGCTTTCGCCGGTGAGCCGGTGAATGCCAAACCGGTCGAGGAAATCCTAGCGCAAACCAAAGTCCCCGCGCAGCTGGGCGGCGGCATCCGCGGCATGGCAACGATCGAACGCTGGCTCTCCAAGGGCCTGCAGCGCGTGATCCTGGGCACCGTGGCTGTCGAAAACCCCGATCTGGTGCGCGAAGCCTGCAAAGCCTTCCCCGGTCACGTCGCCGTCGGCATTGACGCGCGCAACGGCATGGTTGCCACCAAGGGCTGGGCCGAGGAAACCAACGTCACCGCCACCGATCTGGCCAAATCCTTCGAGGATGCGGGCGTGGCCGCCATCATCTACACCGACATCAACCGCGACGGTGCCATGCAAGGCCCCAACGTGGCCGAAACCGCAGCTCTGGCCAATGCCGTGTCGATCCCGGTGATCGCCTCGGGCGGGGTGTCCTCGCTCGATGATCTGCGGAACCTGAAATCCTGCGGCGCGCCGCTGAACGGGGCCATCTCGGGCCGCGCGCTGTATGATGGCGCGATTGACCTGGCCGAGGCTTTGGACCTGCTCAAAGCCTAATCCCATCCCAGAGACCCGCCAGACAGTTTAGGTATCCAGCTCCGGTCTCGCTTGCATAAGCGAATTGACATGACCGATCTGCCCAAGACCCTGGCCCAATATGAAATGCAGGCCGAACAGGCCCTACCCCCCGCCATCGCCGCCTATTTCCTGCGCGGCGCGGGCGCGGGGCACACGATGCAGCGCAACCGGGATGACCTGAACGCGATCCAGATTGTCCCCTCGGTGCTGCGCGATCTGCGTGGCGGCCATACCCGGCTGAACCTGCTGGACCGCACGCTGGCGCACCCTATTCTGGTGGCTCCGATGGCCTATCAAACGCTACTGCATCCTGATGGCGAGGCCGGGACCGCCGCAGCCGCCACCGCCCAAGAGGCCGGCATGGTGCTCAGCGCGCAAGCGTCTCAACCCATGGCGGATGTGCGCGCGGCGGGGGGAAATTGCCGTTGGTTTCAGCTCTATTGGATGGGCAATCGCCAGACCACACTGACGCTGGCCAACCGCGCCGCCCAAGCCGGGTTCGAAGCGCTGATCCTGACGGTCGATGCCCCCCTAACCGGGGTGCGCGACGCGGAAATCGAGGCCGATTTCAAGCTCCCGCAGAATGTGAGCGCAGTGAACCTTCATGACCTGCCCAGCCCGTCCTTTGCCCCTCTTCAGACCGGCGAATCCGCCATTTTCGACCGGATCGCACATACCCTGCCCAGATGGGAGGACATCGCCTGGCTGTGCCAAAACGCCCCCCTGCCCGTGCTGCTCAAAGGGATCCTTACACCCAATGACGCCGAAACAGGCATTCAGTCGGGCGCGGCTGGCATCATCGTCTCTAACCATGGTGGTCGCGTGCTGGACGGCGCACCCTCAGCCATCTCGGCCCTGCCCGAGATCGCCAAAACCACAGCAGGCCGGGTCCCGATCCTGATGGATGGAGGCCTACGCCGGGGCGCAGATATCTTCCGCGCCCTCGCCCTTGGTGCCACTGCCGTCCTGATCGGCCGCCCGGTGGCCTGTGGCCTCGCCGTCGCGGGGGCCCATGGCGCCAGCCATGTCCTGCGCCTTCTGCGGGACGAGCTACACATCACCATGGCCCTCGCCGGTTGCGCCACGCTCGACCAGATCACCAGACAGCACATCCGCCGCGACACCTGATTTCTGCTTTTTCCAAATATCCTGGGGGTGAATGGCCGCAGGCCAGAGGGGGCAACGCCCCCTCCCCCCTCCACTGCGTCACCCTGCCCCTTGCGGGCAACTGAACCATCCAGTTTAGTGACGCCAGACCCCATAACCCCCGAGGCCCCAATGACCCGCGTCACGTCCTCCATCCTGCCCGCCAATGCACATCTTTGGACCCATGTCACCGACACTGACTTCCTTGACTGCTACCGCTGTCGCAGCGACCTGGATGTGGACACCGCCATGCAATCAGCGCTGCAAATGCCCCGATGGGCCAGGGCGCTGCTGTCGCTGCGCAACCGACTGGTCGCTCCGTTTGGGCTGAAAACCGGCACTTCTAAGGACACGACCCTGTTCCCAATCACCCACCGCTCCGAATCCGAGATCAATCTGGGTATTGACGACACACACCTGAATTTCCGCATCGGCCTGTTGCAGCATCAGGGCCATATCTACATGGCCACTTGGGTACACCGGAACAACTTGCTTGGGCGCATCTATCTGGCCGTCGTGATGCCGTTTCATATCCTGATCTCACGCAACGCCCTGCGACAAGTGGCCCGCGCCACCCCTGCCAACACCCAGATCACCTGATTTCTCGCAGCCGCATTGCCTCTGACCCGGAACTGGCCTAAACCGCCAAGGAACCGCGAAAGAGGCCCGGATGCTGAAAACACGTATCATCCCCTGCCTGGACGTCGCCGATGGGCGCGTCGTTAAGGGCGTGAACTTCGTTGATCTGGTGGATGCCGGAGACCCCGTGGAATCGGCCAAGGCCTATGACGCCGCCGGCGCTGATGAGATCTGTTTTCTGGACATCCACGCCACCCACGAAAACCGAGGCACCATGTTCGACGTGGTCCAGCGCACGGCCGAGCAATGCTATGTCCCGCTGACGGTCGGCGGCGGTGTCCGCACCGTTCAGGACGTCCGCGATCTGCTGCTTGCGGGCGCTGATAAGGTCAGCTTCAACTCGGCCGCAGTCGCCAATCCTGATGTCGTGGCCGAGGCCGCAGATCAGTTTGGCAGCCAGTGTATCGTTGTCGCCATCGACGCCAAGACCGTCTCGCCTGGCAAATGGGAGATTTTCACCCATGGCGGCCGCAAATCCACCGGCATCGACGCTGTGGAATTCGCGAAACTCGTCACTGAAAAAGGCGCTGGCGAAATCCTGCTCACCTCGATGGATCGCGACGGCACCCGCGCCGGGTTTAACCTGCCGTTGACCCGCGCCATCTCGGATGCTGTGGACATCCCCGTCATCGCCTCGGGCGGCGTGGGCGATCTGGATCACCTGGTCGAGGGCGTCACCAAAGGCGGCGCCAGCGCCGTTCTGGCCGCCTCGATTTTCCACTTCGGCGACTACACAATCCGCGAAGCCAAAGACCACATGGCCGCCGCGGGCATCCCCATGAGGATCGAATGACACTCGACGACCTGGCCCAAACAATCGCAGCCCGCGCAGCAGCTGATCCAGACTCCAGCTGGACCGCCAAATTGCTGTCCAAAGGCCCTGAAAAATGCGCCGAAAAATTCGGCGAAGAGGCGATCGAGGCCATCATCGAAGCCATCAAAGATGACAAACAACGCCTGACCTCAGAGGCCGCCGACGTCCTTTTCCACCTCCTGGTGATGCTGCAATCGCGCGACGTTCCACTGTCGGACGTAATGGATGAACTCGCCCGCCGGCAGGGTACCTCCGGCATCGCGGAAAAAGCCGCCAGAAAATAGCAGCGCCCTGCGCCTTTTCTTCTTTTCTGAAATATCCTCGGGGGTGAATGGCCGCAGGCCAGAGGGGGCAA
>JBOEGN010000100.1:0-3768 GCA_050633445.1 Thalassovita sp.
GGCAACGCGGTGCATCGCGGCGGCCGAGGCCGCGATCTTGCGCAGGGTGTCCTCGGGCAGTTCAACGCCTTCGAACCCTTCGGGATACTGTTCCTCGATGAAGGCGGTCGTCATGTCACCGGCGATGAAAATCGGGTGATCCATCACGGCGCTAACGAAGGGCAGGTTGTGGCCGATGCCTTCCAGCTCGAAGCTGTCCAGCGCGTTGCGCATGGCCTCGATGGCCTGATCCCGCGTGGGCGCCCAGGTACACAGTTTGGCGATCATCGGGTCATAATACATGCTGATCTCGCCGCCCTCATAGACGCCGGTATCGTTGCGCACGGCGGTGGCACCTTCGGTCGCCTCGTCAGCCCATTTGCCGTTGATCTGCATCGGGCCAGCGGCCACTTCGGCCGGGGGACGGTAACGGGTCAGACGCCCGATCGAGGGCAGGAAACCGCGATAGGGATCTTCGGCATAGACACGGTTTTCGATGGCCCAGCCGTTCAGCTGCACATCGTCCTGAGTGATGCTGAGCGGTTCGCCATTGGCGACGCGGATCATCTGTTCGACCAGATCAACGCCGGTGATCAGCTCGGTCACGGGGTGTTCCACCTGCAAACGCGTGTTCATTTCCAGGAAGTAGAAGTTCTTTGCGCCATCGACGATGAATTCCACGGTGCCAGCGCTGGTGTACCCAACGGCCTGCGCCAAAGCGACAGCCTGTTCACCCATCGCCTTACGGGTTTCTTCGTCCAGGAAGGGGCTGGGGGCCTCTTCCACAACCTTCTGGTTCCGACGCTGGATCGAGCATTCACGCTCGCCCAGATAGACGCCATTGCCATGGGCGTCGCACAGAACCTGAATTTCGATGTGACGCGGCTGGGTCACGAATTTCTCGATAAAAATACGGTCATCCCCGAACGAGTTCGCCGCTTCGTTTTTCGACGACTGGAACCCTTCGCGGCATTCGTCGTCGTTCCAGGCGATCCGCATGCCCTTACCGCCACCACCGGCGGAGGCTTTGATCATCACCGGGTAACCGATCTGGTTCGAAATCTTAACGGCCTCGTCGGCGTCTTCGATCAGGCCCATATAGCCGGGAACGGTGGAAACATCGGCTTCTTGCGCGATTTTCTTCGAGGTGATCTTGTCACCCATCGACACGATCGCACCTTTGGGCGGGCCAACAAACGCAACACCAGCATCTTCCAATGCCTCAGCGAATTTGCTGTTTTCCGACAAGAAACCATAGCCCGGATGCACGGCCTGAGCGCCCGATTCTTTGATCGCGTCCATCACCTTGTCGATGACGATATAAGACTGGTTCGCGGGCGGCGGGCCGATATGGATAGCCTCGTCAGCCATCTTTACGTGCAGCGCGTGTTTGTCCGCGTCCGAGTAGATGGCCACCGTCTGAATACCCATCTTACGGGCGGTCTTGATCACCCGGCAGGCGATCTCGCCCCGGTTCGCAATCAGGATCTTATTGAACATTTAACGTCCCTTCCGGTCTTGGCCCCATTTGTGTCCAAGGGGCAATGGCAGTGAAATTCCCGGTCCGGCGGCGGGCCGAACAAGGGTTTTGGGTCAGGTGCGACTGGCGCACAATCGGCCGCGCTTGCGCAGGCAAGGAACGGCGAGAATTTTGGGGAATTGCGCGACCAGCACGCAAAAAGACGGGCGGGCAAGCCAAAGCATGGCTGCGCCGCCCAACAGGGGAAGGGTAACGGTAAAGACATACTGTCCTGACCCGCTCATCTCGGGCCTCCACTACGCTATCCACCTTGGGGGAATTGCCGCACAGCGCCAAGCAGCCAGGTGTTAGCGCGCCCATTTGGGCCGCTTCCCGCTCAATCTGCTGTGGGTTGCGCGAAAACATGCCGATTACCACTCTTGATCTGCATCTTCAAAAGCTTCGGGGAACGACGCCCGCGCAATCGCTTCGTTGATGATCAGCAACGCGTCATAGCTTGCCGGATCAAAGGGCTCTTCTGCGGGGATCACCTCGCGGTCAAACAACCAGTTCAGGCGACCTGCATCCAGGTTTCCACGCTCGAACGGCTGGTCCCCGAAATGCTGCCACAGCGCGGCCATGAAGGCTGTGTCCGCGCGCCGGTCGGCGGCCTTGCGATCCCGAAAACGCTCGCGTTTCGCTAGGGGCGTGACGCCTTTGGGATTGGCGCGGCGAATGGTGAATTGGAAATCGGTGCTGGGCATTCGCCCAGGGAATCCTCGGTGCTTCAGCATGGGGTCTCTCCCAGGCCGGAACCGAGGCGAATCAGGTCGGGCGCAACCGCCCAACCTGTTGGCGTCAGGGACGGGCCCTTATTTGTATTTACCGGTGTAAACGGGTTCTTGGCTGATGGGCTCGGGCTCAACGACCACGAACTCTTCTTGCGGCTGGGCGCAGGCTGCCACGAAAGACGCGGCACACAGAGCCACGACGATCTGGAATTTCTTCGACATTTGCTTCTCCTGTAATCTTGTTGCGCAGGGGTTTTAGCCCCTGACTGCCTCATGCACGATATACGAGTGGCACGGATGCCACCGGAGCGAAGCATAGCCGAAATGGCCATGAATTGATATTGCCCAAGGCGGGCGATGCGGGGCTGTGGCGCGAAAGCCTCAAATCCACAGTTGGATGAGGAACGATCCGCAAGATGTTGTGTGTACATCAAAAAGCCTCCCAGATGCAGGAGCCGTTTTCAATACGAAATGCCTCGAAATACTGGATAACGGACGAATCCAGCGCACCAAATTCCAGCGGCTTCTCGGCCATCGAGATGATGACTTGCGCCACCTCGGGACGAGTTGTTGCCAGGGTCGGCACGGCGACATCCGAGCATAAAACAGGGAAGTCCTGCTCGACCTGAGCGAACCCCGGACCCTGCGCCAAATCCGGTGCAACAAAGCGGAACCGGGCCTGATCTGACCCATCCGGCAGCGTATCCACAAAGTACTCTTGAAGCGTCACGGACAGGCCCGACGGCAGGTCCTGAACGGAGGGCACGGCGGGGGCCTCCTCTTGCACACCCGCCGTGGCCGCAGACACCAGAAGGCACCCTCCAAACGCGGCAAATATCATCAGAGCTCTACTCATAGCAGAACTTCCTAGCGTATGTCACCCAGCGAACAGCATTCTTTCGGTCGGTCAGCAATTCACGCAACATTTCTTCGAGCTTAACCTTTGGGAAAGTCTTTTGCGCGACCTGACCGCCCGCGGTGACACGCAGCATTTCGCCATCATCTTCGACCCGCACAACCGGGGAAAATCCACGCAGGTTCTGCAACAGGCGCCACATGTCCTGACGGATCTGAGTGGCCAGACGGCGCTTGCCACAACGCGGCAACACCACCTGCGCCGACAGATCGAAACGCACAGGCAAAGTCCGCGCCAAGGTCAGCGCGCCCTCTTCCTGTTGGATATGCCACGTCGATCGGCTCACATCCGTCCTTTCCAAGACTGTTCAGCGGGGCCCAGGCCCATTGCGTTCTATGAGTTTGGCCACGCGTGGGGGCAAAACGCCCCCACCCAAGCATCCCTTACAGCGGGATGTTGTCGTGCTTTTTCCACGGGTTCGCCAGCTTTTTGTTACGAAGCGAGGCAAAGGCCCGCGACACGCGACGCCGGGTCGATTTCGGCTGGATCACCTCGTCGATAAAGCCCCGTTCGGCAGCCACGAATGGGTTGGCAAAACGGTCTTCGTAATCGGCGGTGTGCTGAGCAATCTTGTCAGCGTCCTTCAGATCGGCACGGTGGATGATCTCGGTCGCGCCCTTGGC
>JBOEGN010000101.1:0-2676 GCA_050633445.1 Thalassovita sp.
CGATGATGTTCAGACGGTGCTTTTCGGTTTCGGCGGTTTGGCCATCCTCGGTGCGTTCCCAGAAGGTGGTGGTCGCAGCCGACGTAATGGTGATGCCGCGTTCCTGTTCCTGCTCCATCCAGTCCATGGTGGCTGCACCATCGTGCACCTCACCGATGTTGTGGGATTTGCCGGTGTAATACAGGATACGCTCCGAGCAGGTGGTTTTCCCTGCATCGATGTGCGCCATGATACCGAAGTTGCGGTAACGGTCGAGCGGATATTCGCGTGCCATTGGTCTACAGTCCTTTGGAATTACCAGCGATAATGGCTGAACGCTTTGTTCGCGTCGGCCATTTTGTGAGTATCTTCGCGCTTTTTAACAGCAGTACCACGACCATTGACAGCATCCAGCAGTTCACCTGCCAGGCGCTCTTCCATGGTGTTTTCGTTGCGACCGCGAGCGGCTGTAATCAGCCAGCGGATCGCCAGGGCTTCGCGACGTTCGGGACGAACTTCGACGGGAACCTGGTAAGTGGCACCACCAACACGACGCGAGCGAACCTCGACGGCGGGTTTGACGTTGTCCAGGGCTTCGTGGAAGACCTCGACGGGGGCGCGTTTGATTTTGCCTTCGACGCGCTCCAGCGCGTTGTAGACGATTTTCTCTGCGACCGATTTTTTACCATCGATCATCAGGTTGTTCATGAACTTGGTCAGCACGCGATCGCCATATTTGGCGTCGGGCAGAACTTCGCGCTTCTCAGCAGCGTGACGACGAGACATTCTGAGATCTCCTTACTTAGGACGCTTGGCGCCGTATTTCGAACGACGCTGCTTACGGTCTTTGACGCCCTGGGTATCCAGAACACCACGCAGAATGTGGTAACGGACACCCGGAAGGTCTTTCACACGGCCGCCACGGATCAGGACAACAGAGTGTTCCTGAAGGTTGTGGCTTTCACCGGGGATGTACGAGATGACCTCGAAACCGTTGGTCAGGCGAACCTTCGCAACTTTACGCATCGCNNAGTTCGGCTTTTTCGGTGTGGTTGTGTACACACGGGTGCAAACGCCACGCTTCTGGGGGCATTGCTCCAGGTGCATGGATTTAGAACGTTTGACTTTGGGCTGACGCGGTTTGCGGATCAGCTGTTGGATCGTTGGCATTGGGCGGTCCCCGTTTCCTACTCTTGTGTTGCCAACGACCGAAGCCCCTGGCGATTACAGTTCAGGCGCATGACACGCCCGCAAAGACAAAAACCGCAATCGTTTCCGTACCGAGGTAAACGACGCGGTGAGTTCGCAGAGGATCTAAGCTGCAAAATTGCTTGGATCTTGGCCACTACAGATTTGAATTCGGCGTAAAGGGGTTCTCCCCCAATGTGCCGGATGGACGCGCGTATAGGCGGAGTCGCAGGGCTTGTCAACAGCGCCCCTGCCCTTAGCTTGCCTTGGCCGCGCCCCGTGCCCGGCTGCGCGCCGCCACGCCTTCGCGATAGAGCATGAAAACACCGCTGGCCACGACGATCGCCGCGCCTGTCAGCTCCAACGGGCTGGGCCATTCGTCAAAGACATACCAGCCCAAACCCAACGCCCACAACAGCCCGGTATATCGGAATGGCGACACGAACGAGACCTCACCCACCCGCATCACCATAACCGAAAACAGATAGGCTGCCATCACCATCACCGAGGATTTCACCACCAGCCAGATCTGGCCAGGCTCCATCGGAACCCAATCGACCGACACACTGGCCGCGCCAAAACAGACGGTCACTGCCAACGTCGTCGCAAAGGTGACCATAATGGAGGGGGTCGCACCGCTGAGCCGACGTGTGACCAGATCGCGGACCACGACAAAGCCCACAGCGATCAGCGCGTAGACCGAGTATCCGGTGAACCCTGCCCCGCCCGGCTGCACGATCAGCAATACCCCAACGAACCCGATCAGAATGGCGACAAGCCGGCGCCAGCCCAATGTCTCGCCAAACAACAGCGCGGCACACAGGGTCACGGCCAGGGGAATCGACTGCAAAATCGCCGTCACATTCGCTAACGGCATGTTGAACAGGGCCGTCAGAAAGAAATAGGCCGCGCCGACCTCGGCCACCATGCGCAAGGCGATCAGCCAGCGGTCGCCCCTTGGAATGCGAAAATGTAGCGCTCCCATGCGCCATGCGACGATCCCAATTAACACGGTCGTCAGCGCGCCGCGCAAGGTCAGGACCTGAAACAAATGCACTTGCCCTGCCAGTTCCTTTAGAAACGTGTCGTTCAGCGTGAATGCCGCCATCGAGCACATCATCAAAACGGCGCCACGCATGTTCGCAGTTAGGGTCATTTTGTCGAAATCCTCGTTCCGGTCCCGGCAGCTTTGCTCTGAAAGCGCGGCGTCGTCCAGTCCCACCGGAATACTACGGGCCCAACGACAAAGGCCCCCGGATTGCTCCGAGGGCCTTTGGAATTGTTCTTTGCTGCGATTATTCTTCGCGGCTTTCTGGGGTCTGAACCAGATTGTCGAAATCATCCCCACCGACCACGTCGTCAACCGGAGCAGCCAACGCTGCGGCGGCCTCGGCTTCTTCGCGGCGGGCTTCGATGACGACATTGTCACGCGACTGGGCAACCTGACGGACACGCATGGTGGCCCCACCAGTACCAGCCGGAATCAGACGACCCACGATGACGTTCTCT
>JBOEGN010000101.1:2708-4389 GCA_050633445.1 Thalassovita sp.
TGAACGAACGGGTCTGCAACGAAGCCTTGGTGATCCCCAACAGGATCGGCTCGCCTTGGGCCGGGCGTCCGCCTTTATCCAGAGCTTTCTGGTTGGCGGCATCGAACTCGGCCTTATCGACATGTTCGCCCTTCAGCAGTGTGGTTTCACCGCTATCCGAGACTTCCCATTTTTGCAGCATCTGACGCACGATAACTTCGATGTGTTTATCGTTAATCTTCACGCCTTGCAGTCGGTATACGTCCTGAACTTCGTCGATCATGTAGTTCGCCAACGCTTCGACACCCATGATAGCCAGGATGTCATGCGGCGCGGGGTTACCGTCCATGATATAGTCACCCTTCTGCACGAAGTCGCCTTCTTGCACTGGGATGTGCTTGCCCTTGGGCACCATGTATTCGACGGGTTCACGGCTTTCATCCACAGGATCAATCGCGATACGGCGCTTGTTCTTGTAGTCGCGACCAAAGCGGACGTGACCATCAAGTTCAGCGATGATCGCGTTATCCTTGGGACGACGGGCTTCGAACAGTTCAGCCACACGCGGCAGACCACCGGTGATGTCCTTGGTTTTGGCGCCTTCACGCGGGATACGCGCGACAACGTCACCAGCTTTGACTTCCTGACCGTCTTCAACGGACAGAACGGCGTCGACCGACATCGGATAGGTGATCGGGTTGCCAGCGTTGTTACGCACAGGCTCGCCATCGCCATCCAGCAGAATGATCTCGGGCTTCAGCTCGTTGCCTTTGGGGGCAGCGCGCCAGTCGATCACGATCTTCTGTGTCATCCCGGTTGCATCATCGGTTTCATCACGCACGGCCACACCGCTGACAAGGTCAACAAATTTGGCTGTAGCGTCTTTCTCGGCGATGATCGGCAGGGTGTAAGGATCCCATTCGAACAGTTTGTCGCCACGCGCGATGGTCTGACCGTCAGTCACGAACAGCTTGGTGCCGTAGCCCAGCTTGTGGCTGGCGCGTTCTTCACCATGCTCGTCCATGATCCGCAGCTTCATGTTCCGGCCGATAACCAGAACTTCGCCATTGGCATTGGTCAAAAGCTGTGGGTTCTCGAAATCAATCACGCCTTCCTGACCAGCTTCCTGGAAGGACTGCTGACCACCTTGCGCAACGCCACCGATGTGGAAGGTCCGCATCGTCAGCTGTGTACCAGGTTCACCAATCGACTGGGCCGCGATGATACCGACAGCTTCGCCGGTGTTCACACGGGTACCGCGCGCCAGGTCACGACCATAGCACATGGCACAGACGCCATCGTCGGCCTCACATGTCAGCGGGCTGCGGATACGTGTCGATTGAACGCCAGCTTCCTCGACCGAGTCAGCCATCCGTTCGTCGATCAACGAGCCCTCGGCGATCAGAACCTCTTCGGTTCCGGGCACCAAGATGTCCTCTGCTGCAACACGACCCAGGATACGTTCGCCCAGCGTCGCCACGACCTCGCCGTCGTTCACGGCCGCTTCGGCAGTGATCGAACGTTCGGTGCCGCAGTCGATTTGACGGACGATACAATCCTGCGCAACGTCCACCAGACGACGGGTCAGATACCCCGAGTTCGCCGTCTTAAGCGCCGTATCCGACAGACCTTTACGTGCACCGTGGGTGGAGTTGAAGTACTCCAGAACGGTCAGGCCTTCTTTAAAGTTCGAGATGATCGG
>JBOEGN010000102.1:0-11202 GCA_050633445.1 Thalassovita sp.
AGCTGAAAGCTCGGGATTTTCCATGAGCGGGCGCTAATGACAAACTCGATCCAATCCGCCGATACCATCAGACACCATCGCGCAACCTTTGGGTGCAAATTTCGTATTGAATGTTAGACAACTCGGCCCTTAGATAGGGCCGTCGAGCAATCGGCAATAGGGAAGTCAGCGAGCCCTTGAAATGCGTCAGCCGAAGCAGAAAGAGCCGGTCACAACCGGTTTTGCTCCGTTTACAGGCTGTCAATCACCTATGTTTGACGATGATTTTAGCGCCCCAAATTGAGGGCAATTGTTTAGAAAAAGCAGCCGGGATTTAAAGATTATGTTTTATAAAGATGAAAGAATTTTCGTTTTGATAGATGGGTTTGAGGCCATGAAGTCGTCTCGTGGACTTGGGTTTGACATTGACTATAGCAAACTCAGAAAAGCGTTTATGACCAGAGGTAGACTCGTAGCGATCCAATATTTCGCCAGCACTGTTGCCGGAGAAGGGGAAAATCCGCAAATCAGAAAATTTGACTGGATGAGTTACAATGGATTCAGAGTGACGACCCGCGAAGTCAGGGAAGAAGCTGATAGGTATGAACGCTCAATGGATATGGATGTTGGCCTAGGATTAGTTGAGGCAAGCCATGTCGCCGATCACATAGTTCTTTTCAGCAGCACTGAAAGACTAGCTCCTATGGTGGACTATGTGAAACGACAGGGGAAGAGAGTCACTCTGGTTTCAAGCGTGAAGTCCGAAGGATCTCGCGCGTCTGACAAACTTCGAAGGGCGGCAGACCAGTTCGTTGAATTGGCGGGATTGGCTGAAGAAATTGGATTTGACCGCGAACGCTGTCAAGCAACAGACATGAACCGGTAGATGAGCAAACGGCGGACGCGCAAATCTACGGCCTGACAGTCCTTAAAATAGCAGCAACAATCCCTGAACCCGCCGCAGCAGCGCCAGCAAAGAGTAACATCCCAAACAAAGCCATTGGTTCATTCCTTCTACGTTTGAAACAAGAAACGGTGACGCTGAGTATATTTCTTTGGCCGAAATGTGGCTGAACTATGCAAGGTGATTAAGAGTTTCTTAAAATTAGTACCGACAGCCGAAGGCATCTGCGCGATTAGCGCAATGTCCGCTCCTTGCCTCGGCGCAGCTGAGGCGAGGAGGGGGCTACCCAACCAGGTTTAGGCAGGGTGGCTACCCCTTAGAAAAGGGATAGCTGCTTGCCTGTGATCGGTGGGGCTTCGCCCATATCTATCAAACGCGCTGTTTTGATTTCCTGCTCTTTGGCGACGGCCGCTTTCAGTGCGGCTTGTTGTTTTGCAAACGGGGGCCCGTTTTTGGCATGGAAAACATGCGCAGCGGCGGTAAAGGCGCTTGTGTAGGTTTCAACGGTAAGGCTGTTTCCGTGAATGACGCGGCCAGCCATCCCCCGCGCTGCGCTTTGGATATAACACATGTGGAATGTGGAAGCTGACAGCTCCACGGCTTCGAACCAAAGGGACGTTTCGAGGTTGAAACCGAGGCTTTCGACCTTATCAGCCACGGCGATAAGCATTCCTCCCGCGCCTGCTGCTGGCTCCTGTACG
This sequence comes from Thalassovita sp., assembly GCA_050633445.1. Taxonomy (GTDB): domain Bacteria; phylum Pseudomonadota; class Alphaproteobacteria; order Rhodobacterales; family Rhodobacteraceae; genus Thalassobius. The sequence continues at coordinate 1,585 of JBOEGN010000102.1, forward strand.
GTTACAAAACCTTCCTCCTTAATCTTCTTTTCAATGCCAGTTAGGTTGATTTCGGCCATCAGGCGCGACACTTCGAAGGGTGTGAAAAACTGGCCTAGCCGGTCATTCAAAACACCCATTTCCCCCGCGACTTCGCCTAGAAAATCGCAACCTCCTGCGCTGATTTCAAACAGGGCAATATCCCTTAGCTCTGGCATTCTGCGGATGTCGTCTTTGTTCCGGTAACGCCCAACCACCTCCATATATTGCGCCTCTAGGCGGTCTCTTTGATCCTCAAAAGGAGAGGCCACTTTTGCCAAGGCGCAATACAGCAATTCGCAGAAGTCGCGGAAAATCTCGCCTTGGTGTTTAGATCGGTCCAGCTCGCCCATGATTTTGATAAAGTCTTTGGCGGGTTGTCTCATGACTTCCCCCCGCGTTCTTCGGCATAAAGCTTGTAGCCTTGGCGATCCACGGCGGCAAAATTGAGACTGTTTTTGTCGGCAAAGTGGCGAAGGTCACAAAGAATGTATTCCAAAAGCTCCGCCGGATTGTTTTCGGCATCCGTATAGAGTGACTTTAGGGCCTCGGCTGCGCGATCCGCTTGAAATTCGGCGCTGCATTCGGCTGTCGTGCCGTAGGTCTCTGCCTCCGAGTGAACACGGGTGACGGTGTAGCCCGTTAGGGCTACTCCTGTTGTCTCGTCGGCATCAAGCAAACGGCCAATATCATCTTTGCAATCGTCGGTTTGCTGTTCCTTGGACCGCTCGGCGTTGCAATCGTAAACGAGCTGAACCGTTACAGTGACTTCCGCACGCATCGCGGTTTCAACGGGGTTGTGAATCGAGGGGGTTTCAATGCTCATTAGTTTACTTCCCAAAGACCGGCGCCGAACGTGCCGGAAAATTCCCAAACGGTGACATTCATCCAGTAGTCAACGCCGCGCCCACCTCCTGAAATTCCATCGCGAAACGTCCAGAACAGGGCAGGGGCCTTGTTTTCTGTTTGGGTGAGACGCGCATAAGGCACGGATTCACCTAGCGATCCTGAGAAGGTCGCTGTTCCCATGTCAGATGAATAGTAGCTGCGCTCTAGGGCCGTAGTTTGCTGGCAAGCGTCCTCATAAGGGCGGCATACGCGGCGATAAGTGCCATTTTGATCAATGATAAAATCGCCTGTTAGCGGCGTTGCGGAAGAGACAGAGGAAAGCGCATCGCGGCGCTTTTGCCCCTTCGTCACAATTGCCTTAGTTGCGTCGGAAAGGTGCGAGTTATCAGACGGAATATTGATATATCCGTTGTCTATGAAATACCGCCGCGCCATGACCCAACACCCTTTTTCGGCTGGGTGACTGTATGGTCCAATGCTTTCATGCTCACGGGTAGAATGGCTAAACAGGTAGCGCCAAGCGTCATCGCCAGATCGGACATTCGATTGCTGAAAATACTCTAGCCAGATAGGGCAATTTTTGTCGGCAAGCGTGATTTTCACCCGTCCGCACGGCATTTCCTGCGCTGCGAGTTCTGGAAATTGTTTTGACAGCTTTACAAGGCGCTCGCTCATTTGCCCGCCTCCACCCAATCAAAGGCCCATTCGTCCATTGTGGCAATTACGGTTCCTACTGAATCGGAAAGGGTAAGCTCTGGTTTCGGGTTTGCGGCTTTGTGGTGATGTTTGCCAACCAAGCGCAAAGTGTCCTTATCCAAGGATTTGATTTCAACGCTGGTTAGCCCATCATCGATGTTCAAAGAATAATAAGCCATTTGTGACCGTCCTTTTGTGGTGTGTCGTTTGAGGCTTGCGCCCCTTTGTTTTGGTTTTTTGGACAGCGCTGAAAGCGCCTGCTCCTGAAAACCTGACCCACTGGCGAAGTGTGGAGGGGGGGCCTGACAACCCGAAATCGACAAGGTTGGTGCGGCCCGCAGCGAAGCGAGGACACGGCCTTGTCTATTTCGGGTTTTCAGGTGGGGGAGGCGACTGTCTCCCCTTTGGCAAAGGATCATCGATCCGCGCAGCCCGAAGGGCGGAGGGCCAAGGCGAAGCGAACGATCGTCACCCGCAGGGCGGAAACGCGCGGACCTGGGCGACCATGAGAAAAAGCCCCCCGCGCGGCTCGTAGAGACGGGCAGGGGGCTATTTGATCAGGGAGAACGGGGCTGTGTGGTTCCGTGCGAAAGCCGGTCTGCCGGCTGTAGCATAGAGCGCGGTGTCGCGCCCAAGGGGCGGGGCATGGGCCAAATAGGAAGTTTTAATCCAAGTATCCTATGCGCTCCAACAATGCCTTTTTAGTCCCGAAAACCTCACGCAAGATTTTCACTACATTCTCATTCGTTGCTGTAAGGTCTGCGTCTGACTGGCTTTCAAACGCTTCAAACATTGGCCTAATTTCATCGTCTTCGACAAAGTGCAACGACGGTGATCCCCATGTGATCAGATCGGAAAAATCCGCTGAATCACCTTCATACGACTCGCTGAATGAAAGACGGACAGTTGTGTTAACGAGGGCCAGTTGCTCGTCAGACAGATCAAAAGCCTCTGCATACCAGTCAGGAACGTAAGGTATTTCGATCCCAATGTTGTCCATCCGCCATCTAATTTCATTGGCGAAAATCGGTTCGGGGATGCTCACCTGAGCGTTTTCAAGCGTTTCAAGCTCACGCCTCAAATGATCGTATAGCGACACATCAAAGCGAACTATTTCGTCATCGCGCTCGATACACATATCCATGAACATGCCGCGTTCAAACCAAGGGATCAGCCAAAAATTGGTTTCGCAAAAATCTTCTTCGGGTTCGCAAGGCGTCAAATAGCAGAAACGATCCGGTCCAGCGGCGTAGCACTTCGCGGCAATGTCAGCGAAGAAATTGTCAAAGAAGCCTTTCGACATAGGGAAAGACCCTTGGACCAACTGTGTTGCTGTCGGCAAGCTGATGTACTGGCCAGACATATGCTCACCAGTCTCATTGTCCACAGCTTGATCGCAGTAGCGCTCTGCAATGAAGGTTGCCAGGTCAGAAAGTTGGTCGAGCTTTACGAGGCTGGCGAGGTATAAGTCATCCGGCATTTCCATACGGCCAGACATCCATTTTTTGATGGTGTCCAAACGAACGCCATAGAACGCGGCGGCTTCCTTTTGGGAAAATCCAAATCGGGAAATGACGGACGAAGCTGGTGTAGGCAGCTTGAAAGGATAGTTTTCGGGCATGGGGATAGGCGTATTCACAGGTATAGAAACCTCTATTTGAGCAAAGCTTTGGATTTGAAACCAGAAACGGTGGTTAAGACCTCCGACGGTGTTTGAAGCTTAACCGGCGGCATGACCCACGGCAAGACGAAAGAAGGCAAAAGCCCCCGAAGGGGCTTTTCTATGAGGCGCGTTTATTCGCGGCTTTGTTTTCTTTTGATAGAGCAATAATCAACTCTCGCACACTATTTCGGACAACTGGGGTTAGATTCGCGTAAGCGACCAGAAAATGAATGTCTTCAACCACTGTCGAAACAGAGTCAGAACTGTCTTGTTTGGGATCAACAAAAAACGTTGAAATCGGGACTGACCATTCCTTCGCAAGCAAAGATAGATAAGGCGCAGAAATTTTGGCGGTCCCGTACTCACATTTTTGATATTGTTGCAAACTGGTGCCGAGAATGTCGGCGACGGCTTGCTGCGAGTAGTCTTGCGCAAGTCTGGTCGCGCGTAACTTGGCCGAAATCTTGGAAGTATAATGTTTCAAATGTTCATTCTTACTCATACAAAAAATCCTCTAAAATACGAGGAATACCAGCGAGAAGCCGGACGTCAGCGAGACCCCGGGCCGAGACCAGGGGGCGCGGTATTTAGACGTTAGCCTTGGACAGTTCCGCGCCATCCGGCCATCAGGCCGAAAGATACAAAACGTCCGTTCGCGCGCCAAAAGCCGCTCGACAAAACAATAACAAGGGGCTCGCTGACTTCCCCCACGGGTGCACCCGCGATGCCCTTTTAAAACGATAATCTGCAAAAAACGCAATCGCTTTAGTGTCACGATGTAGTCAGCGTAAGGGTTGGGCGGTCTTATGACCGCCCAGGGCGTAAGCCCTTATTGCTCGATGCCCTTTTCGTCGCCCTTCGGCTTAGGTTGGAACGCCACCAGCTCGGTAGCACCTACTGGGAAATCAAGCTTTAGGGTTAGGAAAACCTCGCCTGTCTCGGTCTTGGTGTTTTCGAAGGCGGCACCAACGCGGGTGTACTTTGTTTTTTCCTGTCCATCTTGGGTGTATTTTGTCGGAACTGTGATGATGTAGTTTGTCATTTTCTGAACTCCTTTGTTTCGATGGATTGTTAAAGGCGGATCGGAAAAGGCTGTGTCGCAAGTGGAAACTCGGAGGCTCCGCGCAAAGCGTGGAAACCGTTTTTCTGCTTGCCGCAGCGAAGCGAAGGGGACGGCATAGCCGAGATCCGCGACAAGTCCATCTGACAGAAACAAAAGGCGGGATTCAGAAGTGCGCAACTGCTTCACAATCCAGAAGTAGAGTACACCCAAGATGGTTGGGAAAATCTCACCCGCACAAGGAAAGCTGAAATCAGAATAGACAGGCACGAAAAACGCTTAGATGAGCATATTCATAGGATGTGACGAGTGGTTGCATCCAGCACTTGCCGTAGCGAAGGAAGTGTAATTGCATGGATTTAGCCAGCGGTTTCAAGGCCTCATGAGGATCAAATCTGATACAAAATTGACTTTTATGTTCCGCTATTGTTCTATAGGTATCTCGATTGACAACAGGCCCTAAGACAGAAAGGAGGCCGACAATGGAATTGGAACACCAAGTAGTTCTCGGCGTCTTCGCTGCCCTGGTGCTGGCGGGGTTGTGTCTACCGGCGAAACGGAAAACCACCAACGACGCTGAACATTATCAAGCAGACCCGTTGACCGTCTGCCCGTCCTGCGGACACAGCGTTAAATCCAGTTCGAACGGCGTGACCTGTACCAGCTGCGGTTATCACTACGGGTGACTATGTAGCTGTGCCGCATTGCGGCTTCCGCGCGAATAGCGCCAGTCGGTGAAGGGCAGGGGGCTTGCCCCCTGATCGTCATCGACACCAATGCAATTTTACAGCTCACCTCTGTTTTGAACGTCTTTTGAACGTAAATTGCAGCCATCCTGCGGCAAGCACACAACAGGCACCTGCTAGAGACATAGCTATAGACAGCGGTAAAACGACACTTTGAAGGGCTTGAGAAGAAAGTATCAGAACAACACCAGCGAGGAGCATAGCGTTTGTTTTCCCCGAAAGGCTCATTCTATCACGATCCGACTTTGCCAGCTCAAAAGCTGCATAAGGGTTGCAAACTAGCGGACCAAAAAACGAAAAATCAATGATTTTCATCAATCTGCACCTTTTTTGGAAGTCTCTTGAGCCTCTGGGATAGTAACGCCTCGCGTCAAACAGGCGGCAGAAAGCAACCGCTGGCGTTCGGTCAATTTGCCCTTCCCGCTCAATAATTTTTCGCAGGCATCTGGCAATTCAACAGCCGCTATTTCTAACAATTTGTTTCGATCAATCGCGTTGAAATCTATCATAAATCTTCACCATTCTTTGGGGTTCTAAAAATCACTCTTGCGCCGTGCTGTAGCGTAAGTTCATGACCATCAGCCACGGCAACGGCAAGTCGTTGATATTCTGGTTGTGCGCGTGCGAAGCTGTCGAAAGGATAATCTGCGACGATCTTGTCGTTGGGGTCACGCAAGACAACTCGGTGATCACAGTGGCTCTTACCCATCAATCATCATCTTTCTTGGCAGCAAGTTCGGCCTGTCTATCGCGCTCCACTTGTTCTCCCCATTCCTTCAGCTCTTCAGCATCATTAAAACCATGCCAATTGGCCCACAAATCAGATTGTTCGGACTCTCGACCCAGAGACTTTTTCGTCATTGACCTAAGCCTTTGGGACACAGAGCGAAACGGAAATTTGCTGCTTGCCAGCTTCGGAAAGGAACGCCGAACGGGCAGCCTCGCAAGCCTCAACATTCTCAAACTCTGCGGAAAAACCGCCGCCGCCAGCCATAACCAACATCAATACATAGATCATCAAATTACCTTATTTTCTGTCTGAAATTTTCAATTTGCCAGTCTTCCTGACCGCCTGAATGCCACGCAAAACTGTGTCTGTGAACGCTGCGCCAAATTGGCCTCGTGGATTACGATCTTCTAGGGTGTAGGAAGCTTCAAGAACGTCAGCGTTCAACTCGTCCACCATAACCCAAAGCGGAATGTGCGTGTCCAGGTTAGCGCGATGGGCCTCTGTCTCAGGGATCGCGATTGCGTATCGCCCAGCATCAGGCTGCTTGCTTGTAATCGGAGCGATGAACAAGACATGCTGCCCCTGCGCATTCACCATGACCAACGCCATACAACTCGGGCGTTTCTTCCGCCCCTCGGTTTCACCCTTTTCAGCCTGCCACTTCCAAAGATAGTGATAGTCAAAAACCTGCCCTGCCTTCGGAAAATCATTCGCCACGGAAATGTTCCTCTAAGCCTTGGTCAAGCAACGCGCCAAGCTCAGGTGGCATATCAGCGACGGACAACGCGACCTGTGTTGTCCGACCCTCTGTGAGGGTTTCGTAACGCTCCATTGACATGACAACAAAGCGGGGCTTCCTATGTTTGGTGATCGCAACAGGCGCAACCGTGGCTGCTTCAAAAATATCAGCGGGCGAACGGTTCATTTCTGCGGCTGCAAACTCTTTCATCTTTGCGACTCCTTATCTCGCTTCATCCGTCATATCTGTAATATACGTATATTTCGTATAATTGCAAGTTCTATCGCACTATCGGAGAAGAAAAAGGCCCCCGCCGAAGCAGGGGCAAGTCTACCTCACCACAAGGAATTTCTGTTGGCTACGGGCGACACAGACCGCCCTCTAGCACTATTCGATACAATCTGGCACCCAAGCGTCGATCCGCGCCTTCTGCTCCGCTGTGACCTTCAATGCCGCCTGCGTGTCTGCCTCGGAAAAAACCTTTTCCATATGCTCTGCCTTTTCACCTTTTCTCAGCGCGGCAAAGCGAATGGCTTCTGGATCATTGGCCTTCAAATCCAGCAACTCTTGATACAACGCGACTAGGTATGGAGCGCTTACACGCCCAAAGAAGTTTTCCGCTGTTGGCGTCCAGACACTACGGGTTGATGCTCCAACCTTTGCACGGACAACCTTGGCAAAGTCCGCATTTCCGCCGGTCAGAACCTCGGCCAAATGCCGTGTAATTTCTGCATTACGATGCTTCTTGCCCTTTGCTTGAAACTCCTTAAACGCTGCTTCAAGGTCTACATTCCACATATCGTCTGGGTGATTGTGGCCAGCAGTCAAACGCTCGTCCAACTCAAAACCCGTGTCCGTGTCAGGACGGTTATTCGGTTTCTCGCGGCGAATGTTAAAGACAGTTTGAAAGCCACCCATTCCCGAAAAATGAAACGCCAAGAGGTCAAGAAGATAATCGCCGTGATCTAGCGCGGCATTCTGCATCGAGGCCAGCTTAACTGCTCCCAAATCGGTCAACAGCTTCTGCGAATAGGGAGATTTTGGAGCGTCGGATTTGGTCTTTTTCTCTTTGGGAATGATACCAGCATCGGCGGCGGCTTCTTGATCATCAGGGGCGATAAGGCCTGCAATGATGCTGATTGTGCCATCATTTAGAACCTTGACTGTGATCCCTGCAAAAGCCTTCTGCTCATCTGTGAAGTCGCCTTCAACAATCGCTTCCAAAGCATCCAGTTCGGACTGCCCTTCATCATCAAGCACATCGTTTTCAGCAAGCTCTGACAATTCGTCGGCGCGTTCGGCTTGTTCCTCGGTCAAAACGCCTTCGACTTTGTTGATGACCTTAAAACCCGCCTCACGCGCATCATAGGAACCATAATAGGCGTCCAGTGTCGCATGTCCCCACTTCCAACCCTGTTGCGCCGCAATCTCGTCGGCTTTCTCCTGAAGAAGTTCTTCAAACAACAGTTGCAACACATCAGGGCTATCGAAAGTTTGCGTCTCTGCGAACAGATCGCCACCCAAAACTCCGCCAGCCTCCTTGTATGCTTCCTTACCAACAAACACTGCGCGACGATCACTCTCTTTGACGGCATTCGGCTTCAAAAGAGTTTTCATCCTATGGGCGGATTCCGCGCGTCCTTTGACCTGTTCAAGTACCTCTAGTGCGCGGTCTTCATCATCTGACGTAGTGAATGCTGCCGCCATCGTCAGGTTAATTTCGCCACCCTGCAATGCGTCAAGAATAGGATCAGCCAGTTCGGAAAGCGCAAGTCGGCGGTAGACGTGCTTCTCCGTTACGCCAAACACTTTGGCAATCCGAGCCGCGTCGGGATTGGAGTCGTACATCTTACCAAAAGCACGGATTTCTTGGGCAGGGTGAAGGTCTGCACGTTGGGAGTTCTCAACGTTTGCCCATGCCTCTGCAAGCACTGGGTCTGTGGTGATACGAATAGGCACATATGCCAGCTCTGGATTGGTCTTGACTGCGATGTTCAAACCGCGCCAGCGGCGACCACCAGCTACAATACCAATGCGGCCTTCGGCGTCGAGCAAACCAGAAAGGTTTTGGATAAGGCCACACGCAATCAGACTGTCGGCCATATGTCCGTCTTCTTCGGGGTCTGTCACCTGCCGAGGGTTAAGCTCAGAGAGGTAAGTTAGGCTTAAATCAAAGTTGCCAATGGCGTTCTCTGCGGCGATTGAGTCAATTGACGAAATTGCTGTGTGCTTGGTCATGGGACGTTCCTTTGTGGTTGTCTTAGTTTTTGTTTTGTTCTAGGGTTGTCCCGCCCCAAGTGGGGCGAGACGTGTGCTTAATGAGTGCTATTTGACTTCAAAAAGGCGTGGCCGATCTTGGCGGAGAGACCACCCTTTTTAATTAGTGCAACTGCTTCTTGGCGTAGTTGAAACAAGCGTTGCTGTGACATTCTATCACCTCCTTTCTTGCGCTGGTTGCGCCTTCGGCATGTGGCCGAAATCAGTTTTCGCAGGGAAAATGTAAGGTGAGGACGCGGCGAGTATGGATGAGCGCGGCGGGTGATGGCGAACCAAATTCATAGTTGGTATCGTAGAGGTCGATTTTCCACCAAACGGTTTCACCCTCGATCTCGACCTTACCCATTTCGTGGGTGCCGTATGGGTCCATGTCTTCGGTAAAATCATCAAAAGCCATAACCGCTTCGACGGTCTTGCGGACAAAATCACAACCTTTGGATTGAACGCCCTGCGTCAAAACCCACTTACCGACTTTCTCACCCCAATTTGGCATGGAGCGAAAAACATCGTTCTGCTGTGCTATCGCGTTGATCTCAAGTTGCCGCTCAACTTGGTCAGGCGTTAACTTCATTAAATCTGGCATTTTCTACGTTTCCTTTGTGGTGCTTCCTTTGAGGTTTTTCCCCAAATGGTGCTGGTTTTGAGCAAAGCCCTGAAAGGGCGTCGTCTCTAAAACCTGCCTCACGGCGAGTGGGGGGACGCACAGGTCAGCCGAAATCGACCAGGTTGGTGCGGCCCGCAGCCGAAGGCGAGGACACGGCCTGGTCTATTTCGGTTGAACCCGCGAGGGGCGCAGCCCCTTAGCAACGGAGTGAAGCGGCGTTCGCTTTAGCGAACCCC
>JBOEGN010000103.1:0-2048 GCA_050633445.1 Thalassovita sp.
CGCCGCACCCGCGTGTCGGGCCGGATGGACAACCACGAACGCCGCGTCGGGACCGATTGGGTTGTGAACCTGCAAGGTCAGGACTTTGCGGTGTCGATTGACGCCGATCACGACGGCTCGACCGTGACGTTCGACGATGGCTCGGCGCTGCGCGTGTCCTCTGACTGGACGCCCGGTGACACCCTGGCGCATATCGCGCTGGGCGAGGATGACGGTCTGGTTCTGAAGGTTGGCAAGATCACTCAAGGGTTCCGCATTCGCAGCCGTGGCGCTGATCTGAAGGTTCGCGTCCGCAGCCCGCGTCAGGCCGAACTGGCCGCGCTGATGCCGGAAAAACTGCCGCCGGACACCTCGAAAATGCTTCTGTGCCCGATGCCGGGTCTGGTGGTAAAGCTGGCCGTCGAAGTCGGCGACGAAGTGCAAGACGGTCAAGCCCTGTGCACCATCGAGGCGATGAAGATGGAAAACATCCTGCGCGCCGAGAAGAAGGGCGTCGTCTCCAAGATCAACGCCAGCGCGGGCGACAGCCTGGCCGTCGACGAAGTGATCATGGAGTTCGAATAACCCATGACTATGGCGCGGACCATTTTCAAGTCGGTGTTGGCCGGAGCGATCGCTCTGGCCACGCTGGCGGGCTGCGCCATTGACAAAGAACAGGACGTGCGGGCCCAGGTAGACGCCTGGATTGATATCGGCGACACGATGCATTTCACCTCGCAGATGGGATGTACCGCTGGTGTGTTCCGCCTGTCTTCGATCGAGGTGAAATCTCCTGCGCCACATGCCGTCACCATCCGCGAAGGTCTAAGTCTGCTGAAACAGGTCGGCGTGGCCAGTTTCCAGACTCCGGACCTGAGCCCGTCTGATATTTCCGCTCAGATCAACTCGGTCGATATGGGGGTTGGCACCGGCATTCTAACGTCCGGTCTGGGTGGACGGGAGTGTCTGGAGGGCGACTGGCGAGCCGCCTATACAGCAGCATTGGAAACCAAAGGCGGCATCCTGATTTTCAAACGCGACGGCAACGCTCTGGTGGTCGTCGACCGTAAAACACAGCGGGTCTATTTTGCGCGGGGGGATGTGTGATGCAGCCCTATTCCTTGCCCAATTCGACCCGGATTTCCTGTTGTCGCGACGGCCATTTGTCGATCGAACGTGTAATCTCGCGCACCGTCCAGGGGGCGGGTTTGCGCAGTTTCACGTCTCCGTCCTTGTCGATCAGCGCCAGCATGAAACCGCGCGGGCGCAACGTGTCGCGCAGCGCAGACCGAGGCTTGGGCGTTGTATCCACCAGGATCACAACATCGCGTTTCAGCAGCTCGGCCTCATCCGCCAACAGGAACCGCATCTGCTCGTCAAAACGCGGATCGGCCTTGGCGTCGGCAAACACGACGATGGGTCGCGCGGTCCAGGTGAACTGGTCCAGCGTCACCTCAGCGTCTTCGATGATGGTCAGCGTGGGCATGTCGGGTTCCGCCGGCGCCTGGGCATCTTGCGCCACTGCCGGGGATGCCAAAACCAGAGTGATTCCAATTAGTAATCGCGTGAACATGAGGCCTCCTGTTCTGAATCATATAGGAAGCCCGGCAGCGATTGCGACCACAAAACACAGAATTCATCCCCGGCCGGTTGGGCGGGGCAGAAATGACACCAACAGCCAGAATGACCGCCTAACCGGCGGAAGCGAAAGAAGGACACGCTCATGACCAATACCAAGGACGAGTGGCGTAAGCTTGCCGAAAAAGAACTGCGCGGGCGTCCGCTGGACGATCTGACATGGGACACGCTGGAAGGCATCCCGGTTCAGCCGCTATACACCGCTGAGGACACCGCCGATCTGCCCCATATGGGCGGGCTGCCGGGCTTTGGCCCGTTCACGCGCGGGGTGAAGGCCACCATGTATGCGGGCCGTCCCTGGACGATCCGTCAGTATGCTGGCTTCTCGACCGCCGAGGAATCCAACGCGTTCTACCGCCGCAACCTGGCCGCTGGTCAGCAGGGTGTCTCGGTCGCGTTCGATCTGGCTACGCACCGCGGCTATGACAGCG
>JBOEGN010000104.1:0-6265 GCA_050633445.1 Thalassovita sp.
CCCAAAATGCTTGGGTGGGGCAAACCTTGAACCCGGAGCCATTGGATGTCTCAGCCCTTCGTAACCTATGCGTTCACCCTGGATGGCGCTGACAAAGGGCAACCGTTGGATGAGGCGGCCTTGCTTGAGGCTTTGCGTGCGGATGCCCCTGCCTGGGTGCATTTGGACGGCACCGCCAAAGAGGCTGAGGAGTGGATCACCACGCATCTGGATTATTTGGATCCGCAAGCCGTCGAGGCGTTACTGGATGTGGATACGCGCCCGCGTATGACCCATTTGGGCGCGGGGATGATGCTGATTTTGCGGGGTATCAATTCAAACACCGGCGAAGACCCCGAGGACATGGTCTCGGTTCGGGTGTGGATTGACGCGCACAGGATTATCACGATTTCACGCAAGCCGGTCGTTGCCATTGAACGGATCAGCCGTGCGATGCAAAGCGGGCAGGGGCCAAGCGCAGCGGGCGCGTTTCTGGTTGCGCTGATCGAGGATTTGACGCGGGATATCGCCCGGTTTCAGGCCGCGCTGGACCAAGACGCCGAAGACATGGAGCACAAGGTAATATCTGCGGGTGGCGACAGTCTGCGGCGGCAGGTTGCCGACATGCGCCTAAAGATCATTGCCTCGCGGCGCTATCTTGGGCCGCAACGGGACGCGCTGGCGATGATTGCGACGGCCCCTTTGGGCTTTGTGGATCAAACCACCCGCCGGGAAATTCAAGAAGAGCACATCAAGATGACCCGGATTGTCGAAGATATGGACGAGCTGCGCGATCAGGCGATGATCTTGCGCGAAGAGCTGTCGGGCCATCTGTCCGACCGTCTGAACCGCAACATGTTTGTGCTGTCGCTGCTGAGCGCGGTGTTCTTGCCCCTGGGCTTTCTGACGGGGCTGTTTGGCGTGAATGTCGCCGGTTTGCCCGGCCTGCGCGAGGCAGACGCCTTTTGGTGGTTATGCGGCGCGATGGGGGTATTGGTGCTGCTGCAACTGCTGATGTTCTGGCGATTGCGCTGGATCGGGCGAGGTGGCTAGTTTCCGACGTTCCGGGCAACTGAAGTCTTGCTTTGCCAACGTGTTAGGGGGCAAGCTCGCTAAACCGCTGAATGAACGGAGCGCCCCCATCGTGACCAACACATTTTTTGACGCGTGCACATGGGAGGATTTCTCGGCAGAGGACCTCGGCAAGGCAGCACTAGTGCCGACGATGCTTCAGTTTCAGGAACAGGCCTACTATGTCGCTTTGGCGCGGGATTGGGCCAAGGGGGCGGGGCAAATCGTGGACCTAGGCTCTTTTGCCGGTGGCTCTGCGGCCTGTCTGGCCGAGGGGGTTCGCCAGTCGGGGCGCGCCCAGACGGTGCATGGGTTCGACAAGTTCGAGGTCAATGATTTCGATGTTTTCCGCAAGCGCTATGACAAATATCTGTCGCGCTCGCCCGCGGTGGACAGCACGCACGAGGCCCCTGAGTTGGTTGATCCAATTGGGGATGATCTGCTGCCGGTTGCCGCTCAGTTCCTTGGGCCATGGGAAGACCGTATCGCGTTGTACAAAGGTCAGATCGAGAAGATCGGCTGGGACAACGGTGAGATCGAAATTCTGGTGATGGACGCTTCGAAAACCGCCGAGTCGATGGACAAAATGAGCGCGTTGTTCTTCCCTCATCTGATTGCGGGGCAGTCCATCGTGGTGCAACAGGATTTCCTGTGGTGGCAACAGCCCTGGATTGCTGTGCAGATGAGCAAGCTGGCTGAGTATTTCGAGCCGGTCGCACATGTTTATCGGGATTCGGTGTCGTTTCTGTGCACAAAGAAAGTGCCCGATTCCGTCATCGCCGATCTGCGCGTCGCAGACATGGAGGATGCCGAGGTGATCGCTTGCCTTCGTGACATGAAACAGGCCGTCAAACATCTGCGCATCGACAAACAGATGCGCCAGCTGATCGCCTCGGTTCGGGCAAATCCGGGCGCGCGAAAGGCCTATAAATTCGCAAACAAGCCCTAGAGTGGCAGCCCTTTGGGTGCTAAACTCGCTGCAACCAACGGAGGGTGAGATGGACAAGACGCAGAACTGAACCCAGCGATTTCCCGCAAATTCAGGAGCGTTTCATGCCCAATCCATTTCTGGACGCCACGTTGCGTCACCCCATCATTCTGCCCGACGGGCAGAGCTATCCTCACACTGTCTGGCTGAACTCGGTCATTGATCATCCCCGGATCGAGATCGGAGATTTCACCTATTACAACGATTTCGAGCCTGTGGCCGATTATGCCACGCGGATCGCCCCCTATCTGCACCCTGCCACCCCCGAAAAGCTGATTATCGGCAAGTTCGGGCAGTTTGCGCACGGCACGCGGTTCATCACGGCGTCGGCGGACCACCCAAAGCGGTGGTTCACAACCTATCCCTTTGCCGTGTTCAATCACGATTGTATGGAGCTTTTCGCCGAAGAATTCTCTCAAGGCGCGGACACGGTGATCGGGCATGATGTGTGGATCGGTCATGGCGCAATGATCCTGCCCGGAGTGACCGTTGGCAATGGCGCGATCATCGGTGCAGGCGCTGTGGTCAGCCGCGATGTGCCTGCTTATGCGGTTGTCGTGGGTAACCCTGCGAGCGTGGTTCGGCAACGGTTCCCCGATGAGGTGATCGAGCTGCTACAGATTTTGCGCTGGTGGGATCTGGAGCTGCCAGAGATCCGTGCGCTGATGCCCACGCTGACCTCCGATGATGCCGGTGCCCTGGCCGAGGCGGTCGCGCGCCTGCGCCCGGAATAGAATATTGCGGTCAATGATGAAAAGGCCCTTGATCTTGGCGCGTGGCTGTCTTACTCAGCCGCACGTCGTAGGGGTATAGCTCAGTTGGTAGAGCGACGGTCTCCAAAACCGTAGGTCCCGGGTTCGAGCCCTGGTGCCCCTGCCATTTTCCTCAAAATTTGTCTGGATTTCCACGCGGTCTTAGTGCGTCTGCGCGGATTCATTCCGTGTTCATGTCTCAGCTTCGCTGATCGCTCATGTCGCGGTCGTGCCTGGGTCTACAGCAACGGACGTGGCGGTGGACCCTGCCTTAGTGCATGACCTCATCATGCTCTTGAAATCCGCGCTTGGGGCGCGTATGTGACCCGTTATCCGTACAGATAAGAATGTGATCACCATGGCACGTACCAATCCGCTTCAGTTCATTCAGCAAACCCGGTCCGAGGTGGGCAAGGTCGTTTGGCCGACCCGCCGCGAGGTTTTGCTGACTACCGTGATGGTTTTTGTCATGGCGTCGTTGACGGCCGTGTTCTTTGCGCTGGTCGATATGCTGATCCGCGGCGGCCTGCGTGGGCTGCTGTCGTTCTTCGGCTAACGGGAAAAATACCCGTTACGCTGCTGTAAGGGTTGATTAATACGGCTCTGGGCGGTAGGTGACAGGCCTCATCTGATACATGGCGTGCGGCGATTCGTGTTGCACGCCGATTTTTTGTTTCAGAGAGGGGCGGTTAACCGCTTGGGAATATTGAGGTTTTGACCCTTCGGGGTCGTGGGATGCAAGGACTGAGGTCAGTATGGCGAAGCGTTGGTATTCGGTGAGCGTGCTCTCGAATTTCGAGAAAAAGATCGCCGAGCAGATCAGAACTGCTGTCATCGAGAATGGTCTTGAGGATCAAATCGAAGAAGTTTTGGTCCCCACCGAAGAAGTAATCGAAGTCCGTCGTGGTAAAAAAATCACGACCGAACGTCGCTTTATGCCCGGCTATGTGCTGGTGCGGATGGAGATGTCGGACCAGGGCTATCACCTGATCAGCTCGATCAACCGCGTCACCGGGTTTTTGGGTCCGCAGGGCCGCCCGATGCCGATGCGTGATGCCGAGGTGAACCAGATCCTGAACCGCGTGCAGGAAGGCGAAGACGCGCCGCGCACGCTGATCCACTATGAAGTGGGTGAGAAGGTGAAGGTCAACGACGGTCCGTTCGAAGATTTCGACGGCATGATCGAAGAGGTCGACGACGACAACCAGCGCCTGAAGGTGTCGGTTTCGATCTTTGGCCGGGAAACCCCGGTCGAACTGGAATTCACTCAGGTCACCAAACAGACCTGAGCCTGAACTGTGGGAGGTTCCTGGCGCGCGCGTCAGGCCGGACCACACAACTGAGAGCCTGCGGATCGCGATCCAAGGGCGTTGGAAAGAAGGAGAGGCCACATGGCCAAGAAACTAGTCGGTACGCTGAAGCTGCAGATCCCTGCAGGTCAAGCAAACCCGTCGCCGCCCGTGGGTCCTGCCCTGGGTCAGCGCGGCATCAACATCATGGAATTCTGCAAGGCGTTCAACGCCAAGACGCAGGAAATGGAAAACGGCGCTCCGTGCCCGACCATCATCAACTACTATCAGGACAAGTCCTTCACCATGGACATCAAGACGCCCCCCGCGTCTTATTACCTGAAAAAAGCTGCTGGTCTGAAGCCCGTTGGCAAGCGTAACCGTCCCCGTGGTGCTGAAAACCCCGGTCGTGAAGTGGTCGCTACTGTGACCGCCGCTCAGGTTAAAGAAATCGCAGAAGCGAAGATGAAAGACCTGAACGCCAACGACGTCGAAGGCGCAATGCAGATCATCTTGGGCTCGGCCCGCTCCATGGGCATTGAGGTGAAGTAAGATGGCAAAACTCGGAAAACGCACTACCGCTGCTCGTGAAGCATTTGCTGGCAAAACCGACATCACTGTCGAAGAGGCCGTCGCACTGGTGAAGGCACACGCCACCGCCAAGTTCGACGAAACCGTCGAGATCGCAATGAACCTGGGTGTTGACCCCCGTCACGCTGACCAGATGGTCCGCGGCGTGGTTTCGCTGCCCAACGGCACCGGCAAAAACGTTCGCGTTGCTGTGTTCGCTCGTGGCCCCAAAGCCGAAGAAGCCCAAGCGGCTGGTGCAGACATCATTGGCGCTGAAGACCTGATGGAAACCATCCAGGGCGGCACCATCGATTTCGATCGTTGCATCGCCACCCCTGACATGATGCCCGTCGTTGGTCGTCTGGGTAAAATCCTGGGCCCGCGCAACCTGATGCCGAACCCCAAGGTTGGCACCGTGACCATGGATGTGAAAGCAGCCGTGGAAGCGGCCAAAGGCGGCGAAGTGCAGTTCAAGGCTGAAAAAGCTGGTGTTGTGCATGCTGGCGTCGGCAAAGCTTCGTTCGACGAAGCCAAGCTGGTCGAAAACGTCAAAGCGTTCGTGAACGCTGTGGCCAAGGCCAAGCCGACAGGTGCCAAAGGCGCCTATATGAAAAAAGTCGCGATCTCCTCGACCATGGGTCCGGGTGTGTCGATCGATTTGGGCAGCGTGACTGCCGAATAAGAATTCTGGCCGGGGTAACCCGGTCTGAATGGCGGGGCTTGACGGCCCCGTCCTGTCCGAGACGGAGGGTTCTGGCATCTGCCTGAATAATTCCTTCCTGAGATGGGGAACGAGACGAATTAACCGTTGGGTATGAACCCTCGGGTGATCTAGGCTCGGGACCCTGAAATTGGACCCGAAACGGTGGGATAACTCACCAAAACTGAGCCGGGGGGAAACCCCCAAATTTGGAGTAATACTGTGGATAGAGCCCAAAAAGAGAAGTTGGTCGACGAGCTCGGCCAAATCTTTGACAGCTCTGGCGTTGTGGTCGTAGCCCACTACGCAGGTCTCACGGTTGCTGAGATGCAAGACCTGCGCGCACGCATGCGTGATGCGGGTGGGGCTGTACGTGTCGCCAAGAACAAGCTCGCCAAGATCGCCCTCGAAGGGAAGCCCTGCGCAAGCATCGGTGACCTGCTGACGGGCATGACCGTTCTTTCCTATTCCGAGGACCCCGTGGCAGCAGCCAAGGTGGCCGAGGACTACGCCAAAGATAACAAGAATTTTGTTATCCTTGGCGGTGCAATGGGCGAGAATGCTCTGGACCGGGCCGGTGTCGAAGCCGTGTCGAAAATGCCTTCGCGCGAGGAACTTATTTCCTCGATCGTTGGTTGCATCGGCGCACCTGCATCGAACATTGCCGGCGCCATTGGCGCACCTGCTTCGAACATCGCCTCCATTCTGTCTTCCATCGAGGAAAAGGCAGAGGCGGCGTAAGCAACCTTATGATCTGCGTGGGGTAAAAACCTTACGTTGGAACACATACCTACAAACGGAAAGAGTCAAAAATGGCTGATCTGAAAAAACTGGCAGAAGACATCGTTGGTCTGACCCTGCTGGAAGCACAAGAACTGAAAACCATCCTGAAAGACGAATACGGCATCGAGCCCGC
>JBOEGN010000105.1:0-1349 GCA_050633445.1 Thalassovita sp.
CTTGTGTTTGCATTGACCTTGTCGGCCCTCGCACCGAATGCATCTGTGTTGATTTTGGGCCAAGCCATAGCGGGCATCGGCGCAGGTGTGGCTCTGCCCACGATCTATGTGCTGGCGGTCCAGGTCGCCCCCGAGGGACAGAGAAAACAGACGATCGGCTTTGTGCTGTCCGGCTGGACCTTTTCCCTGATCGGAGGCGTGACTCTGTCCGCGATGACCGCGGATATTTGGGGGTGGCAACTGGTCTACGGTTTGATGGCGGGACTGACGGCGGTTGTGTGGATGATCCTCAGCCGATGTGAGTTCCCAGATGACCGCGAAGAACCCATTGAGGTGCGATCAAGCCCGTTTGATGCGTTACGCTTGCCGGGCATAATGCGGGCTCTGTTGTCCAATGCGATGCTGATGCTGGCTTTTAATGGGGCCTATTTGTACCTGGGCAGCCATATCGTGCAGAATCTAGAGCGCAGCACCTCGGCTGCGGGTATGTTGACGATGCTCTATGGGGTTGGCTTTGGTCTGGCGTCGTTTCTCAATCGCCATCTCGAGATGTTGACCCTGCGCGCAACCGGCGTTTTGGCCTTTGCGGGCCTGTCTGTGGTCTATCTGCTGATGGATTTGTCGGCCAATGCGTTTGTGCTGTTGCTGCCCATCGCCGTGATCTGGGGCCTGTTCCAGCATTTTGCCTTGAATATGGTGGTGGAACGACTGACCAGCCTGGAACCAACACGGCGCGGCGCGATCATGGGGCTGAATTCAGCCGTGACCTATGCAACTGTCGTCGGCGGAGCATTCCTGTACCGCGTGCCGTTCGAGCATGGCGGATTGGCATCCTGTCTGGCGTTTTCGGCGCTCTTTGCGGTGGTGGCTTGCGTCGAAACTCTGTGGCCGCGTGGGTTCAGAACTTATTCAGCCGCCGAGTGACACGCGCCGCCTGTTTCGCGCCTTTCAGGGCCTTCTGGTTCTGCCGTGCTTTCCCAGAGTTGCCCCCCGCCATCCGGTTAATCCCGGCATTTACGCCTTTGTTCACAGCTTTGCGTAGAAACATGCGCATCACCATATTCACGATCTGATTGACGTTCATTATCATGCCTCCTTGGGCGGCCATCGTTCATTTGGGGCTGTATAGCACAGGATTACGCCAATTTATGGGCGCTTCAGTCGTCGTCG
This sequence comes from Thalassovita sp., assembly GCA_050633445.1. Taxonomy (GTDB): domain Bacteria; phylum Pseudomonadota; class Alphaproteobacteria; order Rhodobacterales; family Rhodobacteraceae; genus Thalassobius. The sequence continues at coordinate 1,171 of JBOEGN010000105.1, forward strand.
AACAATTCGGTTTGATCGTCGTCTTCATAGGCGTCGCCTTCGCCCAGGGGGTCAGGCAGGCTGGGCGGTGGGCGGCTTTCCAACAACCCAGCCGAGCGCAGTTCTTTGAGCCCAGGCAGGTCACGGGCGCTTTCCAATCCAAAGTGGTCCAGGAAACCCTGCGTCACCACAAAGGTCAC
>JBOEGN010000105.1:1474-2343 GCA_050633445.1 Thalassovita sp.
GCGATGATCGCCAGGGTTTCGACCGCCGCACGGCTGAGTTTCCGCGTCTCGACCGTTTCCTTCTGCATCAGAAACCCCAGGTCAGGCGCGGTGCGCACGGCCCAGGCATCCCCCACCTTAACCACATTCACGCCCCGCCCGTCATAGCGTTTGCGCAGATGCGCCAGCGCCTCGCGGGCATCGCAGCCATGCGGCATCCGCGATTCCAGATCACGCACGGTCACGGGTTCGGTCGTCGCGAATAAGATCGCCTCGACCATGCGTTCCTGTTCCGCAATTGGCGGCGCCTCAAACAAGCTTTCTCCGGTATCGCTGATGTCTTCAGCCATCTGGGGTCTCCTTGCGACGCAGTTGGATGGGCTCGAACGTGCCTGATTGACGGATTTCCGCTTTGCCTTCTTTAACCAGCTCAAGCGAGGCCGCGAACGTCGCCGCTGTGGCCGAGCGCCGCTTAACCGGGTCATCCTCCCAACCGGGGGGCAGATAGCTGCTGATATCGGTCCAGGCGCCCGCAAAGCCAATCATGCCGCGAATGCGGTCCAGCGCCTGTTCCATCGTGANNATGCGCGCATAGCCCTGCATCAGGTCCAGAAGCGTCGCCGAGTAGCTGACCTTGCGCACGCGCGTCACATCTTCGGGGAGGCCACGAACAAAGAAATCCCGGCCTTTCTGATCGCGGGCCATCAGCTTGGCGGCAACCTCGCGCATGGCTTGCAATCGCTCCAGCTGAAAGGCCAGATGCGCGGCCAGTTCTTCGCCCGAGGGCCCCTCTTCGCTGGGATCAGGGGGCAGCAGCAGGCGCGATTTCAAAAACGCCAGCCAGGCCGCCATCACCAGATAGTCCGCAGCCAGTTCCAGCCGCAGCGCCT
>JBOEGN010000105.1:2364-5013 GCA_050633445.1 Thalassovita sp.
TGCGTCCGGCTGAGCGTCAGCAGCAGGTCCAGCGGGCCTTCGTAGCCGTCAACATCAATGATCAAAGCTTCGGCGGCCAGACGTTCCGCAACGCTCTGTTCTTGGAACAGCTCGTTCTGGCTGTCCGCTGGGTCCTCGAATGTTTCGTCCGCCATGCGCGCCTATCCGTCCAATATGGCGTCCAGCTTGGCTTGGAGCGCGGGAATGTCAACCTCGTCAGGCTGTTTTCGCGCGGCCAGAGCTGCTAGGGCGCGGCGTTGGCCCGCCGTATCCAAGCGGCCCGCAGCAGCGGCGACCTCTTGCTTTTCCGCCAGCGAACCGTTGCAATGCAGGATCACATCACAGCCCGCTGAACGCGCCTGACGGCTCAGGTCGCTTAGCGATCCACTCAGCGCTTTCATCCCCAGGTCATCGGTCATGATCAGCCCGTCAAAGCCGATCTGATCACGGATCACCTGCATCACTTTCGGGGACAAAGTCGCGGGCGCCGGGGCCAACTGGCGATAAACCAAATGCGCCGTCATCCCCATCGGCAGGTCATTCAAAGCCTGAAAAGGTGCAAAATCGACCGCGTTTAACGTCTTGGGGTCGGCCTCGACAACAGGCAGTTCCAGGTGGCTGTCCGCCACGGCCCGCCCATGTCCGGGGATATGTTTGACCACGGGCAGCACCCCGCCATCCAACAAGCCATCAGAAACCGCGCGGCCCAGTTCAGCCACGCTAGTGGCCGTCGTTCCGTAGCAACGATTGCGCAGAAACGGGTGAGTCGCGTCATTGGCAACATCCACCAACGGCGCGCAATTGCTGTCAATTCCCAGCGCCCGCAATTCATGCGCGATCAGGCGATAGCGTAGATACATCGCCTCGACAGCATTCTCGCCCGCAGCGGTGACAAATTCCAGCGGAGGCGTCCATTCACGCCAAACCGGTGCGCGCAGCCGTTGCACGCGGCCCCCTTCTTGGTCGATGGTGATCGGCGCATCACGCCCAACCGCCTCGCGCAGGTCATTGCACAGCGCGCGAATTTGATCGGGCGTGTCCAGATTTCGGGCAAACAGAATGAAGCCAAACGGATCAGCGTCGCGAAAAAACGTCTTTTCCTCAGCGCTTAGCCGCAGGCCCAGCGGATCCAGAATCGTTGCGCCGAAATTCATCGGGTTGTCACAGGGATACATTCGGCCTTTTCAGCCACCAGCGCCGAGCAGAAACGACGGGCGTCATTGATGTCAGCGAACCCTTGCGCGCGCAACCGATAGAAGGTCCGCCCCCCGCTTTCGGCCCGTTGAATGACGCGTTTTTTGTCTTCCATGTAGTCGCCAAAACGCGCGTACAGGCGATCCCATTCCTTGCGCGCGACGGCGGCGCTTTCGTAGGCCCCCAACTGCGCCAAACGTGTGCCAGCGGGCAGGGTTGCGGCCTCAACATCAATCGATGCGGTTGCGGCCGGCACAGCCACAGGCGTTGGTTTCAAATCCGCAGGGCGCGGCAAAGGCCGCAAGGACCGGCCAAGACCGCCCGAGACGATTTTGAACTCGGCCTCAGGATCGGCAACGCTTGGCACGGAAACGGTCACCGGGGCGACGTCCTCAAGTGGTTTGGCATCTTTGGTCAGGCTGGCAACCAAATCCTCGACCGACATTTTCTCAGTGTTAACAGGCTCTTGAGGTTCCGTGGGGGTCATCGCCACAGTCGTGGGTAACTGGCCTTGCGGCTTGTCCTCGTCACTAAGCGTCACGGGTTTAGGGGCCAGGATCAGCTGATCGGCGGGCTTTGCTGCACTGCCTTCGGCGGCAACGGCATTGACGGCCAGCCCCTGATTGGCGGCCGCCGCCCCACCAGGATCTTCGGGTTGAATACGCATCGGGCCTTCGGCGGCGCGAACCACCGGGATGCCGCTGACATCGCGCGTTACCAATTGATAGCCCCAGACACCGACGCCGACCAAAAGGGCCAGCGAAATCGCGGCCCCTGTCAGGTTCGCCAATGCTCCGAATGCGATGCCATTTTCGGGAGCGTCAAAACCCCCATCCGCCTGTATCTGCGCCATGTTCGCCTCTGAATCCCTAAGGACCAGCGGCCCTTTGGTTACATGCTCTGCTCACCGGCGCGTCGTGCGTTATCGCATCTCTTGTGCCGGTTTCACGCCCAGAATACCAAGACCTGCTGCAATTACAACGGCTACGGCCCGCGCTAGGGCGATTTTCGCCTGACTGGTGGCCGCGTCGCCCTCTTGCAGGAACCGCAAGGACATGTCTTCATTGCCCCGGTTCCACAGCGAATGGAATTCCGACGCGAGTTCATAGAGATAGAACGCCACACGATGAGGCTCATTGGTACGGCCCGCGATTTCCACCAGGCGCGGCCATTCGGCCAGTTTCTTGGCGACCGACAATTCGGCGTCATGGGTCAGGCCTGACAGATTTGCTGCCGTCAACGTTTCATTGTCATGGGCGATGCCAGCCTCGGTCGCCTTACGCAGAACCGAGCACACGCGCGCATGGGCGTATTGTACATAAAAGACCGGATTGTCCTTGGATTGCTCCAGCACCTTGTCGAAATCAAAGTCCAGCGGCGCGTCGTTTTTGCGGGTCAGCATGTGGAACCGAGTCACATCCGCGCCGACCTGTTCGACCACATCGCGCAGGGTGA
>JBOEGN010000106.1:0-162 GCA_050633445.1 Thalassovita sp.
GCCGGGTGATGGGGCAGGGCGCTGTGGTGCTGTTGATCACGGATGGGCTGGATCGAGGCGATGTGGACGCTCTGGAAAAAGAGGTCGAGCGCCTGCATCTGTCAGCGCGCCGCTTGATCTGGCTGAACCCGCTGCTGCGCTGGGACGGGTTTGCGCCCAAGG
>JBOEGN010000106.1:322-2445 GCA_050633445.1 Thalassovita sp.
TTTGCTGCGCGCCGGGTAGGGCACTTTGATCTAAATCATTCCGCAAATGGAATGTGTATACATATAATGATTTCCTGATATGATTAGTTGAGGGAAAGAAAATGGTACTCAATTGGAAAACGGGCGGGCTCCTATTGGGGTTTGTCTTCTTTCTGGCGGTGCTGCTGGTCAAACCGATCGGCGTCAGCACGCAGTTTGTGATCCTGGATGGGGTCATCGGGGACGCGGTGAATTCGGAATTGGTGACGAAAACCGAGGACGGCTACACCTCGACCAACGCCTATCTGGCCAAATCCAACGGGAAATACGCCAAGTCGGTGTCCAACCCGTTGAACTATAGCTTTGTGTTCGTGTTGGCGATGATGGCGGGGGCGTTCCTGTCCACCATGCTCAAGGGCGGTCTGAGCCGCGAAGAACGCACCATGCCCGGCATCTGGCGCGCCAATTTCGGGGATAGCACGGTGAAACGTTTCGCCGTGGCCTTTGTCGGTGGGTTCATCGTGCTGTATGGCGCGCGTCTGGCGGGGGGCTGTACCTCGGGGCATATGATGAGCGGGATGATGCAGACCTCTTTGTCTGGCTATATCTTTGCCGCTGGCGCCTTTGCGGCCGCGATCCCTGTTTCGCTGATGATGTATAAGAAAGGAGCCTGAGCCATGACCATTCTGCTTGCTATCGTGATCGGAGTTCTGTTCGGATTCACTCTGGATCGGATCGGCGCGACCAATCCGGGCTATATCGGCAAGATGCTGAACCTGACCAACCTGCACCTGATGAAGACCATTCTGCTGGCAATCGGCACAGGCTCGATCCTGATGTTCGGCGGTCAGATGCTGGGCTTGGTCGAGGTTGGCCACATGTCCGTCAAATCCGCCTATATCGGCGTGTTCATCGGCGGGTTGCTGCTGGGCACCGGCTGGGCGATGTCGGGGTTCTGTCCGGGCACGGGCGTTTGCGCTGCGGCCTCGGGGCGTAAGGATGGGCTGGCGTTTATCGCAGGCGGTCTGCTGGGGGCGGCGGCCTATATGGTGACCTATCCCGCGTGGAAATCCAGCGGTCTGCTGGATGGTATTGCGGGCGGCAAAGTCACTCTGGGCACCGTTCCGGGGGCCAAATACGATGGGCTGATGGCCATTCCGGGTGACATCCTGGGCATCGTTTTGGGGCTGGCCTTTGTGGTCATCGCCTTTGTGCTGCCCAACAGCCTTAACGGAAATACAGCCGAGCCTGTCCCGGCTGAGTAACCGCACCACACATGACCTCATTCAGACGGCCGCCCATTTCGGAGCGGCCGTTTTCGTGTCACTGTCCCATAAGACTTTCGTCGCAGGTTGCAGGGGGCAGACAGAACACTACCCTGTGCTAGAGTGTTCGCAGAGGGAGGCACAGCACGCATGGATCGGTTCGACAATATCCCCGAGATTGCCCTGCAATGGCATGAGGCCGGCAAAGGCGCGGCGCTGGCCACTGTGGTGGAAACATGGGGCAGTGCGCCCCGGCGGGTGGGCAGCCAACTGGCTGTGTCCGGCGAAGGAGAGATCCAGGGCTCGGTCTCTGGGGGCTGTGTCGAAGGTGCGGTCGTGGTCGAGGCGATGGAAGCTCTCGAAGATGGTCAGCCACGCGTTTTGGAATTCGGTGTCAGCGACGGGGATGCTTTTGCCGTTGGGCTGGCCTGTGGGGGCACGATCCGTGTCCTGGTCGAGCCGATTGGCGATGTCCTGCCCGTTGACCTGCTCGTGCAATTGGTCAAGGCCCGCGCCGCCCGTCACCCTGTGGCCGTGGTGGCAGATCTGGTGGATGGCGACCGTTGGCTGACCCATAGTGGCCATGCAGACCGGTTCCGCATGGATCGGTCCGGCTTTGAAGAGGACGGACGGTTCTTTGTTTCGATCCACAACCCTCCGCTGCGGATGATCGTCGTTGGCGCGGTGCATATTGCCCAAGCGCTGGTGCCCATGGCGCGTCTGGCGGGGTATGATCCGGTGCTCGTGGATCCGCGCGATAGTTTCGGCTCGCAAGCGCGGTTCCCTGGCGAGACGATCCTGAACGATTGGCCCGATGACGCGGTGAAATCGCTGGGGTTGGATACATGCACTGCGCTAGTTCTGCTGACCCATGACCCC
>JBOEGN010000107.1:0-892 GCA_050633445.1 Thalassovita sp.
GGCATAGTGTTCAAGGCTCGCAAGATAGAAACCATTAGCGGCGATATCGTAAGGTTGAGCGTGTAGTTGCGGCAGTGTCTGGTCTCCTCTTCTTTGCTCGGAGGGGTTGCGCATGCAACCGTCTGACTTCCGCCGAGGAGCGGGGGTGCAAAGATCAAAGGTGCGGTCACGCAGGACCAGAGCCACGCGCAGGTGGAGCTTCAAACGTCGCGAACTTGATTGGCGGCGTGGGCGTTTTGCAAACAAAACGCTTAAGCGAACCGAGCATGGCGAGGACCAACCCTTTGATCTGCGCGGGGGCGGCCGCCCTAGTTGTCATGGGGGTATTAGGGGTGAAGACATGTCTCCCCTGATTGGCGATCAATCGACCAGAAGGATTGTGCATGGTTTGGTGCAGGTGGAGAGGTCAGTTCTCCAAATCCTGCGAGTGGGTCACAAGGGGCGACGATACGCCCTTTGGAAGGGTTCAGCGCCGATGCGTTGGCGGCATTCAATCGACGGACGGTTGATCTATGGGGTGTGGGGAGAGATGAAATCTCCCTGACGAAGGATCAAACACACATCTTGCATATTACTTTTACGTCTTCATCTCTGCAAAGATAAAGCTGCCGAAAGGTGTCACTCTGATCCACTTTGGCGCGCGGTCCGGGTCGTCACGTTTTGGTCACTAGTGGGTCGTTCACAAGCTGGATCGAACCGCACAACGGTAATGTTCTGAACAGATGAAAGGGAATGCACACCATGTCCCGGACGCAAGACGAGAGCACCCCAACCATTACGCCGACTTACGCTGGCATTGATGTCAGCAAACGCCGTCTGGATGTTTGCATCCAGCCCGCGAATATCCAGTTTCACGGTAGCAGTGATGCGAGAGGTATTCAAAAGCTGGCAA
>JBOEGN010000108.1:0-6748 GCA_050633445.1 Thalassovita sp.
CCATGCGCAGCTCGCCAAACAGACGCTGGAATTCTATTTTTGGGCAGCGGTCCATGACAACATCCACACCGCGCGCGCGCGCCTTGGCAGCAGCGGCCTCGTGTTCCACGCCGATCTGCATCCAGATCGTCTGAAGCGTCGGAAACGACTCCAGCGCCTCGTCAATGATCGGGGGCACGTGTTCGGAACGACGAAAAATATCCACCATATCCACCGGCTCTTCGATCTCGGACAACGAGGCGTGAATCACCTGCCCAAACAGCTGCTTGCCCGCGTGGCCCGGATTCACAGGGATCACCGTGTACCCTTTAAGCCCCAGATATCGCGCCACATAGTATGACGGCCGCACCGGGTTCATGGACACGCCAACCACGGCCACGCGGCGCGCGCGTTGCAGAATCGTTTTCAGGTGATCATCGGAATACGTTTCGCTCATATCCTAGCGTTAGCGCGGCGGACACGTTCTGCCTAGTCATTCGTCAGCGTGATACAAAAAAACACCCCGGGAGGACCCGGGGTGCCAGTCACGGAACGAGGGACAGTGAATGAGCCACGAGGGTTCCGACCCCGTGCTCCTGCTCATCTACATAAGAACGTAAGATCACTTTGGAAGAGCTTGTAAAGAAGACGTGAACATCGCGTTAACTTGCCCATGTTTCTGGCTTGCTGCCTATCCTCGGGCTGCGTACAGCGCCACAGCGGCCGCATTTGACACGTTCAGCGACCCAAATCCGCCCGCAAAGTCGATCCGCACCAAGGCGTCACAGGTGTCGCGAGTCTTTTCACGCAGGCCCGGCCCTTCGGCGCCCAGAACCAGCGCGACGGGGCGGTCACGCTTGCCTTCTAGTGCTTCTTCGATGGTTTGATCCGCCTCGCCTGCCAAGCCCAGCACGATATAGCCCATGCGTTGCAGCGTCACGATTCCATCAGACAGGTTGCGGATACGCAGATAGGGCTGGCGCTCCAGCGCACCGCTGGCGGTCTTTGCCAGCGCCCCGGTTTCAGGCGCGGAATGGTGGCGCGTTCCGATCACGGCACAAGCCCCGAACACTTCAGCCGAACGCAGAATCGCACCGACATTATGGGGGTCCGTCACCTTGTCCAACAGAACGACGCGCGGAGGCAGATCAAGCTTGCCCACGCATACATCCTCCATCCGACCCCATTCCAAAGGCTTCACCTCCAGCGCAGCGCCCTGGTGAACCGAGTTCCGGTCCAGCGGCACGTCAAACTTGCGCGGATCAACAATTTCAGGGGTCATGCCACTGGCCTCGATTGCCTCGGCCAGCTTGTCATGGGCATTTTTCGTTACCACCAGCCGCAAACGTTGCCGGTTGGGGTTCTGCAACGCGTCGCGTACAGCATGCAGACCGAACATCCACACGGTTTCGGCGGCAGATGCCTTTTTCGCCTGCTCTTTTTCGACGACCCATTTGGGTTTTTTCATCGCCCTTACCCCTTGATTTCATGCTGAGGGCGTTAATGCGCTTCCTCCCGGACATCTGCAAGGAATTTTCCTGTTGACGCCCCTGCGCGACGCTTGTAATCACCCCGCACGTTCTGAGGTTACACCACAGATACGGGCGACGGGCTGCAAGGTGCGGCAGCGGACTGTAACTCCGCCGGGGAGACCCACGCCTGGTTCGATTCCAGGGTCGCCCACCACTTCCCCCAGTAAGCTATTGTTTTTACTGGACTGTTTACCAAACAGCACCCTCTAGCTGCCCAAGCACTTACCAACCGTTTAGGCGCTTGGGGTGCACACCATCAGAGTTTCAGATTCGACCTCAAAGGTATACAATCGGGCGGGAAGCAGCTGTTCGTNNGCAGGTGCGAGACTTCAAGACCGCATCGACGAAACCGGACCTTGATACCAATCGACGCTTCTTACGGCTCGTTGCCCAGATCGCGCGGCCAGCAAAAAGGGTCAGTTGTTATCGCCACCAGCTACGTGTCCGCCGGCAGGCGCTTGAGCTTGGCTGCGTCAAACGGCTCCAATACCAGCGTTCAGGTCAGCGGGGACCCAGATGATACAATCTCTGTTGAACACCCTCGACGGTTGAGGTGAGCCGGGGTTTTCAGAGTCGGGTTGAATAAAGCCCGGCCCCACTGCTAGTATTAACTAAGATAGCGATCACGGCTTAGGTATCGCTCACGTTTTTTGGTTTTCAGCATTGATTTCAGGAAAAGCTATGTCACCTTCCTTACCAACTGATCTGAGCGGTCTTTTTCAGGGATCTGTTCTTGTTCCGAATGAACTTACGGATTGGGATACCAGCCATGTCACATCTATGGCCCGTATGTTTGAAAACAATTATAGAATTGGTGTTCGAGCGCCATTTAATGTGCCGGGATATGAACCGGATTTAACTGGTTGGGACACTGGAAATGTGACGGACATGTCCAGGATGTTCGCTGCTGCCGATAACTTTAATCAGGACATCAGCAGCTGGAACACTGAAGCGGTCAGCAATATGGTCGGAATGTTCAACCACTCGTGGCGTTTTAACCAGGACATTTCCAGCTGGAATACCACCAATGTCTCTAACATGGGAAACATGTTCCAAGATGCCTGGCATTTTAATGGTCAGCTTGGTGACTGGGACACCGGTAATGTGACGGACATGAGTGACATGTTCAATCACGCTCGCGGGTTCAACCAAGATATCGGCAATTGGGATACCAGCCGGGTTACCAATATGGCGAATATGTTTTTCAGTGCTTACGACTTTGACCAGAATATCAGCGGCTGGAACACGAGCGAAGTGACGGATATGTCCCATATGTTCGATACCGCAACGAGTTTCAATCAGGATATCAGCGGCTGGGACACCAGCAATGTCACAGACATGTCTTACATGTTTTTTCAAGGTGGCGAATCTGGTGACGGGCGTTTCAATCAAAGCCTTGGAAGCTGGGACATTTCATCCGTTGTCGACATGACACAAATGCTGTCCCACTCTGAGATGAGTACAGAGAACATAGATGCAACTTTGGCTGGCTGGGCCAGACTTGACGCTGGTGAAACCCGTATACCGACAGACATCTCGTTCGGTGGCTACGGTATATATTACAGCGACGTAAGCGCCTATACGATTTTGACTGAAACCTATGGCTGGGAGATTGACCTGCTGCGCGAATTCAGGCTTGCGGCGGAGGATGACACGATAGACTTGTCCCGGTTGGCTGTGCGTGCAAGGATTCTTGGGCTGGAAGGGCACGACAGTATTACCGGAACCGGGAATGGCGATGAATTGCACGGGGGGGACGGAGACGACATTATTCGCGCCGGTTCAGGCACCGACGTTGTGTTCGGAGAAGCCGGGGATGACCGGATTTTGGGCGGCCTGCGCTCTGATCGTTTATATGGCGGTTCTGGCGAAGACACGATCTGGGGCGGCCCGGGCAACGACCGTATTTGGGGCGGAGAGCACACAATTTACCCTTTCCAAGATTCAGGAGATGTAATTTTTGGCGGCGACGGGGACGAATTGATTTATGCTGGGCCAGGCGAAGACAGGGTTTCCGGTGATGCCGGAAAAGATGCCATAAGCGGCGAAGACGGAAACGACATCCTGGCTGGCAACGCCAATGCTGATGTACTGCGGGGCGGTGATGGCGACGATTTCCTGAATGGCGGTTTTGGCTTTGATGTTTTGACTGGGGGCGCTGGAGCCGACAGGTTTTATCATCTTGGTATCGGCCATCACGGAAGTGACTGGATACACGATTATAACGCTGGAGAAGGAGATGTTTTGGTCTTTGGCGGCTCCGCAACGCGCGATCAATTCCAAGTCAACGTATCCAGAACGGCAATATATGGCGCGAACATTGTGGACGAAGCATTCGTAATTTTCCGACCAACTGGGCAGATTCTGTGGGCTCTTGTGGATGGCGATGACCAAGACGAATTAAATATCCGAATAGGTGGACAGGACTTTGATTTGCTTGTTTAGTCTCAAGACTCATAACCAGAAGATGACGGTTGCGGCGAGAGCGATGGCCAAAAAGAAGACGGTTGGCGATCTGTCATAGCGCGTTGCTATAGTCCGCTTTGGAGTGCTGCACCGCCGCAACCCTGATGCATATTGAACGGCGGCTTTGGGCCGCTTGCCAATGGCCCATAAAAAAAAGACCTTCGGTCAATTTGCCAACCTTGGAATCCCGACAAATCAGAACCATCTGTGGTTGATGCGATTTGCGAACTCAAACGGTCACCGAATTGAAGCCTCACCAGGCACACGAGGCACATGCCCCGGCTGTGATTCTGAAATGCTGTCACGCTGTGGGACGAGGAGGATCTGGCACTGGGCTCATAAGATCCAACGCAACTGCGACGCTTGGTGGGAAACCGAAACTGAATGGCACTGAGCCTGGAAGGGCCGGTTTCCCGATGAATGGACGGAGGTGGTGCACAATGCCCCGTCCGGCGAACGGCACATTGCTGATGTCAAGACGCCTGAAGGTACAGTTATCGAATTTCAGCATTCTCACATTGATGAAAGGGAAAGGCGCGCTCGCGAACAGTTCTATGAGCAGATGATCTGGGTTGTCGATGGCACAAGGCTGAAGCGTGACCGCTCCACCTTCTTAACGGGAATGAACACCAACCGCAGGTCAACGAACGATGCAAATCAATTCGTGTTCAATGGACTCAGTCGTCAAATCACCAGAAGGTGGATGGATAGCCAAAAGCTGGTTTACCTTGATTTTGGTGATGAGGATCTTTGGTGCGTCTCGCCTCACAAAGTGAACTGGCAGTTTTTTGCCATTCAAGTCTCGAAGTCGGAGTTTGCTCAAGCTTACAGGGCCGGACATGTGCCGCAAGCTGCCCGCCATCTCTTAATGAACCAGACATCAACGTGAGCTGACCAAGAAAGAAAAGCAGAGTAAGAGCGTTTTTGCAAGCGCCCTGAATGGCGGCTTCGACGGGCTGCGCTGCAGCGTCAAAGATGGTGGCTGGAAGTCGGCTATGCAAGAAGGGCATTTCCGCTACACTGCGGAGATTGACGTGCTGGGTCAGCGCCAGCGGGTCTCGGTGGAATATCCCGACGGATATCCGGATTTCACCCCCTTCATGACGCATCCGAGCGGGGTAAGATCAGTTGAGATTGAAGTGTCAGGCCAAAACCCGACAGATTTCCGCCGCGCCAATGAGGCGGCTGGTCATCCTGAATGGGGAAGCGGTCCGCCGAGCGCAGATTGGACGTGGCACCATGTCGAAGACGCAAGGACCATGCAGCTTATTCCGTCACGGATAAACACGTTCTTTCCCCATCGGGGCGGTGCATCAATAGCGAGGAACCAATGATATTCAACACGACACATGAACCAAGCAGCGCTGAAACAGTTTCGGATTTTGAGCGCAGCAGGAATATTAAGCTACCAGAAGACTACGTAGCCTTCTTGCTGGACATTAACGGGGGGGGATTGAACCCCGAAAAAAGCGCCGCCTTAATAGATGGCTGGAATTGGCTAATGGTTAGCTTCCTACTTGGCTTGACGTCGAACCCAGAGCACTCGATCTCCAATCATGTCTTCACCAACTTCTCAGATGATATTCATAGGATGATGCTTATGATCGGAAATGATCCATTTGGAGAGGCTATTTTTATGGATTTGAGACCTACGAGCCGTGGGAAGATCTATGTCCGAGCACATAACAGCCCCCCAAACTATCCGATTCTGGTGGATGACGCGGGTTTTGAGGACGAGGGCGACTATGAGGAAGCTTCACTATTCCATCCGGTGGCCGATAGCTGGACCGAATTTGTGGCAATGCTCGGCCCCGCGCCACAACTTGAAGAATGATCGCAGACACGGTGCTGCGCCTAGGAATCGCACTACAATTGGGGCAATCCCACTGTCAACAAATCCGCTTTCGAAACCATATCTTTGCTTGCAAGCCTTATTTTTGCCTCGACAGGTTTTTGGCGAGCGATTCAGCTTTGTCGCGCCAACTCCAGCCTGCTTTCGTACCAAGCCATTGCAAATTCGTTAAATTCAACAGGGCCAAGGTTTGCGCTACGTGCCTAACTATTGTCTTGCACTAGTTCTTCGATGAAACTCGCTGCATCGAAATCCAAAACGCGGGCAAGTTCGATGAATTCTACGACGTCAATGCGCCGTTGGCCACTCCCTAAACGAGCAACAAAAGACTGATACTCGCCTAGCCTGCTTGCCAGTTCCGTTTGGGTGACCCCTACGGCTTCCCGTTTGTCGATCAACATCCGTACCAACTTCGCATGTGCCCTTGAGGTAAGTGTCTTCTCCACGTTCGCCCATCCTTGCTCTTAACGGGCACTTCACCTATATCTGAAAATCAGTTATCTAAAATTCAGATAGTACGCGTGAGGGTACTATGAGATCTGCCTTTCCGTTGATCCCAGCCTTTGCATTGTTGAACGTCGCGGCCTGCAACGTCACTGCCCCAGTTCCCGATCCGGTTGAACGGACGCCAAGTTGGTACCAAGACACCGCTGTTTCTACGGTGCAGAAAAGCTTGTTGGACCCGCAGTCAATGCGGCTGCACAACGTGTCAGAGCCTTTTGCGATTGAGGCCACACTGCAAGGCCAGACCGGTGTATGCGTGACCATCAACGCGACCAACAGCTACGGCGGCTAAGCTCCAGTTTTGTGTCTTCGGTCAGGTCGAGACGGTCGAGCTTCGACAGGTGTTTGGTTGGATCAAAGGGCATGGGATACACTTTCCAGCGCCGCCCAACTGGGCGGCGCAAAATTTGGTTAC
>JBOEGN010000109.1:0-14975 GCA_050633445.1 Thalassovita sp.
TGGAGATGGAGTAATCCATGTTGGCGATACCGCCTTCATAGATCAGGTCCACGATCAGTTTGACCTCGTGCAGACACTCGAAATAGGCCATTTCGGGCGCATAGCCTGCTTCGACCAGAGTTTCGAAACCGCAACGGATCAGTTCGACCAGGCCGCCGCACAGAACAGCTTGTTCGCCGAACAGGTCGGTTTCGCATTCTTCACGGAAGTTGGTTTCGATGATGCCCGAGCGACCACCGCCGATGGCCGAGCAGTACGACAGGCCGATTTCCAGCGCTTTGCCGGTGGCATCGGTGTCAACAGCGACCAGGCAGGGCACGCCGCCGCCTTTGGTGTATTCGCCGCGCACGGTGTGGCCGGGGCCTTTGGGGGCCATCATGATGACGTCGACGCCTTCTTTGGGCTCGATCAGGCCAAAGTGGACGTTCAGGCCGTGGGCAAACGCGATGGCTGCGCCGGGCTTGATGTTGTCGTGGACGTATTTTTTGTAGGTATCAGCCTGCAATTCGTCGGGCATGGTGAACATGATGACGTCGCACCAGGCCGCAGCTTCGGCGATGCCCATGACGGTCAGGCCTTCGCCTTCGGCTTTTTTGGCCGAGGCCGAGCCTTCGCGCAGAGCAACAACAAGGTTCTTAGCACCCGAGTCGCGCAAATTCAGCGCGTGGGCGTGGCCTTGCGAACCGTAGCCCAGAATGGCGACCTTCAGGTCTTTGATCAGGTTAATGTCGCAATCGCGATCGTAATAGACACGCATGTTGGCGTTCCTTCCACAATGTTTCTGGGCCGGATCATACGCCGATTTTCGCGATGCAACAGATAAGGGTCGGTAGAAAATTCAGAGAAAATGTTCTTTTCATTCTCCATAACTGTAAATATTGATAAAGTCATGCTTGATGACATGGATCGGCGCATATTGCGCTTTATGCAAAACGACCCTGAACAGTCCCTGCCGGATTTGGCGTCCTTGCTGGGAATGACGACCACGCGGTTGACGCGACGGTTGGAGAAGCTGCGCGAGGCGGGGATTTATCGCGGCCAACGTGCGGTGATCGACTGGCGCGCGCTTGGCTTTACGGTCGAGGTTTCGTTGCGTGTCACTTTGGACAAAACCCAGACCCGTGCCTTTGATGAGTTCATCGAGGCCGCGCGCGACATCCCTGAGGTGATCGAGATTCAGACCTTTCTGGGCCGTGTTGATGTTCGCCTGTCTGTGATTGCGCGCGACATGGCGCAGTACCAGCAGGTCTATCGCAGCCACATCCTGACCCTGCCGCATATCAACGATATCGAGGCTCTGATGCATGTGGCCCGCATCAAGTCCGAAGAGGCGCTGCCCCTATGATCGAGCTGGACGAGATTGACAGGAACCTGCTGCGGGCGCTGGCGCAGGACGCCACGCAAAACGCCAGTACGTTAGGGCGCCGGTTTGGTCTGTCGCAACCAGCGACCTGGCGACGGATCAAACGGCTGACCCAGGCAGGCGTGATCGCAGGGCGCCGCCTGGATCTGGATCGTGAAAAGCTGGGCTTTGGCGTCACCGTTTTTCTGGGTGTCAAACTGGCCACCAAGGGCCGCGTCAGCCTTGAAGATTTCGAGCGCGCGGTGTCCGCCATCCCCGAGGTGCAGACGGTCGAGCACGTATTGGGCATGTATGACTATCGCCTGCGTGTCACGGCTCGGGACATCGCTGATTTCGAACGGGTTCTGCGCCGCCGGGTGATGACGTTGCCCGGCGTGGGCGATGTCGAAGCCAACGTGCTGCTCAGCGAAGAGCGCCGCCCCGGCCCGTTGGGTGACGGCGACAATTGATCCTTGGACAAGGCGGAAATGGGCGGCTACTTCTTGAAGGCGAAAAGAAGGAGATCGCAAATGCCCGCATTGCTCGACACCGTGGACCCTGATGGGTTGCAGGAATTTTCCGTCGTATTCACCGACCGGTCGCTGAACCACATGTCGGCGACATTCCAACAGGTGATGCGCGACATCTCGGCCATGCTGAAAGAGGTCTACAACGCTGACGGCGTGGCGTTGATCCCTGGCGGTGGCTCGTATGGGATGGAGTCCGTGGCCCGCCAGTTTGGTCATGGGGCCCATGCGATGATCGTGCGCAACGGCTGGTTCTCGTACCGTTGGAGCCAGATTTTCGAGGCCGGAAATTTCACCTCTGACACCACCGTGTTCAAAGCGCGTCAAACCGGGAATGGCCTGCAATCGCCCTTTGCGCCCGCCCCGATCGACGAAGTGACCACCGCCATCCGCGAGGCCAAACCCGATGTGGTTTTCGCCCCGCATGTGGAAACCAGCGCGGGCCTGATCCTGCCTCAGGACTACATCACCGCCCTTGCCGACGCCGCGCATGAAGTCGGCGCCCTGCTGGTTTTGGATTGTATCGCCAGCGGTTGCGCCTGGATTGATATGCAGGCCACCGGCGTGGATGTTCTGATCTCGGCGCCACAAAAAGGCTGGTCTGCCTCGCCCTCGGCTGGCATGGTGATGATGTCCAAGCGCGCACTGAAACGGCTTGAAACCACGCAATCTGACAGCTTTGCCCTCGATCTCAAGAAATGGCACGCGATCATGCAAGCCTACGAGAACGGTGGCCACGCCTATCACGCGACCATGCCCACCGACGCGCTGCGTGCCTTCCGCGATACCATGGTCGAAACCCGAACCTATGGGTTTGAAAAACTACGCAAGGCCCAATGGGAACTTGGGGATGCGGTACGCGCCATGCTGGCCGAAAAAGGCGTGAAATCTGTCGCGGCCCCCGGTTTCGGCGCCCCCGGTGTCGTTGTCAGCTACACAACCGACCCCGAGATTCAAAATGGCAGTAAATTCGTGGCCCAAGGCATGCAGATCGCTGCCGGTGTTCCTCTGGCTTGTGACGAGCCCGACGGGTTCATGACCTTCCGCCTTGGTCTATTCGGCCTCGACAAACTCTATGATGTGCCCGGTACCCTGGCGCGTCTCCAAACCGCCATCAACCAGGTCCTCTAATAGCCAAGCCCGCCTCAAACCGGGCGGGCTTCTTCTTTTTCCAAATATCCCGGGGGAGTCGCCCAACGGGCGGCGGGGGCAGAGCCCCCATTGCCTTCATTTCGTTCCCAGCCCCATCTGCATCATGGTTTTGCGCACCGGTCCCAGGGAATAGATCGCATTCAACCCCATCGCGCGCATGTCTCGCAGCGGGCGAGCTTCCATCATCGAGGCCCGGTTCAACAGGTCGATCCCGGCCACGCGAGCGCGCACTTCGGTGTGGCGACGACGGTGGAAGGCCTCCAACATCTTGGCGTCCCCCAGCTGGTCAGGATTGGCCTGCGCCAGGTCCAGCAGGACACGCATATCGCCTAGCGACATGTTCAATCCTTGCGCGCCGATCGGAGGCACAACATGGGCGGCCTCGGCCACCAGAGCGACGCGTTCGGCATACATGCGTTCGGCGACCTGGCTGATGATCGGCCAGACCGTCCGGCGCGAGGCCAGTTTCAGCGGCCCAAACAGCGCACAGGATCGTTCGGTCATGGCGGTCTCGAACTCGGCCTCGGGCAAATTCGACAGGCGCAGAACCTCGGGGCCTTCCTCCATCCACACGATAGCCGACGAGGGCATGCCATCATGGTCGGGCAGCGGCACCAGCGTGAACGGCCCACCAGATCGGTGAATCTCGGTCGAGACATTTTCATGAGGAATGGGATGGGTGACCGCAAAGGCCAGAGCCTTTTGTCCGTAGCGCGTGGTTTTGACCTTCACGCCAGTGGCCTCGCGCATGGGTGAACTACGGCCATCGGCAGCGATCACCAATTTGCATCGCACCTGAGTGCCATCGGTCAGACCAACGCGGGCCTCGGCCTGGCGCGTGAACAGAGTGGCGGTGCCAGTGCCCGGGCGGAATTCAACATTGGGAAGATCGGCCAAACGCGCCAGCATTTCACGGCGCAACAGCCAGTTGGGCAAGTTCCAGCCAAAGGGTTTTTCCGAGATGTCGCTCGCGTTGAAGTCTTTGATAATACGAGGTTTTGGCTCGGCGCCGCCCGCATCCACGATCCGCATGACCTGCAACGGGGCCGCGTGGTCGTCCAGCCGCGACCAGATACCGGCCTGTTCCAGCAGCGCTTGCGAGGGCTGAAGAAAGGCCGTGGTCCGCAGGTCTGATCCTTCTGCGTCCCGCTGGGTAACTGGCGGGGTCGGGTCGACGCAGATCACGGAAAATCCCGCCGCGCCAAACAGCGCCGCAGCGGTCAGACCGGCGACTCCGCCGCCGGAAACCAGGATATCAACGGTTTGGAATTCTGTGCTCATCTACAAAGCCTCCTGTCCGGCAATCTAGTGCCGAAACAGGGGGCTTTCCAAGCGGCATCCTGTCATCCCTGACGGGTTATCCCCGCGAAATGACGATCAGCATCAGATACATCACAGGCACCAAGGCAAGCGCGGGGATGTAAAGGCCGGGAATGCCAAAGAAATACACCGATGCACCCCAGGCCGCGACGGCCAGAAGGGTGATCAGCAGGATCAGAGTGTCGGTTGAAATCTTTTTCGCAGGCGTGGTCGGAGCGGCGGTGGGGTCAATCGCGGTCATGAGCTTTTCCTGTTGGAGCGTTGTCGTGCAGCTGTAACAAATTCAAATTGTTGAATGGAATTGTCCGAATTGCCGCAGTGCGGCGACATGTCCGGCTTGGGGTGTCAGCTCAGGCGCGACAGGAAATCGCGCAGGTCGTCCGTATGGTGATGGATGTGATCGGCATCATGTGGGTCCGGGGCCACATGCACAGTGCGCATCCCCATCGCATGCGGGGCGGCCAGATTGCGTGGGTCATCTTCGAACATCGCCGCGGTTTGGGCGGGCAGACCGTCCTTGCTGAAAATCCGCGCAAAGGCCTCGGGTTCGGGTTTGGGCAAGAACCCTGCATCCTCGACCCCGTACACCGCATCGAACAGCCCGTTTAGGCCCCGCGCCTCGAGCACCCGTTGTGCGTAAGGGGCGCTGCCATTTGTATAGACGATCTTGCGGCCGGGCAGGGCGCGGATCTGGGCGGCCAGCTCGGTGTCTTTTTCCAGATGATCCAACGAGATCGCATGGACGTCGACCAGATAGGGCTCGGGGTCCAGATCATGTTCGCGCATCAACCCGGCCAGCGTGGTGCCATAGGTCTGCCAATAGTGATTGCGCAGATGATTGGCACGCTGTTCGTCGACGCCGAGTTGCGCCATCACATAGGCCGTCATCCGCTTTTCGATCTGATCGAAAAGACGGGCCTGGGGGGGATACAACGTATTGTCCAGGTCAAAAACCCAGTGGGTGACATGCAGAAAGGATTGCTTAGGCATGCCCAGACGCTAGGGGGACGCGACGAAAGGCGCAAGGGGCGAAGGGTTGATTGGGATACACTGGCCCGTCTACTGTACGCCGATGTACGAGGTGCGGCAGAAAAAGGGAAACGCAGTGCAAAAGGACGCATATACGCTCATTCTAGAAGCAATTGATACCGGCGTGTACAAACCTGGCGACCGTCTGGTTGAAAGCGAGCTGGCAGACCGGTTTGGTGTGTCGCGCACGCCGATCCGCGAGGCTTTGCAACGCTTGGAAACGCAGTCGCTGTTGACCCGTGACGGGCGCAGTCTGATCGTTGCGTCGCTGGATCACAACCAACTGTCCGAGCTCTACGTGGTGCGCGCCGAACTTGAGGGGCTGGCCGCCCGTCTTGCCGCCCGTCACGCCACCAAAGAAGAGGTCCGCGTGTTGCGCGATATGGTCGATGAGGACAAGGTTTTCCTGAACGACCCGACCGCATTGTCCCGCGCCAACCGGCGGTTCCACAAGCAAATCCACCTTGCCTCGCATAACCGATATCTGGTGCAGCAGCTGGATTTGGTGCACCGCTCGATGGCGCTGATGGCGACGACGTCTTTGGCTGCCGAAGGCCGCGGCGAGGATGCTCTGTTAGAGCATGACGCGATCGTGCGCGCCATTGAGTTGCATGACGAGGACGCGGCCTATAAGGCGTTGAAAAATCACATTTCCAAGGCTTTCGTAACCCGGTTGAAGCTGGACGCCTCGGTCTGAATTTCAGCAGGATCTGTGGGCGTTTTCAGCGAATGGCCGTGTTGTGTTTTGTCCCAGTAAAACGGGGCGAAAACCAGTTCGTACAGCGCCTTATAGGCCGCCAACACCCCCAACGGAAAATAGAAATGCATCGTCGGCACCCAAGGCAGCAAGTGCCGATGAGCTGCGCCTGAAACAGCGACAAATCCCGCCATCATTGTGCACAGCTCGGCCCCAAAAAACAGGGCAGCCATGGTGAGGATCCAATCCTCTGACACCACAAGCGGCAAAGGGTGCGGCAAGCCTAAAACGATTAGCCACAACGACCACAGCAGGGGCGCCAGCAGAAACTGCGACAGGGCTGTGACAAAGTGCATTTGGAAACCAAAAAACTTGCGCGGCCCCAATTGCCGCAGCAAAACCCGTGGCTGTCGCATATGCACCAGATAGGTCACCATATACCCCTTTAGCCAGCGCGAGCGTTGCTTAACCCATGGAATTGTATGGCAATTTGCCTCTTCTCGTGTGGTGGTCTGCAGCATCTCGGTGCGGAAGCCATGGCGCGCTAGACGAAAGCCCAAATCTGCGTCCTCGGTCACGTTGTGAGCATCCCATCCGCCCAGTTTTTCCAACGCGGCGCGTTTGAAATACAGGGTCGTCCCCCCCAGCGGAATAGCAAAGCCCAGACGCTCCATGCCGGGCATCATCACGCGAAACCAGGTGGCGTATTCGATGGTAAAACAGCGCGCCAGCCAGTTTTGCCGCGCGTTGTAATAGTCCAGAACGCCTTGCAAACAGACCAGATCGTCGGGGCCGTCGGCAAAGCGTTTGGCTACTTTGTCCAACTGATCGGGCGAGGGCGCGTCCTCGGCGTCGAAAATGCCGATGATGTCGCCACGACAGAAATCCAGAGCGTAATTCATCGCGCGGGGTTTGGTTTTGGGCTGGCCTTCAGGAACGACGACAATGCGTATCCAATGGGGCAGGGTCGCGGCTGCAACGGCCTCTCGGGTGACGGTGTCATTTTCTTCGAGAGCCAGCACCACATCCAGCAGATGCTTGGGGTATTCCAGCCTTTCCAAACGCTTAAGGAGTACGTGCGCAATCTCTCGCTCTCGGAAAAGGGGCACCAGAACCGAGACAACGGGCCGGTCGCGGGGCGGCCCGGTCTGTGTCGTGCCCTGGGTTGGAGGCGGCGACTCTCTGCGATGACTGACGAAGGCCAGAAAGGAAACCAACCGCATGGTCGAGGCAACCACCAAGGTAATACTGGCCCAAGCCGTCAGTGCGGTGAACGCCCAAAGTGGTTGCCAGAGCACAAGCGCAATCAAGGCAAAAATCATGAAGAAGGTTATGCCGAGACGCTTTTTGGGGTTACGCTCCCAGACGCGGCAGCTTTCGACACTGGGGACCCGTTCCGAGGCAGCTTGGGTCAGTTCAGTTTGAAACATCTGCGCAATGCGCGTTTGCAGATCGTGTTCGGTCGTAACCAGCGGGACGACGACCCCAAATCCTTGCTGAAGCACGTGAAGATCCCGCTCAAAATGGTCGGGCCGCGCTGTGGCAATATAGGTTGTGCCCTGATCCGCATAGAGCGGCAGGATCAACTGTTTCAGGTAGGTGCGGGCCAGCGCGGCGTTCAGGAGCTTGGGGTCCGGGGTCAGTTCGTCGAGCCGCACAAAGCGGGTGCCCATCCAGTCGGCACATATTTCGGCAAACTCGATTGGCGTCAGGATGTTTTGGGCGGTGAGATAGGCGCCCAGATCGGCGTTTGAGCCATAGATCTGGGATTTGGCACGCAAAAGTTGCGACGCCGACAGAATATCCAGGTCCATCAGATACTGCCCCAGGGATTTCTGCGAAATCCGATACGGCAGGCGTGCCTGAATCGTCACAAAAACCTCTCCCAGTTAGCCCGGAAGAGATAATCGCGTAGAGGCAGTTAACACCCGGTTAACGAGTGTTGAATTCCGTTAAGATTTGCGTGCGGCCATGTTTTCAGCGAAGCGTTCGAACAGATAGAAGCTGTCCTGCGGGCCGGGGCTGGCCTCGGGGTGGTGTTGCACGGAATAGACCGGGCGGTCATCCAGCGCGATCCCGCAATTGGAGCCATCAAACAGCGACACGTGGGTCTCGCTAACACCGGCGGGCAGGCTGTCGGCATCCACGGCAAACCCGTGGTTCATCGAGGTAATCTCGACCTTGCCAGTGCCGTGTTCTTTGACCGGGTGGTTGGCGCCGTGGTGACCGTGGTTCATCTTGATGGTTTTGCCGCCAAGGGCCAGCGCCAGCATCTGGTGACCCAGACAAATCCCAAAGACGGGCAGGTCAGCCTCGAGCACCGATTTGATCATCGGCACAGCATATTCACCGGTTGCCGCGGGATCGCCGGGGCCGTTCGACAGGAAGACGCCATCGGGATTGTGGGCCAGAACCTCTTCGGCGGTGGCGGTGGCAGGCAGGACGGTCACGTCACAACCAGCCGAGGCCAGGCAACGCAGAATGTTACGCTTGGCACCGAAATCGACAGCAACGACCTTGTGCTTGGGCGCGTCCTGAGTGGTGTAGCCCTCGGGCCAGGCCCACCGCATCTCGTTCCATTTATAGGACTGGGCGCAGGTGACTTCTTTGGCCAGGTCCATGCCTTCGAGACCCGGGAAGGCACGGGCCTGGGCGACCAGCGCTTCGATGTCAAAATTCCCGTCGGGGTCATGGGCCAAGGCCACATGAGGTGCACCGGCCTGCCGGATGGCGCGGGTCAGGCGACGGGTGTCCAGACCACCAATGGCGATCCGGCCGCGCTGTTCCAACCAATCGGCCAGACGCTCGGTTGCACGCCAGTTGCTAGGCTCGGTCGGGTCCCATTTCACCACCATGCCCGCGGCAACGGGATCAGCGGTTTCGTCATCCTCAGGCGTGATGCCGGTGTTGCCGATATGGGGGAAGGTAAAGGTCACGATCTGACCCGCATAGGACGGATCGGTCATGATTTCCTGATAGCCGGTCATAGCGGTGTTGAAACACAGCTCGGCCTGAGCCACGCCGGTCGCGCCGAAGCCCATACCGTAGAAGACAGACCCGTCGGCCAAAGCGAGGCAGGCGGTCGGGCGGGAAGAGGGCGTCTGGGCCATGGTGCGAGTCTCCTGAGGGGTGGCAAATTGGTTGGGTAATATGGTCCGGCGGCAGCGGGGTCAAGAGGCAGAAGCCCGAGAAATGAGCGCTTTGTGTGCCGGGCGATGGCTGTTGAAAACAAGGGCGCTGACGTGGCGTAGGCCAAGCTTGATAGAGTTGGCGGGATTGAGTAGGGTCCGCCTCTGATGCACACCCTAGGGGATGGGAACCAAGCACATGCGAGCAAAGCTCAACGCGGCCCTGAAACAGGCCATGAAGGAACGGGCGGCCGAACGGCTGTCTACTCTGCGCCTGATCAACGCGGCGATCAAGGATCGCGACATCGCCCTGCGCGGCGAAGGCAAAGACGAAGGCGTCGCTGATTCCGAAATCCTGGCGATTCTGGGAAAGATGGTGAAACAGCGCCAGGAAAGCGCCCGCACCTACGAAGAAGGCGGACGTCTGGACCTGGCCGAGCGTGAACTGTCTGAGATCTCGGTGATCGAGGAGTTCCTGCCCCGTCAACTGGGTGAAAAAGAGGTGGCCAAGGCCGTGGACGCCGCGATTGCTGAAATCGGTGCCAGCTCGATCCGGGATATGGGCAAGGTGATGGGCGTGCTCAAATCCAAATACACCGGCCAGATGGATTTCGGCACAGTCGGCCCGATGGTTAAGAACAAGCTGTCGTCCTAACCAGGCCAGCCAGTATCGGAACAGAAAAGGGGCCCGCGCGGCCCCTTTTGCTTGGGGGCGATCGCTGGATCAGGCGCGGTTACGCAGGTCGTCCAGGGTGCGGGTCAGTTCGTTGAACAGATCCTTGCGCTCATCCTCGGACAGGAAGCGCCCAATCTCGGCGGCGCGCCCATTCCCGGTGAGCGTCACATAAAAGGGAACAGGTCCGGCGCTGACATGCATCTCGGCACGGGCCCAGTAGGCGTTACATTCCCATTGATATTCGGTGCCATCCGCGGCGCGGTGATGCAGCATCAGGATATTGTCGGGGCGCAGGCTTAGCACTTCAAGGATGTCGCCATCGCGATACGATTTCTCAAGCCCCCACCAAAGCGCGCCAACAACGGCCAGAATAAACGGAAGAAGCCCCCACAGAAACACGGTGCCCAACAGGCCGTACAAAGGAATAGTGCCCAAAGTGAAGGCCATCAGCACCATCGCGGCAAAACCCTTGCGCGGCAGGGATCGGTGCGGCCAGAGGCGCAGAACTTCGGTGGAATTGGGGTCCTGAGACCAGGTGTATGGCATCGTAATCAGCCCTCCTTCCCAGTCGCAAACAGGATCGTGCGGCCCCAGGCTTGGGGGTCTTCGGGGGTGACAGTGACCATAGCAAAACCCGCGTCGCTTAGGATGGCAATGTAGTCGGCTTGCGCCAGGCTGCCGTGATAAACCAGTTCGTCGTTCACAGTTCCTGTGACCTCTCCTTCTTCGGGGCCGACGGTCAGCAGCATGCTGCCCCCGGTCCGCACCAGATCAGCCAGACGGGGCAGGGCGGTGCGCTGTTCCTGCGGGCTGAGATGAAAGAACCCATCCCAACTCAGCACCGCGTCATAGTCTTGGGTCAAAGAGTTGGTGCGCATGTCACCGGTTTTCCACTCGGCTTGCGGAAAATTTTCGCGGGCCAGTGCGATCATCGTTGGGCTGACATCCACACCGGTCACATGATGGCCGCGTTTCAGGAGATACCCGGCGATGGGACGCCCCGTGCCACAGCCCAGATCCAGCACATGTGCACCAGTCTGGGGCAGCTCCGCCAGCATCCGGTCCAGCCAGATTTGTTCGTATAGGCTGGTGTCGCGCATCTGGTGCCACACTTTGGCCTGACGGTCGTACACGTCGGCGGTCTGGGCTTTGATGCGGGCAATTGGGATGTCTGTCACGTGGTCTCTCCATAGAAAAGGGGCCCCACAGAGGGGGCCCCTTAGATGTTTCAGAGCCTTTCAGCGCTTAGTGGGCGTGGCCCTTGTCCCAGTCTTCGCGCTTGGGAAGCTGCTCGAACGTGTGCTCGGGCGGCGGCGAAGGCAGGGTCCATTCCAGAGTATCTGCATACTCGTTCCAGGGGTTCGCGCGGGTATCTTTCTTACCTTTCAGCAGGGCGTAGATCACGATGCCGAAGAACAGGATGAACGAGCTGAACGAGATCAGCGCACCGATCGACGACAACTTGTTCCAGTAAGCGAATGCTTCCGGGTAGTCGATGTAACGGCGCGGCATGCCCTGACGGCCCAGGAAGTGCTGCGGGAAGAAGGTCAGGTTGACGCCGATGAAGAACAGCCAGAAGTGAATCTTACCGAAGAATTCCGAGTACTGACGGCCCGTCATCTTGCTGAAGTAGAAGTATATCCCAGCGAAGATGGTAAATGCCGCCCCCATGGACATGGTATAGTGGAAGTGCGCCACGACATAGTAGGTGTCGTGATAAGCACGGTCCACACCCGCCTGACTCAGAACGATACCGGTCACACCACCGATGGTGAACAGGATCAAGAAGCCAAAGGCGAACAGCATCGGGGTTTTGAACTCGATCGAGCCGCCCCACAGGGTTGCGATCCACGAGAAGATCTTAACACCCGTCGGCACCGCGATAACCATGGTGGCCAGCATGAAGTAGCTCTGCTGGGTCAGCGACAGACCAACGGTGTACATGTGGTGCGCCCACACGACAAAGCCCAGTGCGCCAATGGCGATCAGGGCCCAGACCATCGGCAGGTAGCCAAAGACAGGCTTGCGCGCGAAGGTGCCGAAGATGTGGCTGACAAGGCCAAAGCCAGGCAGAACAACGATGTACACTTCGGGGTGACCGAAGAACCACAGAATGTGCTGGTACAGGATCGGGTCGCCGCCACCGGAGGGATCAAAGAAGGTGGTGCCGAAGTTACGGTCGGTCAGCAGCATGGTGATGGCGCCGGCCAGAACAGGCAGCGACAGCAGGATCAGCCACGAGGTGACAAAGATCGACCAGGCGAACAGCGGAACCTTGAACAGGGTCATGCCGGGGGCACGCATGTTCAGGAAGGTGGTGATCATGTTGATCGCGCCCAGGATCGAGCTGGCGCCCGATACGTGCACGGCAAAGATCGCCAGATCCATCGACATGCCGCCTTCGGAGGTCGACAGCGGCGGGTACAGAACCCAGCCCACGCCGGACCCCAGCTGGCCGTTGCCACCAGGGCTGAGCATCGAGGCAACACCCAGGGCGGTGCCACAGAAATACAGCCAGAACGACAGGTTGTTCATACGTGGGAACGCCATGTCCGGCGCACCGATTTGCAGCGGCATGAAGTAGTTGCCAAAGCCGCCGAACAGCGCCGGGATCACCACGAAGAACATCATCAGGACGCCGTGATAGGTGATCAGCACGTTCCAGAGGTGCCCGTTGGGGGTACATGGGTCGGACATGAAGCCTTCGAGGCACATGTACTGAACGCCGGGCTCCATCAGCTCCAGGCGCATGTAGACGGTAAAACAAACCGAGATCAGGCCGACAATGGCGGACGTGATCAGGTAAAGGATACCGATATCCTTGTGGTTGGTGGACATGAACCAGCGGGTGAAGAAACTGCGCTGGTCTTCGTGTCCGTGGCCATGGATGGCTGCGTCTGCCATACTCTGCCTCCTATTGGTGTGAGTAAAGGCGCAGAGTTGGTTCTGCGCCCGCGGTCCAATTCTGGTTTTAGAATGTCGCTGCCTTGGCGGCAATCGCGTATATTGATGCAGATCAAATAAATTTGTCGCACCCTCTTGAATGACGGCCCCGGTTTTCCGTGTTTTCGCGACTTTGGTCGTGCTGACGGGGGCCAAAGCGGAAATGACGACCCTAAGACNNGAAAATGTCGATTCGCATGTAAAAAGGCGCGCGACCGGGGTCACGCGCCTTTCAAAGGTCAGATTGCCTGCGAAGCAGAGCTTACTCGGTCGCGGCAGGTTCTTCTGTGGCTTCTTCGGCCATCGCCGGGGCAGGGGCAACCGATGCCAGATAGGCTGCGACGTCCTCGCCACCTTTTCTCAGCTTGAAGGACATTTTCGATTTGGCGGCACCGTCGCCTGTCACTTCTTTCAGGTACTTCTTGGGATCCTTGATGTATCCAACAACCGAGGCTTCGTCCCAAACCAGGCCACCTTCGCCAGCTTCGACGATGGTTTTGCCGTATTTGAAGCCCTCGACACTGCCTGCCTGACGACCGATGACACCGTACAGGTTGGGGCCGGTCTTGCCGCCTTTGACGATTTTTTCGCCCTCGGGGGACACGATCATGTGGCAGGACTTACACTTTTTGAAAGTCTTTGCACCTTTGTCGGCGTCGCCTTCGGCGTAAACCGGCGCGGCCAGCACGATCAGAGCGGCGGTTGCAGTCAGAAACTTCATGGGAATCTCCCTTTTTGCTGAGAATACCTTGCTTTGGGGGGGAATGTAGGCACATCGGCGACCCGCGCCAATGCGACTTTCGCGTGACATCCTGCCTCAGCCAGCCATTTTGGCGGCAATCAGCGCATTCATGTGTCGCTTGGCGGTACCGCTGGACCCGTGGACCGGAATGCAACGGCTTTTGATTCGTGACGAAGCAGGGTAAGAGGCGGGAATGTGAACACGGCGCATCCCGCGCCGGATATCAAACCAATAGAGGGCGACCATGACCACCAAGGTATTCATCGACGGCGAAGCAGGCACAACCGGGCTCCAAATCCGCGACCGTCTGATCTCGCGCCCGGACGTGGACCTGGTGCAGATTGATCACGCCCTGCGCAAAGACGACGCCGCCCGCAAAGAGGCCTTTGCTGCCGCGGATGTCGCCATCCTGTGCCTGCCCGATGACGCGGCGCGGGCCGCTGTTGCGCTGTCTGCTGATCTGGACACCCGGATCATCGACGCCAGCACCGCGCACCGGGTGAACCCCGATTGGGCCTTTGGTCTGCCTGAACTGTCCGCGGCGCAGGCCGAGCGGATCAAATCCGCGCGCTATGTGGCCAACCCAGGCTGCTATTCGACCGGAGCGATTGCTTTGTTGGCGCCGCTGGTCAATGCAGGGTTGGTGCCGGCTGACGCAGCGATCACAATCAATGCCGTGTCGGGCTATACCGGGGGCGGCAAAGCGCTGATCGGCGAATATGATGCGGGCACGGGCCCTGCGCATTTCGTCTATGCCACCGGGCAACAGCACAAGCACCTGCCTGAAATCGTTGAATATGCCGGTCTGTCCGGTTTGCCGATCTTTGTTCCCGCAGTTGGGAATTTCGCGCAAGGCATGGCCGTGCAGATCCCATTGCACCTGCCGTCGCTGGGCACTGGGGCGACGATGCAGTCGGTCCATGCTGCCCTGGCCGCGCATTACGCGGATGGGGGCAATATCAGCGTGATGCCAATTGAGGATCAAGACAGCCGGATCGACCCGACCGCGTTGAACGATACCAACCGCCTGGAAATCATGGTGCGCGGAGACGCCGAGACCGGCCGTGTGGTGTTGATTGCGGTGTTGGACAATCTGGGCAAGGGCGCCTCGGGGGCTGCGGTGCAGAACCTGGATCTGATGATCAGCGCCTGAACGCCACTGAATTGACGAAACCGCCGCCCCTGATCCGGGCGGCGTTTTTTATTCCTCGCCAAACACCGCATCGAACGCGGCGCGCAGCACCACGTCCAGATCGGTCATGCTGACAGGCAGGCCCAAATCGACCAGACTGGTCACGCCATGTTCGGTGATGCCGCAGGGCACGATGCCGCTGAAATGGTCCAGATCGGGCTCTACGTTGATCGAGATTCCGTGAAAGCTGACCCATTTGCGCAGACGGATGCCGATGGCGGCGATCT
>JBOEGN010000110.1:0-1738 GCA_050633445.1 Thalassovita sp.
ATGACAAGATCCCGTATTTCACCACCGCTGCGGGTGCGCAGGCCGCCGCACAGGCCATGCAGGCCCGTGCCGAAGGTGATTTCGGAGTGAAAGCGCTGCAGGGATAACCCTGCAGCGATCACTGCTGTTACCGTTTCGAGCAACGCCGGGGCTCGCTCTAATCCTTGTCTTATCAGGACGCGGTCTACGTCCTGCCTAGTTCTTCATTTCCCTCGCTTTCTCAACAGCTTATCTCTAGGCCCAGAACGGCCTTTGGACTGATGAAGCGGACAGATAAACATCTGCAGGGACCGAGCGGCGGCTGACACGTGGAAGAGACTGTCATCCGCGTAAAGGGAAAGTGGGGGAACTTTTGACGCGTAGTCGAACAGATGGTTGACCTTCGTCTGTCTGCGCGATCGCTTGCAACGACCGCGTAACCCGTCGCCCCACAACGCCGCTGAGCAGGTAAGGCTNNACCAAAACTGGCGCCGCCTGATCGAAAGCAATCACACCGCAATGAAGCGTCTCCTTGGTTACCGGCAGAGCTTCTGGCCCTTGCGATGGGTAAAGCGACCCTAAGCTGAAAAAAACAACTCGCCCCTTCAAGCCAGGCAACGTCCATCACAAATAATCAGCCGTCAGAGCCGAGCCTGATTTCATAGATAGCCGGATGATCGTGCTACGTGGCCCAGGGCGCTGCCATCCCGCAGCCCTACTCGGCCAATACAACAGCCCCAGCTAGACAGGTTCGGGCTCGCTCAGGCGTTCCTGGACCAAGCCGGCCAAACGTGCCACGTCAGACCGGCATGACTTGCCGCGCATCCGAGAGATTGTCAGCGCCTCGCCCGCAGTAATCAGGGCCCCGTCATGGGCGCTGCGCGCGATACCCGTGACGAATTGCGCAACATAGTCCAGCAGCTTGTCATTGGTACCGTCACACAGCAAATCCGCAGCATGGGCCAGATCGTCACGATAGGCGATCTCGTCTGGTATGATTTTTTCGTCGTTAATGACACGCGGCCCCATTGGGCGCTGATCTTCGGGCAAGCATGACAGGATCAACTCTTGGAATTCGGCCAGACTGTGCGCGGGTTTCGACAGGAATCCATCCGCGCCCGCAGCCAAACAGGGATCGCGCGCCATGTCATCGCCGCTGGTGCCCAGAATCACGGGGATGCGCGGCCAGGCGGCATTCAATGCGCCAATCAAATCCGCCCCATCTCCGTCCGGCAACCCCAGATCCACAATGACCGCCGTTGGACGATATACCTGCAAATGCCGCTCGGCCGAAGAAATGCAATCCGCGCGACGGATTCGAGCACCAGACCTGACGCACATCATGCGGATGGCTTCGCATGCAAAACGACTGTCCTCGACCACAAGGATGGTCAGGCCCAACAAAGGCCGCGAGGGCGTGGGAAACCGGGCTGACTGGAAAAGATCTTGATCGTCCATTCGGGCATCCTCTTGCAAATGATAACGCGACTCAGGATGGGTCAACTATGGTGAATCTGGCGTTAACGCTGCGCAGGTCTTTTGTCTGTTGGTCGGATGCGTCCCCCTGACCGCTTGAACCGTGCGACCGCGCGTTACATAACAGCCCAAACCGTTTTAAAAAGGAGACCCCGCATGATTGGCCGCCTGAACCACGTCGCAATTGCCGTTCCCGATCTGGAAGCCGCATCCGAGCAATACCGCACCGCCCTGGGTGCCAAGGTGAACGCACCGCAGGACGAACCCGATCATGGCGTCACCG
>JBOEGN010000110.1:1759-1951 GCA_050633445.1 Thalassovita sp.
ACACCAAGATCGAGCTGCTGTACCCGCTGGGGGACAACTCGCCCATCACCGGTTTCCTTGAAAAGAACCCCTCGGGCGGCATTCACCATGTCTGCTATGAGGTTGACGATATCCTGGCAGCGCGTGACCAGCTCAAGGCCGCCGGCCTGCGGGTTCTGGGCAATGGCGAGCCCAAGATCGGCGCCCATGGCA
>JBOEGN010000111.1:0-9391 GCA_050633445.1 Thalassovita sp.
CGCCTTTGCTGAAGCGCAGGGCAAATCTCCTGGCGGTGATATCTTCATCCATGGCGGTCCCCGAAAGGGCATCGACCCGATGAACAAGCGGGACTGGACGGCTGGATGCATCTCGGTCACCGATCGGCAGGTCGAAGATGTCTATGCAATGGTGCGCGATGGGACACCTATCGAGATTTATGCCTAGCAGCTTCTGAGACTCACTGAAGCTCAACCGGATCAGGCAAACCGGCGGCGCAGCGCAACATTGATCCCTTCAATGGCGATCACCATGATGACCACTGCAATCGTCACGCTTGCGGCCTTGTCGTATTGGAACGAGCGCACATAGGTCTGAATGTAGAACCCGATTCCACCTGCCCCGACAATGCCAAGGATCAGAGACTCGCGCAGGTTCAGCTCGAACCGAAAGATCGTGTCCCGCGCTACAACAGGGGCCATTTGCGGCCAGATCGCATGGCGTAAACGCAGCAACGGCCCGGCTCCGGCACTTTCCAAAGCGGAAATCGGAGCGCGGGACACACCATCGATCGCTTCGGCGTAGAATTTGGCCAGCATGCCTGTCGCGTGGAGCGCCACCGCGATGATGCCGGGCAATGGCCCCAGCCCAACCGCGCCCACCATCAGCATTGCCACCAGGATCAGCGGGATCGCGCGAATAAATGCCAGAACAGTGCGGATCGGCCGGTGCACCGTTGCCGACACCATCGTCTCGGAGGCGAGGATGCCAAGCGGAACGGAAAGGATCACCGCACCGACAGTACCGAGGATCGCGATCCGCAGCGTCTCGGCGCTCCCCTTCCAGATCTCATCCATAACGGTCGGATCCGGCGGGAACATGCGGCCAAGGAAATCCGCAATGCGAGGGCCTGCAGACAGCAGTCGGGACAGTTCGACATCGGTGGTGATCAGCGACCACAGCACCACACCGGCAACCAACATCCCGGCCCAGAACCCGCCCAGATTGCGCGACCGCATCAGCTTACGACCTTGAGCCGTGCGCCGGATGCCGGGTCGGTGTCGTCATAGAGCGCCGCCGTCGCGTCATCCGTCAGATCGTGCGTCGCGACATCAAAGACGATCCGCCCGTTGCGCATTCCGATGATACGGTCGGCAAAACGCCGTGCCAGTTCCGGTTGATGCGACGAGAACACAGTCGTTGCCCCACGTGCCTGGGCGGCGCTGGTGAGAAGTGTCAGGATGTCCGCTGCTCTGGACGGATCAAGGTTGCTGACCGGCTCGTCCGCGAAGATCAGCTTAGGCTCTTGTGCGAGACAACGGGCAATTGCCACCCGCTGGCGCTGGCCGCCACTGAGCGAGTCCACGCGCCGGTCTGCGAGGTCCGCGATGCCGCAGTCGGAGAGTGCCGATCGGGCTATGTCCATGTCGGACTTCGACACGTTGCCAAGCAACGCGCGCCAGCCGGGCATCCGGCCCAGCCTGCCGTTCAAGACGTTGCGCATCACTGTCGATCGTTCGACAAGCGCAAACTCCTGAAAGATGAAACCTGTTTCAGCGCGCTTTTCCAAGGGCAGCGCACGGTTGGGTTCGAATGGTACACCAAGGACAGAGACCCGCCCTTGCCAATCGCGCAACCGTCCATCCAGCAACGTCAAAAGCGTGGTCTTGCCTGCTCCGGAAGGACCAAGAAGGGCAACGCACTCCCCGGCGGCTATGTGCAGGGACACCTGATCGATGGCGCGCTGCTCAGCACCGTGATGGCCGAAGCTCAGATCGTCGATGTGAATGGCGTTCTGCATCATAGTAATCCGAAGCGCTGCGCCATAGTCCGCACACCGTCGAACACCGAAGGGTCGGCTTCGACATAGCCATCCGGGCCGTAGAGATAGCGGAGTTTGTCGCGGTGTTCTGGCATGTTGAGCTTCATCATCGCGGCAACGAAGTTCTCGCGAAGCTCCGCGTCCAGTTCGGGACGTGCGATGACG
The DNA here is from genome assembly GCA_050633445.1 of Thalassovita sp. GTDB lineage: Bacteria > Pseudomonadota > Alphaproteobacteria > Rhodobacterales > Rhodobacteraceae > Thalassobius. The sequence continues at coordinate 1,947 of JBOEGN010000111.1, forward strand.
ACATGGCTTGGAATGGCATCGCTTTCCGCGATCCAAGTAACCTGAGATTGCTGCTCGGGGGTGAGAAGAAGGTCGGCGTATTGGCTGGCCCCGGCTGCATCGACCAGGCCCTCCGCCATCGCCTGCATTGCCTGTTGGTAGCCACCGGCAAAGAAAATGCGGCCAAAGAAGTCCTCTGCCGCATCCGGGCTGGATACCAGGCCTGCGCGCTCAAACTCGGCCAGGGGGTACATGTATCCCGATTCCGAAATCGGGTCGGCAAAGGCGATGTCGCGACCTTCCAGATCGGCCAGCATCTTGAAGCCGCTGTCACGGCGCACAAAGACGCGGCCCGTATAACTGGGCGTATCGCGGTAGACCTCTGACAAGAGCGGGATGGCACCGATTTCCCTTTCGGCCAGAACGAAGGGTAGGGCACCCATAAAGGAAATATCGGCATCGCCGTTGCGCAATGCTTCGACGGCCGCCGCGTGGTCGATGGTAACGAACCCTTCGACTGGCACACCGATTTCAGACGAAAGCCAGGCGGTGATCGCCTTGATATCGCCCAGAAGCTTGTCGGGGTTCTCCTGCGGTATAAAGGCCAGGCGCAACGGGCCAGACTGCGCCAGAGCAGGCATCGGCTGCGAGACAAGACCGGCCGCTGCGAGAATAAGAAGGTGACGGCGATTCAAGCGAGGCATCATCAAAACGCCTTTTCTTCTATGGCGGCGGCATCCGTCTTGAACAGACTCCAACTCGTTTCCGCGGCCGCCCAGTTCTCTGCCCGAACGGCTGCGCCGACCTCTGCCAAGCGCTCGGCCAGTGCGTAGACCTCGGGCCGCGACGAAAGATTGGCCATCGTGCCTGCATCGGCCGCAAGATCGGCCGCAACCGTGTCGGTCAGGACCAGGATGTGCTGCGCATCGCGTTTCGGTAGAAGCGTGTCGAGCGTCGAGGCAAAGGTCGTGAGTTCGGCGAAGGCCAGACGGAAGGGCGTGTTCGCGGTATCGAAAGCCTCGTATGGCTCATCGGCTGCGCCAACCGTTTCCAGATAGGCGGTCAGGTCCGACCGCTCGGCATCGGTCAGGCCAAGGTTCTTTGTCTCGTCGAACCAATCCACAACACTTGCCAGCGTCGGCAGGGGACCGTCGTGGAAATACGGCGCTGTGTAGAGCGTACCGAGCAAGGTGGGCGTGTCGAGGGCACCTGCATGTGACCCTTCGTAAGCCGCAGCCACCGATCCGATGTCGTGCGATTTGCGATCAAGAAAGTTGCCGGATGGCGTATGGCAGCTGGCACAGGATTGGTTGCCCATTCCGACGAAGGGGCGGTTGAATACCTCTTCGCCACGCCGCGCAGCATCCGGCGCGGCCTCCGTCAACTGGCCGTCGCCGGTGACCAGGGAATTGGGCAGGAAATCGAACTCGGTCATGTAGGCCACGAGTGCGTCCAGCATGAAGGGTGTGGGTTCTTCGCCAGCGAATTCATTGACGATCACGTTGCGGGAGAAATCCCGCAGCGACGCGAAACGACCGTCTCGCCCGTAAGGTCCGGTAAAGCGCAGCCCGCGCAGGCTTGGGATATCGATCGGATCATCGCGGCGGTCGTTGAACATCGGGTTGAAGAAAGCGCCATCCACGTCGACTGCTCCGGGCTGGTGACTGGCACCGGGAATGAAAAATCGCTGATTGATGTCCGAGCGATTGTGACAAGTCGAACAGGCTATGCCCAGATCGCGGGCCGGTCCGCCGAATATCTCTGCACTGTCAAACAGCATGTCACCGTAGGCGATGAGGGGCAGGTCGGTTTCGTCGATCCCCTGCTCCTCGAAATTGAGCACGAGAAGTGGTAGAGGGTCCTGATCGAAGATGTCTGAGCCGGGGGGCAGAGCGGCGGGCAATTCAACCGGCTGTCCGGTTCGGGCAATCGCCTCGGGCACGGCAGTCAGCGTCTGGCGCAGGGCAGGATCCGCGACGAGGTAATTTTCGGCCAGATAGGCTGAAATTTCCGCGCGCGCGGCAGTCATTTCCTCAACATTCCTATCCTTGGCGCCAGCGCCGAGCACGCCGGCCGAGCCTGTGGCATTGTTGAGTTCCAGCCACGCCCGACCCAGTGTCCGGGCCGCATCAGGGTCTGCGGCTTTGATATGGTCGGCAAACGCGCGGTAAAGCTCCTTGGCAGTGGCCACTGCCTGTTGCGATACCGCCGGGTTATCGGCAGCAATGGCTGCATCCAGCTCTTCTTCAATTCTCAGCGCGATGAGGCGGGTGGCTGCCACATGAACGGCATGCCGATCCTGCCTGCCAATCGCGTCGGACAGATCACCGACATCAATGGCGCTTTCTCGGTCCAGCCAGTCAAGGGCTCCGAGACGATACTCCGATCCGCGATAGGGCTCGGTCCAGGCTTGTTCCACTTTGTCCCACGGGACCGGCGCGAGATTGCCCAGAAACAGCGTCAGGCGATAGGCGGCCGCTTCGGGCAGCCAGGGGGCTTCCTTGGCGGGTGTTGCCAAAGAGGGACCAGCCAACACCGAAGCGGTGACAATCGCGTAGAGGATCACGCGCAGGACGTGATGGATCACAGGCGGCTCCATTCAAAAAGTTAGACGTGTCTAACTTATCTACCCAAAGCCAACTTGTTGTCAATCCATCAACCATCGGGCAAAGTCGTCATATGTCGTCCGGCGCATCACAGACGCGTGAAGATTTCACGCCTGATTCCCGCGATCCCGAAGCCCAGGCCGACGGATTCGCCAACGTGCGCAATGCGCATGAAAGCGAGATGGCGGAAGATTATGTGGAGCTGATCGCGGAGTTGATTGAAGCCCATGGGGAGGCGCGACCGGTCGATATCGCAGAGCGGCTGGGGGTCAAAGCACCGACGGTGACCAAGAACATCTCGCGCCTGAAGCAAGCAGGGCTGGTGCGCCGTGAAAAATACCGCTCGATTTTCCTGACCGAAAGAGGCCAGGCCCTCGCTGAGGCCTGCCGCAGGCGCCACAGGATCGTGGTCGCATTTCTGCAAAGCCTCGGGATTGACGAAGTAACGGCCGAGCGTGATGCCGAAGGCATCGAACACCATGTCAGCGAGGCAACGTTGATAGCTTTCGAAAACCATATCAAGGGATCCGATTGATCCTGGTCCAAAAATGGGCTGAGCCGTCGACCATTGGTGTTCAGTAAAGTTGCAGGACGGGTATCGCCATCACGAGAACCATAGCGAGCATCGAAGGGGACTCGATCGCTCGAACCGGACAGCCGGTTGAATTACCCACAACGCCGCCCAACAACCAGACTATCCAAGAATCCGGGCGATCATGATCGTGGCAAACAATCCGATCAAACAAAACAGAATGGCAGAACTCGCAGCATGTTGAGCGATGTCAAGTCGATTGCCTTTACGTTTTTTTGCAAGGTATGCGCCCCAGAACGCCCCGATTAATGTCATAATGATTACAATCACGTCAGACCCCTTTCCGAGTGGCCAATAACTTCTTTGCGATAGCAGGCAGGCCTACACCCAGAAACCAACATGTCAAAACCAGCGACAAAAGCGTCCAGTCACCGAAGCGGGCATAGAGTGTCCTTGGCAGGGCCGGGGGCAGAGGCACGTCTAGGACTCCAGTCTGCTCAAGGTCAAGGCTGGCCAACACGCGGCCTCTGGCATCAATGACTGCGGAAATGCCGGTGTTTGCGGCGCGAAGCACTGGCAAGCCTTCTTCGACAGCGCGCATCCGTGCCGCCGCCAAATGCTGTTCCGGTCCGATTGATGTTCCAAACCATGCATCGTTTGTGGCATTGAATATCCAGTCCGGACGAATGGCATCATCGACCACATGACCCGGAAAAATGATCTCGTAGCATATCGCAACGCCAACAAAAGGTATTCTAGGCAAGGCTAAGGTGCGTGGCCCTGGGCCCGGTGTAAAATCCCCAAGACTTTCGGTCAGACGCTCAAACGGTAGCCATTTTCGAAAAGGAACATACTCGCCGAAAGGAACCAGTTTGTGTTTCGCATAGCCACCAAGGCTGCGCCCCTTTGTGTCATATGCCTGGACGGTATTGAAGTAGAGGGTGTTGGCGCCCGACGCGACCCGGTCTGGCACACCGGTCATGAGGATGCTTGATTGGGGGAGCGCGCGCATGATCCTCTGACGATCTGCTTCAACCTCGTCCAGAAATCCCGGATAGGCCGTTTCAGGCCACAATACGATGTCAGGAACGTCACCCTGGTTCGACAGGTCAATGTACCGTGATACGGTTTCTTCTCGCAGTTCCGGACGCCACTTGTCTTGCTGCGGCACGTTTCCCTGAACAATCCGAACAGTGATGTTCGTCGGCTCTTCTATGCCAAGCCAGAGACGGGTTTGCCCTGCACCCCAAAGGCTTGCGGCAAACCCAAGCGCCAAGACCAGGCCCCACGGACGTCTACTATTGCGACTGGCAATCAGATGGGTTGGCAGAACAACCAGAAAAACAAAGAGAAAGCCGAGACCGTAACTGCCAATCCACGCCGCCGGTTGCCGCAGCGGCTCATATTCGACGAGCGCATAACTTGACAGGTTCCAGGGGAATCCCGTCAGGACATGCCCGCGCAACCATTCGGCGGCGGTCCAGCATGTTGCAAAGAGCAGAGGGCTGGCCAGACCTTCAGACAATCGCGACCGCGCCAGCAGAGCAAACGCGAACGAGGCCAGCGCGGGAAAGAACGCAAGCAGCGCGTTCAACCCAGCGACGGCAGGTATGGCAAGCAGACCAAAGCGATCCGCATCCACAAAAAAGCTCTCCGCGATCCAGAAGATCCCACCGGCGAAATATCCCAGACCAAAAGTCCAACCCGTGACCGCAGCGCGAAATGGGCGAAGCCCTCGCAAAATAAAAAATAAGCCACCGTAGGTCGCCGGAGCAAGTATCAAAAATGAGAAAGGCGGAAGGGTCAGGACGGTCAGCGCACCAAGACAAACAATTGCTGCGGCGTGAGCTAGCGAAAGCACAAGGGCGACCTTCCGAAATGCGGCCTTCTCTCCGGCGGTTTCTGTCATTGCTCGGTCTGGGTTTTCTTCAACCCCGGCCAGGCCAGCAGCAGGGCGACACCGCAAAAAATAGCGGTGTCTGCGAGGTTGAAGGCTGGCCAATGCAGATCCCAAACATAAAAGTCCAGAAAATCGGTGACGGAGCCTACTCTGATCCGATCAATAACATTCCCCAAGGCTCCGCCAATGATCAGGCCATGGGCCACGGCCTCGCCCTCTTCTTTCGTTCTGAACATCAGGACTACGAGCCATAGGCATACAACCGTTGCCAGTAATACTAGCCCCCACCATGGCGCACCATTTAACAGACCAAAAGTCACGCCATCATTGCGATGGTAGACTAGATTGAAACCAGGAAAGACGGAAACACCGGAGCTCAGTGTAGAAGCGTTTGCGACGACAGCCATTTTACTCGCCTGATCCACGACGACAGCACTGAGTGTGCTCACCAGCCCGAGAGTTATCGTGTGTTTCATGCTCTGGCCTTCACGCTGCTCAGGGACCGCAAAGTGACGCGGGAATGGGCGTCTTTGAATTGAATAGTGCGAGCCCTCAATCGCCGGGATAGCTGGCAAACACTTCCGTCGTTCCATCGTTGTTGATGAGAAACACGTCATAAGCTTCGCGCCAGCGGCTCTGGTCCATGCCGGGGGAGCCAAGCGGCATCCCTGGCACCGCGAGGCCGACAGCGTCCGGTCTCTCGCTGAGCAACCTGCGAATATCATCTGCGGGCACATGGCCCTCGATCACGTACCCGTCGATAAGGCCTGTATGACAGGACACCATGCGTTGGGGGACTCCGCTGTCGAGTTTGAAACGAACAAGCAGCCCTGCAAACATATCTTGTCCACTCGGCGCAAATCCGTTCTCCTCAAGATGATCCATCCAGGCGAGGCAGCACCCGCAGCCATTGGTCTTTTTGACATCAATCGGCGTGGCTTCGGCGATCGCCTGCGCGGCGAGGCTGAGTGAGAACACTGTGGCAAACGTGAATAGTTTCATGATCTACAGTCTTTCTGAAGTCGCGGCGGCAACTTCCTGGTCAAGCAAACCCGTGAACTGCGCGCGAACAGTTTCAAGACGGACCAAAATGCTGGTGTTGGTCTCGACTTGGCTTGCCGCCGCGGCAAGCCGTTCTTCTGACATCGGGTCTGTCGGGCGACCGTCTACGCGCACTTCGTAGTGCAGGTTTGGACCAGTCGCGGTCCCGGTGGCGCCGACACTGCCAATATTGTCACCTGCGGCGACTCTATCTCCAACGCCCAGTCCCTCCGGGACGTCGCTGAGATGTGCGTATCGTGTCATGGTGTCTGAACCATGTGCAATCTCGACCACGCGCCCATAGCCGCCGCGCCGCCCAATAAACGAGATGCGGCCCGGTGCCGTTGCGTAGACTGGCGTCCCTTGGGGCGCCGCAAAATCAACCCCGGTGTGCATGCGCACATCCCCAAAAACCGGGTGCCTGCGATTGCCGTATACCGAACTCAGCCGCGCGCCCTTCACGGGTTGTGCAAACACCCGTAGCAATTCCCCATCAACAAAAATCGTCGCGTTTCCGGATTTGTCGTCGGGCCAGACGACTTCATAAAGCGTCTCCTCGATCGTCAGCGCGGCGAAGGACAGGCTGGGTTGCCTAATCTCTTCATCCTCGAACACCGTTTCACGCCACATCAATTGTAGCCGTTCGCCCCCTTTCAGATCCCGTCGGAAATCCACGGTGCCGCCCAGCATCTCGGCGAGGTCCACTGCAAACCGAGCCGGGACATCCGCTGACGCAAGGGTGGCAAAGATCGAATTCTGAACGGTGGTATCGGCGGCGCGAACAATCAAGTCTGGCTCGGGAACAATCCTGCGTGTCGCAATCTCATCTGTAAACGTGGCTTCAATCCGAACTCCTTCGTCCACCGAAAGCGCGACGCGGCGTGGGGTGCCCGACAAGGAAGTTTCGACTTCAATGCCGTATCCGGGTTTCAGTTTTCGCAGATCGTATTCTGCAGCCAAGGCAAGCGCGACCTCAGCGCGGTCGCTTGCAGTAAGACCTGCTTTGGAGAGCAGTGCATCCAAGGTTTCGCCGGCGGACAATGTCCCTGACCAGATTTCAACTGGGGGCTTTACTTCAGGCAAAGCGACACTGGCCAATTGCAAGGCAGGGGGCTCTGGCCTCCATGCGACTGTCACTGGTTCAAAAGTCTCGTTCGAATAGATTGAAAGCAATTGATCCGGCGGTGCGGGCATCCGCATTGGTGACGGTTGCCAATCAGACACTGCTGCCAGCGCCTCCGGAACGGGAGCCTTTCTCCAGTCGGTTTGGAAACCAAACATCAATGCGATGGCAAGGCTTGTTCCGGCGATACTTGCGACGAGATATCTCAGCTTCATGATGTTTCTTCTTCGGTTCTTGCGAGGACACGGCGGATCTTCGGCACCG
>JBOEGN010000112.1:0-33053 GCA_050633445.1 Thalassovita sp.
AATCGCTGCCCGGTGTCGGGCGCAAGACGGCCAATGTGGTGCTGAACATGTGGTGGCACTATCCCGCGCAGGCGGTGGATACGCATATTTATCGGTTCGGCAACCGCTCGGGCGTGTGTCCGGGCAAGGATGTGGTTGCCGTGGAACGCGCGATCGAGGATCACATCCCCGTCGATTTTCAGCAGCACGCCCACCACTGGATGATCCTGCACGGACGCTATACCTGTGTCGCCCGCAAACCCAAATGTAACGCCTGCCTGATCCGGGATCTGTGCATGTTCGAGGATAAAACACCATGAATTCCCCTGCGAAAAACTACCAGGTTGTCGGCATCGGAAACGCCGTCGTTGATGTGCTCAGCCAGGCCGATGACAGCTTTCTGGACCTGATGGGCATTCAGAAAGGCATCATGCAACTGGTCGAGCGTGAGCGCGGCGAGATGCTGTATGGCGCGATGACGAACCGGGTGCAGGCGCCGGGTGGCTCGGTCGCAAATACGCTGGCCGGGCTGGGCAATCTGGGGCTGAAAACCGGGTTTATTGGGCGGGTACAGGACGATGCGCTGGGCCGGTTCTATGCGGACTCGATGGCTGATGGTGGCACCGATTTCGTCAATGATCCTGTGGCCGGGGGCGAACTGCCGACCTCGCGCTCGATGATCTTCGTATCGCCGGACGGCGAGCGGTCGATGAACACCTATCTGGGGATTTCGTCCGAGCTGGGCCCCGAAGACGTGTCCGATGATGTGGCCGGTCAGGCCGAGGTGCTGTTTCTAGAGGGCTACCTTTACGACAAACCCAAGGGCAAAGAGGCGTTCGAGCGTGCGGCAAAGCTGTGTCGCGACGCTGGCGGCAAGGCCGGGATCGCCCTGTCCGATCCGTTCTGCGTGGAACGTCACCGCGTTGATTTCCGACGTCTGGTCAAGGACTTGGACTATGTGATCGGCAACCAGCACGAATGGGAATCGCTGTATCAAACCGATCTCAGCAGCGCGCTGGAACAAGCCGCGCAGGATGCGGGCACCGTTGTGTGCACGCGGTCCGGCCATGACGTCGTGCTGCTGCGCGGCGACGAAGAGGCCGTGGTGCCCGTCACGGAAATCACCCCCGTTGACGCGACCGGTGCGGGCGATCAGTTCGCCGCCGGGTTCCTGTATGGCTATGCCACAGGCACCTCGTTGGATGTCGCCGGCCGGATGGGGTGCATCGCCGCCGCCGAGGTCATCAGCCACATGGGCGCCCGCCCCGAGACCGATCTGAAGGCGCTGTTCCGCAAGGCTGGTCTGCTCTAGACCATAGCGCGAAAGTTGCGGCTTGGATCACGTTAGGCGGGCGAAGTTCGGCTTGGCGGATGGCAGAAACGAAAGCTCTGACATTTTTTGTACAATACTGTATAGTGTGGCAAAAAGCAGGGAAGGGAGCAGCAGGTAACAGGTGCCCCTAAGCCCACAGGTAGAGAGCAGGCTATGATTTACCGTTCCGCTATTCGGCCCGCGTTGGCCGTCCTCGGGTTGTCCGTCGCTATTGGGATCGGCCCCGGCCTTGTGGCCGTGCCATCGATGGCGCAGGCCCAAGTTGCGTTGGATCTACGGGACGCTGATATCAAAGCCTTTGTCGAGATCGTGTCCGAAGCAACCGGACGTCGCTTTGTTTTGGACCCGGATGTGCGCGGGTTGGTCACTGTTCTTGTCCCTGATGAACTGACCAATGCGGAACTCTACGAAGTTTTTCTGGCTGTGCTGGAACTGAACCGGTTGACCCTGATCGAGGGGGCAGGGGCGGATCGGATCGTGCAGATGAACTCGGCGCGTGAACTGGCGTCGGGGCCGGATGCGCGTGGGGGTGCGGGCAGCTATGAAAGCCGTGTTATTCAGCTGAAACACGCGCCAGCCAACGAGATGATCGAAGTCTTGCGCCCGTTGTTACCAGCCGAGGCTGTTCTGACGGCGGTTCCGGGAACCTCGATGTTGATTCTGTCGGACCGCGGGCAGAACTTTCGCCGGATCGAGGCGCTGGTCAAAAGGTTGGACCAACCCCGAGAATCGCCCATTCAGATGATCCGTTTGCGTAATGCAAATGCCGCCGAGGTGGCGCAGGTCATTCAGGCGATGGATATCCTGCCCCAAGGCACGGCGCTGACGGTGGATCGCAGATCAAACGCGTTGGTCGTCTCAGGCCCAGATGCAGTCCGAGAGAAGGTCAGGGTGCTGGCCTCTCGTTTGGATACGCAACAGAACAACGTGTCCAGTACCGCCATCAGCCTGAATTACGCGGATGCCGCAAGCATGGCGGACGTGGTGCTGCGCGCAATAGAAAACCAAAGCGATACTCAGAATACAGGTACTGTTCGGATCGTACCGGAACCGCAGACAAACACCTTGTTGATTACAGCGCCACAAGATCGGATTCAGGACATTCTGAAGATGGTCCGCTATTTAGATCAACGTCCGCGGCAAGTTCTGGTCGAGGCGGTGATCTTTGAAATGTCGGTCAACGGGTTTTCAGACCTGTCGGCGCAATTCGCGGGTATCCTGAACAACGCTGTTATCGGAGGCGCCCAGTTCTCTTTGCAGGGCCGCCCCAGCCTGACCAATCTGGTATCGTCGGTTTTGAACGGACAGACCCTGGATGTCGGGGCTGGTGGCGTGCTGGCTGGGGTTCCAAGCCAAGGAGACCGTGGCGTCGCGGGATTGATCACCGCGATCGCGTCGACGCAAAGTACGCGGTTGTTGTCGACGCCCTCGATCATGACGCTGAACAACAAAGAGGCCGAGATCATCGTTGCACAGAACGTGCCGTTTGTGACGGGGTCTTACTCAACTGTCGGTGAAAGTGCGGTTGAAAACCCGTTTCAGACGATTGAACGGCAGGATGTCGGGCTGACGCTGAATGTCACGCCGCAGATTAACGCGGACCGCACCGTTCGAATGGAAATCAAACAAGAGGTGTCGAACCTGACCAGCTCTCAGGCGTCTTCGGGCGGAGAGATCACCTCGAAGCGATCATTGTCCACCACGGTTCTGGTTAAGGACGGGAACGTGATTTTGTTGGGTGGCTTGCTTGAAAACGGTGCAGGATCGACACGTCAGAACGTGCCCGGTCTGTCCAAGTTGCCCTTGGTTGGCGGATTGTTCCGGGCCAAGAACGCAGGCAAGAACCAGCGGGTTCTGTTGGTGCTGCTGCGGCCTCAGGTCGTGAACACCGAAGCCGAGGCAAAAAAGCTGTCGCGCCAGATCGCAAGAGAGGCAAAACAAGCCGCCGCTTCGATCCAACCGTTGGACCAGGGTACTTTTCCGCGTACATCTGGTGGTGGGTTGCCTTTTGATGGGGCCGACCTGAACCAACCATTTGACGCTGGATTCATTGATGACGTCGCGCAGAGCCGAAACTTCCCGCCCTTACCATCCCGGCTCCGGTTTGAGGAACGCTAAGCTTCCGTTCATTTTCGCGCGCGATCAGGAAGTGTTGATCGTTGGCGATCAGGTTTTCACCGGGCCAGGCGTGACGCAGACCGGCCTGCGCGAGGCTCAGCGTCGCCTTGGGTCGCGTTTGGCAGGCCTGCAAGACCTGGACGAAGCCGGGTTCGCGCAGGCATTGTCACGGGCCTATGAAAACAATGACGACCCCGCCGAGGAAGACGGCGTTGTCTTTGATCTGGAAGAAACACCCGCCAGTGCCCGACAGCGCGATTTGTTAGAGGATGCCGGGGATGCGCCTGTCATCCAGCTGGTCAACAGGCTGTTGCGCAAGGCAGTTCAAAATAGCGCATCGGATTTGCATTTCGAGCCGCATGAACACGGGTTGCGCGTCCGCATGCGGGTGGACGGATATCTGCAAGAAATCATGGATCGCGGGAATGTGCCGGTCAAGCGAATAGTCTCGCGTTTGAAAGTGATGGCCGGGCTGGATATCGCGGAAACACGGTTGCCTCAGGATGGGCGGATCCCGCTTTCGATGGGGGGGCGTGTCATTGATACGCGCGTGTCGTCGTTGCCAGGGCACTATGGCGAAAGGATCGTGCTGCGGATTTTGGATCGAACGGCCGGTTTGATGCCTCTGACGGATTTGGGACTGTCACCAGAGCAGCAGGAAAACCTGGAACTCATGGCCGCGCTTCCTAACGGGATTATTCTGGCGACCGGCCCAACTGGCGCCGGAAAGACCACAACCTTGTATTCTCTGTTGCAGCTTGCCAACAGGAACGAGCGGAACATCGTCACCATCGAGGATCCGATTGAATACGATCTTCCGGGGGTGTCACAGTCCCAAATCAACGCCGAAATCGGCATGACCTTTGCCGCAGGTTTACGGGCGACGCTGCGCCAGGACCCTGATGTAATTCTTGTCGGCGAAATTCGTGATCCCGAAACTGCTCAGGTTGCGTCTCAGTCCGCACTGACGGGGCATTTGGTGTTTTCGTCGTTGCATGCCAACAGTTCCGTGGGCGCGGTGGTGCGGCTTAGGGATCTGGGGCTGGACAACTTCCTGATCGCGGCCACGTTGCGAGGGGTCATCGCGCAGCGCCTGTTGCGCAAGTTATGTGCCGAATGCAAGCAGCCGCGCGCGCCATCTGCGGTCGAAGCAGACCGGTTCGCGCGCCATGGTCTGATCGTCCCCGAAATTCTGTTCGACCCCGGTGTCTGCGATGCCTGTGGCGGCACGGGGCATTCCGGGCGATTGGGGATATTCGAGATCCTCTTGGTCGACGATGACCTGAGGGGCAGCATTGATGCCGGGCTATCCGAAACCGAAATCCGCGCCCAAGCGATTGCGCCCTCGGAAACGCTGGTCGGTCAGGGGCTGAGCGCAACCGCCCTGGGTATCGTGAGCCTTACCGAAACCTTACGTGTGGTCGGTGATGTCGCATGAGGGCGTATTCCTACAAAGCCTACACAGCGGCGGGAAAGCGTAAAACAGGCACTGTTGTTGCCGAAACCGAGGCAGATGCCGCTGTTCAACTTGCCCGGCAAGAGTATTTCGTGTCGGAAATCTCGGAGGCTAAAAGCCGATTTTCGGGGCGCGGATGGTTTGGCCGTCGTGTGCGCCTGTCACCCGAGCTTCAGGCAGTCTTCACGCGTCAGATGGCGGTTCTACTGGCTGCTGATTTACCGGCCGAGGCCGCGCTGGAAGCCGTCAGAAACGGCGGTCATCCCGTGCTGGACGCCGTGGCAGCACAGGCGCGCGCTGCGGTTTTGGATGGCACCTCGTTGTCCGAAGCGCTGGAGCGTACCGGATCCGGTTTCGCCCCCTATTTTCTTGCGGCTTTGCGCGCTGGCGAGGCGGCGGGTGAAACGGCCATGGTCTTTAACGAACTTGCGGATCACCTGGAACAACTGGGCGCTGACAAGGCCCAGATTTCCACTGCCCTCGTGTACCCGGCCTTTGTTGCTGCGGTATCCTTGCTGGTATGTGGAATTTTGATGGTGAATGTCGCCCCTGAAATCGTGGCGATGTTCGAAATGTCAGGTCGCCCCTTGCCCGTGTTGACCCGACGGGTTCTGGCGGTGTCGGACTGGATTCGCGCGCATTGGATTGGGCTGTCGGTCGTGAGTGTCGGCCTGATCGTATTGGGCGTTCTGACGCCCAGGGTGCAGCGTCTGCGGGATTTACGAGACCGAATTGTTTTGCGCCTGCCCTTAGCGGGCCGGCTGACCCGTTTGGCCGTCGCAGTACAATACATGAGGACGCTGGCCCTGATCCTGGGCAGTCGCCATGCGGTTCTTAGCGCGGTGGACAGTGCCGTCGATGTCTTGACGATCAAGTCGTTCCAGGCCGAGGGCGAACGCGTTGCAACCTCGGTCAGACAAGGCGAGGCCCTGTCGCGGGCGCTGGATCAGCTTAGCTTTCTGCCTCCGGTGGCGCGTCAGTTGATCGCGGCGGGCGAAGCCTCGGTGCGGCTGGCCCCAATGACCGAGCGTGCCGCCGCATTGGTTGAACATCGCTTGTCGACTGAACGAAAACGGATCGCTGCCCTGCTGGAGCCAATGCTGATGATGCTGGTCGGCGGAATGGTTTTGGTCATCGTTCTGGCGGTGCTTTTGCCGATATTTGACCTTCAGGCGGTCGTCGCTGGCTAGCTTGCAAACAGGTCGGGCGTATTACTGCCCTGGCTGATCCGGGAATGCCAACAGCTCGGGCGGGTCGCCATCGCGCGAGATCCAGATGCCAGTTTTGTTTATCCGCGCAACCACGATGCCTGGCTCCAGCTCGTCGCCCTGGCGCAGCAATCTGCCACCTGCGGGATGCCCAACGGTTGCCCAAACTCCGGTCTGTGTGCTCACAACGCCCTTGAGCGTGTATCCCAGACTGGACAGGGGCGGTTTTGGGGGGGCTGATGTCGGTGGTTCTTTGGGCGGCGCAACAGGTTCTTGCGGTGCAGGAGGTTGCGGTTCGCCAAACAGCGCAGGCCAGAACCGAATAGGCTCGGGCGGCTGTGGCCCGGATACCTGCGTGCCGCGATCGGACTGTGGTGGCAGCGGTTTCCTGTCCGTTGTGTCCAACAAAACAGATTGCGCCTGTGGGCCAGCCAATCCCATCAGCACCAGCAGCGCATGGCCTGCCAATCCCGAAAGCCCCAGAAACCCGAGCGTTATGATCGCCGCCAGAAGCCGCATTGGCTCTCCTGTAGTGATAGACATCCAGAGGCGATGATAGACGCCCTTGGTGCGTTGTGCTATGCATTTAGCAATCAAATAAACTTGGTACGAGCGCACAATGCAGGCATTCCCAACTTTGAAGATCGCATTGGCGGGCGCTTTTGTGTGTTTGCTTGCCGGGTGCCAATTGGCAACCGAAGGCGGCAGCGGATTTCAGAAAGAATACTCTGTTGCGCGGACCGCTTTGGAGGAGGGTAAATTTGATCGGGCCAGCCGGTCCTATGCCCGCCTGCTAGAGCAATCGGGCCCGTTGCGCCCAAGAATTCAGTTGGAATATGCGCATAGCGAATTGCGTGCCGGGCGGTTTGAAAAAGCGGCTGAACTGGCAGGCGAACTGACGCGCAGCCAAAAGGGTCAGGACCGCGCCGCAGCCCTTGCAGTACTGGGGACAGCGCAGCATGAATTGGGATTGGCCCAGTTGCAGAATGGCAATGCGTCTACCGGCAAACGATATTTGCAGACGGCCGAGGTGGCGCTTAACGACGTGCTAAAGAGCCATCCTCAACTGGATCCGTTGGGGTCCCTGGCTGGACGCCGCGCGTCGATCAAGGCGCGTCTGAAACGGCTGTAAATCAGCGCGGTCCAAGCACCAGCGTAACAGCAACGCGCCCCGGTGTTTCTGTCGCCTCGATCCGGTAGGATACAAGGTCGTAGCCCCAACCCGGATGACCAGACGAAAGCCAGTTGGCAAAACGTACAAAATCAACCTGCTCGAACACCATTTCGACGCCGCCATTGGCTTGGGCCGCAAGGGATGTGACAGGGGCCCGTAGCTTGGCGTCAAGAAGGCTTTGTTCAATCGCAGCCAGTCCGATCGGCGGGCCGGGAATTTGTGACGGATCACCGGTGTAAGAGCCAGCCTCGGCCGCGCGATCGTGAACCCAAAATTGCAAAGCTTGCGCTTGCAAAAGGTCGTGTTGCGCTTGTTGACGGGTTTCAACAAGCGGAAGCAGCACCCCAAACACAAGCCCCAAGGGCAGGACAATAAACGTGACCAGCGCCAGCAAAATGCGTTCACGGGGATTAAGCGACAGAAAAAATGTGATCAGCCTGTCATTCATTCCAGAGTGTCCTTGGCTTGAATGCGGTATTCGGCGCTAACGCCCAAAGCGTCGGTCGAGGCACGAGAATCCACCAAAACGGCCTGCAAACCCGATTGTTGCAGGGCGTCGGACAGGTGCTCTGTTGCAGCGAAATCAGGCAATCGCACGCGCAGAGATATGCCCTCTCCGTCCAAATAACTCAGCAGCTCCGGCTCGACGCCATTGGCATGCGCAACATGCGCGACACTTCGGCCAAGTTCGACCGGGTTCATCGCGCTTTCAGTTGATACAGACGCCCGTTGCTGGGCCAGGGCCCGTGCGACCTGAACACGGATATCCAGAACTGGCCCCAGGGTCGGGAAAGCTTGCGTAACCTCTTGTCGAATTTGGACATTTATGGCGTCGGTTTCGGTTTGCATCTGGCGGGTTTGTACAATCTGCACCGCGGCGAACAACAGCGCGGCCAGACTGCCCGCTAAGAGCGGCCAGCGCCATGGCAGGAGCGTTCCACCAAGCCGCGCGCGGGCGGCTTGCGGGTCCTGGCGCAGGTCGCAAGACAGTTCGCCATAGGCCAGGGTCTTGGGTTCAGAGAGCTTGAGGCTGTTGAGATCGCCGATCTTTCTCGTACAGGGTAATTCATGTGTCCTGGCCCATGCCTCGACTTCGGGCAGGTCCTGCAACAGATACAGCGCACGCGGTGGCCGGGCGGAACTGACATAGGCCTGTTCCAGCATCCTAAGCGCCAGCTGAGGCAGCGCGGAAAAGCCATCCTGCGGCCCCAGACGCCCAAGAATCGCGCCAGTGTCGTCTTGATCCACGCTCCAGATGTCCGGCGCACAGGGCAAGGCAAGGTAATCGGGCAGAACCGCGCCGCACTGCAAAGCCTTCCATTGCTCTAGCAACCGAGGGTCTGCGATCAGAGCACGGCTCCAGGTATCGACATGTCCCGTTGGCACAAAGGGCCGCATCTGGATCTCGTTCGCGGGCAGGCCAAAACGGTCGGGAAGCTGCCGACGGGCGACTTGTTCACGGGCTGCGCCGCGCAACCCTGCGGGCAGGTCCAGCGCCACCAATGGCACATCCATGCCCGACACCAAAACGATCTGGTTTGCCGCAGGTGTTTCCCCCGCCGACAGCCGGACAAATGTGTGGGACGAGCTTTTGGCGGATGCGGCGGTCACGTGTTGGCTTTCGATACGATGGTTGCGGCTACTTTGGCGGCTGCGAGAACATAGTGCAATCCTGCTAGTACCGAGAGGTCAGGCGCCATGCGATGACCGCTTTGGCTGGAATGCCGGTTCGGTGCAACACGCTTTGACGATCAGCCTTGCGCGATCCGACGTTGGCCGTGATCTGTGCTTTGAACCATTCCGAGCGGATATCCAGGCGACTTGCCAACGTGCTGATGCTTTCTGGTGCGGCATCCGGGTCATCCTCGGCCTCGGATGCCATGCCAATAAGAACCAGAAGGTCCTGAACTGAGGTAAACGGGCTTTGCCGACGCGACGCGAGCAACTGATCCACCTCTGCGGCAGATAGCGAGGGCAAAAACGCCGCCAGAACCAGCGGGTCCGCGGTGTTGATGTTCAGCTTACTGTCGCCGGGCAAGGCCGTTAAATATGGTCGCAAACGATCACGCCCGCGCGCGGAAATTCCCGGCATTCGGTCAAGCTGCTGGATCATGAACAGGGCCCCGCCGACTGGGGTCTCTGGCGGATCAAGGCCGAGGTGAGCGGCGGTGTCTTCGGGGCCACCCGGCCGCAGCAGCGCGTGAATGGCTGCATTGTCTTGCGCGGAAACACCCAGGCGCAGCACCAAACGGTCGAATGCGGTTTGCGCGTCTGTGTTGTCCTGGTCGGTCAACCAGTTGATGTTGAACAAGCCTTGCAGGTCTTTGATGTGCCCGGCGACGCGCCCGTGCTCTAGTGGGACATCATACCGGGCCTTGGCCCAATCGCGTTGCAAATGATCTGGCCCGCCGTCAGCAGTGCGGACAAGCGTATGAATGGCCAGGGCTTCGAATGCGTCCAGATTAAGCTCCAGCTGGTAGGCGGTTCTGCTTTGGGACAGACGTTCGCGCCCAGCATCCGCACGGGCCAGCAGTAACGTCGCGACCGAGGCCAGAGCCGCAATAAGGATCAGCGCATTCACAAGGACAAAACCGTGGTCTTGCTGCTTCACGACATCGCCTCCAGCAGGGGGACCGGGCCGATACCATCCAAGTGCAATGTTACTTCGATCGCCAAGGGCAGCACGCTGGAATAAACCTCGGGAATGGCCGAGCCTCCGTCGGAATCGCCGATTGAAGGCTCTGAGGGCGTGACATCAACCGAGGCCAGGCCAGTCCGCCACCCAGCCTGACCCCAATGGCTTCGCAACGTCAGGTCAGATACGCCCTCTAGGATCAGAACCTCGGGGGTCTGAGCAGTCGGTCCAGCTGGAGTCAGACTGCGCCAGGTGCGCCGCCATAGTTTGCCGGTTGTGCGATCCAGCCGATAGCTGACCCGGTGCATTTTAGGCGGCGCGGTCAGGTCCAGATCAGGCTGCCCCGCGACCGACAGGTCGAACCCGTTTGGGGTTCGTCGTGCCGGTGACGCAGGGGCCGCCGCTGCGGGCGGGTAGAACAGCAAAGGCGTCGCAGTGGACAGATCAGCACGTATCAGGGCAATCGCGATCTCGAGCTCGGTGGCCCGTTCCGCCCGTTCCGTCAGCCCATCGCGTTGGCGCAGCATCCCCGACAACGCTTGCGCGCCCATGACAGCGACCAATGCGAAAATCGCCATGGCTGCCACAAGCTCGATCAGGGTCAACCCGCGAGTGCTGTCGGACCTCTGGCTCATTGCAGCGCCCCCGGCAGACCCGGCGCAAGATACAGCGTTGCCTGAGATGAAGTACCAGCCTGCGACTTGGCTGAAACCGTCATCTGCACCAAGCCTGCTTGCGTGGTTTTTCGGTTTTGAGATATCGAAATTTCAAGATTTCCGACCTGCACGCTGGCCGGCAAATTGGCATAAGGCCCAAGCAATTGCAGTTCCTGAGTACGGTTTCGCAGCGCGGTGTCGGTCAACACGCGATGGAGCTGCGATCCAATGGCAAGCCTGGCCTGGTCCGTGGTGCGCAGGGCTGCCAAACTGCCAATAGAAAGAATGGCAATGGCGACGACCAATTCAATCAGAGTCAGGCCTTGCTGGGCGCGACGCCGGGCTATCCGTCGCATGTCAAAGGCCCCCAGCCGTCGTTCCGGCACTGAACGCCGTCTCCGAACAGGACCGTAAACGGCGTGGATTGGCCGTTGGGCAGATACAGGATCTGCGGGTCTTGCCGGTTTCGTGGCAATTGAGAGGTTGGCAAATTCAAATCCACACGACGCGCCCATGTAATGCGATTGGCTGCCATGTCCCAACCGTCGGGCCCATACTGGCCGGTGTACATCCCGCGAGGCTCCACCCTAAGCCCTGTGACGTGTTGCGCAGCGATTGCCAGCGCGCGCAGTGTGTCGTGGGTTTTCAGGAACAACGCTTGCTCGGAGCCTTGGCTATTGTTCGAGCGCGCCAAGACCAGCGTTGCCCCAACGGCGAGAACCGACAGAACAGCGACGGCAATCATCAGCTCGATCAGGGTGAACCCTCGGGTACCGTCAGAGGTGCTTACTGGGCGCTCCATGATCCGATATCCGCATTGGCCCCATCGCCACCAGGTGCAGCGTCCGCGCCATACGTGAAGATATCAAAATCCCCGTGCACACCGGGCACAAGATATTGATACGGCTGCCCCCAAGGGTCGATCGGCAGCCGGTCCATATACTGTGTCCAGTTGCCAGGAGCAGGATCCAGTGCAGGCCGACGGACCAATGCGGCCAAGCCTTGCTCACTTGTGGGGTAGCGGAAATTATCCAGCCTATACAATTGAATAGCGCTTGCTATCGCTGCGATGTCAGACTGCGCGCGTGCGGCGCGCGCTTGGTCTGGGCGGTCAATCACGCGAGGTACGATGACCAAAGCAAGCACCGAAAGAATGACGACAACCACCATCAATTCCAGCAAAGAAAAGCCTGCGTCTTTGTCGTCACGAGGGCACAAATTGGCCTTTGTCATAATCGTATCCTGTATATGTGCCGCCATGATATTAAGAACTTGGGGTGCAGTCCACTGGTGCATGGTGCTCTGCTCGATTTTGAGGGAATGGACAGCGCGCGCTGCGCCGTGCAAAACCACAGGGTAACTCAAGTTCAGGCAAGCGATGACACTCTTGGATAGCCACTTTTACCTGCTGCTGGTGTTGATCGGACCGTTCATCGGCTCTTTTCTTGGGGTTTTGGTTGATCGCCTGCCACGAGGGCAAAATGTGGTGCATGGGCGGTCGGCCTGTCGCTACTGCAAAGCCCGTCTCGGCGTTGTCGATTTGGTGCCCATTCTTTCATTCGTTTGGCTAAACGGCGCATGCAGGCATTGCGGCGCGAAAATTCCTCCGTGGTTATTGTATCAAGAGATCGCAGCGGCAGGCATTGCCGTTCTCGCCGTTTTGGCAGCCCCGACGGTCGGGTTGGCCTGGGCTTGGGCTGGGTTTTTGTGGGTCTTGTTGGCCTTGGCCGTTTGCGACCTCACTCGGTTTCGCCTGCCTGACGTTTTGAATGCGGCTCTCTTGCTTCTGGCTTTGCTGTTGGCGCTGATGCCGTTGGGGCATGGCCTGGAATTTGCGCTTTGGGGGGCCGGTGCCGGCGCGGGAAGTTTTGCGTTGCTGCGTTGGGGATACCACGCGTTAAGGGGCCAACATGGATTGGGTTTTGGCGATGTGAAGCTTATGGCAGGTCTGGGCGCCTGGGCCGGACCATTGGATTTGCCTGTTTTAGTGCTGATCGCCGCTGTCGGGGCCTTGGCCATTGCTCTTGTGTCAGAGCGTTGGCACGGGGCGGGTTCGGCAAAGCCATTTAGAACGCGCGCGCTTCCTTTTGGGGCTGCTTTATGCGCGGCGGCTGGGGTGCTTTGGCTGCTAAGGGTCCTGGGCGTGATGCCGGTCTGAGGCCGTTGATCTTGGGATAGGCTCCCCCTAAGGTGGCGGCGCGAACACGTTTTATTGGCCCCAAATTTCGGAATATGAACATTATGAGATCGCTTGGATTCATGCAGCGCAAGGGTTTCGTCGCTCTTGTCGTTTTGGCTTTGCAGGCGTTGCCTGTTGCGTCACAGGATTCAGGGCCTCTGCCGGAAATGACTGCGATCGAGCAAGCCTGGGCGCGCGGCGACTACCTGACTGTGCGCACTGGGTTGAAGCAGCTGGCCGAGGGGACGGATGACGCCTTGGCCCACTATCGCTATGGGCGTGTCCTGCTAGAGGGGCGCGGCGGACCAGTCGATATTCCTGCGGCTGTTTCGTGGCTTCAAAGGGCCGTGGACGCAAATAATCGGCAAGCCGCAACGTTGCTCGCACGGGTTTTTCTAAGCGAAATGCAAGGTGGCCCCCAACGTGACGAGGCGCGTGCTGCCAAGCTGTTCAATGCCGCGGCAACACGCGGAGATGCTGAGGCGCAATATTACTTGGGCCTGCTTTACCTAAAAGGTACCGGCATCGCAGAGAATGCAGATCAGGCCTTTAACTGGCTGTTGGCGTCGGCCGAGCAACAGAATGCCCAAGCCCAGTATGAATTGGCCCGGCTGTACTCCGAAGGTATCGGAACCAAGAAAAACACCAAGGAAGGCCTTAGATGGCTTGGCCGCGCGGCTGATAACGGACACAACGAGGCGCAGTTCTTTTTGGCGTTGGCGATGGATAGCGGTCAGGGGGCGCCGTTGAATCGGGCCGGGGCTTTGAATTGGTTTCGGCGTGCAGCCGAAGCGGGCAATGTCCTGTCGCAGCGCTGGTTGGGCCAGAAATACCTGACGGGCGACGGTGTCGAGCCCAATACAAGCGAAGCATTTCGTTGGTTGCAGGCCTCGGCTTCTGCTGGGGATGCGGCCTCGCTCCACCTGTTGGGACTGGCGCATCGCGGTGATTATGAGGGGCAGGTTGATCTGCAACGGGCTTGGCAGTTGTTCAATGCAGCAGCCAACAAAAACTATGCACCCAGTCTGGTCGCAAAGGCCATGATGTTAGAGCAAGGGGAAACCGGCCAAGCTGACTTGCCTCAGGCCGTTGCTTTGTATCGCAAGGCATTAGAGCTGGGGGATCAGGATGCTGCCCTGCAACTTGGCCGGATGGCTGGCGCAGGAACCCTAACGGGTTTGGCCCCTCCGCATTTGGCAGTTCCTTGGGCCGTCCAAGCCGGAAAGTCTGGAGATCAGAGCGCGGTCGAGTGGCTGTCGAAAAATGCGGCCGACGGATTGCGGCCCGCGCAGACGGCCTATGCTATCTGGTTGGTAGAAAATGATCAGCCGGAACAGGCAATCGAATTTCTGCAAGCCGCCGCTGATGCCGGTGACGTTCAGGCGCAGTACCGGCTTGGGATGGCACTGGTGACCGGGGAGGGCCTGGAGCAAGACTATGTTCAGGGGCATTCCTGGCTGAATATCGCGGCAAGCGGGGGACATGCGGGCGCGTCAGATAAAAGAGATGTGCTGAATGATCTGATGACCGCCGAGCAGATTGCAGAAGCTCAGGCGCAAGCGCGCGCCTATTTCGAGGCCGTTCGCGCCCGTGGCGCGGATCAGGTGCCGGTAGAGCAGGGGCGGGAAGAGTGAGGCTCGTAAGCGCCCTCATTTGCTTGCTGTTCTGCGCCATGCTGGGGCTGTCAGCACCGGTCGCCGCCCAAGATCAGGCCGACTTGCAGACGCTGGAGCAACAGGCCAGTGCGGGCAAACCTGATGCTCAGTACGAATTGGCCCTGCGCTATAGCACGGGTGACGGGGTTTTGCAGAACCACGCTCGTGCGGTCGAATTGCTGGAGCGCGCTGCCAACGGCGGACATATGGCGGCTCAGAACCGATTGGCTCAGCATTTCTATAATGGGTTGGGGGTGTCGCAGGATCAGCAGGTCGCGTTGGAATGGTTTGCCAAGGCAGCCGCATCGGGTCAGGCGCAGTTTCAGGCCGACTATGCCGTTGCCCTGCAAGCGGAAGGGCGCGCCGAGGAGGCCGCAGAACAATACCGTTTGGCCGCGGATCAAGGGCATCAAGACGCTCAGGTGAGTTTGGGTGTTCTGTATCTGAACGGTGACGGTGTTCCCAAGGATACAGAACGCGCCGCTGCCCTTTTCGAGGCCCCTGCACAGGCCGGTCTGGCGCGGGCGCAGAACAATCTTGGTTTGCTGTATGTGCGCGGCGATGGGGTGTCGCAGGACTATGAGCGTGCAGCGCTCTTGTTTCAGTTGGCTGCGGAACAGGGCCTGCGTATCGCCATGACAAATTTGGCTGTTCTTTATGAGAACGGTTTCGGGGTGCCGCTAGATGCTGCCAAAGCGCAAGAATTATACCAGATGGGACGTGCCGCCGGGCCTGCCGTGGAGGCGGAGGTAACAATGCCTTTGTACGACCCCAGGCTGGTCTTGCCGGAAACCAACAGCGCCGAGTTGCAGCAAGCCTTGATTGCAGCCGCCGAGCTGGGGGATCCCGTTGCACAGTTCCAGCTTGGGTGGCTGCTGCTTGGATCCGAGCAGGCAACACCCGAAGATCAGATATTGGCTGCGACCCTGATGCGGGGCGCGGCCGAGTCTGGCATGGCTATTGCGATGGCGAATTTGGGGTGGATGTATTTCGAAGGCATCGGGCTTCCGCAGGATTTCGTGATCGGCCATATGTGGATGTTGCTGGCCAGCCTGTCCGGCTCTGAACAGATTCGCGGGCTTAACGCCCAGCTTTCGCAGGGCCTGTTACCCTCGCAAATTGCCGAGGCTGAAAAACGTGCCGAGACTTATCTGCGGACAAAACGGTGACCTCGGCCCTTGTAAGCTCCGAAAAACGTGGAAAATTCGACATTCAATTTTGAAAAAATGTTGGAATAGGTTATCGTGGGGTCATCTTTAGCTTGATTCACGTGATAGGCACATGATTTGGGAGGGTCGCTTATGTTAGTGAAGTCAGCGCTTGTCGCTGCTATTTTTTCCGCAGGGATTGGTGTGGCAGCTATGGCAGCCTCCCCTGAGCCTGTTCAACAGAGCAATTCAAATGCGATCTGGTTCGAGAATTGGACCGGACTAAGCAACGCTCATATGAATGTGACGATGCCAAACGGCAAGGTTACGACCATCACCGCCGAAAACGGCACGCCTGTCTTCAGGTTGAGCGGGGACACCATCCTTGATGGCGTCTATTTTTATGAAGTCAGCGCAGCAACGGACGAGATGGAAGACATCGTAAATCCGATCAACAATGGTCGTGGTGAGGACGCCAAGACCGAACGCAACAAGGCCTTCTATATGACAGGGCGTTTTGTTGTTTCGCGGAACGTGATCATCGTTCCTGACGAAGAAAAAGAATAACGCATGCAGGGTGACACCCTCATGCTCGGACAACAGAGAGATAGTGTTATGAAACAAAATATTTCCAAGACATTCGCTTTGCTGGGAACCAGCGCAAGCGCGCTTTGCCTGATGGCTGCGGCTGCATCGGCGGATCAAGTTTTTAACGATGATGTCATCATTGATGGAAGCCTGTGCGTCGGTATGGACTGTGCCAATGGGTTAAGCTTTGGATTTGATACGGTCATTATCAAAGAGAACAACACCCGGCTGCTTTTCGATGATACATCTGCTTCAGCCAGCTTTCCGAACAACGACTGGCGCCTGACGGCCAACGATTCGGGCAATGGCGGCAGCAACTATTTTTCGATTGATGATGCGACTGCCAATCGCCAAGTGTTCCGCGTTACCGCGGGTGCGCCAGCAAACTCGTTGTTCGTAAGCTCGGCCGGTAATGTCGGTCTCAATAACGCGTCTCCGGTCGTTGAGCTGAGCATCACGGATGGTGACAGCCCCACCATGCGTCTGGAGCAAGACGGCTCCAATGGCTGGACCGCCCAGACCTGGGATGTTGCGGGTAACGAAACGAACTTCTTCGTGCGTGACGTCACCGGCGGCAGCAAACTGCCCTTCAAAATCAAACCGGGCGCCAACGACAACACCCTGTATCTAGCCGCTGACGAAAAAGTTGGTATGGGTACCGCGGGCCCTGACGCCCAGCTGCACATCGTTCAAGGTGGCAGCGCAGGCTTGCTGGTCGATGGTGGAGCAGATGCCGGCGCCGCAGAGGCCTTTGCCGAATTCCGTTCAGCCAGCGCGACCAACGCGATTCCCGCAATGCTGATCGAAGACACGCAAACCTCGCAAAGTATTCGTCGTCTTTTGGAGCTGCGGAACTATGGCGGTGTGTCCATCGTGATGCAGAACAACGCCAGCAACATCCGCTGGGCGCTTGTGAACCAGAACTCGTCGACTGACAGTAAATTCCTGATCAACAACGCGGATGCCAACGGCTCTGACGCCGAGCTGATCCTGGATAACAGCGGTAACCTGACTGTTCTGGGTACCATCACCTCGGGCGCGACTCAGCTGAACGTTCCTGACTATGTCTTCGAAGACGGTTACGAGCTGATGGAACTGCACGAAGTCGCTTCGTTCATCGAGGAAAACGGTCATCTGCCCAACGTACCGTCGGCCGGCGCAATTGCCGAAGCCGGTGGTCTGAACATGAGCCAAATGCAAATGACGCTGCTGGAAAAAGTTGAAGAGCTGACTCTGTACACTCTCAGCCAGCAAGAGGTCATTGACGGCCTGCAAGTGCAGGTTGCTTCGCTGGTCGAATAATCAGACTGACAGATCAAATGAAAAGGCCCGGTATTTGCCGGGCCTTTTTACGTTCCCAGGCTTGGGTTAGCGGATGAACTCTGCGGAGGTTGGATAGCCAAAGTAGCTGAGGTCGGCCTGATACTTGGCATCGACACGTTCCCACACCTCGGGATTGCGAAGCACTTGTTCGAACAGCTCAGACTTGGCCGCCGAGGCATTTCTGCGCACGTTCAAGGACGCGGGACTGACGGAAAGGTTCAGGGCGGATATGCAACGAGCCAAATCATCAGAAAATGTCTCGTGTCGGATCAGAATGTCAGGCTTTTGGATCTGACCACCAACGCGGATGTAATCCGTGCTCGGCTTGTGATTGGGCATGCTCAGCAATTTTTCAAACAGCTTCAAATCCCAGTAAGGTTCCTTTTCTTCCCAGCTGTCATCTGGGCGTTTGAACACCCATTTGTGCGGAGAAAAAAAGCCAGAGACAGCACGAGCCAGCGGATGACGCACCGACAGGACGACTGTGTAGTCCTGAAACGCGTCGCCCAGACGATCAGCATAGTCCTGTAGCGTCGCGTGCTTGCCCAGGGTCAAATCACCGGCGACTTCGAAGCTTTGGATGCCATCCTGAAAGGGCATCGTGTATTTCTTGTCATCGCTGAACGGAAGCAGGATATCCTGAATCGTGGTGCCACCAGTCTTGGGCGAGTGGATGTAGATGAACTTGTTCTCTACTGAAATCATAGCATTTTCTTGTGATTAAGGATCAATATTGGTCTCAAGCTTCGTTCAGCTTGGCTATATTGAACGGTGGCTCGCAAAGAGCGTTTCGCCCGGATGAAAGTGCCCCGTATTGGGGCCGATCCCGGTATTGGCTGCGCAGGCGTCCTGGGTGAGCCGGTGCCGAAGGCTGCATTCTACGCCGAGGAACGTTGTCGCCGAGTCCCAAGAGCTGACCCGCTCTTGTGCACCCACAACATTCTGAGCTGGGGTGTCATCCAGTCTGGCCCAAGGCTTGGTGCCGTCATTCCACACATCAGTTGTTTGTTGATTTTGCCGGCTGCGCAGGACCGGCTTTAGGTGCTGTGGTCGGCTGTACCCAACGGTCAAAATGCCGATAGGAGTCGGTTCCTGTAGAGGAGAAAAAGTTGCCATTGGTTCCTACGTTGAGTTGATCTAAGCTGACAAAAAGAACGGCCAGAACCAGGCGCAATGTTTAAGATGATTACTTCTAACGTCAAGGATATCAAATGCTTGGGTTGGTGACCACACCTTACCAGAAACGTTTTGTCTTTTCCTTGTTCATCGTAGGAGCGTTGGCATACCTGTTCTGGTCGGGCTCGCGCTATCCGGCACTGAACGAAAAAGCAATGATGTCAGGCGCGATCCAACTTGAAGATGTTTTGAGCTTTGAAGCCAGGTTTCCGATCACCCCCGAAATGGGTCTGTTAGAGCGGATTTTCTGGTCGACACTGAACTGGATCAACACCAACAAAAAGGGAATGACCTTTGGGGTGTTGTTTGCTGCTGGTTTTCTGACGGCGGTGTCTTATCTGCGCACCAAAAGCTTTCGCGGAGGAATTGCAAACTCGATTCTCGGGCTTGCGATCGGCACACCGCTGGGGGTTTGCGTGAACTGCGCGGCTCCGATTGCGCGCGGCATGTATTCCAGCGGTCTGAGGGCTGAAACCACGTTAAGCGCGATGATTGCATCGCCGACCCTGAATGTTGTCGTCCTGACAATGTTGTTCAGCCTGATGCCCATCTACATGGCGCTGATCAAAGTGGTGCTCAGTCTTGTCATCATCTTATTGCTTGTCCCGGTGATCTGTCGGTTCTTGCCGCAAACTCAGCTCCCGCCCGAGCATCAGATCAGCACGCCGACGCCCTGGAATGCCTCAGAACTTGGGGTCGCGCCAAGCGAGGGCGTATTGCAAGCGCTGATCGGTGTGGCTGTCACCTATGCGAAAAACCTCTGGTACATCATCGTGAAAACCGTGCCTTTGATGTTGTTGGCCGGTGTTCTAGGGACAGCGGTCGCGGTGGCGCTGCCTGGTGAGATGATCATGGACCTTCCGTTTTCTGTTCTGATGTTGGCGATTTTGGTGATGGTTGGGGTCTTTCTGCCGGTGCCGATCGGATTTGACGTTGTGATGGCGGGCGTCCTACTGGCCTCGGGGCTTGCGCATGGCTATGTCATGGCGCTGCTGTTCACCTTGGGCAGTTTTTCGGTCTATTCCTATATGATTGTGGTGCAGTCCCTGGGCGCGCGTGCTGGCTGGATGCTGGCTGCTGTGGTGGCTATTTGCGGGGCTGTTGCCGGGGCGGGCGCGCATGAGTACCACCAGTGGCAATCGGATCGTGCGCTTCGAATGTTGCAAGGTCAGGTTGAAACCCCGTCAACGCCTTGGCTGGCGGCGCAGGCCGCCACTGCCGACCCAAAGCCACATCCAAAGGTCACAAGCCCTGATGCGGATCGGATACAGGTGCGCGCTGAGCCATTTCAGGTGCCGTCACCTGCCGCTGAAACCCAATTCACCCGTGTCGAGGCCCGGACGCATGGCATTGATAAGCCTCTGGAGTTCTCGTTTCGCGACATGTGGCCGCCATTTTGGGAAGGCCGCAGCCTGTCCGCCGCCGACATTGATCGGGACGGTGACCTGGATATCGCCATCGCCTCGACCGAGCAGACGCTGTATCTGTACGAAAATGATGGGACAGGGCACTTCAAACGGCTGACCCCGGATCTTGGCCCACTGAAGGGTCTGAAGCTGTTTAATGCAGCTTTGGCGGATATCGACAATGACGGTTGGCCTGATCTTTTTCTAACATCCTATGGCACCGGCAACTTTCTTTGGCGCAATGTGGATGGCTCTTTTGGTCCTGAACCCGCGACGCCCGTGACAAACACCCCCGAGACCCCACTGACCCTGGCACTGTCCATGGCGGATGCAGACCAAGATGGAGACTTGGATGTTGCTTTGGGGAATTGGGCAGCCGGATGGTATCGTCGTCTGCCGGGCGAAGAGGCACGGAACCGGATCATCTGGAACCAAGATGGCGCACTGACCGGGGAAGTCTTTACCGATCTTCCAGGCATTCCAGGTGAAACACTCACCATGCTGTTTTCGGACCTGAACCAAGACGGCGCGGCTGATCTGGTGGTTGGAAATGACTTTGACGTGCCGGACTACTTCTATTTCGGGGACGGAACAGGCGGATTTCGTCAAATTACCCATGACGACCAAATCATCCCGCATACGACTACGACCACAATGGCGATCACCACAGGTGATCTGAACAATGATGGCGTGTCAGAGGTTTACATGGCCCAAATCGCTGGCCGTTCCTCTGGGGTGTCTGAAACGCTCAAGATGCAATCATTGGAAAACTACTGCGACATCATCCAGAACTCCGAGGATCGAACGCTCTGTCAGCGCAATATGGAGATCAAGACATGGTACAAAGCGGGCAATAATTTTGACCCAACCTATGCCGCAAATTGTCAGGAACTGGTTGGGCGACACAAGGCGGAATGTAAGGCCATGCTGGTCAAGGACCTTGCCATTCAGCGGCGCGACCCTTCGATTTGTCAACTGATCTCATCCAGCCAACCCATTCCGCGCGCCTATTGCGATATCCACTTCAAACCGACGCGCGCTTTCACACAAGCCGAAGCCGATCAGGCTGTCCAACAGATCCTGCGCTCGAATGTGCTGCTGCAATGGGATGGAGAGCGATACCATGACATCGCCTTGGAGATGGGGTTGGAGATTGGCGGTTGGAGTTGGGACACGAAAATCGGGGACTTCGACAATGATGGGGATCTTGATGTCTATGTGGTCAACGGCACGTGGGTTCCGAACGAGGTTTCGCCGTCAAACTTGTTCTTTGTGAATGACGGACAAGGCCATTTCACCGAGGCCAGCGGCCCCTATGGGCTGGAGGACTATCTCATGACAGCTGCGGCCTTGCAGTTTGATATGGACAATGATGGCGATCTGGACGTTCTGACCCACACGGTAAATGGCCCGCTGGTTTTGTTTCGGAATAACAGTCAGGCCGCAGCCCTTGCCGTTCGTCTGACTGATCTTGCGGGCAACCGCGACGGCATTGGCGCGACGGTAACCCTAACAACACTAAACGGGAAAAAGCTGACCCGAGAAATCCAGCTTGGAGCAGGCTTCATGTCCTTTGACGCCCCGATCCTCCATTTCGGCTTGGGCCAAAACCAAGGGGCGCACTCGCTTCATATCCGCTGGCCCGATGGCGCAGAAACACAACTTGAGGGCCCCATCGCTGCTGCGGCCACCTACCATGTCACGCGTCAGCCCTAAGCCAAATACGTCGGGCTCTGTGAGCATCGACGATTCTCGTTAGGCTATGTTGCGCTTTGGGTATTTGAGCCAAGAAGAAACGACAAATTGTGTCACCCAGACCGCGCCCCTTCTTCTTTTCCTAAATATCCCGGGGGCCGGGGGCAGAGCCCCCGAATCTTTTTGGGTGCCACAGGGCATCCAACATCCACGTGGGAAATTAGGCTTTAGTCGCTTAGCTTTGCATGGATTTCGTTCAGGTCTATTTCGCCCTTTGGCAGCTTGTTGGCGGGGTTTTCGAAATCATACCGGAAGAGTTTGAAGTCGGGTTTGTAGATTTCGTACATCAAGTGCATAGACAGATCGTCGAAATAGTCCTCGACCGGGTGGGCGCGCTTGGGACCGTGACCTTCGGATTCGTTGAAGCGCGGAATTTTGGACAGATCCACGGCGTGCCGCGTGTCGATATTGTCCAACACAGTCTGCATGCCCTCGTTGAATTTCTCGGTCCAGACGATCTGGTCGTATTGCCCGCCGTTCCTGATAAAGGTCGACACATGCCCCGAAACCGAGGACCAGTGAATATCCGGTCCCATCGGTTTTCCGAACCGAATGGTGTCGCGCACAAACAGCAGGAACCGGCGAAAGCTGCGGATCTGATCGAAATCGTCCAGTCCGTCGGGGCCACCGACCTCGATCCCGTATTTCTGGATCAACAGTGGCACCAGATTGCCACGATACCGGCGACCATTGCGTTGAATGCCGCAGATTTTGTCGAAGAATGAGCTGAGCACCCGCGTGTAAGGATTGCGCACACAGGTGAAAGAATAGGCCGTATGCCCGGTCACGGCCTTCTGGATCAGGGGCTGACTGTCTTCGAACGCCCATTTGTGCATTCCGTTTTCAGCGTCATGGATATCGCCATCAAAGAACTCACCCTGATCGGAATAATACATGATCTGCCCGATGGTCGAACAGGCGCATTTCGGGACCACGCGATAGATGACGCTCTCGGATTCGGTCATCCAGGTGCCGGGAAAACCCATGGTGCTGCCTCCATCTCGGGACTTTGCCCGAGTTTATTCATTCGTTTTCAACCAGTTTAGATAATAAGACATCGGACTTAGGGTCAATCCATCGCGCAACATCTAATGGCCCAGTGTTGCACGCGAAATTCCGGCAGCCCTGTTTCATTGGGGGCAATTGGAGCATAAAGTGCCGGTATCGTAACAGTTTGGACAGGCGTTTCCCCGGATGGCGACCATCGCTTTCATTCTTCTGTGTCACAAAGACCCTGACGCTGTTGTGCAGCAGGCACAAAGCCTGACAGCTGCGGGCGATCACATGGCGATCCATTTTGATGGTTCAGCCAGCGACGATGATTTTGCCAAGATCAAAGAGGGTCTGGCTGGCAATCCCAACGTGGTTTTTGCTAAACGCATCCGCTGTGGTTGGGGAGAGTGGAGCCTGGTTCAGGCGACCCTGAACGCGTTGGATAGCGCACTTGCGGCCTTTCCTCGGGCGACCCATTTCATGATGGTTTCGGGCGATTGCATGGCAATCAAATCCGCCGAGTTTGCGCATGATTTCCTCGAGGCGGACGACTGCGACTATATCGAAAGCTTTGATTTTTTTGAAAGCGATTGGATCAAAACCGGGATGAAAGAGGACCGGCTGGTCTATCGCCACTACATCAACGAACGAAAACACAAAAAGCTGTTTTACTGGATGCTACAGGCGCAGCGAAAACTGGGCCTGAAACGCGCGATCCCCGAGGATATTCAGGTCCAAATCGGCAGTCAGTGGTGGTGTCTGCGTCGCCTGACCATCGAATGGATTCGCGAATTCGTGGCGGAACGCCCCGACGTGGTGCGGTTCTTTCGTACGACCTGGATTCCAGACGAAACATTTTTTCAAACGCTGGTGCGTCATCTGGTGCCCGAGGCCGAAATTCAGTCGCGCACCCTGACCTTCCTGATGTTTTCTGACTATGGGATGCCGGTAAATTTCTACAATGATCACTATGACTTACTGCTAAGCCAGGATTTCTTGTTCGCGCGCAAAATCAGCCCCGAAGCGTTGGAGCTAAAGGCGCGTTTGGGCGATCTCTATGCGGCCAAGGGGGTGGAGTTCAAAATTTCGAACGAGGGGCGTGGGTTGCACCAATTCCTGACCGAGCGGGGTCGCATCGGACGTCGGTTCGGCATGCGGTTTTGGGAAACCGAAACTACGCTGGGCCGCGAGCGCGAGCTGCTGATCGTGATCTGTAAGAAGTGGCATGTTGCCAAGCGCTTCTTGGCCTTTGTCCGGCAGAAAACCAACATCCCCGCCATCGAATACATGTTTAACGAAGAGGACACCGTGCTACCCGATCTGGGCGGCATTCAGAACACGCTGGCCAAACGCACGCGGCACCGCCGGGCGCTGATGCGGATGATGTTTGACTATTTCAGCACGGATCGCATGATTTTGTGCATCGACCCCGCCAATATCGAGCTGTTGAAGGACCTGACCGGCGACCGTTCGGTCACCCGTTTGCTAGAGATTGAGTGCGAGATGACCGACGAATACCTGACCGGCCATGCCAAGCGGATCGGCTTGGCGGGCGAGCATACTTCGGAGGAGACATGGGAGCGTTTGTTGCCCACGATCCGCGGCGATATCGTGTTCGAAAGCGACCGGATCAGAGACACCGGTTTCGAGAATTATGCGCGGATGCGGCAGCGCTTGGACCCCAAGGAAAACGCGGTCGCGCTGGCAGGTTTCCTGAGTATTTCCAGTGAATTGGCCGAGGAAATCACCTCCATAGAGTACCTGTTCGACGACTAGTGTGCCTCGGCCCAGTTTTGGCCCTGGCCCGCGTCCACGGTCAGCGGAACAGTCAGATGCAAGGCAGGCGCTGCGGCGTTTTCCATCACCTCGCGGGCACGAGTGATCACGTCCTCGGCGCGGTCAGCGTCGACCTCGAACAACAGTTCATCGTGGACCTGTAGCAGCATTTTGGCGGGCAGATCGGCGATGGCGTTTTCCATGCGGATCATGGCGCGACGGATCACATCGGCGGCCGTGCCCTGAATCGGCGCATTGATCGCGGCGCGTTTGGCAAAGCCGGCGCCGGGGCCCTTGGCGTTGATCTCGGGCGTGTGGATCTTACGCCCGAACATCGTTTGGACATAGCCATGATCCTTGGCGAACTGGGTGGTCTGATCCATGTAGGCGCGGATACCGGGGAAGCGTTCGAAATAGCGGTCGATAAAGCCCTGCGCCTCGGATCGCGGAATGCGCAGGTTGCGCGCCAGACCAAAGCCCGAGATGCCGTAGATCACACCAAAGTTGATTGCCTTGGCCTGACGGCGGATGTCAGGAGTCATTTCGTCCAGCGGCACATCGAACATTTCGCTGGCCGTCATCGCGTGAATGTCCAGCCCGTCCTTGAAGGCCTGTTTCAGCGCGTCGATCCCGGCCATTTCGGCCAGAATCCGCAGCTCGATCTGGCTATAGTCCAGGCTCAGCAGCACCTTGCCCTCGTCGGCGACGAACGCTTCGCGGATGCGGCGGCCTTCCTCGGTGCGGACGGGGATGTTTTGCAGGTTCGGATCGGTCGAGGCCAAACGGCCAGTGTTCGCGCCCGTCTGCACATAGGACGTATGCACGCGGCCGGTGTCGGGGTTGATGTGATCCTGCAGCGCGTCCGTGTAGGTCGATTTCAGCTTTTGCAGTTGGCGGTAATCCAAAACGCGGGCGGCGAAATCGTGTTCCGTCGCCAGATCCTCCAGCACGTTGGCGGGGGTGGACCATTGGCCGGTCTTGGTTTTCTTGCCACCCTCAAGGCTCATTTCCTCGAACAGGATTTTGCCGACCTGCGCGGGGGATTGGACGTTGAATTCGTGGCCCGCCAGTTCATACAGCTCGGCCTCGTATCCGGCCATTTTCTGAGCAAAGGCGTTGGACATGCGCGACAGGGTATCGCGGTCGACCTTGATGCCGTGCATCTCCATCCGGGCCAGCACGGGCGAGAGAGGGCGTTCCAGCGTTTCATAGACGGTGGTCACTTGCGTCAGGTGAAGCTTGGGTTTGAAAACTTGCCACAGGCGCAGGGTGATATCGGCATCCTCGGCGGCATATTTCACGGCGTCATCCACCGGCACCCGGTCAAAGGTGATCGCGGATTTTCCTGTGCCCAGCAAGGGTTTGATCGGGATCGGCGTGTGGTTGAGGTAGCGCTCGGACAGAGTGTCCATGCTGTGCCGATGCAGCCCGGCGCTCAAGGCATAGGACATCAGCATCGTGTCATCATAGGGGGTGACGCTAACGCCGTAACGCGCGAAAATCTTGGCGTCGTATTTCATGTTCTGGCCGATTTTCATCACCGAAGGGTCGGCCAGCAGGGGCTTCAGCATCTCAAGCGCATGATCCAGCGGCATCTGCCCCTCGGCCAGGTTGTCGCTGCCGAACAAGTCGTCCGATCCGTCCTTGTGCGTCAGCGGGATATAGCAGGCCTGACCCGCATCGACGGACAGCGAAATCCCCACCAGATCGACCTGCATTTCGTCCAGCCCGGTGGTTTCGGTGTCCACTGCGACATGACCTCGTTCATAGGCCCGGTCGATCCAATTCTGCAAAGCAGTGGCATCTTTGACGCATTCATAGTCTTCGGGTTTGAACGGAATGGCGTCGGGCGTGTCAGGGGCGCCTGCCTCGCCGGTCTGAGCGGCAGGCTCGGCGATCACCGGGGCCTCGGCGCCCAACTGTTCGGCAACCCGTTTCAGCAGCGTGCGGAACTCCATCTCGGCCAGGAAGGGCAGCAGGACGTCGGCCTCGGGGTCGCGAACCTCGAGATCATCCAGCGTGAAATCCAGCGCCATGTCGCAATCCAGCTGAACCAACGAACGGGACATTTCGATCTGGTCTCGCTTGTCGATCAGGGTCTGGCGACGTTTGGGTTGCTTGATCTCCGCAGCGCGATCCAGCAGCGCGTCCAGATCGCCAAATTCGTTGATCAACAGGGCGGCAGTCTTGATCCCAATCCCCGGAGCACCGGGCACGTTATCCACCGAATCCCCGGCCAGCGCCTGCACGTCCACCACACGCTCCGGGCCAACGCCGAATTTTTCGACCACCCCGTCAGAATCGATGCGCTTGTTCTTCATCGCGTCCAGCATTTCAACGCCGCCGCCCACCAGTTGCATCAGATCCTTGTCCGAGCTGATGATCGTCACCCGCCCACCGGCATCGCGCGCCTGACAGGATAGGGTGGCGATGATGTCGTCAGCCTCGAAGCCTTTGATTTCCTTGCAGGCAATATTGAACGCCTCGGTCGCGCGCCGCGTCAGCGGGAACTGAGGCACCAGGTCCTCGGGCGCAGGGGGGCGATTGGCCTTGTACAGATCATACAGATCATTGCGAAAGGTCTTGCCCGAATGATCGAAAATCACCGCCACATGGGTCGGCGCATCGGGCCCGGTATTGGCCTCGACATATTTGTGGATCATGTTGCAGAACCCGGCCACGGCACCGATGGGCAACCCGTCCGATTTCCGCGTCAACGGAGGCAACGCGTGATAGGCGCGAAAGATAAAGGCCGACCCGTCGATCAGATGCAAATGGCATCCCTTGCCGAAATTCGTGCTCATGTTGTATCCCTCGACCTGTCGCGTTTGTTCTGTATGAGGTTGTGCCATGTTCCGCCGTTGTCTTCCAGTTGCTCTTTGTCTGTTCGCAGCCTTCCCCGCAAAAGCCGAGCCCCCCTGCCTACAGACCCAAGACCAAAACAATTGCGCACGCGTTCTGGCCTGCGTTGGCGGGGACGGCGCCTATTTTGACGGGCGTTCCAAAGGCTGGAACACGGGGACGGTTACCGGTCGGATGGACGACGGCACAACCTGTTCCGGGCAATGGACGGCGCGCGGCCCTTTTGGCTTTGGTCTTGCGACGCTGATCTGTCAGGACGGCGTGACCGCGCAGGCGATTTATTACTACATGGATGGTTTGACAGGGACAGCCATCGGTAGCGGCTCCACCAGCGATGGCCGCGCTATCCGTATTTGGAGCGGGCAAAACGTCCTGCGTTACCTAACGCCCAAAGGCACCGTAGGGGCCAAGCTGCCTTGCGGGGCGAACTCAATACCGGTGGGATAGCGCCCAGGCTTCGGCTTCTTCTTGGCAAAATACCCAAAATCCCCCGCTGCATCAGGCGCGGCGGGCTGTGGCTCAGGCGGCGTCGCTGCCTTTCAGCACGTATTTCGCGTCGCAATAGGGGCATTCGACATAGCCGATGTCGGCAGGAATGGTAAGCCAAACACGCGGGTGGCCCAGGGCACCTTCACCACCGTCGCAGGCGAATTTGGCGGTCTCGACAATCTTGATTTCCGGGGCTTGCGTCGTCATGGGGGCTGTTTCCTTTTGGCTGCAAAACAACTAGGTGCAGTTATGAGCGATGAGACGAGCAGGGGCAAGAGCGCCATGGGCGGCAACGCAATTGAAATCCGGGGTTTGCGCAAGGTTTACGGCGGCTCCAAGGGGCAGCCACGCAAAGAAGCGCTGAAAGGCGTTGATTTGGACATCCCGCAGGGGTCTGTTTTTGGTCTGCTGGGCCCCAACGGGGCAGGCAAATCCACATTGATCAACATTTTGGCGGGTCTGGTGGTGAAAACCCAAGGCTCGGTCAATATCTGGGGGTTTGATCAGGACGTGAACCCGCGGCAGTCCCGCGCCTCGATCGGGGTGATGCCACAAGAGCTGAACCTGGATCCGTTTTTCACGCCGCGCGGCGCGTTGGAGGTTCAGGCGGGCCTGTATGGCGTCCCGAAATCTCAGCGTCGCAGTGACGAGATTTTGCGTCTAGTCGGGCTTGAGGATAAGGCCGAAGCCTATGCTCGCACCCTGTCTGGCGGGATGCGGCGGCGATTGTTGTTGGGCAAGGCTCTGGTCCATCATCCGCATATTCTGGTGCTGGATGAACCGACTGCTGGCGTGGATATCGAACTGCGTCAGATGTTGTGGGAAAACGTGCGGCAGTTGAACCAGCAGGGCATGACTATCATTCTGACCACACATTATCTGGAAGAGGCCGAAGAGATGTGCGACGAGATCGCCATCATTAACCAAGGTGAGTTGGTTGCGCGCGACAGCACCGCCAACCTGTTGGGCCGCATCGACGCCAAAACAATGGTCATTCAGCCCGAAGAGACGCCGAAATCCTTGCCCGCAGCCGATGGGATCGAGGTCAGCACGCGGGCTGACGGTGCCATCGCGCTTAGCTATAATGCGACCGATATCAGTGCCGAACAGGTGCTGGAATGTGTGCGCGCCGCTGGCATCCGCATCCGTGACGTCAAGACCGAAGAGGCCGACCTGGAGGATGTCTTCCTGGAGCTGACTCGCAGCCGATAGGGGAAATTCATGCCGCACGATCACCATCACACACCTGACCTGGACAGCGGTGATAAGCGTGTCGTGATTGCGGTCGCTGTGAATTTTGTCCTGACATTGGCGCAGATCGTGGCTGGGGTGATCTCGGGCTCGTTGGCGTTGATTGCGGACGCGATCCACAACCTGTCGGATGCGCTGTCTCTGGTCATTGCCTTTGCCGCCCGACGGATTGGCCGACGCCCGGCGGATGACCGCATGACCTTTGGCTATGGCCGGGCCGAGGTTGTCGCCGCATTGGCCAACTATACCACGCTGATCGTCGTGGCGTTTTTTCTGGCCGCCGAAGGGATCGAACGGCTGCTGAACCCGCAAGACGTCGAAGGGTGGATTGTGGTCGTCATTGCGGGTCTGGCGCTGGTCATCGACACCGTGACGGCTTTGCTGATCATGCGGCTAAGCAAGGACAGCGCCAATATGCGGGCGGCGTTTCTGCACAATCTGGCAGATGCCATGGGCTCGGTCGCGGTGATCGTCGGGGGGACGTTGATCCTGTTGTATGACTGGCGTCTTGTGGATCCGATCGTGACGCTGATGATCGCCGGATATATCCTGTGGATGTCATGGCAAGGCATCGTACCGGTGATCCGCATTCTGATGCTGGGCACGCCCGAAGATACGGATTTGAACGAGGTGCTTGATGCGCTCAGCGATATTGCGGGCGTGGACAGCGTGCATCACGTTCATCTGTGGCGTATGCAGGAACACGAAACCGCGCTCGAGGCGCATGTGGTGATGGATGGCTCGGTCGAAGCCGAGGCGCTGAAGCACTCGGTGAAGTCGCTTTTGCGTGATCGCTTTGATGTCGCCCATTCCGTACTAGAGCTGGAGCCGAAAGGCGTACAATGCGCCGACGAACAGGTTGTCGGACACTAAGATTGGGCGAAGGGGCTTGCACTTGGGGCTGAAAATGGCTCTGACTAAGGACCCGTGGGACAAATTGGAATAGCCAGATGAGCAACAAGCAAGACCGCCAACCCGGCCAATGGCTGGATGACGTGCTGGATGTCGAGCAGGTCGAGCAGAACTATTTCCGTGGGATCGCGACGCCGCAGGGGCGCGGGCGGTCGTTTGGGGGGCAAGTGATCGGTCAGGCTCTGATGTCGGCCATCCGCACGGTTGGCGATGATCGCCCTGTTCACTCTCTGCATGCCTATTTCATGCGTCCGGGCGATGCCACGCAGCCGGTCCTGTATCAGGTCGAACGAGATCGCGACGGCCGCAGTTTTGCCACGCGCCGGGTGATTGCCGTGCAGGCGGGTAAGCCTATTTTGAACCTGGCGGCCAGTTTCCACGGGGATGAGCCGGGGTTCCATCATCAATATGATATGCCCGATGTGCCAGCGCCCGATGAACTAAAGGCGGATGCAGAGGTCGGCGAAGAGATGGCGGACGAACTGCCACCTGAGTTCCTGAAATGGCTCCGATCCCCGCGTCCAATCGAGATGCGTCCCGTGGGGCTGCGCCCGCCCTATACCCGTGAAAAACGCGCGCCTGAACATGCGATGTGGTTTCGTTTGCGCGGCGGGTTTGGGGATGACCCGGCGATGCATCGCGCGGCGTTGGCCTATACCTCGGATTATGGGTTGCTGACGACCTGCATGTTGCCCTTTGGCAAGACGTTTACCGATCCCGATATGCAATTCGCCAGTCTGGATCATGCGGTTTGGTTCCACGATCATTTCCGCATGGACGAGTGGCTGCTGTACGTGATGGATTCGCCCTGGTCGGGCGGTGCGCGGGGCTTCAACCGTGGTCAGATTTTCACGCAGGACGGGCGGTTGGTTGCCTCGACCGCCCAAGAGGGCCTGGTGCGGAACACTGATTTCAAGGCCTAGGGCGCTTCTGTTCCGACGAGAGATACCCCTCGCGTTTCCGACTGGCATAAAAATCCCTCATCGTCTGGCCACGCTGGGGTTTGAACCGTGGCCCCTCGGTCAGATCGGTGATCCGGTCCAGCCGAAAAGACCGGAAATCCTGCCTGAGCTCGCACCAGCCCGCCAGTGTCCAAACCTTGCCCCAATACCAGACGCCAACGGGGCGAAGACGGCGGGTCGTGGTGCGATCTGACAGGTCCAGATAGGTCATATCCAGGCTGATATGTGCATTGGTGGCGCGCTCGATCTGGTCCAGTCGCCTGCGTTGCGTTTCGGTCATATCCGAGGTGTCAAAAGCGTGGACATGCACCTCGTCCGCGCGGGCACGGGCGGCGTCGGGCAACACGGCGTTGATCTTGACCAGCGCCTCTTCGGCGGCGGCGGCCATATTGGCCCCACCCCAGGCGCGGATCATCCGGGCCCCGGCCACAAGGGCCACGATTTCATCCTGAGTAAACATCAGCGGCGGCAGGTCATAGCCTTCGCGCATCAAATAGCCGACACCCGCCTCGCCCTCGATCGGGACGCCCGAGCCCATCAGGTCGGCGATGTCGCGATAGATCGTGCGCGGCGTCACCTCCAGCCGTTCGGCCAATTGCGCGGCTGTCAGCAGCCGACCACCTCTGAGATACTGAACGATCTGAAACAGGCGGTCGGCGCGACGCATGGCTTATTCCTTGAACTTGAACAGCCCGATCGTATTGCCATCGGGGTCGGTCGCATAGAAGTACGTACCGGGCGGAATTTCAATGTCCGGGCTTTGTACGGTGCCACCCGCGGCTGTCACGCGGGCGCGCGTCGCCCCGAGCGTATCCGGAATAGCCAGGTGGACGATATTGCCCGCACCAGCCGGTGCAGGGGTGCCCTGGATCAGATGCCCCGAGACGCTTGGGTCGCCCGCATAGCTGAAAACAGCCATGGGTTCGGGGCCCATGTCAGAGGTGATGATCATGTCGTTTTGCAGCACCTCGGCATAGAAGGCCGTGGCCTTTTCCAGGTCCGTGACACGGATTTCGGTCCAGATAACGGCATTTTGGGGGGTAAAAGTCATTGGTCGTCTCCATCAGTTTGTTGATGGGGACGGTATGACACAGCCCTGCTGACAGCATCCTGTCAGGAGGGTTTGGGTTGGGGTGAAATAATCCAATCCAGGCCATCTGCCGTGGCTCCGGCGGGGAAATATTCGCCGCTGACATGGCCATCATAGCCTTGCGCGTCCAGTTGGGCGAAAAAGGCCGGGTAGTCGACGGCGCCTGTGTTGGGTTCGTGTCGGCCCTCGGCGCTGGCGACCTGAATATGTCGGGTGCGATGGCCGTGTTTGTCCCATGCTGAGAGCACGTCCCCGGTGATCTTATGGGCATGGTAGGCGTCGAATTGCAGCGCCAGGTTCGGGGCGTTGATCGTGTCCAGAATGGCGGCGGCCTGATCAAAATCGTTCAGAAAATAGCCGGGCATGTCGGCGGGATTGATCGGCTCGATCATCAGGGATTGGTTAGGTGCCTGGGCGGCGGCCCAGCGGAGGTTTCGGATGTATGTCGCCTGGGCCTCGGGGCCGTGGGCGAGGCCGGCCATGATGTGGATATGGTCGGGGTTCAGATGGGCTGCGTAATCGAGCGCGGTCTCGAAGGAGGTTTGGAAATCCTGTTGGCGACCGGGCAGGGCGGCGAGGCCGCGATCCCCGGCGGTCCAGTCAGGGGCGGGGGTGTTGATCAGCGCTAGGTGGAGATTTGCATCGGTGAGAGCGGTGGCGAGGTCTTGCGGGTGTGCATTGTAGGGGATGAGCAGTTCAACGGTTTTGAACCCGGCGCGGCGGGCGGCGTCGAACCGTTCAAGCAGGGGATGCTCGGTGAACAGGAGGGTCAGATTTGCGGCGAAGTTTGGCATATGATGGTGGGGGATCGCCCCCCTCGGGCAGCGCCC
The DNA here is from genome assembly GCA_050633445.1 of Thalassovita sp. Lineage (GTDB taxonomy): Bacteria > Pseudomonadota > Alphaproteobacteria > Rhodobacterales > Rhodobacteraceae > Thalassobius. Next base: position 32,955 of record JBOEGN010000112.1, read on the forward strand.
GCCCACCCTCCCTGCTGCCCTCGGGGGGCGATGGCGGTCAGGAGAGGTCGGCAGACGGAATGATGGGGAAGAACTGACCGCCCGACCAGAGGCCGAACC
>JBOEGN010000113.1:0-14043 GCA_050633445.1 Thalassovita sp.
TTTACCCGTCCAAATGTCATATTGCCAAGCTCCTGTAGCCGCGCAATTCGCGGCGTTGTCCTTTCACGCGGTGCAGGCTCCCTCCTGCACTGACCGGGTCGCCCCGATAACGGGCCTCTTAGCATGACGTTTCCACAAAGTAACAGGACGGTTTAACGCAGTTAGCGCAACCAGCCCTAGGTTAGCGCAATCACGGCAGAAAATGACCGATGCGGGCGGGGAGCATGCCTTTGGCGGCGCAAAAATTATCAATCCATTGAGGAATCAGTCCCACAATAATGGTGAAAACTTAGCTGATTCGCAGATTTGGATTGATTGCCGGTGCCAAACAGCGGCATAATAAAAAGAAAAATCTTATAAATGAGCAGTACAAGGAATTCGGAGATGTCTAAAATCGCCCTAGTGGACGATGACAGGAATATCCTGACATCCGTGGCCATGACCCTTGAGGCAGAAGGGTTTGAGGTCGAAACTTATAATGACGGTCAATCCGCGCTGGATGCATTCAACAAGAACCTTCCTGATATGGCGGTTCTGGATATTAAGATGCCGCGTATGGATGGCATGGACCTGTTGCAGCGCCTGCGCCTGAAAAGTTCAATGCCGGTGATCTTTCTTACATCCAAGGATGACGAGATTGACGAGGTATTGGGTCTGCGCATGGGCGCGGACGACTATGTGAAGAAGCCGTTCTCGCAGCGGCTTTTGGTCGAACGCATTCGTGCATTGCTGCGTCGTCAGGATGCGGTGGCCGGTGATATCGTTGGTGACACTGAAGAAACCAAAGTGATGGAGCGTGGCGAGCTGCGGATGGATCCCCTGCGCCATGCTGTGGCCTGGAAGGGTCAGGATGTGTCGCTGACCGTGACCGAGTTTCTGCTGCTGCAGGCCTTGGCGCAGCGCCCCGGTTTCGTCAAATCGCGGGATCAGCTGATGGACGTTGCCTATGACGATCAGGTCTATGTCGACGACCGTACGATCGACAGTCATATCAAGCGGTTGCGCAAAAAGATGCGCTCGGTCGATAACGAATTTTCGGCGATCGAGACGCTCTATGGCATCGGCTACAGATATAACGAAGAATAATGGCTCTCGCGGAAGGGATGCATTTGCGGGAAACGGCGCCTAAGCGTGACGGCGAAGTTGTGCTGGGTGACGAATTCGTCGCCCCGGACAGCACCGTCGAAAAGGAGATCCGGGCCCGGCGGGCTCGGCGTGGTTTCCTGACGCTGAATAGGTCGCCGCTGACGCGCAAAATCATCACGTTCAACCTGATTGCGTTGAACGTGCTTGTCGCTGGCGTTTTGCTGCTGAACTCATCGCGTGATTCCCTGGTCCTGGACCGGGTGAATGCCTTGACCGCCCAGGCAGAGCTTGTGGCCGACGTGGTCGAAGCACAGCTGCCGAAGGGCGCGCCGGTTAGTCTGGCTTCAGGGGATGGCATTGATGTTCTGGATACACTGAACGGCCTGGATCTGCGCAAAGGGGTCGAGGTTTATGTCTATGATGCCATGGGCGAACTGATTGCCGCAGGTCAGGGACAGGGTGCGGCGCTTAGCCAAGGCTCAGATGATGGCGGGTCGACGCTTATTTCAGACGCCCTCGCGCGGGTTTGGGATAAATTCGACGCGCTATTCAACGGCCCGAGTGATCCAGCGTCCATGCCTGGAATCGAACAACTGGTCGGCAATATGGTGACGCCCACGGTTGCAGCGGGCGCTCAGGTTGAGACTGGATTGCAAACCAACGAGGGCAGCTATTTCGCCGCTGCGACGCCTGTCCTGCATGAAGGCCAGACGTTGGGTGTTGTCGCGTTGACCAGCGCCACCGGCGAGATTGATAAATTGGTCCGAGGGGAACGCGAGCGTATTCTGCAAATGTTCCTGATCGCTACACTGGTGTCGATTGGTCTGAGCCTTGTGTTGGCCTCGACGATCGCCAATCCGCTGGCGGATCTGGCCACGGCAGCCGAACTTGGCGGCGCTCGTGACCGTCGAAATACCGCCGCCGGGCGCATCCGCATTCCTGATTTGACCGCTCGCCCAGACGAAATCGGTCGGCTTTCGTCGGCGCTGCGGGGGATGGTCTCGGCCTTGTATGACCGGATCGACAGCAATGAACAATTTGCGGCAGACGTGGCGCACGAGATCAAAAATCCGCTCGCGAGTTTGCGGTCGGCTGTTGGCACATTGCGTGTGGCGCAGCGTGACGACCAGCGCGAGAAATTGTTGGATGTGATTGACCACGATGTACGTCGCCTGGATCGACTTGTCAGTGATATTTCGAACGCATCGCGGTTGGACAGCGAACTGGTCAAGGAAGAGCAAGAGAGCTTCAACCTATTGAAAATGGTTGGAAACCTAGGTGAATACTTGGGGCAGCAGGCCGAGGAAAAGGGGATCGAATTTATCTTGGATATCCCCGACGGCCCGATCCAAATTCATGGGCTCGAGGCGCGACTGGCGCAGGTTTTCGTTAACCTGATCACCAACGCGACGAGTTTTTGCGAGGATGGTGACGCCATCCGCGTGTGGGTGCGCCAGCGCGACAACCGTGTTCTGGTCGTGGTCGAAGATACGGGGCCGGGCATCCCAGAACAGGCTCTGACCAAGGTATTCAAGCGTTTCTATTCGGAACGACCTGAAAACCAGTTCGGAAATAACTCGGGTCTTGGGTTGGCGATTTCGAAGCAGATCATCGAGGCGCATGGCGGCGTGATCTGGGCTGAAAACATCCGCCCAACCGAGGCGGACCCGACGTCTGAACCCTTGGGTGCTCGGTTTGTTGTAGGCCTGCCGGTCTGACGTGCCGGCCAAGGAAACAGTTTTACACGCTAGCGCGGTGGCCCTGAATGGGGCCGCCGTTTGCATTTTAGGGGAAAGTGGGGCGGGTAAATCAGGCCTCGCTTTGCAATTGATGGCGTTTGGCGCAGACCTGGTTGCGGATGACCGCTGTCGGATCTGGCGCGACGGGGGGGAGCTGATGGTTGACGCGCCCGACACCATTCGGGGTCAGATCGAGGCGCGGGGAATTGGCATCCTGAACGCACATGCTGCTGGCCCTGTTCCGATCAGGCTCTGGGTTGACCTGGATCAGGAAGAAACTCACAGACTTCCTCCTGAGCGTGAGAAGGTTTGTCTGGGTGTTTCACGCCCGATCGTCCACAATGTGCGGGCGCAGCATTTCGCGACCGCGATTCTTCAAATCCTCAGAGCGGGTAGGCACGCTTAGACATATGAATGATCAGACTGAAAAGCAGGTTCAACACAAACGTCTCGTGCTGATTACCGGTCCGTCGGGGGCAGGGCGCAGCACCTCCATTCGCACGCTCGAAGATCTGGGTTTCGAGGCAATTGATAACCTGCCGCTCAGCCTGTTGCCTCGCTTGTTGGAGGGCCCGCCGATTGGCAGCGATTTGGCGCTGGGTCTGGATGTGCGCAATCGCGATTTTTCGGTGAATGCGCTGATCGAGAGCATTGATCAACTGGCAAATGTCCCTGGGATCAATCCCGAAGTTGTGTATTTGGATTGCCGCCAAGACGTGCTGTTGCGGCGATTCTCGGAAACGCGGCGGCGTCACCCTTTGGCCCCGGCCGAAAACCCTGATCAAGGGATCGAACGCGAACTGGATCTGTTGGTGCCGATCAAGGCGCGCGCCGACATCCTGATCGACAGTTCGGAAATGACCCCTCATGATCTGAAGGCCGAGGTTGAGCGCCTGTTCGCGGGGGCGTCGGGCCGCCATCTGGCGGTCTCGGTGAACTCTTTTTCGTACAAGCGCGGGCTCCCACGAGGCATGGACATGGTGTTCGACTGCCGGTTTTTGCGGAACCCCTATTGGGACGAGGCGCTGCGGGGCCTGGATGGGCGCAGTCAGGGCGTAACAGATTACGTCTCGCAGGATGCCCGATTCGAAGGGTTCTTTGATCGCGTGCTTGACCTAACGGAAATGCTTTTGCCGGCCTATCGTGATGAGGGCAAAGCACATTTTGCAATCGGCTTTGGGTGTACTGGGGGGCAACATCGCTCGGTTGCTATTGCAGAAAAGCTGTCCAAAGCCCTTGCGGATCGGGGGTGGCAGGTGTCAACTAGGCACAGAGAAATCGAGCGTAAGGCAAATGCTGCATTGCAGCCAGTCGACGCTCTTAATGTGGCGGCTAAGTAGGGGAAGGCAAGCGTGATCGGTATCGTCATCGTCGCGCATGGGGGGCTGGCTCGGGAATACCTGGCCGCGGTCGAACATGTGGTCGGAACCCAAAACGGCATCCGCGCGATTTCGATCGAGCAAGAGCACGACAGAAGCCAGAAACAGCGCGAAATCTGCGATGCAGCTGATGCCGTAGATCAAGGCGAAGGCGTGGTCGTCGTGACGGACATGTTTGGTGGCTCGCCGTCTAACCTGTCCTTGCTGGCCTGTCAGCCGGATGGTCGCCGCATTCTGTATGGCGCGAACTTGCCGATGTTGATTAAACTCGCCAAAAGCCGCCATACGACAGTTGCCGATGCGGTGCGTACTGCTACAGAGGCTGGACGCAAGTATATTGACAGCCAAAACATTTCCAAAGATTGAATTCGAATGACCGACACCTCAGAGCGCCATCTGCAAATCGTGAATGTAAAAGGGCTGCATGCCCGTGCTTCGGCCAAGCTGGTCGAAGTGGTCGAAGGATTCGATGCGCAGGCCGAGGTATGCCGTGACGGAATGTCTGCCTCGGGCGACAGCATCATGGGGCTTTTGATGTTGGCAGCCTCGAAGGGAACTACTATTGAGGTGCGAACCTCGGGCGCAGATGCCGAAGCCTTGGCCACTGCCATCGAAGCTTTGGTTGCAGACCGTTTCGGGGAAGACATGTAAGCGCCAGTCGGCGCAACAGAGATGGTGCAGCCAGGTGGAAGACAGGGTTACGGAACAAGAGCTGGAGACGTCTGTCGAGGTCGCGCATACGACCTATGACCGGCGCAGCTTGACCTATGCCAACACGTTTGACAGCCCGCTAACTTCGCTGTCGATCAAAACGTTGGAGTGGTTGACGGGCAAACTGACGATCCTGCGTATGATCCGAAATTTTGAACGTCAGGGCGCGCCGCAAGGGCAGGCGTTCTGGCGCGCGGCGCTGAACGTGATGGGCATCCCGTTGCTGACCCCACAAGAGCAAATCGACCGGATTCCGTTGGAGGGGCCCGTGGTCGTCGTCGCAAACCACCCGCATGGGCTGGTGGACGGGATGATCTTGGCCGACCTGATCGGGCGCCGCCGGGACGATTATCGTATTCTGACACGTGCCCTGCTGACCGGGATTGACGAGGTTGCCTCCTCCTATCTGATCCCGGTGCCGTTCCCGCACGAAGAGGACGCGCAGCGCAAATTCGTGGATATGCGGGCGCAGGCGATGGCGATGCTGAAGCAGGGCGGGTTAATCACCGTGTTTCCGTCGGGTGTTGTGTCGTCGTCGGAAACTCTGTTCGGCCCCGCTATCGAAGCTGAATGGAACGTGTTCACCGCCCAGATGATCCGCCGTTCCGGCGCGCGGGTGGTGCCGATTTATTTCCCCGGATCGAATTCGCGCTGGTACCAGATAGCCAACCGGATTTCGGCCACATTGCGTCAAGGATTGCTGCTGCACGAGATTGTTCACAGCTGCAAAAAGCCGCAAAAACCCATCGTCGGAGAGCCCCTGACAGACGCGCAGATGGAGCGGCTGCAAAGCGACCCGCGCGGCTTTATGGCTTGGCTGCGCGAGCATACTTTGTCGTTGAAAAACTGAGGTTTAGCGGGTCGGAACCGGCGTTTCACCACGATAGTCATAGAACCCGCGATTGGTTTTGCGACCCAGCCAGCCGGCCTCGACATATTTGGTCAACAAGGGGCAGGGGCGATATTTGGTGTCAGCCAGCCCGTCATGCAGCACGTGCATGATCGCCAGGCAGGTGTCCAAACCGATGAAATCCGCCAGCTCCAGCGGACCCATCGGATGGTTGGCGCCCAGCTTCATGGCGCTGTCGATCGAGGCCACATTGCCCACGCCTTCGTACAGTGTATAGCACGCCTCGTTGATCATCGGGATAAGGATGCGGTTCACAATAAAGGCCGGGAAATCCGAGGCGCTGGCCGCAGTTTTGTCCAACCGCTCGACGATCTTCAGGCAGGTCTGATAGGTCTCTTCGTCGGTGGCAATGCCTCGGATCAGTTCGACCAGTTTCATCAACGGCACCGGGTTCATAAAGTGGAACCCCATGAACCGTTCGGGCCGGTCGGTGCGGCTAGCCAGACGGGTGATCGAAATCGACGAGGTGTTCGAGGTCAGGATCGTCTGCGGCGCAAGATAAGGCGCCAGTGTTTCGAAGATCTTGTTCTTGATGTCCTCGCGCTCTGCCGCGGCCTCGATGATCAGATCCTGCGGGCCAAGCTCGGGCAGGTCCAGCGTGGTTTTGATCCGCGCCATAGCGTCGGCCTTGGCTTCCGTCGTGATCAGGCTGCGGCTGACCTGACGCTCCATGTTTTTATCAATCAAGGCCAGGGCGGCGTCCAGCGCGTCCTGATTGATGTCGTTCAGCAAAACATCATAGCCCGCGACCGCCATCACATGAGCGATGCCGTTGCCCATCTGCCCCGCGCCGATAACCCCAATTGAATTGATTTCCATGCGCCTCGATCCTTTGCTTTCCTATGGGAACCATATGCGCGGGGTCATGCCTGCCGCAAGGGTATGCGCTGCTGAAAATTCGAGACGAATTGGAAATTTAGCAGTTTTTCAACGAGTTCCACCGATTCTCAATCTTGGGTGAAAATATGGTGGGTGAGATGACCTATGAACATGCTGGGGCGGGGGCCCTTGACTATCTTTCGTGTGGCTATGGACAGTCACGTTTGCAATTTCGCGGGCCCGAGCGGTCGCTAGAGAGGAAATACGCGGCCTTTATTGGCGGAACCGAGACCTATGGCAAATTCGTTGCCCGTCCGTTTCCGTCCCTGATCGAGGACATGACCGGCGTAACAGCCGTAAATCTGGGCGTAGTCAACGCGGGGATCGAAACGTTTCGGTCTGATCAAACCGTGCTGCAAATCGCACGCGGCGCCGAGTTTGTGGTGCTGCAAGTGATGGGGCCGGAATATGTGAGCAATCGTTATTACACGGTGCATTCGCGCCGGAATGACCGGTTCATCCGGGCCTCTGGCGCGCTGCACGAGTTGTACCCGGAGGTGGATTTTACGGAATTTCACTTTGTCGGACATTTGCTGCACCGATTGCGAAGGGTTTCGGCGAAAAAATTCTCGAAGGTGATTGGGGAATGTCGGCGTGAATGGTTGACCTCCTGCGCTGGCCTGCTGCATCGGGTGGGGCGACCCACTTTGGTGTTATGGTTGCCGCGTCACGCGCAGCCACGATCCATTCCTGATGATTTTGTCAACGACAGGTTGCTTGCTCCTCTTGGTAAGCGCTGCGCCGCATTGGTCGAAGTTACGCCGAACAAATCCGCAATAAGTGACGGAACTGCGGGTATGGTTTTCGGTCAGATGGAGGCTTTTGCCGCCGCGGATTTGCCAAACCCCAAGATGCACAATGTCATCGCTGAGACCCTGCACCGTTCTATGGTTCGGGTCGGGTTGGACTAGCACGAAAGGTTGGGAATGCCCTAAATCTAGGCGAACGCGCTGGTTTTGTAGCGTAAATTCTGGGCTCAATTCCGGGGCTGTGCTTGTATTCTGTTCAGCGGGGCGTAGGCTGGTCGCACCAACAGTCATTTTGTTGGCGGAAAGAGATTTCGATGATCCGGGTCTACGAACCCAGCGACAGCTGTAAAGTCACGTCCCTGATCGGACGCGCCTACGAGCGCTGCTATGAGCCATGGTTGGTGCAATCCCTGCGCGAATCGACGGACCTTCAGGCTGATCTGGTTTGGGAGGAGGACGGCGCCATATTGGGGCATGCCTGTATGGCGCGGCATCTTCATCCGAAAGGTTGGCATACGATCAGCTCGGTTGCGGTGGATCTATCAGCCCGTGGGCGCGGGATCGGCAGCGATTTGGTGCGCGCGTGTCTAGAGATCGCCCGCCAGGCCGATGCTGGTGCCGTCACGGTGCTGGGAAATGCGCGCTATTATCAACGGTTCGGATTTACGCGCTCTGCGGCCGAGGCGTTGGAGACGCCGTTCTCCAAAGAGAACACGCTGATGTATCCGATCCGCGTCGAAAACGCGGGTATCATGGCCGAGCTGGTCTATCCGCCGTCTTATTCGCGCCTTTGAGGGTGGTGACCTGCGCCACAATCCCTATCTAGGGGGCATGCGTTTCTTGATTGCCCTGCTTTTGCTGCTGCCCGTGTCCGCCCGTGCCGATTGTGTGGTCATGTTGCATGGGTTGGCGCGCGGTCCGACTTCGTTTGTTGTGATGGAGCAAGCGTTCCGCATGCACGGTTATAAGGTGATCCGGCCGAAATACCCCTCGACCTCTGATACTATCAAGCCACTTGCAAGGGGCGTTCTGCCCGATGCGGTTGCCGCGTGCGAGGGGCAGAAAACGCATTTCGTAACCCACTCGATGGGCGGGATATTGTTGCGCGATTGGCTGGTGGATAACCGGGTGCCCTCGCTTGGTCGCGTGGTCATGTTGGGCCCGCCCAACGGCGGTTCGCAGATCGTTGACGCCTTCGCAGACTTGGCCCCATTTGGCTGGTTCAATGGCCCGGCAGGCAAGCAACTCGCCACAGATGGTGTGCCAGCACAGCTGCCGCCAGTCCCCTTCTCTGTTGGGGTAATCGCAGGCAACCAATCGCTGAACCCGGTGTTTTCCACCGTTATCGAGGGCGCGGATGACGGCAAGGTCGCGGTCGCCTCGACCCGAGTTAAAGGCATGGCCGATCACATTGTGCTGCCCGCGACGCATACGTTTATGATGAACAACCCGCTGGTGATTGCGCAGGCGTTGGAATTCATCGAAAAGGGGGCGTTCGATCACAATATGACCTGGGCTCAGGCTATCCGAGCCCTGCCGGAGCGAAAATGACCCTGTCCCTGACCCTGGAAAACGCCGATGTGTTGCGCCCTGATGGAGTGGCGCAAAGCGACTTGAGCCTGCATGAGGGCCTGATTGTCGAAGGCTTGGCCGGGCGCAAAGTTGATCTGAGCGGCTTTCGCATCATGCCTGGCATCATCGACGTGCATGGCGATGGGTTCGAACGTCATCTGGCGCCGCGTCGTGGCGCGATGACTGATTTGACGGTGGGATTGGCCTCGACCGAGGCGGATCTGGCGGCGAACGGGATCACAACAGCTATGCTGGCGCAGTTCTGGAGCTGGGAAGGCGGCATGCGCGGCCCGAAATTTGCGAAACGGATGCTGAATGCGCTGGACGAATACCAGAGCCTGGGAACCGATATGCGGGTTCAGCTGCGGTTCGAAACCCATATGCTGGAGGACTATGACGAGATTATCGAAGTCGTTCGCCAGCATGGCATCGGCTTTGTTGTTTTCAACGATCACTTGCCACACGAGGCGCTGGACAAAGGTAAACGTCCGCCACGGCTGACCGGGCAGGCCTTGAAGGGAGGGCGCTCCCCTGAGGTGCATCTTGAAATGCTGAAGGCGTTGCACGCGAATGGGCCTCAGGTGGCGACGGCGCTGGCCGGTTTGGCGGCGCGGCTGGCGGATCTGGGCGTGATCATGGGCAGCCATGATGACCGCACGGCCGAAACCAGAATTCAGGCTCGGGACATGGGGCTGCGCGTCTCGGAATTTCCGGAAACGCACGGTGCCGCTGTTGAGGCGCACAGGGCTGGTGATCCAGTCGTTCTGGGCGCGCCGAACGCGGTGCGCGGCGGGTCGCATTCGGGGAATGTCAGTGCCAGCGATCTGATCGCAAAAGGCGTGGGGGATGCTTTAGCCTCGGACTACCACTATCCCGCGCCGTTGCAGGCAGCCCTGGCCTTGGAAAACTGGCGGCTGGTTTCCGAAGGACCTGCGCGTTTGTTGGGCCTAGAGGATCGCGGTGTTCTGTTGCCAGGAAAACGGGCTGATTTGGTAGTTTTGGACAGTCGCGGACGGGTCGGTGCGACAATCGCCGGGGGGCGCGTAACCCATTTGGCCGGAGAGGTGGCCGCGCGATTCATAGGCTAGTGCCCGCGGAGAGTTTGGGATGCTCCGCGGCGGATATTTTGAAAAAGAAGAAGTCAGCCTTGGACGCGGTTGACGTGGCCCATTTTACGGCCGGGTTTGGTTTCGGCCTTGCCATAGAGGTGTAGGGCGGCGCTGGGCTCGGCCGAGATTTCGGGCACGCGGTCCATATCGTCGCCAATCAGGTTCTCCATCACCACGTCAGAGTGACGCTGACCGTCGCCCAAGGGCCAGCCAGCGACGGCGCGGATGTGCTGTTCGAACTGGTCGATAGCGCAGCCATTTTGCGTCCAGTGGCCGGAATTGTGGACGCGCGGCGCGATTTCGTTCACGATCAGGCCTTGGGGCGTGACGAACAGTTCGACGCCCATCGTGCCGACATATTTCAACGCATTCAGTATCTTACCGGTCAGCAGAACGGCATCCATTTTTTGGCTGCCGGTCAGGTTGGCGGGAACTGTGGTCGTGTGCAGGATGCCGTCGCGGTGGACGTTTTCGCCGGGATCAAAGCAGGCAACCTGCCCATCAGCAGAGCGCGTGCCGATCACGGAAACCTCGTGTGTGAAATTCACGAACCCTTCGAGGATCGCTGGTGCGCCGGCCATATCGGAAAGGGCCTGAGCGGCGTCATCGGCGGATTTCAGGCGGGACTGTCCCTTGCCATCGTAGCCAAATCGGCGGGTTTTCAGGATCGCCGGCGTGCCGATTTCCTCGATCGCTTCGGTAAGGTCGATGTCGTCATCCACGGCAGCGTAGGGCGCGGTTTGCAGGCCTAATTCGCTGAGGAAGGCTTTTTCTGTCAGGCGATCTTGGCTGACGGCCAGCGCACGGCGGTTGGGGCGGATCGGTTTCAAGGATTCCAGGATGTCCAGCGCCGAGGTGGGGATATTTTCGAACTCGTAGGTGATCACATCAACCGTCTCAGCAAAGGCGCGCAGGGCGGCCTCGTCTTCGTAGGCGGCGGTGGTCACGGTGTGGGCCACGTCGGCAGCGGGCGGGTTGGCGCCGGGTTCAAAAATATGGGTCTTGAAGCCCAGCCGCGATGCGGCGACGGATAACATTCGGCCCAATTGGCCACCGCCCAAAATGCCGATGGTTGCGCCAGTCAAAAGGATATCAGTCATCAGAAGGCTCGTCCGGAATAGAGGCAGAAAGAGCGTCGCGCCAAGCGTCCAGACGCTGGGCGATCTCGGGGTTGTTATTGGCCAGGATTCCGGCCGCCATCAGGCCTGCGTTTTTCGCACCAGCGCTGCCGATTGCCATGGTGGCCACAGGGAAGCCGCGGGGCATTTGCAGGATCGAATACAGGCTATCGACACCGGACAGGGCCTTGGTCTGAACCGGGACACCGATCACGGGCACACGAGTTTTCGAGGCCATCATGCCGGGCAAATGCGCAGCCCCGCCAGCCCCCGCGATGATCACATGCAGGCCACGGTCGACGGCGGTTTTGCCGTAGGTCCACAGACGGTCGGGGGTTCGGTGCGCAGAGACAATCTTGGCTTCATAGGCGATGCCTAATTCGTCCAGCACGTCGGCTGCTTCTTTCATTGTGGGCCAATCCGATTGGCTGCCCATGATGATGCCCACTTGTACGTCAGTCATTCTGCGCCCCTTATCTGAGAGCGCGCACTATAGCCAAGGCAGGGCGTTACGCAATGATATCTGGTGTCAAACGATCCTCGATGATCGCGATCATGTCCTTGAGCCGGAGTTTTTTCTTTTTCAGCCGCCGGACGGTCAGTTGGTCAGCAGTTCCACGATCAACCATGGCGGTGATGGCCTGATCCAGATCGCGGTGTTCCTGCCGAAAAACCTCAAGCTCCACACGCAAGACGTCATCGTTTTTCATCGAAATGTCTGTTGGGGCGTTCATGGGGCTGATTCTTATTGTTAGCTACCTGCCTAACATACTGAAAACCAACCTTTTCGCAAAGCCCTTGCGCCCGTGGTCTGCGATGCCCATATTTCCTGTAACGGGTCGCCTTATTGGGGCCCTTCAAACTGGACTGTCGCTTAAACGTAAGGACGTGCCGATGACCAAACTTACCTTGGGGTCTCATCCGTATATGCTGGGCTTTGACCAGCTGGAACGCTTGCTGGAACGCAATGCCAAATCGGGAAACGAAGGGTATCCGCCCTTTAATATCGAGCAGACCTCGGAAAATTCTTACAGAATCACCCTGGCCGTCGCTGGGTTCGCCGAAGACGAGCTGGCTATCACGGTCGAGGATCGCCAACTGGTGATCCGTGGCCGTCAGCGCGAGGACAATGACGGGCGCATTTTTCTGCATCGCGGGATCGCGGCGCGTCAATTCCAGCGCTCGTTCGTCCTGGCCGATGGGGTCGAGGTCGGCGAGGCCGTGATGGAAAACGGTCTGCTCCACGTAGATTTGACCCGCGCCATGCCAGAAACGGTGGTTCAACGGATCAACATTAAGAAAGGGTAAGTCATGGATACTAAATATGATTTCGGTCAAAATGCCGAGGATCGCATCGTCTATGTCCGCCGCGTGAATGTTGCGGACCTTCCGGCTGAACTGCAAGAGGCCGCAGAGGGTGAAGAAACGCTTTATGCCGTCCACAGCGCCGAGGGCGAACGCCTGGCGCTGGTGAAGGATCGTAGCCTGGCCTTCCGTTTGGCACGAGAGCATGACTATGCCCCTGTGACGGTGCACTAGCCCTGCGGTCGCGCTGTTAAAAGGAGCGCTCTGTGTTGTTCGCGCTGGTCACCTTCGCCATTTTGTCTGCTCTGTCTTTGCGAGCGGATCGTAGTTTGCCGGAGGCTGACCATCTGCCGATGCAATGGAATGTGGCCGGGCAGGTGACTTGGTCTGCGCCGCGACGCTTTGCGTTGGCGTTTATTCCCGTTCTTGCGCTCTTGATGATGCTGGGCATCGCGCTCATTCCTGAACAGCATGGGCAGATGCTTGCTCAGTGGATTTCCGTCGTGTCGTTCGTCGGTGCCCACCTGTTTTATCTGTGGCTGGTTCGGCGCCATCTGAGATGAAAAAAACGCCCCGCCAAGCCGGCAGGGCGTTTTCCAGTTCATGGGTCGCGACAGGCTTAGCTGGCCGAGATCAGGCCCAGCGATTCCAGCTTCAGAAGAACCCGGTGCGCGCAGTTGTCGACATCTGTGCCTTCGGTGTCGATGCTCAGCTCGGGGCTGACCGGCACATCATAGGGGTCCGAAATGCCGGTGAATTCTTTGATTTTGCCTTCGCGTGCCAGCTTGTACAGGCCTTTACGATCGCGGCGCTCACACTCTTCGAGCGAGGTCGCAACGTGTATTTCGACGAAAGCACCAAACGATTCGATGTCTTCGCGGACAGCGCGGCGGGTGGTGGCGTAGGGCGCGATCGGGGCACAGATGGCGATGCCGCCATTCTTGGTGATCTCGCTGGCCACATAGCCGATGCGGCGGATGTTCAGGTCACGGTGCTCTTTGCTGAAACCCAACTCGGAGGACAGGTTCTTACGAACGATGTCACCGTCCAGCAGTGTCACGGGGCGACCGCCCTGTTCCATCAGCTTAACCATCAAAGCGTTGGCGATGGTCGATTTGCCCGACCCCGAGAGCCCGGTGAAGAACACGGTGAAACCCTGCTGCGCCCGCGGTGGCCGGGTGCGGCGCAGTTCTTTCACCACTTCAGGGAACGAGAACCACTCGGGGATTTCCAGACCTTCGGCCAGACGGCGACGCAATTCAGTGCCCGAGATGTTCAGGATGGTGACGTCATCTTTGTCTTCGATTTCGTCCACGGCTTCGTATTGCGCGCGTTCGGAGACCCAAACCATATGTTTGAAATCCATCATTTCGATGCCGATTTCATCTTGGTGCTGACGGAACAGATCCTGCGCGTCATAGGGACCGTAGAAATCTTCGCCCTGGCTGTTTTTGCCCGGACCGGCGTGGTCGCGGCCAACGATGAA
>JBOEGN010000114.1:0-210 GCA_050633445.1 Thalassovita sp.
AGGTATTTTTGCGACGGCCGTAATAGCCTTTTGCGGCCTTGACGACTTTCTTGTGACGGGCGTGGGTCGTGGTTCCACCTTTAACGCGGGACATTGGCTAAATCTCCTCTTAGCGGTCGTAGGGCATGTAGCCCTTGACCGTCTTGGCGTCGGGGGCGGACAGCGTGGTGTTGCCGCGTGCGTCGCGAATGAATTTCTTGGTGCGTTTGA
>JBOEGN010000114.1:299-1283 GCA_050633445.1 Thalassovita sp.
AACGCGACTCGGCATGCCTCTTCGGCCGGTCGCGCAGACAGGACGCCCCTATACTGGCGTCCTTAAGCACTGGCAAGGGAAAAATCAGATGAACCTGCCGACGACTTTGACGATCAGATGGGGGATTTCTTCAAAGCTGTACCCCCCCACCTGTTGCGAATGGGCCCAGAGCATCAGGCCACCGCCCAGAATCGCCACAACCGAGGCAACGCGTGGGACGTGCCCGTCGCTCCAGGCGGACACGATCGCTGGCACCGACATGATGGCCAAAAACAGGCCAAGAACGAATATTGTATCCGCTTCCATACTTAGTACCTCCAACTTTCGTTGCAGGTTACTCTGGGTCAGCCGCGTAAATCAAACGTTCCGCACAAGGGGCGACGCGCAAGATATTTGTAGTGCCCGGCTGATTGAACGGCACACCGGCAACAACGACGATCTGATGCTCCTCGGAGGCGAAGCCTTGCGAGGTCGCAGCACGTGCCGCACTGACCACCGCTTCTTTGAAACGCTGGACCTCTCCGGTCATGACGCAATTGGTGCCCCAGGTCAGCGCCAGACGCCCCGCAGTTTCCCGCACCGAGGTCAGCGCAATGATCGGAACCCGAGGACGCTCGCGCGCGGTCAGCAGGGCCGTGGTGCCCGATTGAGTATAGCAGCAGATGGCCTGAATATCGGTGGTTTCGGCGATCTCGCGCGCAGCGGCCACGATGCCATCCGCGATCGAGCTGCGTTCGGCCTTGCGCGAGGCTTCGATCACCGCGACATAGGTTGGATCGCTTTCGACCTCTTTGGCGACGTTATCCATCGTGCCCACGGCCTCGAGCGGATACTGGCCGGCGGCCGATTCCGCGCTGAGCATGATCGCATCTGCGCCTTCATAGATCGCGTTGGCCACATCCGACACCTCGGCCCGCGTGGGCATCGGGGATTCGATCATGCTTTCCAGCATTTGGGTCGCAACGATCACCGGCTTGGCCGCCG
>JBOEGN010000115.1:0-1473 GCA_050633445.1 Thalassovita sp.
CACCAAGGGCGGCGAGACCATGATGGGTCTGGACGAGAAGGAATATACCTTCGGTGAAGGCCAGGTCGTGATCTCGGACGATAACGGCGTGGAATCCATCGGCGGCATCATGGGCGGGCTGCACTCGGGCTGTACCGAGGGCACCGTGAATGTCTTTGTCGAGGCTGCCTACTGGGACCGTATCCAGATCGCAATGACGGGCCGCGCGCTGAAGATCAACACCGACGCGCGCTATCGCAACGAACGCGGAATCGACCCCGAATACAACATGCAAGCGCTGGATGACGCGACCCAGATGATTCTGGATCTGTGCGGGGGCGAGGTTTCGAACGTGGTGACCGCTGGCGCCGTGCCGGATGTCAGCCGCGCCTATAAACTGGACGCCGCGCGCATTCAGTCGCTGGTCGGCATGGAAATCCCGGAATCCGAGCAGCGTCAGATCCTGACCAGGCTGGGTTTCCGCCTTGAGGGCAATCAAGCCCATGTGCCCAGCTGGCGCCCTGATGTCATGGGCGAGGCTGACCTGGTCGAAGAGGTCGCGCGCATCGTGTCCCTGACCAAGCTGCAAAGCCAACCGTTGCCGCGCGTCGATGCGGGTGTGCCGGAAATGATCCTGTCCACCGCGCAAAAACGCGAGCAAATCGCGCGCCGGACCACGGCGGCGCTGGGGTATAATGAATGCGTCACCTACTCGTTCATTGATCAGAAGGCGGCGGCCCTGTTCGGCGGCGGCACGGATGAAACCATGCTGGAGAACCCGATCTCCAGCGAGATGAGCCACCTGCGCCCCGCGTTGTTGCCCGGTCTGTTGCAGGCCGCGGCGCGCAATCAGGCGCGCGGTTTCATGGACATGGCCCTGTTCGAGGTCGGCCCTGCCTTCCACGGCGGCGAGCCGCGCGAGCAGCATAATCTGGTGACTGGCCTGCTGGTCGGTCGCACTGGTCCCAAGGACGTGCACGGCGCCAGCCGCGCGGTAGATGTCTTTGATGCCAAGGCCGATGCCGAGGCCGTTCTGTCCGCCATCGGTGCCCCCGCCAAGGTGCAAATCCTGCGCGGCGTGCCGGGCTGGTGGCATCCGGGCCGCTCGGGCAAGATCTGTCTGGGTCCGAAGAAAGTTATGGGTGTCTTTGGCGAGCTGCACCCCAAGGTGCTGGCCGAAATGGGCGTCAAAGGCCCTGCCGTGGCCTTTACCATCTGGCCCGATGAAGTGCCCGAACCAAAGAAGAAAACCTCGACCCGTCCGGCGCTGGAAATTCGCGATCTGCAAGCGGTCGAGCGTGACTTTGCCTTTGTCGTTGATGAGGATGTTGAGGCGCTGAAACTGGTGAACGCCGCTGCCGGTGCCGATAAAGCGCTGATCGACGATGTGCGCGTGTTTGACCAGTTCATCGGCGGCTCATTGGGTGAGGGTAAGAAGTCCATCGCCATCACCGTGCGATTGCAGCCGACAGACAAGACGCTGAAGGAAAAAGA
>JBOEGN010000115.1:1537-2109 GCA_050633445.1 Thalassovita sp.
ATATTTTGAAAAAGAAGAAGGGGCCGGTTTGGCCCCTTTTTCGATGGGAGCGTGAAGATGTCTGATGTGCGTATGGCTTTGCCCGAGGACGTTGCGGGCGTTGTCGCTTGTATTGATGCCGCGTATGCGGGGTATCGCGCGGCGGGGATCACTTTGCCGCCGGTGTCCGATGGCGTCGACGACGACGTGCGCAACAATCTGGTCTGGGTCGCGGTTGAAGATGGGCAGGTTGCGGGGGTCTTGATCGCTGTGGCCGGGCAAGATGGCTGGCATTTGGCCAATCTGGCGGTGCATCCTTCTTTTTCTGGTCGCGGTTTGGCGCGCAAATTGTTGGCGCGGATGGAGGGCGCTGCGCTGCAATTGGGGGTGCGTGATCTGGCCTTGACCACTCATGTCGCGATGCCTGACAACGTGGATATCTATTCGCGGCTGGGCTGGGTTGAAACCGGGCGCGAGGGCAACAAGGTTTTCATGGCGCGCCGATTGGGCGACGCGGAAAAGGAGTAGGGGCATGACACTGAACGTCTATCTTTCCGGGGAAATTCACACCGATTGGCGCGAGCAGATCATCG
>JBOEGN010000116.1:0-6257 GCA_050633445.1 Thalassovita sp.
ATCTGGATCATATAGGCATTCACCATGACGAAATCGCCCACGGTCAGCGTGCCATTTTCCACGCCCAGAGCCGCCATCACCATCACAATCACCAGCCCTGCGGTGATCAAAAACGCCTGACCAAAGTTTAGAAATGACAGCGAGTAAGCCGTTGACAAAGCAGCCTTTTCATAGCCCTCCATTGCCTGGTCATAGCGTGCGGCCTCGCGGCGTTCGGCGCCAAAGTACTTCACCGTTTCAAAGTTCAGCAGGCTGTCGATCGCCTTTTGGTTGGCATCCGTGTCCTGCTCGTTCATCTTTCGGCGCAGTTTCACGCGCCATTCGGTGACGGCAAAGGTGAATTTGACATAGGCCGCAATCGTCACCGCCACCACAACCAGATACCAGACGTCAAACAGCACGAAAAAGATCACCGCGATCATCAGAAGTTCCAGGATCAGCGGACCGATGGAAAACAGCATGAAGCGCAGCAGGAATTCCACGCCCTTGACGCCGCGCTCGATGATACGGCTGAGCCCGCCGGTTTTGCGCGTGATATGATAGCGCATCGATAGTCGGTGAATATGGGTGAAGGTCTCGAGCGCGAGGGACCGCAGCGCCCGTTGGGCCACCATCGCAAAAACCGCATCACGCGCTTGCTGGAACCCGTTCATCATCAGACGCGCCATGCCATAGGCGACGGTCAGACCAACTGCGCCCGCCATCAAGGTCGAGGCTCCGCCCTCGCCTGCCAGCGCGTCCACGGCCTCTTTGTAGATCATGGGGGTCAGGACGGTGATAACCTTGGCCATCAGCAAAAGCAGCATGGCCAAGACCACACGGACCTTTACGTCCGTCCGCTCGTCTGGCCACAAATAAGGGGCCACGCGGCGAATGGTGCGCCAGCCGTCAACCTCGGTTTGCGAGGGATCGCTGCCAGGGGGCGTGCCACCGTGAATACTGCGCATGGGTCATTTTCCTTTGCTTTGGCAAAGACATAGAGCGCGGCGCAAGGAAAGGCCAGACATCCGCAGCCCCAAAGGAAAACGGGACGCCAGAAGCGCCCCGCAGAGGAAGATACCCAAGATATATGTCCGCCCACCGCCGTTTCCAGAGGCACATCAAGAAATTTTCGCGCCCGCTTATTCAGGCACCACGAATACCTGCCCCGGATAGATCAGATTGGGGTCGCGGATACGGTCTTTGTTGGCCTCGTAGACGCGGACGAACAGCACGCCTTCTCCGTATTTTTCGCGCGCGATGGCCCATAGGGTCGAGCCGGGCTGCACCGTGACGACCTTCACCTCGGGCTGGGGCGTATCGGCCTTGGGGACCGTGGCCACCACTTCGGGGGCCTCGCGTTTGAACGGGGTTTCGATGCGCGACAGAACCTGACCGGCCTCGTCGACCTCGTCCACGCGCAGGGTATAGATGCCCGCCGCGACGCTGGTCAGGATCGTGTCCCATTGACCCGCATCGTCAATTCCGGTGCCCCCAACGGCAGCGTTATTCAGATAGATCTGCACAAACTGATCGGCCTTGCCGCGTCCGGCGATGGTCACGTCCCCCTCGGCGGAATAGCTGATGGCGTCGATGGCCACTGTGACGTCCGCAGCGGGCGCATCCGGGGCCTGAGCAGGTTGCACAACCTTGACCCCATCCTTGTCGGCCAGAATAACCGCCGGGGCTTTGGGCGTCGCAGGTTTGACAGGCTCTGGCTTGGCCTCTGGTTCTTGAGGTGTTTCTGGCTTGGCAGCGGGTTCTGGTTCGCTTTCGGCAACTGCGACGTCGACGGGCTCTTGCTTAGGCGCAGGCTTGGCCGCTGGCTCTGCGGGATCGGAGTTCGGCACGGTTGGTTCGGCGGGGGTTTCGGCCACGTCGACGGGCTGTTCGGGATCGGCTGCGGCTGGCTGAACAGGCTTGGCCTGTTTCGGAGCATCCTCGACCACGTCAATCGGTTCTGGTTTGGGCGCCTCGGATTCGGGCTGTACAGCCGGCTCTGGTTTTGGCTCGGGCTTAACCTCCGCCACCTGCACCACAGGTGCGATAATCACCGACGCGTCCGAGGCGATCTCTTGCCCGTCAATCCGCATCAACAGGCTCAGCACCCGAGGCTGTTCGGATGGCTCAATCGCCAGAAACGCTGCGAATTTTCCGTCATTTCCCGGTTCCGTCTGCGTCAGAACCGCTTGATCCAGCAACACCTCCAGCTTTGCGCCAGCAACGGCGATGCCAGCCACAAGGGTCGAGCCATCCGGTTCCACCCGAACCACATCGAATCGCGGCGGGGCATAAACGGCGGGTTCAGGCTCGGGCGCTGGCTTTGGCTCGGGTTTGGCCTTGGGCGGGGCAACGACAGGAACGGGCGCAGGTTTGGCCGGTTCCGGTGCGGGTTGCGCCACCGGAGCGGGTTGCGGCGCCGGATCGGGTGCCTTGGGGTCGAAAACCCCGCCGAAATAGGCGCCCACGACGCCCGCAGCCACCACGACCACACCCGTAACCGTCAGGGCTTGACCGCCCATCGCTCCTGCAAATTTGCTCATGTTATTCCTTCCAGCCCGCCTAACGCATCCCCAGCGGTTGAGCGAACATATCAACAAGGGTATCAGGGGTCAAAACCGCCATTGGTGTTAAAGGGCGAATCCCATGAAAACGTTTTCAGTTTGTGTCTATTGTGGCTCACGCGCCGGGAAAAACCCGGTTTATCAGCAACATGCCGAGGATATGGGCCATATCCTGGCCAATAATGGCTGGCGTTTGGTCTATGGCGCGGGCGATGTGGGGCTGATGGGGGCTGTTGCGCGCTCGGCCCAGACGGCGGGGGCGGACACATTTGGCGTGATCCCAACCCATCTGATGAAATGGGAGGTCGGCAAGACTGACCTTACCCGTTTCATCGTCACCGAGAATATGCACGAGCGTAAGAAAGTCATGTTCATGAACAGCGACGCAATCGTGGTGCTGCCAGGCGGCGCGGGCTCGCTGGACGAGTTTTTCGAGGTGCTGACCTGGCGCCAGCTGGGTCTGCATGACAAACCGATCCTGCTGTTGAACTCTGCCGGGTATTGGGACCCGCTGATCGCGCTGATGGATCACATCGTGGATCAGGGCTTTGCGGATGCGTCCATATTGGAGTTCATCACCGTCGTCCCCTCGCCCGCTGCCGCCGAAGAGGCCCTGCGCGCCGCCCGATCCTGACGCACTGTCGCCACCGAGTAGATCGCCAACGCCGTCCAGATCAGCGTGAACGCAATCGCGTGCCAATGCCCAAAAGGTTCACGAAACACCAGCACGGCACACAGAAATTGCAAGGTCGGGTTCACATATTGCACCAACCCGACCGTCGACATGTTGACCCGCCGTGCTGCGGACGAAAACAGGATCAACGGCGTCGCGGTCAGCGGGCCGGAGACCATCAGCAAAAGCGTGTCCTGCACGTTTGCCCCATAGGCCGCCTGCCCCGCCTGCCATTGTGAAAACAGCACGATCAGCGCGATGGGGGTCAGCACCAGAACCTCGACCGTGACGGACACCACGGGGCCCACATCCAGCTTTTTCTTGATCAGGCCATACAGGCCAAAGGTCAGCGAAAGCAGCAGCGACACCCAGGGCGCCACGCCCAGCCCCAAAGTCAGCACCACAACCGCCAGGGTCGCAAGCCCGACAGCAACGACCTGCGCGCGGCTTAGACCTTCGCGGAAGACCACCACGCCGATCAGCACTGCCACCAGGGGAAAGATGTAATAGCCCAGCGAGGCCTCGGTCGCCTTGCCGATTTGAATGGACAGGATGAACAAGAACCAATTGGCGGCGATCGTCACCGCAGCGATCAGGATCAAGGGCAGCGCGCGGCGGTTCAACAGCACGGTGCGGATGTGGCTCAGACGACCTTGTACTGCCAGCACGCCCAGAAAGAACACGCAGGACCAAAGGGTTCGGTGCGACAGAACCTCAAGCGGCGGCACATGGTCCAACAGCTTGTAATACAGCGACGACAGCCCCCAAACCGAGCTGGCCAGAACCATGCCTGCCACGCCTTTTTGTCCATCCGTCATGGCCGCTTTACCTCGTTGCACCCGAAAGTCATGCGCCTGGCCCGGACGCTTGGCAAGGTGTCACGTATTCAACTGACCTAGCGTCATAAAAAAACGCCCAGAGCATGCCCCGGGCGTTTTCATTCGGATGTGGAGATCGGAAATTACAGGCGCGAGGCCACGTTTTCCCAGTTCACCAGCTTGTCCAGGAAGTTGGTCAGATAGACCGGACGCTTGTTGCGGAAATCGATGTAGTAGGAATGCTCCCACACGTCGCAGCCCAGCAGAGCGGTCTGGCCAAAGCACAGCGGGTTCACGCCGTTTTCGGTTTTGGTGACTTTCAGGCCGCCATCGGCGTCCTTGACCAGCCAGCACCAGCCCGAGCCGAACTGACCGGCACCAGCAGCGGCGAACTGCGACTTGAATTCGTCAACCGAGCCGAAGCTTTCAACGATGGCTTTTTCCAGCTCGCCGGGCATGGCGGTCTGGTTCGGGCCCATCATTTCCCAGAACTGGTTGTGGTTCCACAGCTGCGAGATGTTGTTGAAGATCCCGTTCTGTGCGACCGAGCTTGCGTCATAGGTGCCGACGATGATCTCTTCCAGCGACTTGCCGTCCCACTCGGTGCCGGCGATGGCGGCGTTACCGTTGGTCACATAGGCGTTGTGGTGCAGATCGTGGTGGAATTCCATCGTTTCCGCGGACATGCCCAGGCCAGCCAGGGCGTCATGTGCGTAAGGAAGATCGGGAAGTTCAAAAGCCATTGTCAGGGCCCCCTGTTCGAATGCGTTTTAGACTGCGCTTAAATGTCTGTCGCAGCGCCCAAAGGTCAAGCCCGAAAACGCGCAAAAGACGGGATTAAAAGGGCGCATGCGCAGGGATTGACCGAAAATGGCTCCGGCAATAGCGGCAGGAGTGATACACTTTCTGCGTGAGAAGATCAGTTAATTTTTTGAGGATTTCAAATGCATAAATTCATGATCACTTCAGCTTTGGCACTTTCCCTGCCCTTTGGTGCCGCCGAGGCCGCCAGCAAAAAAGAGCTTGTGGCCGCATTGAGCGGAAAGACCATTACCCACACGCAAAACAAAAGCCAAATCAAGATAAACGCAGACGGCACGATGGTCGGCAAAGGCGTAAAAGGCACCTGGAAGATCAAAGGCCGCAAATGGTGCCGCACCCTGACCGAACCCAAGCAATTCGCCGGATCCGAGTGTCAGAAGGTCGACCTGGATGGAAATACCATAACCTTCTACTCCAAAAGCGGTCGCACCAACACCTATACCATCAACTAGTCTCGTGTGTCAGAAATAGCCAACCTCGGCCCCATCGCTTGCCGCAGTTTTCAGCAGGTCAAATGCATATTGTGCGACCGAGCGGAAGCAAATCACATGCGCTGTGCCATCCTCGGCCAGCCAGAAAGCCGCCGCGATTTGCGCAATGCGAGTGCGGCGGATTTCGCCCGGTTTGAAGACCTCGGGGGACAGATCCACCGGGGCCAGTTTTGCCAGTGTTTCTCGCACGGCGTTCCCCGCACCAGAGACGGTGAAAATTGCCCGCGCGTCCGAAACATTGACCGCCAGAAAATGCGTGCCAGCCAGCGCGCCGTTCAGTGTTTCGATGGCAGCGCCGACCTGATCATAGGGCAGCAGGATCAACAGCTCGTCCGGCGACATCCAAGCGACCGAACGCCCCCCTGTATGCGTGATGCCGCGCGCATCCGGCAACGTCCCTGAAATCTGCGCCAGTGCGTCCTTCATCGTCGACAAGTCGCCGCGCAGGGTGATCATCCCCTGAGGGCCAATCTCGGTCACGGTGGCAAAACCCTTGGCGCCGGCCCCATTCAATGCGCTGATCGCCTCAGACATTCTGCTTCTCCCCGTCCTTGTCATAAAATACCGGATCGCAAATACGGGCCTGAATGATGTGGCCGTCTATCTTGGGAAACTCGATCACTTCGCCCATTCGATCCGGGCCGTTCAGCACCAGCCCCATCGCGATCCCCTTGCCCAACGTCGGCGAATAATAGGTCGAGGTCACCCGTCCCTGCATGTTGCGCTGTCCGTTGGCGTTGGTCCCCGCGGCCGAGGCATAGGCCCCATCCGGCAGAACCGAACCATCCAGCGTTTCCAGCCCCACCAATTTCCAGCGGGCCGGATCGGTCATGTGGCTGCGTTCCTGCGCGCGTTTGCCGATAAAGTCGTCCTTCTTCTTCGAAATCGCCCAGTTCAGCCCCAGATCCTG
>JBOEGN010000117.1:0-10927 GCA_050633445.1 Thalassovita sp.
CGAACAGGTCGCCATCGACATGACCATGATCGAACTGGACGGCACCCCCAACAAGGCCCGCCTGGGTGCCAACGCCATCCTGGGCGTGTCGCTGGCCTGTGCCAAGGCCGCAGCAGACTTCACCGCGCAGCCGCTGTTCCGCTATGTCGGCGGCACCTCGGCCCGCGTTCTGCCCGTTCCGATGATGAACATCATCAACGGCGGCGAACATGCCGATAACCCGATCGACATCCAGGAATTCATGATCATGCCCGTCTCGGCCGCGAATATCCGCGAAGCCATCCGAATGGGTGCCGAGGTTTTCCACACCCTGAAAAAAGAACTGACCGCAGCAGGCCTGTCCACCGGCATCGGCGATGAGGGCGGCTTTGCCCCCAATATCGGCTCGACCCGCGCGGCGCTGGACTTCATCAAGAACGCTGTCGAAAAAGCGGGCTACAAGCTGGGCGAAGACATCTACCTGGCGCTGGATTGCGCCTCGTCTGAATATTACACCGACGGTAAATATGAGCTGAAGGGCGAAGGCAAATCGCTGACCTCTGAAGAAAACGCGCAATACCTGGCCGACCTGTGCGCCGACTACCCGATCATCTCGATCGAGGACGGCATGGACGAAGATGACTGGGACGGCTGGAAACTGCTGACCGACAAAATCGGCGACAAAGTTCAGCTGGTCGGCGACGACCTGTTCGTGACCAACCCCGTGCGTCTGGCCGATGGCATCGCGCAGGGCGTGGCCAACTCGATGCTGGTTAAGGTTAACCAGATCGGCTCGTTGACCGAAACGCTGAAGGCTGTCGATATGGCCCACCGCGCGCGCTATACCAACGTGATGTCGCACCGTTCTGGCGAAACCGAAGACGCCACCATCGCCGACCTGGCTGTTGCCACCAACTGTGGTCAGATCAAAACCGGCTCGCTGGCGCGTTCGGACCGGTTGGCGAAATACAACCAGCTGATCCGCATCGAAGAGCTGCTGGGCGAAACCGCCGAATATGCAGGCCGCTCGATCCTGAAGTGATCGCCGACCGGCAACTGAAAAACGGCAAAAAGGCGGCGGGGCGAAGGCTCTGCCGCCTTTTTCCTTTGTGAATTCAGGCAACAATCTGGCGCATTATATCCGACAGGGCAACAATGTGGAGAACATAAACGACGAACCCTAAGATACGGAAACACAATCATTTTTTCCGAGCAGACTTACCACACATGTGCTATTACGGTTGTGTGGGGGCGTTCACGAGGCGACTAACGATAAAGTCGACGTAAGAACGCATGAGTAGTACAACATCAAAGCCGATCCCAAGGATCCAAACCGCTATCGCTCTGGCGCGTTTTGTCTTAATCGCCGCAACGGTTTCGCTGTTGTTTGGGGTGCCACCGCAAGCAATTGCCATCGACTCTCCGGCCTATGTGGTGATGAACGATCACGGCGGGGATGTCGAAACGCGGATCAAAGAGATCAAATTCGTCGCGAACCACTATTCGCGCATCGAGATCAAGGGCGGCGTTTGTCTGTCGTCCTGCACCATGTTCCTGGGACTGCCTCAGACCTGCATCAACCCCAAGACCAAATTCGGGTTCCATGGCCCAACCGACAGCGGCCGTCCGCTAACCAACGAACGTTTTGACTATTGGAGCGCGCAGATCGCGGCGCATTATCCGGCCAATCTGGAGCGCTGGTACATGAGCAAAGCGCGGTATTTGCTGAAGGGCTATTACTGTCTGACAGGGGCGCAGCTGATCAAGATGGGCGTGCGCCGTTGCTAGGCAAGTCTTCGCTCAGCAGCGCGCATGCGACTTTGGTCTAAAGCAAGCCCCCCCGGCGCCCCCAAGACCCCAACTCCAGAAACCCCACAAATTTACAATACGTAACAACGACTTACGGAAAATCTGAAAATGTCACCCTCGTTGTGGTCGTATAAACCTTGGTCGCATTCGCAGGCCTGACCTCCCTTCCTATGGTTTCGCCACATCTGGCCGCGCTTTGAAAACTGGCCGGGTGCAACTGACTTTACGGGAGGAAAAACATGAATCTCATCAACGCTTTGGCGATCTCTATTGGGGTGCTGGCGGCTGTGGCAACATGGCTGTGTCTGGGCACCCCATACGGCTTGTCTGTCTGGGCCCTGTTCATTGGCTGGGGCAGCTTTTATCACACCGGGGGCGGCACTGACGGTGCTGTCAAATCGGCGATCAACCACGCTTGGGGCGTGCTGGTCGCAGCCGTGGCCCTGTTCATGGTCGCGACCATTGGCGGCGGGGTCGAGGTGACCTCGATCATCGTGGGCGTATCCGTGGTGGTGCTGGTGCTGGGTGCGCATCTGCCCGCACTGGCAACCATTCCAGCAGCGGTCTACGGCTATGCCGCGACCGCAGCGTTCTGCCTGCTGTCCGGCGTCGCCCTGGGCGAGCCTGCGGCCCTGGGGATGGCGGCCGTGATGGTCTTTGTCTCAATGGTTCTGGGCAACGCCTTCGGGTTCGTCTCGGAAAAGGTGGCAGGAATGCTGACCGGTTCGGCCGAGGCCGAAGCCTGATCTGACGCATGACTAGTCAGGGAGCAGGGGCGGCTTGGGCCCCTGCTCCACTTTGTTCTTGCTGGCCCCCGACACCGGGGCCGTTTACGTTTCAGGCAGAGGCCACGGAACCAGGACCCCAGCAATGACGCCAGAGCAGATCATCCAACACTTGCGGCTAACGCCACATCCCGAGGGCGGGCATTATCGCCAAACCTGGATCGACGACACCAACACCGGCCGTGCGACGGGAACCAGCATCTATTTCCTGCTGCAAGAACACGAGCGCAGCCACTGGCACAAGGTGGACGCCGCCGAGATCTGGCACCACTACGCCGGCGCGCCGCTGATTTTGTCGATATCAGAAACCGATGAAGGCCCGGCACTGACGCATACTTTGGGGCCGGAACTGGAATCAGGCCAGTTTCCGCAACTGATCGTCCCGCCTCATCATTGGCAATCGGCCCGCAGCACCGGCGCGTTTTCCCTTGTCGGTTGTACCGTCTCGCCGGGATTTGAGTTTGACGGTTTCACATTGGCCGATCCGGGCTTTGACATCCCAAGCTAACGCAACGTCAACCCAGTTTCGTTGCAGATTTACCTAAGTGACGCGCACGTAAATCGCGTAGGTAGGAAAGGCCTGCTAGCGAAAGGCACTTGGCGATGGTGCGATGCACCTTGCCCGTTCCCGGTCGGTGGTTGTGTGTTTTACGTTTTGGTGTGATGCTGATCGGGAACTCTCACCCCGATGGGGTTTTCAAAGAAAACAAGTGGTTGGCCAAGCGCAGCAATCAAATCCACCGACGCTTACGCCACCCAATGCACGATGGCATTTTCCAGCACTGCGGCGACGGGCGCCTCTTTTGGGGATAGGGTCTGAGCCTTTTCCAGCGCGGTGCGTTTCTCGTCGCCCTTCACCACGATATGCAAGGACAGCGCGTCGCGCAGCACCCGCGCGCTGAGCGTGATACGCGGTTCGGGCTGGGCCTCGGTTCGCATGGGCACCAAAATGGGCGCGTCCGGGGACAAGGCCAGTTCCAGATTGTCCGCCCCCGGAAAGATCGAGGCCGTGTGCATATCAGCCCCCATGCCCAGCAAGGCAACGGTGATGGGCAGATAGGGTCGGATCACCTGTTCAAGTTGTCCCAGCGCCAGCTCGGGTTCGGCGGCAGGCGTATACATCGGCAACAGATGCGCCTTAGCGGCCGGACCGACCAGCAGCCGGTCGCGCAACAGCCGTGTGTTCGAGCGCGCATGATCTTCGGGCACCCAGCGCTCGTCGCTTAGCATCACCTCGACCCGGTCCCAATCCAGATCAACAGCGCAAAGGTCATCGAAAATCGGCCCCGGAGTCGTGCCGCCGGGCACAACAAAGGTGGCGCGATCCTGATGCATCAAGGCATTGTTCAACTCTCCGGCCAGGGTTTGGGCCAGATCAATCGCCATCATGTCACTGTCGGGATACTCAACGATCTTCATATGCGAATGTCCCGCCATTTGCGCCCGTCCCGGTGCATCAAGGCCAAGGCTTCGTCAGGGCCCGAGCTGCCGGTTTCATAGGGGATCGGTTTGGTCTCGGCTTTCTCCCATCCGGCGATCATGGGATCAGTCCAGGCCCAGGCGGCCTCGACCTCGTCCCCGCGCATAAAGAGCGTCTGGTTGCCGCGCACAACATCCATGATCAGGCGTTCGTAGGCATCGGGAATGTCTTCGCCATCCGGCCCCAGCGCCTCGGAGAATGTCATGTCCAGTGGCACGTCCACCAGGCGCATCCCTCCCGGTCCCGGTTCCTTTATGGTCACGTCCAGATCAATGCCTTCGTTGGGTTGCAGCCGGATCGTCAGGATATTGCGGTGCCGCCCGGATCCATCTCCGAAAATATTGTGCGGCGTTTCCTTAAAGACCACGGCGATTTCGCTGGTCCGCGCCTTCAATCGTTTGCCCGTCCGCAGATAGAACGGCGTGCCCGACCAACGCCAGTTCACCACATCCAGTTTCAACGCGATGAAGCTTTCGGTGATCGAGCGCGGGTTTTCAACATGTTCCAGATATCCCGGTTTGTCATCGTCGGCCAGATACTGTCCGCGGACTATATCCTTTGCGTCCACTTCCCCTAAGGCGCGGATAACTTTCAGCTTTTCATCTCGCACGGCGTCGGGATCAAAGTGGCTGGGCGGCTCCATCGCGATCAGGCACAGCAGCTGCATCAAGTGGTTCTGCACCATATCCCGCATCGCGCCCGAGCGGTCATAGTAATCCCCGCGCCCGCCGACGCCCACAGTTTCGGCCACAGTAATCTGAATGTGATCCACGTATTGGCTGTTCCAAAGCGGCTCGAACAGCATGTTGCCAAACCGGATCGCCATCAGGTTCTGAACGGTCTCTTTGCCCAGATAGTGGTCGATCCGATAAATCTGGCTTTCGTCAAAGTGATCGGCCAAGGATTTGTTCAACGTCCGCGCGGTTTCCAGATCGCGACCAAAGGGTTTTTCCACCACGATCCGCGTATCGCTGTCGGCCATTCCGTGCAGATGCAAGCGCGAGGCCAGATCCCCAAACAAGCTGGGACCAACCGAGAAATAGAACGCCCGCACACGTCCGGGATGCATTTTTCCGGCCAGCTCCTCCCATCCCTGTTCGCCTTTGGCATCCAGGGTGACATAGGACAGGATTTTCTGAAATTCCTTGATGGTGCCAGGCTCACAGCCGCTGTGACTGCTGTTGAATTCGATCAAAGCCTCGGCAACGAACGCACGATAGGCCACATCATCCATATCCGTACGCGCTGCACCAATGATCCGGGTGCCTTCCTCCATCTGCCCAGCACAATAGCGCCGAAACAGAGCTGGCAGAATTTTACGCCGGGCCAAATCGCCCGTGCCGCCAAAAATCACAAGATCGAACCGATCTACTGGAATGATGCGTGATACCATCGTTTTCCCTGTTCCGCGCTGGGTAGTTTTCATGTCAGGCCCTCTGCGCCCAGGTGGACTGTTAGCGCAAACAATTCGATCATGCAAATGATCTTTCACCATTCAGAACATGCCATTGATCCTAGCAGCCTATGGCTCATTCACAATGGCGTCAGGCGGCAAAGCGGGACTTTTCTAATCGAATGCACCGAACTAGCTTTCGTAAAGCGCAGTCATAAGAGGTTTCTATGAAGGATTCGCACAGCCAGTCGCCCCAAATCGCCAATCAGGGGAAATTCCGTGATCCCCTGATCACCGCCGACGGGCAGGACCGCGCAACTGTCGCGCTCAGCCACCCTGAAACTCTGTGGTTCAACACCGGCACCCTGTGCAACATCACCTGCGCCAATTGCTATATCGAAAGCTCGCCCACCAATGACGCGCTGGTCTATATGACCGCGGACGAGGTGCAAACCTATCTGGATCAGGTGGCCGAGCGGAACTGGCCCATTCACGAGATCGGATTCACCGGCGGCGAACCCTTTATGAACCCCGAGATGATCGAGATGGCGCGTCGGTCCTTGGCAGCCGGGTTCGAGGTTTTGATCCTGACGAACGCAATGCTGCCGATGATGCGGCCCTCGATGCGGGAAGGGATCATCGAACTGAACGCCGCTTATCCCGGCAAGTTGACGCTGCGCATCTCTTTGGATCATTGGGATGAGGTCCGCCATGACGCCGAGCGTGGCGTTGGCAGTTTCGCGAAGACTCTTAAGGGCATGGATTTCCTTCGTGACAATGCCATCCCTATGGCCGTGGCGGGCCGCGCCTTATGGCACGAAAGCGATGCCGCCGCGCGCGCGGGCTATGACCAATTATTCCAGTCGCGTGGCTACGACATCGACGCAAGCAACCCCGGTCAGACGGTGCTATTTCCCGAAATGGACATGAGCGCCGAGGTGCCCGAGATCACCACTGCCTGCTGGGGTATCCTGGACAAGTCACCCGATGCGGTGATGTGTTCCTCGTCGCGGATGGTGGTCAAACGCAAAGGCGCTGAGCGCCCGGCGGTTCTGGCCTGTACCTTGCTGGCCTATGACCCGCAGTTTGAATTGGGCGAAACCCTGGAAGAGGCCGAGCGTGACGTGGCGCTGAACCATCCCCATTGCGCCAAATTCTGTGTTTTGGGGGGCGCCAGCTGTTCGGCTTGATCCCTGTGGGAAAGGTCGAGGCAGGCTGGGGCGCTGCCCCAGACCCCGAGATATTTGAAAAAAGAAGAAGTCAGGCGGAGTGTGGGAGCGAGAGCTCTCCGCCGCCAACAAGGGCTTTGACTCCTGTCGTTCCTGGGCAGGAGGTGGGTAGGCCACGCGCCACACGCGCGGCGAGATAGGCGAAGGCCTGGGCCTCGAGCATATCGCCGTTTAGCCCAACCTCTTCAACGGGTTCGACCGGGCAATCCAGGCCAGCGGCCAGCATTTGCATCATCACAGGATTGTGGCGTCCACCGCCCGTCACCAAAAGACGTGTCGGGGGCGTGGGGCAATGCTCCATCGCTTGCATAACGGCGGCGGCGGCCATGCCTGTCATTGTAGCGGCCGCGTCAGCATCCCCAAGTTCACGCACCAGATCCAGCATGTCCGAAAAGGCATCTCGATCCAGCGATTTGGGGGGGATACGGCGAAAATAGGAATCCTGGAGGAAAAGCTCTAACGCACCGGCGACAACATCGCCTTGCGCGGCCAAGCCACCATCCTTGTCGCAGGGCTGCCCGCGCCTTTGCATCATCAGATCATTCAACGGTGCATTTGCCGGGCCTGTATCAAAGGCCAGCAGGGCTCCGGGTGTTTCGGGGCTGGGCTTGGTTGGGTCGATCCATGTCAAATTCCCCACACCACCAAGGTTAAGAAAACAAAGAGGCTGTGTGGCGCCGATCCATTTGGCGCAGGCAAAGTGGAAAAACGGGGCCAGCGGCGCGCCCTGCCCCCCAAGCTGCACATCAGCGGAACGGAAATCCCATATGACCGGCACTTGCAGCGCCTGAGCCAGTTTGGCGCCGTCCCCGGCTTGATGCGTGCCCCGCGTTTCGGGATCATGAGCCAATGTCTGGCCATGAAAACCAGCCAGCTCTGCACCCTCAAAGCGTGCCATCAGCTGGATATGCGCCTGCTCAACCAGCGCGGCAGCCTGTGACACACCGGGGTCTTCTTGCCACTTGCCCAACGCGGCCCGCAGCAGCGCCTGTTCGTCATCGGAATAGGCGCGATAGCCCGTTTCGCCGAAGTCCAGGATGCGTTCTCCGTCAGTCAGAACCATCGCGGCATCCACACCGTCCAGTGACGTGCCCGACATCGTTCCCAGGACCCATTGCTCGGATTGTTTTTTCATGCCCCACCTTTGCCGAAAACCGGTTTCGCTTGCGCCTAATGCACACTATACAAAGCCGCGCAACGCTCAATAGGAACTGACACGATGACCTACCACCCCAAATCGGATTTCATGAACGTCATGATGCAACGCGGATTTATCGCGGATTGCACCGATTATCAGGGCCTTGACGAGGCGCTGAGCAAGGGGGTCGTCCCGGCCTATATCGGCTTTGACGCGACGGCGAAATCGCTGCATGTGGGCAGCCTGATCCAGATCATGATGCTGCGCTGGCTGCAAAAGACCGGGCATCAGCCGATCACCCTGATGGGTGGCGGCACCACCAAGGTCGGCGATCCTTCGTTCCGCGCGGATGAACGCCCCCTGCTGACCGCCGCTCAGATCGACGACAATATCGCCGGTATCAAACAGGTTTTCGCCAAATATCTGGACTATGACCGCGCCGACACGCCCGCGCTGATGCTGAACAACGCGGAATGGCTGGACGAGCTGAACTATCTGGATTTCCTGCGCGATATCGGGCGGCATTTCAGCGTGAACCGGATGTTGAGCTTTGAATCGGTGAAATCGCGCCTGGATCGGGAACAATCCCTGTCCTTCCTCGAATTCAACTACATGATCCTGCAAGCCTATGATTTTCTTGAGCTAAACCGCCGCTATGGCTGCATGCTGCAAATGGGCGGCTCGGATCAATGGGGCAATATCGTCAACGGGATCGACCTGACCCGCCGCGTGCTGGAGAACGAGATCTACGGGCTCACCTCGCCCCTTCTGACCACCTCGGATGGCAAGAAAATGGGCAAATCGGCTGATGGCGCGGTTTGGCTGAACGCCGAAATGCGCTCGCCTTATGAATTCTGGCAGTTCTGGCGCAACACCACCGACGCCGATGTGGGCCGCTTCCTAAAGCTCTATACCGAAATGGACGTCGAGGAATGCGACCGTCTGGGCGCGCTTGAAGGCTCGGAAATCAACGAGGCCAAGGCGATCCTGGCCAATGCCGTCACCACCCTGTGCCACGGGTCCGAGGCTGCGGCCGCCGCCGAACAAACCGCCCGCGAAGTCTTCGAAAAAGGCGGCGTTGGCGATGATCTGCCCACGGTCGAACTCACCCGCGCCGATCTGGGCGACGGTCTGTCCATCGTGCAGGCAATCGTGCGTTCTGGCCTGACCAAATCCGGCAAAGAGGCCAAGCGCCTGATCACCGAAGGCGGCGCCAAGATCGACGACGCCCCTCTGACAAATGCAGGGCTGATGCTGGATGCTGACGCGCTGGCCTCCCCCATCAAACTCTCAGCGGGCAAGAAACGCCACGCGCTCATCAAACTGATCGACTAAACAAAAAGGCAGCCCACACCGGCTGCCTTCTTCTTTTTCCAAATATCCCGGGGTCTGGGGCAGCGCCCCAGCCTAACCACCTCGGGACCACCTATAATGGCAGCGCCGTGGTCGACTTGATCTCTTCCATCGACAGCAGCGCAGTCACATTATGCACCTTCACTTCTGAAATCAGCGACTGATAGAATTCGTCATAAGCCCGCGCGTTTTTCACCCGGACCTTCAAAATATAGTCAATGTCCCCCGCCAAGCGGTGCGCCTCTTGTACTTCGGCACGATCACGCAATGCTTTCAGGAACTTGGCCTGCCAGTCTGCCTCATGTTCGGACGTGCGGATCAGTACAAAGAAACAAGCGTCAAACCCCAGCTTTTCGGAATCAAGCACAACCGTCTGCGGCCCCATGATCCCGCCCTCTCGCATTTTACGGATGCGATTCCAGACGGGTGTCTTGGACGAGCCGACTTTGCGGGCGATTTCATCCAATGACTGCCCCGCGTCGCGCTGAAGCTCCATAAGGATTTTTCTATCCGTATCGTCTATCCGAACCGACATTTTGGTCTCTCCATCGAATGCAGAACAATCCATCCATGTTGCACCGCAGCACGCAACGCTGTTCTTATTTCTTCCCGCATATAGCGCAATAGGGGGAATATTTTCTATATTATACCTCAAGTCAATCGAACAAACGAAACAACTTCCCAAGCTGATGGATTTTCCCGATGCCTCGTCCTTTTACTCCCAAGGTGATCACCGCCAATGCCCTGCTCGAGGGTGATGTTGTGTACTTTACCCAGGCTGACAGCTGGACCCGGTGTCTGTCCGAAGCCGAACTGATCGACGACGAGGCCCATGCTCAACTGCGCATGATCGACGCCGAGCGACAGCAGGATCAGATCGTCGGCGCCTATCTGGCTGACGTCAAGGCAGGCCACAACGGCCCCGAGCCCACCCATTTCCGCGAGGATTTCCGCCGCACCGGTCCCTCGAACTATTTCCACGGCAAACAGGCGGAGGCCAACTGATGTACAGCTATTCTGATTTCGACCACGCCTTTCTGGCCTCGCGCAACGCCCAGTTCCGCAAACAGGTGGAACGCCGCATCGCCGGCAACCTGACCGAGGAAGAATTCCGCCCCCTGCGCCTGATGAACGGGCTGTACCTGCAATTGCACGCCTATATGCTGCGTGTCGCGATCCCCTATGGCACCCTGAATGGCGCGCAAATGCGTCAGCTGGCGTTCATCGCGGATAAGTTTGACAAGGGCTATGGCCACTTCACCACCCGTCAGAATATCCAGTATAACTGGCCCAAACTGCCCGACGTGCCGGACATTCTGGACGCGCTGGCCGAGGTCAACATGCACGCGCTGCAAACCTCGGGGAACACGATCCGCAACGTGACCTCGGACCATTTCGCAGGCGCGGCAGCGGACGAAGTTTCCGATCCCCGCCCCGTGGCCGAGCTGATCCGCCAGTGGTCCACCGATCACCCGGAATTCCAGTTCCTGCCGCGCAAGTTCAAGATCGCCGTCATCGGGTCCGAGAACGACCGCGCGGTGCTGCGCTCGCATGACATCGGCGTGCAGATCGTCGAAGAAAACGGTCAGACCGGCTATCGCATCTTCGTGGGTGGCGGCCTGGGCCGTACTCCGGTGATTGGCAAAGTTATCAACGACTTCCTGCCCAAAGCTGACCTGCTGCCTTACCTGGAAAGCATCGTCCAAGTCTATAACCTGCTGGGACGTCGCGATAACAAGTACAAGGCGCGGATCAAGATCA
>JBOEGN010000118.1:0-1117 GCA_050633445.1 Thalassovita sp.
TTGGCATGGGCATCGACCGGATCGCCATGCTGAAATACGGCATCCCCGACCTGCGCGCCTTCTTTGACAGCGACCTGCGCTGGCTGCGCCATTACGGCTTTGCCTCGCTGGATCAGCCCACCCTGCACGGGGGCCTGTCGCGGTGAGTACACACGAGACAATCACGGCATGTGGTAACCTGTGCCGCGATTTCTCGTGGTTGCGCTCTGCCGCTTGGGTGGCAGATATCGCTACAATCATTGCCGCAGTAGCGGCAATTCTTGCTCTCTATGCTTGGCGAAAACAGGCAAGAGCAAATCGGATTGCCGATGCTGCAGTTGACTTACTGTCCCAAGCAAATAACTTCGCAACAAAGTTGACGGCCGCGCGCATCGGCCCCCCTGCATCGGGTGATCTAACTTACAACGGTCGGCTCAATGAACTCAAAAAAATATCAGCCATAGAGCTGTATCGGTCTGCCTCGCTAATCAAGGCGCTTTGTGGTGATCTCGGTGTGCAGCCCTCAATCAATAAACTCACGAAAGTCAAATTCGAACTGAAATTGATCCTTGAGAAGATTTCGATGGCTGTGGATCGGAAAGACAAAACCGAACATCTAGAGTTGCATGGCAATTTTTTTTCGGTTGATCCTGAAGAAGCAAATAATCGGAAGATTTCTGAAGCTATTGGGGAATTGGAGGAGATACTCCACCCTCTGATCCGCTTGGAAAAAGGTAAAAAGACATGAAATTCACCCTCTCCTGGCTGAAAGAGCACCTCGACACCGAGGCGAGCCTTGATGAAATCCTGTACGCCCTGACCGATCTGGGTCTTGAGGTCGAAGAGGTCATCGACCCGGCCTCGAAGCTGGAAAATTTCACGCTGGCCAAGGTCACTCATGCCGAACAGCACCCCGATGCCGACCGTCTGCGCGTCTGCAAGGTGGACACGGATGACGGCGAAAAGCAGATCGTCTGCGGCGCCCCCAACGCGCGTGAAGGCATCACCGTCGTCCTGTGCAAACCCGGCGATTATGTCCCCGGAATTGATGTGACGCTGAGCGTCGGCAACATCCGCGGCGTCGAAAGCCACGGCATGATGGCGTCCGAGCGCGAACTGGAGCTGTCGGACGAACATA
>JBOEGN010000119.1:0-162 GCA_050633445.1 Thalassovita sp.
AGCTGATCAGCGCGGCCATCATCGCCCAGATGAAAACCTCGGCGGTTGCCATGCCTGACGGGTCGATGATCCCCTTAGAGATGGTCGAAACAACGTCACCCCCTGCCAGCAAAGCGCCCGCGCTTTCGAACAGGGCCGCGATCACGATGGCGCCACCCATGG
>JBOEGN010000119.1:238-803 GCA_050633445.1 Thalassovita sp.
TGATCGCCATATAGGCCCCAAATGCGGCAGCGGCGACCACGACCAGATTGACCGGCGATTGTCCGAACAGCACAGCGGCTGCCAAGCCCGCCACCACGATAAAGACCAGCGCAATGCCGGGGGCGACCAGCGGGCGCGACACATAAGACGTGGCGTATTCGATCTGGGAAATCCGTCCCAGATCCTTGTCCAGTGTGCTCCACTGGTCGTTTTTGGGTGATGATGGCATGATGTCCCCCTCAAGTATTCGGAACGGCCCTAGAATGGCCGCCCGCTTGAAGCAAGGGGATTGTCACAAAACTTTCGTAAAAGTGTTACAAACTCAGCAGGAGCGCCTTGAGGCCCGGTTCGTCCACCAGTTCGGCCGCGCGTTTTGGCTTCATCCACTTTCTGCGGCGCTGATGGACCTCGGGGAAATCCTCGACCAGCTTCTCGACTTCAACCATATAGACCTGAGCTTCGACCGGGGCGGGGGCGCCGCTGTCCAGAACCTTGTCATAGGTGTAGCTGCCGACAGAGCGGGCATTGACGCGGCCCACTTTGACACCGGCCTCTTCCCAGGCTT
>JBOEGN010000119.1:873-1669 GCA_050633445.1 Thalassovita sp.
AGCGGCCCGTCCCGCGCGAGGTGATCATCAGAACGCGCAAATCCGAGCCCTTGCCCTTCACGCACAGGGCCGCGACCTGCAACAGGCGCGGTCGTGAGATCAGGGGCTGGACCATATCGGACCATGCCTTTTTTATACCGTCGTTCATCAGGTGCCTGCTCGGTCGCTCGTTTTCGTTGGCAGTTTTGTATATACGTTTTGTTACAGAATTGCAAAAAGATACGCGCTCAGGCGCATTTTTTCAGTTTTTTCGGCGTTTCGCCCGCAAAGTGGGGTCGGCTTGGGTCGGGTCTTCGGGCCAGGGATGTTTGGGATATTGGCCGCGCATATCCTTGCGCACATCGGCATAAGAGCTGGTCCAGAACCCCGGCAGGTCCATCGTCGTCTGCACAGGCCGTCGGGCCGGCGACAACAAAGTCACGCGCAGAGGCTGGCGCCCCACCGTCGGATGTGTCGTTTGTCCGAACATCTCTTGCAGGCGCAGGCTGATTTCGGGGGTTTCACTGCCATAATCAATTGGGATTTTGCGGCCCAAAGGCGTGGTGAAATGCGCCGGAGCCGCCTGATCCAGCGCTTGCATCTGGTTCCAGTCCAGCATCGCGCGCAGGGCAGGCAGTAAATCGAATTTCTTCCACTCTTCCGCAGTTTTCACGCCGCTTAGATGCGGCAGAAGCCAGTCCTCGATCGTGTCCATCAGCGCATCCGGCGACACGTCCGGCAGATCATGCCCGGCCTCGCGCACCAGCATCACCCGCGCCACAAAGCGTTTTGCCGCGTCCGAGAGCACGATCCCCAA
>JBOEGN010000119.1:1682-2587 GCA_050633445.1 Thalassovita sp.
CCTTCCAGATGCGATCATCCAGGGTCACGGCCCCCAGCATCTCGCGTTTGCGGGCGACGACGCGGCGGTCACGTTTGGACCATTCACAAATGTCGCGCCAGTGGATCTGGTCTTTGAACACTCCGCGCAGCTCGCTTTCGGTGATCTGAGTGGCCTGGCGGATCTTAGCCTCACGCGGGTTGCCATCGGTGTCGGTGACCACGATCAAGCGGGTGCCCGCCAGCGGGTCATGATCGTCCAGAATGGCGCCTTTGCCGCCGGACAGAACAAAGCGCGGCGTGTCCCCTTTGCGGCGCAAGCCGACACGATCTGGATAGGCCAGCGCGGCCATTTCTGCGGGACTCAACGGGGTGCTGCCGCCGCCGCCCGTACGAGTGCGCAGGCGTTTTGCCTCGGTTCGGATGCGTTCGATGGCACCGCGATTGGCAGGGTGGGGGCGTGTTTCGGCATAGCGGCGCGGGTTGCTCAGGGCCTCTAGCCGCAGCGACAGGTCCACGGGTGCGGAAAAGGGCAAAGGGTCCCGGTCCCCCAACAGAGCGGCCAGCATCGCAGCCTGCGGCCCCGCGACAGTCAGCATATGAGCCAGCCGCGGATGCAACGGCAGTTTCGCCAGTGCTTTGCCATGCGCTGTGATACGCGCCTTGGCGTCCAGCGCACCCAGCATGGTCAGCAGCGCTTGCGCCTCGGCGTAGACACCCGGATTGGGGGGCGTCAGCAGCGGCAATTCCGTTGGATCAGCGCCCCAGACTGCCAGCTCCAACGCCAGTCCGGCCAGATCGGCGGCCTCGATCTCGGCAGGGGGGTAGGCCAGCAAAGCGCCCTCTTCTCCCTTAGTCCAAAGTCGGTAACAGGTGCCTTCAGCCACACGACCAGCCCGCCCGGTGCGCTGGGTCGCCTCGGCGCGG
>JBOEGN010000120.1:0-177 GCA_050633445.1 Thalassovita sp.
TGTCGCGTTTAGTTCCCGATTTCAATTGAAGCAGTAAGCTGAAACAGAAGCGCCGGAATTTCACCTTAGCGCTTCACCAACGCGTCAAGATTCCTGAGCTTCACAGCCCTGCAGCTTTGGTCAGGTTCACCCGGAACCTGTCGCGCCTGCGCTGGTAGCGCCGGGTCATCTCGGCCG
>JBOEGN010000120.1:234-3293 GCA_050633445.1 Thalassovita sp.
CGTAAGGAATGGCCGGAGAACATTGCCAGCCGTTTTGCCTCTGGCAGATCAGATCTGACGCCACTCTTCAGAACGGTCGCCTTGATCAGCCGGGCGACGTGCTTATCGGAGAGGCGGGTCTCGAGGGCACGTTTGCCGTCCCGTGAGGTGCGCACGAAGACCGGGCCATAGTCGATCTTGGCAAAGTGTAGCCATTGCTCCAGAGCGTGGACGGGGCAGGTCTGGTCGCTTGAGCCACGCCCGACCTCGACCTCGCGCCAGCCGGTCTTGGCATTGAGGGTGAGCAGGGCGCCGCCGTCAAAGACCTCGACCCAGCCGCAGGAGTCCGGTGTATCGTCCTTGTGCACATCGAAGCAGACCACCTCCGAACGGCGCAGGCCACCTGCATAGCCCAAGAGCAGGATCGCCCGGTCTCGGAGCCCGCGGAGATCGTAGGGAAGGGTCGCCACCATTGCCTGGATGTCCTCAGGCAGGATCGCTTCCTTCTGGACCGGCGGGCGCGCATGCTTGCGTTTGATCCCGGCCAGAACGGTAGCGATGTGCCGGTCCTTACGATCAAGAGTGAGCCCGCGCTGCCTGTAGTTCCAGGCAAGTCCGGAGAGACGACGCTCGATCGTGGAGACCGAAAGGGCAGGGGCCTTCCCGGCTGGTGCAGCCAAATTAGCCACATAAAGTCCAATCATCTCGGGCGAGGGAGGCAGGGGATCTGTCCCCTTAAGTCGGCACCAGCGGGTGAAGTGTTTCCAGTCGGCGGCGTAGGCCTTGTTCGTGTTCCCAGCCGTCGAGGCCTCGGCGTAGTCCCGGGCGGTATCGATCAGCCGGTCGAGCGTGCCGGAGCCGGCCACATGGGCGGGCAGAGCGATTGAGGCTCCGTCCCGAGTGGTTCTCTCGTCGCGCTCATCATTATCTGGCGCGCCGTGGGGCGCTGAACTCGAAATCTCAGCTTCGGACCCGCCGGAACCCTCGATTTTGGTGCCGTTATTCGTGAGACTGCTCATGTTTTTAAGCATATCATTACTATGTCCGATAACGCAAGGTTATTGGACATATAAAGGCTCGGCAAAAAGGGGCGGTTTCTACACTATATGGTAGTCAAAAGCGCCGCCGCAAGATAGTGTTGTGGCATGACATATGCCCGCTCAACCTTCGACAGCGACCCTGATAGCTTACCCCGGATGCCGCCCTGGGTCACCTCGGCACGCGCCGAAACCCTTGAAGATGTGGCGTTTTTGTCGGGCGCAGCACTGAGCCACCTGCATCTTGTGTTGGGGCGAGAGGCGGTCCCCCAAGCCTTGTTACGGGATCGGCTGTCGTTGCGCGCAGCGGAGGCTTGTGTCGCGTTTTCGGGCCGGCCGGAGCGGGCAAGGGAGCTGCGCGACGTGGTCCATCTGCTGCGCCCCGGCGACCTGCCCGGCCCGGCAGGCGAAACCTGTCTGGCGTGGCGTCGCGCCGCGGAAAGGCCGGTGACCGTGCAGGCTCTGGTCCGGGCGCTGCCTGAACTTCAGGGTGATCAGATCGCGCGTTGGCTCGATGCCGGGCAGGGGGCACCGGTCAGTCGCGCGGCAATGGTGCTGGAGACGGTACTAAACGATGCCCCCCGTGCCGAGGTGCCCGCGCTCGTCCTTGCTGACGCGACCCTCGCTCAGGCGCTTGGTTGGGATCATGTCGTGCCGCTTCTGGCCGCAGGCCTGAAACGGGCCGACATGCGCAAGCGAGGCGAAGACCTACGCTCGGCTTGTCATCGTGCGCTCGTCTCATCGGCGGTCGAGGTCGTGCGTCTCTCAACTGACCTCGCGCGTCGGGCAGCGCATCTCAAAGCGGTCGCGCCGAAGCTGCGCGCCAAAGGCGCGGAGGCCGCCGTCGCGATGTTCCTGACCCAAGATGCCGTCGCGCCTGCGGCTCTGCCACTACCGGACCGGTCCGCACGGCGGCTCTGTGACCGGTTGGTCGATCTCGGCGCGGTGCGCGAGCTGACCGGCCGCGACACGTTCCGGCTCTACGGGATCTGAGCGATGGCGAAGGATCACGCCGAAACCGACCTCGATCGGGAACTGAACGATCTGCCAGCCGAATTGCGCTGGCGCGAATGGATGCGGCGGATTGAAGCCGTTCTCTTCGCCAGCGCATCGCCGGTGCCGCGCGAGGACCTGGCTCGGGTGGTAGGACAAGGAGCTTCGGTTGAGCTTCTGATCAAGGACCTGGCCGCTGACCTTGACGGCCGATCATTCGAAGTGACACAGGTCGCCGACGGTTGGATGCTGAGGACGAGGCCCGCCTACGCCCCGGCGATCCGGACCGCGGCCGATGTCGGCGAACAGACACTCGATCTGCGCGAGTACGATGTCGCGGTCCTGGCCGCCATCGCCTACCACCAGCCGATCACACGGGACGGCCTGAAAGACATCTTCGGCAAGGAGATCAGCCGGGATTTGATCGGTCGGCTGCATGCGCGCGGCTTGATCGGCAGCGGGCCACGGTCGCCGCGGCGCGGGGCACCCTACACCTATGTGACGACGGAGCAGTTCCTGGTCGCGTTCGATCTGGAGTCGCTGCAGGACCTGCCCGATCGGGAGCAGTTGGAGGATGCAGGGGTCATCAATTCGCAGGCATAGCCGTTGCCAATGATGTGCGGCGGTTTGAATGAAGGCGAACGATGACCTGTTGTAAGTCCGCCAAATCAGGATGTCTGGAGCGCGTCTTTGCTCGCGGTGTTATCTGTGACGTGATCTCTGCACTCAATGACGCCACCAGGTCGGAATGCTTGGGCGCAGCCAGTGCAATGCGG
Organism: Thalassovita sp.; assembly: GCA_050633445.1. Classification (GTDB taxonomy): domain Bacteria; phylum Pseudomonadota; class Alphaproteobacteria; order Rhodobacterales; family Rhodobacteraceae; genus Thalassobius. The sequence goes on from JBOEGN010000120.1 coordinate 3,020, forward strand.
GTCCAGAGATCAATTGCAGGATGCACGGAACGTTTTTGGAGGTGCGTCATTCCATCGGCAAACTGGCGGAACAATTCGTAGCGGACCCGCTGCGGCAAGCGCGAAATCGACGTCGGCTCGCCATTGAACGTGAAACAAGGCGCCCCAAGCATGGCGGGCAGGGATGTCTTTCCATGCCGTCCATGTCCCGCAACATGCAGTCGAAGCAGATCGTCGATGAGCCGTTCGAGACGCTGCACATCATACTCGGCAGGCAGGGTGGGTTTTCGGAGAT
>JBOEGN010000121.1:0-8359 GCA_050633445.1 Thalassovita sp.
GGCCGAACATCATCGGGGCCAGACCGGCCATCGTGGTGATGGTGGTCAGCAGCACCGGGCGGATACGTTCCTCGGCGGTGCGCACGATGGCCTCGATCCGGGGCATATAGGCGGAATATTCCTGGTAGGTGTCGATCAGAACAATGTTGTTGTTCACCACGATCCCCGCCAGCGCCACGATCCCCGTTCCCGTCATGATAACCGAGAACGCCTGATCCATCACCAGCATCCCGATCAGCACGCCGGTGGTGGACAGAATGACCGCCAACAGCACCAGAACCGAGTTGTAGAAGCTGTTGAACTGCGCCAGCAGGATGACGAACATCAGCGCCAACGCCGCAGCAAAGGCGCTGGACAGGAAGGCCTGCGATTCCGCCTGATCTTCTTGATCGCCGGTCCACTCCCACTCGACCCCCTCGGGCAGAGGTTTGGTGTCCAGCCAGGTTGTCAGCGTTTCGATCCGTTCATTGGCGGTGATCGGCACGTCGTGGGTCGAGCCGTCCTCGTTTATATCGGTTTTGGTCAGACCATCGGTGATCGCGGCTTTGACGTCGAAATAGCGTTTCTGATCAACGCGACTGATCTGCGCCAGTTTGGGCACGGGGGTCCGGCTGACGAAGTTGGCCAGTGGAACAAGACCGTCCTTTGTGCGGACTTTCAACGTGTCCAGCGTGGACAGCAGGCGGTATTCCTGCGGTAGGCGGACGCGGATTTCGATCTCCTCGTCGCTGCTTTCGACGCGCATCGTGTCCAGCAGGATGCCCCGCGTGACCAGCTGCACCATCGCACCCACCGTGGCCACGTCAGCGCCATAGAGACCGGCCTTTTCGGTGTTCACGTCGATCTGCCAGTCGATGCCGGGCAGGGGCAGCGTGTCCTCGATCAGCTCCAGACCTTCGGTCTGATCGAACTGGGCACGGGCCAGACGCGTGGCTGTCAGCAGGTCGTCCCAGTTGTCGCCTTTCAGACGCAGATGCACGGGTTTGCCGCTTGCGGGACCACGTGCCTGAGCCAGGATCTCGATCTTGATGCCGGGGATTTGCTCCAGCTCGGCGGTCAGCTCGTCGATGACGACATCGCCATCCAGATCAGGACGGTTCGAGCGTTCCTCCCACGGGATAGTCTCCAACTGCACTTGGCCGATCGTATCCTTGGGGGGCTGCGCGCCGCCGGTGTTGTTGTTCAGCCCACCTTCGCCCGAGAAGGCAAAGGCGTTCAGAACACCCGGATGCGCCAGAACACGGGTTTCGACCTGGCGGACCAGTTCGTCTTTTTCATGCACAGACAGGTTGCCGCGCGCACGGACATAGACAATGGCCTGTTCGGGTTCGGAATCCACAAAGAATTCCACACCATTGTTGTTCTGCGTGAAGGTCATGAAGGTCATGCCAACAAAGCCGATCACTGCGGCCACGGCGACCAGCGGCATCACCGGGTTGCCCGCGATGAACTTGATGAAAATGCCAAACGGGGTGCGTTTATGGCCAGCTTTGATGCGCCGGCGACGTTTCCATGTGATTTTGGCCGCGCCTAGCGTAACCGAGGCCGCGAAGGCCGAGAAGAAGAACAGGACCGTCCCGATGGCCAGCGCCAAGCCGGGTTTGTCAGCCAGTCCGGGCGACAGATAGACCGGGTTCAGCACCTGCATCGCGCCGATAAACATGCCCATCCAGCTGATCGGAACCAGCACCGCGCGGACCCACCAGGGGAAATTGCGGGTCAAAAAGGCCGAGCCGAACTCGAACCGGCGGCTTAGACGACCGGACACACCGCCCATGACGGGCAGATAGATCAGCGCCACCACCAACGAGGCGGACAGAACAAAGATCAGCGTGACCGGCAGCATCCCCATGAACTCGCCCGGAACACCGGGCCAGAACAGCATGGGCAAAAAGGCACAGAGCGTCGTCGCAGTGGACGACACAATCGGCCAGAACATGCGTTTGGCGGCCTCCACATAGGCATGCATGGGGCCGACGCCCTCTTTGATGCGCTTATCGGCATATTCCACGACCACGATGGCACCATCCACCAGCATCCCCACGGCCAGGATCAGGCCGAACATAACGATGTTGGAAATTGTGATACCCATCATCGCCAGCAGCACGAAACACAGCAGGAACGAGGTGGGAATTGCGAACCCAACCAGCAGCGCGGCGCGGCTGCCAAGCGAGGACAGAACCACGATCATCACCAGCGCGATGGCCGTCAGAACCGAGCCTTCCAGCTGGCTGACCATCGACCCCACGACGCGGCTTTGATCGTTCGAGGTGCCCACGCGCACGGCGGCCTTTAGGTCATCGGGCCATTCGCTATGGACGTCTTCGATGACCTGGCGGACCTCCTCGGTGGTGTCCAGCAGGTTGAAACCCTTGCGCTTGACCACTTGCAGCGCCACGGTCGGTTCGCCGTTGAAACGCGCCACACCAGCGCGGTCTTCAAAGGTCAGACGGATCTCGGCCAGATCGCCCAAGGTCACGACGCGCTGGCCATTGATCTTGACGGGCAAGGAATAGATGTCGCGCGCCTCGCTGAAGGACGAGGGGATTTTCACGGCAAAAGTGCCCTGATCGGTTTCCACCTCGCCAGCAGCTACCAGCAAGTTGTTGTTCTGAACAACGGTGATCAGCTCGCCCGCGGTGACGTTATAGGATTCCAACCGCAGCGGGTCGATCACCACTTCGACCATTTCATCACGCGACCCGGCGATCCCGGCCTCCAGCACCGCGTCCAAGCCTTCGACCTTTTCTTGCAGGTCTTTGGCGATCTTGGTCATGGTGCGTTCGGGCACGTCCCCGGTCAGGTTCACGATGATGATCGGAAATTCCGAGAAGTTGATCTCGTTAATCGAATATTTCTCGACCCCTTCAGGAAAGAAGCCCTCGGCGGTGCCCATCGCGTCGCGCACCTCGGCCAGAACCTTGGCCTTGTCCCAGCCGAATTCAAATTCCAGCGCCACACCGGCATAGTTTTCAGCAGCGGTCGAGGAAATGGATTTCAGCCCGTCCAGATCGGACAGCTCTGTCTCCATCGGTTTGACCAGCAGCGTTTCGGAATCCTCGGCTGAGATGCCGGGGAACTGCACCGAAACGAACAGGGCAGGGATGTCGATATCCGGCTCGCCCTCTTTGGGCAGGCCGAAATAGGCGTAGGACCCTGCCGCCAAAGACAGCAGGATGAACGCCATGATCATACGGGCGCGCGAGGCGGCCCAATCGACCATACCAGTCATTATTTTGCCTCCTGGAAGGTCGGCGTGACTTCGACGCCCTTGGTCACGTATTCCTGCCCGACGATGATCACGTCAGCAGAGGTCCCCAACCCGGTCACCCAGACGCCCTTGATCGTGTCGCGGATCATGGTCACAGGGGCAAAGTCGACGATGTTGCCGTCACCGACCAGGCGGACACCCAAGGCGCCCTCGTCATTGAGCGTCAGAGAGGATTGCGGCAGCAGATGGGCCGTGGCCCCGGCGGCGGCGATCAGAATCTCGGCGGTTTGGCCGTCCCGGATTTTCAGGTCCGGGTTCGGCACGTCGATATCCACGCGGAAGGTCCGGGTTTGCGGATCAGCCGAGCGGGACAGGAAACTGACGGTGCCGCGCAACTCGGCGCCATTGGCCAGACGGGCACCGGCCAGGGCACCCATGGTGACACGGTCCACCTCGGTTTCCGGGACGTAGCCGACCAGCTTGATCGGGTCCAGTTGGATCACGGTGGCGCAGGTCGCGCCGGCACTCAGCAGGCTCCCCAGCTCGGCGCTGTCGGTTTCCAAAAGACCCGAGAACGGGGCGGAAATTATCAGGCGCTGCATCTCTTTTTCTGCCATCGCGACGGCGGCCTGGGCCGATTCAACACCGGCCTGGGCTGATTCCAGACCCGAACGCGCAGATTCGACACCGGCTTCAGCCGCCTTGACCGACGCCTCGGCCGAGGCCAGGCGCGTTTCTGCGGCATAGCCGGAATCGTTCAGTTTTGACGCGACATTATAGTTGATTTCGGCCTCTTTCAGGCGGGCTTGCTTCTCAAGCAACGACGCCTGTGCTGCCGGACCCGAGGCCCTGGCATTGGACAGTGCAGCCTTTGCTTCGGCCACCGCAGCAGGGCGGGTACCGGGATCAAGGCGGCACAATTCCTGGCCTTCTTCGACATAAGCACCGCGACGCAACGGCGTGGAAATCACGGTCGAGCTTGTCTCGGCGCGCACGGTCACTTGCCGCAGGGCCTGGGTCTCGCCACGTAAAATCACAGCGCTGTCAATGGTTTGCGCCTCGGAGCGCAAGGCCACAACACCGATGGGCGGCAATTTTTCAGTTTTGGCTTTGGCGGTTGGATCCTGAGCCTCGGGCTGGGAATTGGCCACCTCCATGGCCTCTTCGGTATCGCCTGACAGGGCAAAGGCCGTTAGGGCATCCCGCTCCATCACGAGAATGTACAGGAAAGCGGTCACCAGAATGGCGGTGAGAACCGGAATGGGTCGCATCGGTGTAAATGTCCTTTTCGCGCGCAAAGACTCGGGAGGGTATTGTCCGTAGATAGAAGTCCGGGTCCCGAATGCAATAAATCGGTCCAGCGAATATGTCTGAACCGTTTAGTTCAGTTTAGAATGTTAATCCCCTTCACGCAAGTGTGCAGATGCAGAATGCCCGCCGCACAGCCCGCAGGACGTCGCAGGCCTTGGCAGTCGCGGGGGGACGCGGTAAGAGAGGGCAAATTCATCGAAAGGGCCTGCGCGTGAGCGATACCGACAGTTTCATTGAAGAAGTCACCGAAGAAGTGCGCCGCGATCGTTTGTTCGCGATGATGAAGAAATACGGCTGGATCGCCGTTGTGGTCGTTGTGCTGATTGTCGGGGGCGCGGCCTATAATGAATGGCGCAAGGCGCAAACCGTGGCTGCCGCTCAGGCGCTGGGGGATGATATCGTCGCCGCGCTTGAGGCTGATGACGCCGCCGGACGTGCCGCTGCGTTGCAGGGGGTTCAGGCTGATGATCCCGCAGGTCAGGCTGTTCTGGCCATGCTGCGTGCCACGGAACTGGCCGAAGCGGGCGATGCTGCGGGCGCATTGGCGCTGATGGACGGCGTTGCCTCGAACGGGGACGTGCCGCAGATTTATCGTCAGACGGCCTCGTTCAAATCGTTGTTGATCCAGGGGGACACGCTAAGCGCCCAGGAACGCCGGACCCGTCTGGAAGGGATCGCGCAGACCGTCGCCTCGTTGCGACTGGCAGCCGAAGAACAACTGGCCCTGATGGATATTGACGCCGGTCAGACCGAGGCCGCGATCGAGCGGCTCCAGCGTATCCTTGCCGATGCCGAGGTCACGCAGGACTTGCGTCGTCGCGCGTCTCAGTTGATTGTGGCGCTGGGTGGTCAGGTGGATCCGGCGCAGCAGGCAAGCAACTAAGGCCGTTGCGCCAGTCGCTGTGGTTTTTGCAGTGCACCGACGCCAAGGAAGAAAAGTGAGGGCAGGCCCCGTGAAGACAAGTGTTCTATTCCTCGGTATTGCGGGATTGGCCGTTTTGGCCGGTTGCGCCGAAAAAGAAGAGATTCTGCTCGGCAAGCGCGAGAGCATCTATTCAGTTCTCAGCTCGGGCACGCCCCCGGCATCCGCTGTGGCCGAAAATCAGTCCGTGTCGATCCGTCTGCCCGCGCAGAAGGCAAATGCTGACTGGACGCATGGTGTCGGATCGCCCGCGTATCGCACCAAACATCCCGCCTTGGGTGCTGCACCGACCTTGGTCTGGAGCGCACCGATCGGGGCAGGCGATAGCAAGCGTAATCGCATCGTGGCTGATCCCGTCGTGGCTGGTGGCCGTGTCTTTACCTTGGATGCCCAGGCAACCGTGGCCGCAACCTCGACCGAAGGTGCCCCCGTCTGGAGCGCTGATCTGACCCCGCCGCGCGATAGTGCGGAGGAGGCAACGGGTGGAGGCCTGGCCTTTGGGGACGGCAAGCTGTTCGTGACCTCGGGCTTTGGCACGCTGACCGCGCTGGACCCGGCCAATGGCACGGTGCTGTGGCAACAAAACTTGCTGGCCAGCGGCTCGGGCGCGCCGACCTATTATAAGGGGCTGGTCTATGTCACCAGCGGCGACGACACCGGCTGGGCAATCGAGGCTGACAGCGGCCGTGTACGCTGGCAACTGACCGCTTTGCCCAATACCGGAAATGTGCTGGGCGCGCCGGCCCCGGCTGTGAACAACAAATTCGTGATCTACGGTTATGGTGATGGCGAGGTGCAGGCCGCGTTCCGCAAGGGCGGTATGCGTCACTGGGTCTCGCAATTGGCAGGCAGCCAGCGGGATCGCGCGTTGACCCGCCTGAATGACATCACGGGCGAGCCTGTGATTGACGGTAAAACCGTTTATGTCGGCTCGAATGCAGGCCGCATGGTCGCGTTGGATCTGGACACGGGCGAGCGGAAATGGACCGCACGCGAAGGTGCCATTGGTGCGATGTGGCCCGTGGGCGGCTCGGTCTTTGCGATCAATCTGGAAAACCAGCTGATGCGCCTAAGTGCCCGTGACGGCAGCCGGGTCTGGGCGGTGCAATTGCCGAACTACGTGAAGTTCACGCAGCGCAAAGCCTCGGAAATTTACGCCAATTACGGTCCGGTTGTGGCCGGTGGTCGTGTGATCGTTGCCTCCAATGACGGGCAAATGCGGTTCTTTGATCCCAAGGACGGCAATCAGGTCTATGCGGTCGAAGTTCCAGATGGTGCAACCACCAGCGCCGTGGTTGCCGGACGGACCCTGTATGTGGTGTCTTCCAAGGGCGAATTGCACGCTTTCCGTTGACGCGAGATTGGTGTAACAGGGCCTCTTGATCCGTTTTGGAGCCTGAGACATGAGTTTCACCCTAGCCATCGTGGGCCGCCCGAATGTGGGCAAGTCCACTCTGTTCAATCGCCTGGTCGGCAAGCGTCTTGCGCTGGTCGATGACCAACCCGGTGTGACTCGTGATTTGCGCGAGGGCGAGGCGCGCCTGGCCGATCTGCGCTTTACCGTGATCGACACTGCGGGCCTTGAAGAGGCCACAGATGACAGCCTGCAGGGCCGGATGCGTCGCCTGACGGAACGCGCTGTGGACATGGCCGATGCGTGCCTGTTCATGCTGGACGCGCGGGTTGGTGTGACCCCTACCGACGAAATGTTTGCTGAAATCCTGCGTAAACGCTCGAAACACGTGATTCTGGCCGCTAACAAGGCCGAAGGCCGTGCCGCCGATGCGGGTGTGATCGAGGCCTACGCCCTGGGTCTGGGCGAACCGCTGCGCATGTCCGGTGAACACGGCGAAGGCCTGAGCGAGCTGTTGACTGAACTGATGCCGCTGGTCGATGAGCACGAGAAAGCGGCCGAGGAATACCGACCTGTCGTGAACGTCACTCTGCACGAGGATGACGAAGACGAAGAGGCCTATGAAATCCCCGTGCCGACCCGTGAAAAGCCCCTGCAAGTGGCCGTGATCGGGCGTCCGAATGCCGGTAAATCCACGCTGATCAACAAGATTCTGGGCGAAGACCGCCTGCTGACCGGCCCCGAGGCTGGGATCACCCGCGATGCGATCTCGTTGACCATGGACTGGAGCGGGCTGCCTGTTCGGATGTGGGATACTGCCGGGATGCGCAAACGCGCTAAGGTTCAGGAAAAGCTAGAGAAACTCTCGGTCTCTGATGGGCTGCGCGCGGTGAAATTTGCCGAAGTTGTGGTGATTTTGCTAGACGCTGCCATCCCGTTTGAACAGCAAGACCTGCGCATTGCTGACCTTGCCGAGCGCGAAGGCCGCGCGGTCGTGGTCGCGGTGAACAAGTGGGATGTCGAGGACGAAAAACAGGAAAAGCTGCGCGATCTGAAGGAAAGCTTTGAACGGCTTTTGCCGCAGCTACGCGGCGCTCCGTTGATCACGGTTTCCGCCAAAACCGGACGTGGTTTGGAGCGTCTGCGCGAGGCGATCGAACGCGCCTACGAAACCTGGAACCGTCGCGTGCCCACTGCCCAGCTGAACCGCTGGCTGACGGGCATGGTCGAACAACACCCGCCGCCCGCACCCGCCGGTCGTCGTATCAAACTGCGCTATATGACACAGGCAAAAACGCGTCCTCCGGGCTTTGTGGTGATGTGTTCGCTGCCCGACAAAATGCCCGAAAGCTATTCTCGCTATCTGGTTAATGGTCTGCGCGAGGATTTCGATATGCCCGGTACGCCGATCCGCCTGACAATGCGTGGGCAGGGGAACAAAAACCCCTATAAAGGTAAGCGCGAGAAAAATTCTGGCGCGCTGCGTAAGCATCTGAACAAAACACCCAAAGGGCGTTAGGGGTTGTCTTTGTGGTTAGGGGAGGGGCGCTGCCCCTCTGCG
>JBOEGN010000121.1:8543-8938 GCA_050633445.1 Thalassovita sp.
TACGGACCCGTCTTCGTTCTGCCCGTTTTCCAGCACCGCGATAAGAGCACGGCCAACGGCAAGGCCTGATCCGTTCAAAGTGTGCACGAATTGCGGTTTTCCGCCTTCGGTGGGCTTGAACCGTGCAGTCATCCGACGCGCTTGAAAATCCCCGCAGACCGAGACCGAGCTGATCTCGCGATAAGAGTTCTGACCGGGCAGCCAAACCTCGATATCGTGAGTTTTCGTAGCGCCAAAGCCCATGTCCCCAGTGCACAGCACCACGGTGCGGTAGGGCAGGCCCAGTTTTTCCAGGATACCTTCGGCGCAGCGGGTCATGCGGTCATGTTCATCAGCGGATTTGTCCGGGTGGGTGATCGAGACCATCTCGACCTTTTCAAACTGGTGCTGGCGCA
>JBOEGN010000122.1:0-1062 GCA_050633445.1 Thalassovita sp.
GCGGCGACGGGAACGACACGCTTGAAGGATCTGGCGATCGATTCGTCCTGCGCGGTGGCGAGGGGGATGACCTGCTTATCTCTGACAGCGAGGACAACGCGATCTACGGCGGCCCGGGCAACGACACGATCCAAGCCGATAACCTAAGGGTTGGGGACTATTACGGCGAAGACGGCGACGACACGTTCGATTTGGTGTTTAACGACACCTACTACCGGCATGACATGGACGAAACCATCAGGGGCGGGGCTGGTGACGATGTGTTTCGGATCACCAACCTCTCTTATCACAGCGATGGTTTTATTCTTGAAAACGACGGCGAACCCGAAACCTACCATTTTTGGGTCAGGGGCGACGAAGGCGCCGACACCTTTGAAGTCACCCACCAATTCGACAGGAATTATTCCTCTTCGCACGAACCAGATTTCTTTACGACGAACTCGACCTGGATTGCCGACTTTGATCCGGACGAAGACATTCTCATTATCAATCCAAACGAATCCGGGTCGTATAATGGCACGCCAACCATGTCGATCGAAACAACGGGGCCACACGGCCCAGACGATGATGTCTATCGAAACGCAATCGAGCTGGTCTACACTCAAGAAACCACCGGGGTACAAGCAACGTGGCGTCTGGACGTCGCTGCGACCCGCCCCCTGACCACGGACGACATTGTCTTAAACTTAGCCGGTTAGCCTATCGCGCATGGTCGGCTGATGCGGTAAAACGCTGGCATGTCACAGATTGAATCGCTCTTTGTCACCCGCCTGTACCGCGCCGCCCTGTCCGAATTCGACCCCAAGGTCGATCCCGACGAGATGGAGGCCTCTTGTTATTCCATCGCCGAGGATGACGAGGCCGGCCAGCAATGGTGCGAGGATAACGGTTATCCCGGCTACACCTCCTATGCCTCGCTCACTGACCTCGGCTGGCGCTTTCCGGTGTTTGCCGACCTGATCGAGGCGCTGGACAAACACGTCGCCGCCTTTGCCGAGGATCTGGAGTTCGATCTAGACGGGCGCAAACTGGTGCTCGAGGATCTGTGGATCAACATCCTGC
>JBOEGN010000123.1:0-2120 GCA_050633445.1 Thalassovita sp.
TCGAACCTGTGGTTCTGGATTGCGCTTGCGGTCATGTGGTCGACGACCAGCCACTGGGTGTTGGGCGTGCCCTATGACATGGTGGTTCGGGCAGGTCGGCACGCACAGCGCGAAGGCCCCAATCAGGCGCAACTGGATCTCGAAGATCTGGTGCGCGTCAATGTCAATCGGTTGCTGTATATCTCGGGCGTGTCTGGGCTGTGGTTGCTGGGGCTTGGGTGTTTCTTTTTCACCATCCTCGGGGGCTTGGGGTTTGCCTATGATGTGCAACTGGCGCAGGCCATGTTCTGCCTGCTGTTCCCCCTGACGATTGTTGGCATCCTAAGCCTGAACACAGCCCGCCGTATCCGCGAGGAAGACGCCAGCGGAGCCACCCTGCGCCAACGCTTGACCCGGCACCGGATCTGGGTTCAGGTGATCGGGATGATCTCGATCTTCGTTACGACGATCTGGGGCATTTACCAGATCTATACTGTCAATCTTCCGAATAATTTCTGGCACTTGGGGCAAAATACTCATGTCGAACAACCCGCGGATCACGATCGGGGGCGCCCCCGAGGGCTATGATGCTAAGCTGATCCTGGCCGAGGTCGACAAGACCAGCGGCCCGGTGATCCACATCGCCCGGGATGACAAGAGAATGGCGGCCACCGAGGCCGCCTTGCGTTTCTTTGCGCCCGACATGCCGGTGATCAAATTCCCCGGATGGGATTGTCTGCCCTACGACCGTGTCAGCCCTCATGCCGATATATCCGCCGCGCGGATGGCCACCTTGGCCGGGATGGTGCACGGGATGCCGGACCGCTTTGTCCTGCTGACAACGCTGAGCGCCGCGATGCAGCGTGTGCCCGCGCGCGAGGTGTTGAAAGAGGCTGCGTATACCGCCCGCGTTGACCATCGCATCGACGAAAAGGCGCTGCGAAATTTCCTGGTGCGCATGGGGTTCAGTCAGGCCCCCACAGTGATGGAGCCGGGCGACTATGCCATTCGCGGCGGTATCATTGATATCTTTCCACCCGGCGATTCTGGCCCGGTACGTCTGGACCTGTTTGGCGATACGCTGGACGGCGCCCGGCGCTTTGATCCTGTCAGCCAGCGCACCATCGAAAAACTTGATCTGGTCGAACTGGCCCCCGTTTCCGAGGTTATTCTGGACGAGGCAGCGATCCTGCGATTCCGCCAGAATTATCGTATCGCCTTTGGGGCGGCGGGCACGGATGACCCCTTGTACGAGGCCGTCAGCGCGGGCCGCAAGCATCAAGGGGTCGAGCATTGGATGCCGTTCTTTCATGATCGGCTGGAGGTGTTGTTCGACTATCTGCCCAAGGCTTCGGTGACGCTGGACGATCAAGTTACTCCGGCTCGTTTGTCGCGGTGGGAGGGCATCGTTGATCAATATGAAACGCGCAAGATCGCGATGGCTCAGAAAGGACGGATCGACACGATCTATAAACCCGTCCCGCCCGAACAGCTGTACTTGGATGATACCGCTTGGGAAGGCGCGATCGCCGATCGTCGAGTGGTTCAATTCCATCCACTTGCCCAAGCCTCAGGGCCCGGTGTTGTGGATGGTGGCGGACGGATCGGGCGGAACTTCTCGCCCGAGAGGCAGTTGGAAAATGTGAACCTTTTCAGTGCTCTCAGCGACCATGTTAATGCTAAAATCGCAAACGGCCCTGTTGTCGTCGCGTCCTATTCCGAGGGCGCGCGTGAACGGCTGGATGGCCTGCTCGAGGACGAAGGTCTGCTGGGCGCTGTCCTGATCAATGACATGCGCAGCGTCGGTAAAAACGGGGTTCATCTGGCCGTCTGGCCGCTGGAGCACGGCTTTGAAGCACCCGGTCTGACGGTGATTTCTGAACAGGATGTACTGGGCGAACGTCTGGTTCGAAAACAGGGAAAACGCAAACGGGCCGAGAATTTTCTGACCGAAACACAATCCCTGTCTGCTGGTGATCTGGTCGTCCATGTGGATCACGGGATCGGACGGTATCTGGGGCTGGAGGTGGTCACCGCTGCGGGGGCCGCCCATGAATGCCTGCTGCTGGAATATGCTGAGCAGGCCCGGCTGTATTTGCCCGTCGAAAACATCGAACTCTTATCCAAATACGGTCATGACC
>JBOEGN010000124.1:0-11601 GCA_050633445.1 Thalassovita sp.
CCCCAAAGCGGCGGCGTGCGCCACTCGGAACCTGTGGCGCGGCTGGCGGGACGATTGTCGGCCAGATCAGGGCCCATATCGTGCAGCAGGAAATCGGAATAGGGCCAGATCATCTGGAACCCGCGCGGGTCGTTTTCGCGCCGCTGGGTCACATAGGCGGGGGTGTGGCAGGTGGCGCATCCGGTGCTAAGAAATAGGTCACGGCCGCGCAAAACGGTTTCGGGCTTGGCCGTCCGTGCGGGCACAGCCAACGAGGCGACAAAATGCGTGGTCAGGTGCAGGCCGATGTCGTCCAGCTCGGTTCCGCGCACGTCCTGATCGCCATGCGGTGCGCTGCGGCAGGCGGTTTGCAGGGGCGTGCAATCGCCCCAGGGATCTGGGAACACGGTGGTCGAGATCCCAATGTCATGGGCAAAAGCATCCGCCACTTGTTCGCGCAAAGTGGGCGTCTCGGCCTTCCATCCATAGCGGCCCAACATCGGTTTGCCAGTCTCTTGCGACAGGACGATATTGGCACGGCCGCTGATACCATCATTATTGGCGTCATAAGGGTCGGATTGGGCCAGAATGTCCTGCGCCCGGATGGCGTCGATCAACCCCATCCCCAGAAGCGAAGGACCAAGGCGCGGACTGATCATCGTGTCGGGCGATAGCTTTGCGCCCGTATCATAGATGGGCGCGCGCAAGGTCACGCCAGAACCATCGCCCAGCGTCACAGAGCGCATAGTGTAGCGGACCGTCGGAGTGCCCTCGGCGCGCAGCCCCGCGATATTTTCGGGTTGCAGCTGGCCGCCAAAACTGGGGTCTTTGTGGGTGGCCAGATAGCCCTCGATCTCGGCCATTTCCGGCCCGCCGGGTACCGACAAGCGCAACACCAGCCCAACGGGCAGGGGGCCATCCCCCGCGGGGCCCAAGGCGCGACCATGACCGGGGTGGCAGGCAGCACAGTTGCGCGCATTATAGCGTGGCCCCAACCCATCCGACGCTTTGGTCGAGGACGGAGACGAGACCCAGAGCTTCTCGAACATCGCCTGCCCCATGGCGAATTCCAGCTTTTCGGCTGCGGGCAGGTCGGGAATAACCAGCGACAGAGCCTTAGCCCCAAGATCGCCGCGCACGGTTGTTTTGCCGCCGGGATTGGCCTCGAACTGGTTCAGCTGGTTGGGAAGGATTCGCATCGCCTCGGCAATCCGGGCGGTCTCAGCGGCGGTCCGCTCGCTGTCGGCGGCCAAGCCGGGCGGGGCCAGCGCCGCAAAAACGACAAAAGCACCCGCAAGGGCGCGCTGCAACAGAACGGAACGTCTATGGGGGAAGGTACTGGGCATGGGGGGCTGACAATCGCTGGCGTTGGCTTGCGGAAAGGAAAAGCCACCCCCGGCCGTGCGACAGACACGTTGGCCGGGGGCAGCCGGGCGCATTACTCGAAAACCGAGCCGGGGTTGTCCAGGCTGTCAGAGCCTTCAACCGCGATCGACGCCAGACCCAAGGTCACAACGACCCGCTCGATGCTGCGCGTCTGATCAATCAGACCGTTCACACCGCCCATGATCAGGGCCTCGCCCTTTTCATTGCCGCGTTCCAGCATCTGGTCATAGGCGAACCCACCGTCGGCGGCTGCTTTCAGCGCGCCCAGGGCCGTCATGGTGGTGCTGAGCTTTGCCTTCATCTCGGCGTCCAGATCGGCGTCTTTAGCCGCAACCAGATCGGTCAGCGCGGGGCCATGGACCACGGTGCCATCAATCCGGGTATAGCTGCCCAGATAGACGTTCTGGATGCCCTGACCATCATAGAAGTGGCTGTTATGCGTGTTGTCCGAGAAACAATCATGCTCTTCCTCGGGGTCGTTCAGCAACAGGCCCAGACGCATCCGCTCGCCAGCTTGTTCGCCATAGGACAGGCTGCCCATGCCCGTCAGGATCGCGGTCAGACCAGCGGTTTCGTCGGCCAGAACGGCTTCGCGGGCGTCTCCACCTGCGGCCCACTGAGCTGCCATCCATTCCAGGTCACTGACCAGCAGATCGGTTGCAGCCGTCAGGTATTCACCACGGCGGTCGCAATGACCACCCGTGCACGCGTCTCCGGCCGCAAAGTCAGTGGCCGGACGGTTACCCGCACCGGGACCCGTGCCGTTCAGATCCTGACCCCACAGCAGAAATTCGATCGCGTGATACCCGGTTGCGACGTTGGATTCGACGCCATCCGCCTCTTGCAAAGCGTTTTCCAGCAGGCCCGGCGTGATGGCCGAAGCGTCGACCTCTTTACCACCCAGCGTGAATGCCGGCGTCGCGATAACGTTCAGAACGGCGTATTCGTTTTCGTCCGACGGGCCGCCATAGGACGCGTCCACATAGTCGATCAGACCTTCGTCCAGCGGCCAGGCGTTCACTTTGCCTTCCCAGTCGTCGACGATGGCGTTGCCGAACCGGAACACCTCGGTCTGCTGATAGGGGTTGCGCGAGGCCAACCAGGCAGCGCGCGCAGCTGTCAGGGTTTCATCCGACGGGGCCGCGATCAGGGCGGCAACGGCGGTTTGCAGCGCCTTGGCGGTGGTCAGGCTATCCTCGTATTTGGCCTGGGCGATATCGGCATAGTTGCTTAGGACCGCCGACGCTGCGGGCGCCTCGGCCCAAACGCTGGTGGCGGAGAAGCTGGCTGCCAGGGCCGTGGTGGCCAGGATGGTGCGTTTCATTCTGTGTCTCTCTGTTCGATAAGATTGAGGAGGTTACTTGGTAAGGATGAGCTTGCCCGCGCGGGTGATCCGCAGGCTATAAATCTGGTCGCCCAGGATGATACGAGCCTGCGTTCCGCCTTTGGTCAGTTCCTCGGCATAGTGAACGGGCAGGCCGTCGTTGATTTCGATCGCGCCGTCGCGGTTCAGTCGCATATCAGTCATTGTCCGGTCTCGGGGCGTTCGAAGCGGTCGATAAGCCATTCCAGACAGATGCCAGCGGACATGCCGGCCTCGGTCATCAGGCGGCGGATGGAGTGAGTTTCGGTGGCCGACCCGCTGGAACGCGGGGGATGTCCGGCCATAGTGTTGTGCGCGTTTCTCATAACGGACTTCCCAGGTTGATCATTAAAAGCTTCGGGCTGGCCGCAGGGACGGTTGGCTGGACATGTGCAATAACTGACTAAATAAGTCTGAATAGTCAAGTTGAGTTTTTTACTAAGTTAATATTTGACCGCCAATTTAAACGTGACGTTGCGCCAAGCCCGCTCTGGCCGATAGGCCCGGACTGCCGTAGAACTAGGGTATGAAACAGACGCTCGCCTCGCTCAACGACCTGAAAACGCTGCCCTTTGATGACATCATTGATGTGCGCGCCCCCTCTGAATATGCCGAGGATCACGTGCCCGGCGCCATTTCCCTGCCGGTTTTGTCAGATGCCGAGCGCGCCGAGGTCGGCACCGTTTACGTACAGCAGGACCCGTTTTTGGCGCGTAAAATGGGCGCGGCATTGGTGGCGCGCAACGCTGCGGCGCATCTGCAAGGCCCGCTGGCAGATCGGACCGGGGCCTGGCGACCGCTGGTTTATTGCTGGCGCGGGGGGCAGAGGTCAGGCTCGTTCGCGTCGATCCTGGCGCAGATCGGGTGGCGCGTTGGGCTGATCGACGGCGGTTATAAATCCTATCGCCGGCTTGTGGTGCGGGCGATGTATGAGGACCCGTTGCCCTTGCGGTTGATCCTGTTGGATGGCGGGACCGGCACGGCCAAGACCCGCATTCTGTCTCATTTGGCCGCGCAAGGGCAGCAGGTTCTGGATCTTGAAGAGATGGCGCAGCATCGGGGCTCGCTTTTGGGAGGGTGGCCGCAAGGACAGCCCGCGCAGAAATCCTTTGAATCCCGTGTGGCCATGGCGCTGGCGGATATGGACCCGACACGCCCGATATTTGTCGAAGCAGAAAGCAACAAGATCGGCGCGCGCATGGTGCCTCCGTCGTTGTGGAAGGCGATGATCAGGGCCGAGCATGTGCAGATCACGGCACCGCTCCAGGCGCGCGCTGCATACCTTGTCGACACCTATGCCGACCTGCTGCAAGACGCCGCAGCGCTGGACGACAAGCTTGGCGTTTTGGCGCAGTTCCATGGGTATGAACAAGTCGCGGAGTGGCGGAAAATGGCACACGAGGGGGCGTTCACGACGCTGGCCGCTGCGCTGGTTCGGCGCCACTATGATCCGGGATATCAGCGCTCCTCTCGTCGGGCGGGGCCTGCTTTGTTGGAGGTGTCATTGAAGACGTTGGATGCCCCCGCTTTGCAGGATGCTGCGCACCAAATCGCTAAGCTTAGCAGCAAACAAGCCGGACCGGCCCCGCGATGATCCTCCCAATTCGCGCAGCCGGTATATTGTTGGATCGCAATTCCGTCAAAATGCGCTCCGCCTGATCCGAAGGAACCGCCGCCAACAACCCGCCCGCAGTCTGGGGGTCATGCAACAGAGCGGCCTTCGCTCCGGTCGCATTCAGGATTGGAGAAGACGTTAGGTTTTCGTCGTAAAGTGTTGATTTTATGCCGCTCTCCGACATTTTTATCGCACCAGAGTATGTCGGAATGCTGCCCAGATCAATTTCAGCGCCGACGCCCGAGGCCGCGCAGATCGCGAGCAAATGTCCCGCCAAACCAAAGCCCGTGACGTCCGTCATCGCATGCGCATTGCGCAAGCACTCAGCGGCTTGGGTTTGCGGTTGCGCCATTGCTTGCAACATCTGAGCGACATCGCGCCCGTTGGCCTTGGCCTGCATTTCGGCGGCCAACAGCACCCCTGTCCCCAACGGGCGGGTCAGGATCAGAGCGTCGCCTTCGTGCGCGCCGGCCACAGTGATCGCGTTCTCGACAAGTCCAGTAATTGTGAATCCGATTGTCATTTCAGGGCCTTGCGTGGTGTGACCTCCGACAATCTCGGCGCCGACATCTGCAAATACCTCTGCTGCCGCGCCCATAATTTCGGACATCGAACGGGCCTGCAATTCGGGGGACATGCGCGGCAAAACCACGTTCGTCAGCACAGCTTGCGGCTTCGCGCCCATCGACCAAATATCGCCCAACGCATGCACCGCAGTGATCTGGGCCATCAGCGCAGGGTCTTCGGTAAAAGCCTTGAGGTGATCGGTTGTCAGCACCTGTTTTTGCCCGTTGATTTGCAGAATTGCGGCGTCATCTCCGCGGCCGACGACCACATCCGCGCGTTTCACCGGGGGCAATTTAGACAACGCGTTGGACAGCGTTGAGGCCCCAACTTTTGACCCACAGCCTCCGCAAATCGGCTGACCATCATCCAAGGTTTCTGTCACGCCCAGCGTCAGGATCGGCGGGAGATCTGCATGAGGCATGTCCGGTAACTGATGGAACATATGCATGAATTTCTGATCAATACGGTTCTTGATGCGCCACAGCCACGGCCCTTGCCAGACACGGCCCCATTTTTCGGCAAGCGCAGATTTACCACCCAGCGAGATGAGCTTTAGGTAGTCCTTCTGAGGCTTGAACGGGCGCATGTTGTGGCCGGTCAGAGTGGCGCGGAGGTTGTCATGCAGGATCGGGGCGGCGCGGACAGCATAAACGCCAGCCTTAGGGCGCGGCGCATGGGCCAAATGCGCGCAATCACCCACAGCAAACAGGTCTGGATGGCCTTTGACCTGCAACGTGGGCTCGACAATGACAAAGCCTTCGTGCAGCGGCAGACCAGTCTCAGCCAGCCAGGGTTGCGACAGGGCGCCCGCCACGCCTATGGTCAGACCTGCAGCAAGGGTTTCTCCGGTTTCCAGCATCGGCCCGTTAGGGGTAATTTTTTCAATAGTCGTTTTAGTGCAGATTGTTACGCCGCTATCTTCGAGTGCCGCTTTAAGTTTGGCACGGGGGGTTGGATCTGCGCCCAAAATGGTCTCACCAGCCTCAATCAATGTGACATCGGCCGAGCCGGTTGCCTTGCGCAAAGCATAGGCCATGGCCATCGAAAGCTCGACCCCGGCAACGCCGCCACCGATCACGGCCACAGGTTCAGCGCGACCGGTTTCGCGGGCATTTTGGATATAGTGCGCCCAGGTTTCGGCGTAGACATCCAAGGGCTTGGCGCCGATTGCATGCTCAGAAAACCCAGGTATCTGCGGCAATTCCGAGGTGATGCCAACGTCAATCGAAGCGACATCATAGGCGATTTCACGACCATCCTGAAGGGTCACCGTTTTGGCGTCAGCATCCAGCCCAACGGCCCGTCCAAGGATCACGCGGGCACCTGCGAAACGCGCCAGTCGGACCAGATCAATTTCCAACTCATCCCGCGAATAATGCCCCGCGATATGGCCAGGAAGCATGCCTGAATATGGCGCAGTGGGGCCCGGATTGATCACGGTCAACCGGGTTCCGGGCAGGGGCTGCATCCCCCATTTCAGCAACGCCAGCGCATGCGAATGCCCGCCGCCAATCAGCACCAGGTCTCGGGTTAGGGGGATTGGGCTGTGCATGGGCGGCGTCCTTGGGATTGTTGCGGATTCATTCCGTTCCCAAGATGTATCCCGCCCCGCAGCGTTAAGCTACGGGCAAGTGGCCTCAGCGGCTCACATGTCTGCGATCAGTTTGGGATCACTCGGCGGCCTGCTGAACCTTGAGCGAGGACAGCAGCGCGGCCAGTTCAGGGCGGCAGGAGCCACAGTTTGTCCCGGCGTTCAGCGCGGCCCCGATCTGTTCGACACTGATCAGCTTTTGCTCGGCGATCGCGGCAAGGATCGTGTTCACGCCCACATCAAAACACGCGCAGATGATCGCGCCGGGGTCAGGGCGGTCCGCCGAGGGGCGACCGGCCAGAGCGCCATTGGGGGCGTTCCCGATCATTCCAGCCATATGGTTGCGCGCAACCTCGACCGGGGTGGGGCTTGCGAACAGCGCGCCGATTAGACGACCCTCCTCGATCAATGCGATCCGAGCGGTGCCTTTTGCTGGGTCCAGAACCGACTGAACCTGAGCGTTGGGGGCATTCAGCAGGGCGCGGGCATAGGTCTCCCAGCCGTCCGGCGCGGCAGAGGCGGCCATCTCGACCCGCCAACCGGTGGTGCTGCGTGCGCTGGCCCAGTATTCGGTTTGCGCGCGGGGTTCATCCAGCGACACGGCAAAGCCATACCAGGCCGCCTGAAATTTGGTGACCTGCGCGACCGAGGCTTTGGATTCCGGCTGTCCCGACACCGGATCGGTGAAGGGCGCAACCAATGTGTCAATCCGCCCGGCCGAGGCATATTGCGCGGTCCAGTGCATCGGCGCAAAGACCTGTCCGGGTTGCACCCGATCCGTGATCAGTGCCCGCAACAGGGCGGTGCCGTGCGGGTTCTGCACCTCGACAATATCAGCAGGGGCGAGGCCCAGATCGGCGGCGTCTTTGGGGTGGATTTCCAGATACGGCTCGGCCAGATGCTGGGACAGGCGCGCGGATTTCGCGGTACGGGTCATGGTGTGCCAATGGTCGCGCACCCGACCGGTATTCAGGCGGAACGGATAGTCCGTCGAGGGTGTGGATTGCGGCGCACGGAAGTGGATCGGCAGCATCCGCGCCTTACCCGACGGGGTAAAAAACCGCCCGTCACCAAAGAACCGCCCGCCTGTGCGCACGGCGGTGACGGGCCAGTAGACGGGTTCCAGCGTGTCATATTCTTCGTCCGTCAGCTCGCTCAGGCCCGAGATGTCGAAATCCTTGCCCATTTGGCCCGCGATGCCGGACAGGGCGGCGTATTCGCGGAAAACTTCGGCTTGGTTTTGATAGTCAAATGCATCGTGCCAACCCATACGACGACCCACATCGGCCAGGATATCCCAATCATGGCGCGACTCGCCCGGAGCAGGCAGGAACCCGCGCTGACGCGAGATGCAGCGCTCGGAATTGGTGACCGTGCCGTCTTTTTCGCCCCAGCCAGTGGCAGGCAGCACCACATGCGCCAGCTTGGCGGTGTCCGTGTCGGCGGTCAGGTCGCTTACAACGACGAAATCGCAGCCCTCGATCGCGGCTTTCACCGCATCCGCATCGGGCATCGACACGGCGGGGTTGGTGCACATCACCCACAGCGCCTTGATCCGGCCATCGCCCACGGCCTGGAACATGTCCACGGCTTTCAGGCCGGCGGCCTCGGGCATTTCGGGGGCATTCCAAAAGGTTTTCACGGCCGAGCGATGTTCGGCCACCTCAAGATCCAGATGGCATGCTAGCATATTGGCCAGCCCACCCACTTCGCGGCCACCCATGGCGTTGGGTTGGCCTGTGACCGAGAAAGGGCCCATACCGGGCTGGCCGATCCGGCCCGTGGCCAGATGACAATTGAGGATCGCGTTCACCTTATCGGCACCCGCGCTGGATTGGTTCACTCCCTGAGAATAAACGGTGACCACCTTTTCGGTGCCGATCCACATGTTGCAGAATTTCTGGATCTCGGCCTCGGACAGGCCCGTGGCATCCGTATCGCAGCTGCTGGCGGCATCTATTGCGGCGTCAAAACCCTCGACATTGGCACCAACAAAATCGCTGTCCACGGCGCCTTGTTGATGGATTTCCACCAGCAAGCGGTTGAACAGGGCCGCATCACCACCCGGCGCAATCGACAGGTGCAAATCCGCCAGATCCGAGGTCGCCGTGCGGCGCGGGTCGATATTCACGACCTTCATCTTGGGGTTGGCTTTTTTGGCGGCAACGATGCGTTGGAACAGCACCGGGTGGCACCAGGCCAGGTTCGAGCCCGTCAGCACCACCAGATCGGCGGTTTCCAGATCGGTATACTGGCCGGGCACGGTATCGGTGCCAAAGGCGCGTTTATGTCCCGCGACCGAGCTGGCCATGCACAGACGCGAATTCGTGTCGATATTGGCCGAGCCGATGAAACCTTTCATCAACTTGTTGGCGACATAGTAATCCTCGGTCAGCAATTGCCCCGAGACGTAGAAGGCCACGCTGTCGGGCCCGTGTTCGGCAATCGTGTTCTTGAATTTCTGGGCGACCAGGTCCAACGCGCTGTCCCAATCGGCAGGGGCGCCATTCACCTGAGGGCGCAGCAAACGGTCGTCCAGCCAGGTGGTTTCGCCCAGGGCCGTACCTTTGGAGCACAGCCGCCCCAGATTGGCCGGGTGATCCGGGTCGGGCTTGGCCTGAACGCCGCCCTTGCCGTTGGGCGAGACGATAACTCCGCAGCCGACACCACAATAGGGGCAGGTGGTCTTACAGCTGGGCGAGCTTTGATCCATGGTCGGCAAAATGCGCACGTTCTGCATATTTCTGTCCCCTTGCGCCCGTGGGCGGGTGGTCTTGGTCTGCCAGCCCAGATCGGGCCAGCGGTGTTCATTCTTTGCGTCGCGGCCCTATCCGGTCAGGCTGCAACGTCCTCCATACGGGTCCGACTGTGGGCCGCCCTGAAATCCGGGGCCAAAGATCAGCATGTCACGGATCGCGGCCACATCCTGGCCGTCGCGGATCAGGTTGTAGAACCAACCACCATCCGAGGTGTCGCCATACATCACGGCGCCTATCACTTTGTTTTCCTTGAGGATAAGCCGCTTGTAGAAGCCCGAGGCATGGTCGTGCAGGATGATATCTTCGCGGTCTTCGCCGCTGGCAAAATCGCCCGCGCTGAACAGATCGCAGCCCGTGACCTTGAGCTTGGTCGAGACTTCTTTGTTCACGAAACGCGCCTCGATCCCTTGCAGGGTTTTGGCCACAACCTCGGCCTGATCATAGAGCGGGGCAACCAGGCCAAACAGCTGGCCGCGATGTTCGACGCATTCGCCAACCGCCAGAATATTGGGGTCCGAGGTGACCATCTGGTCATCCACAACCACGCCCCGTTCGACCGTCAGGCCCGTGTCCACAGCCAGCCCAGTGGCCGGACGGATGCCGACGGCCATGACCAGCAGATCGCAGGGCAAAACAGTGCCGTCATCCAGTTGCAACCCGGTGACGTGGCCATCCTGGCCCAGAATTTCCTTGGAATTTGCGCTGCATAGAACGGTAATGCCGCGCGCCTCGAGGGCTTGTTGCAGCAAGGCAGAGGCTGCCGGGTCCAGCTGACGTTCCATCAGGTGGCCCATGATATGGACGACGGTCACATCTACCCCGCGCGAGCTTAGACCCGCCGCGGCCTCCAGACCCAGAAGACCTCCTCCAATCACAACGGCCTTAGCACCAGGTCTCTCTCCCAATGCGATCATCCGTTTAGTATCTTCAAGGTCACGATAGGCAATCACGCCGTCCATATCGTGGCCAGGCAGGGGAATCATGAAGGGATTGGACCCCGTGCCTAACACAATCTTGTCATAAGACAATTTGCCGCGTTCACCAAGTACCTCGTGCCGAATCGGGTCGATCGAGAGGACTTTCTCGTCAAAACGGCAGGTAATGCCGTGCTGAGCATACCACTGCGTATCGTGGGTGATGATCTCTTCATAGGTCTTTTCACCGGCCAGAACCGGCGACAGCATCAGGCGGTTATAGTTCCCGCGCGGTTCCGCGTTGAAGACGGTGATGTCATAGGCGCCGGGGGCCTCGGCCAGCAAACGATCCAGCACGCGACCTGTTGCCATGCCAGCACCTATGACGACAAGTTTCTGAGCCATCTTATGCCATCACCTTGGGGCCCAGGGACCCTTTTATACGCAGACGTCCCATGTGTTTACTCCGCCGCTTCCAGCGTTTTGGGTTTCGGCTTGGGCTTGGCGCCGTGCTCGTATTCCTCAAGGAAATCCAGAACCTCTTGGCGGAAGGTGTAGTAGTCGGGGTGTTCCAGCAGCGCCTTGCGCGAGCGGGGGCGGGGCAGGTCCACATCCACGATTTTGCCGATGGTGGCTTGCGGCCCGTTGGTCATCATGACCACGCGATCGGCCAGCAGGATCGCCTCGTCCACGTCATGGGTCACGCAGATGGCGGTGACCTTGGTGCGTTCCCAAACCTCCATCAGGACCTCTTGCAGCTCCCAGCGGGTCAGACTGTCCAGCATCCCAAAGGGTTCATCCAGCAGCAGCAGTTTCGGCGACAAAGCAAAGGCGCGGGCAATACCCACACGTTGCTTCATGCCGTTCGACATGGAATGCGCGGGGCGGTCCATAGCGTCGGCCATGCCCACGCGTTCCAGATAGTATTCCACCACGTCCTGACGCTCGGCAACGCTGGCCTTGGGATAGACCTTGTCCACACCGATGGCGCAGTTTTCACGCGCGCTGAGCCAGGGGAACAGGTTGGGCGACTGGAACACGACGGCGCGTTCGGGATCGGCGCCCTCGACATGGCGGCCATCCAATTTGATCGCCCCCTTCGAGATGTCATTCAGGCCGGCGGCCATGGTCAACACGGTGGATTTGCCACAACCCGAATGCCCGATCAGCGAGATAAACTCGCCCCGGTTCATTTTCAGATTGAAGTCTTCGACCACGGTCAACGGCCCCTTGGGCGTGGGATAAATCTTGTGCAGCTGGCTGAAATCCAGGAAGTTGCGGTCGATCATGCCCTTTTGCGCGTCCGACACGGCTGAGGGCAGATTGGGGTCCACGTTCAGCGCGGATTTCGCATGAATAGGTTCGACATTGGGTAGGGTCCGGGTACCTTCGGCCTTGGCCTCGATCCCGACATCCATCAGGTATTT
>JBOEGN010000125.1:0-1304 GCA_050633445.1 Thalassovita sp.
CCAATAACGTGCGGCACTCAACCGAGCCGCCCATCTTTTGGCCATTCACCATCATCGAGACATCAATCATTTCACCCTCCCTGGAAATTAATTCCGCTCTGTAGCATTAGTTAAGCACGCCCCCTATGATTGAGGAAGCAAATTTTGGACTGGCCGCCCGGTTATCGCCTGCGCCCGTTGCGCGGCATCGGACGGGTCGGGATCTCTTTCAGCAGGCCACCCACGCCCATACGCGCGATATCGTTCTGGGTCACCGGCAGGCCACACGCGATGCGCGACAAGACCCAATCGGCACCGTTCAACGCCGGAGAGCGCGCACAGCCGGGCAGACCTATCACGGGCCGATCCGCCAAGGCTCCAACGAACAGCAGATTGCCTGGATCGACGGGCATCCCGAACCGATCCACCTGCCCGCCCGCCAGGCGCACGGCTTGCGGCGCCACATCCAAAGGGTCCGACGTGGCCGAGCCGGTCAGGATCAATGCAAGGTCGGTTTTCACGCGTGCCAAGGCATCGGTCAGCGGGGCTTCGGCGTGGGGCACTGTTTCGACAGAGGCCAAAGACATCCCCAGCAATTCCAGACGGTTACGGATCGCCGCAACACCTTTTTCACCAACGCCGCCGGGAATTTCCGTCACGATCAGGGTGGCAGATTTTAACGTGACCGGCGCGAAAGAGATCGCCTGCCTTGCCAGATCACTGGCGATGTTGATGTCCGCCTTGGGCACGCCATAAGCAATGATTTTCACCGTCGCGATCATGCCACGCCGCCCCAACTGCTGGAAATCAGGTACAGTGGCGACCGTAATCATCGGATGAACCGCATTGGCGGCGTGCAGGCGATCCGGGTCCAGCAGAGCCACACCGGGACCGGGGGCCAGAATATTCACGCGGCCGGTAAAAGCCTCGGTCAGGATCAACGGGCTGTCGGGCGACACCAAGGCCTGCGCGAACCGGGCGGCGGCGGTGTCCTCGTGCAGGTCCGACGGTTCCAATTCAGCGACGGTGACGCTGCTGACGCCAGCCGCAATCATCTGCGCCACATGATCAGGCGTTAACGTCAACCCCTTGCGCAACTTCTTGCTGTTCAGCTCTAGCGAATGCGCCAGAATAGAGCCGGTTGCCTGCGCCGGGGGGACGGGACCAAACTTCATCCTTGCCTCAGCACCTGAGTGGCCTGCGCCAAAATAGCGACGGCAATCTCGGAGGGGCCAGCGGCCCCGATATTCAACCCCACGGGGCCGTGAATGCGGGCGATCTGATCAGGCGTGAAGCCTTTTTCGGTCAGGCGCTCAACCCGTTTG
>JBOEGN010000126.1:0-617 GCA_050633445.1 Thalassovita sp.
CGCCCTCCAGATCGGTCTGGACCTCTTTGCCCTCCATGAACAATGGCACCTTGCCCGGCACAGCAAATAGGGTCGCTGTCAGCCCCGGCAGGATCTGGAAAGGATGGTCCAACGCGATGGTTTCACGCGGCACCACATTCCGGTTCACCGCATCGAAAATCTTGTTTTCTTGCAGAACCTTATGGATTTCACCGGTGGCAAAAAGCGAAAACGGAGTCTGTTCGCGTAAGGATAACAACCCAACGATATGGTCGATATCACCATTCGTCACCAGAACCGCNNCCCACGGGCGTATCTCGTAAGGTGCGCGGGTGCATCTGCGGGATGGTTTGCATCTGCTGGCGGATATCAGGAGAGGCGTTCAGGATCGCCCAGGTGTCGCCGTCGACCGAGACCGCCAGCGAGGATTGCCCCGAGGCCGGAATAGCTCCGGCCCGGGCGTCGTTGCAGTTCTTGCAGCCACAATTCCATTGCGGCAGCCCTCCGCCGGCAGCGGCGCCCAATACCAAAAACTTCATGACAGGCTCCGCTTTCCGGTTGGGGTATTAGAACAGGTCGGGCTCGTAGCCGCGGCCACCTTCGTCTTCCGACGGGGCGTACATGTTGATTTCCATGCC
>JBOEGN010000126.1:622-2204 GCA_050633445.1 Thalassovita sp.
CGCAGTTCACTTCTTTGATCTTGGGTGCAGTCCAGGCCATTTCGATTCTCCTCCGATTGGGGTTTATTGCCCCGCCAGACTAGTCGTCGCCCAGCATCACTAAAACACTACAATGGTCGTAAGACCTCTTGGGGCTTGACTGTGTTTCTGACATTGCCCATCCCCCGCCAATTCCCCTATTCGACCAATGTCGAATATGCGTCTGACATCGGTGTTTCTAGCCTCGCTCCATGCGCGCTTTGATACTCAGCCTATGCCTAGGCCTCCTCCTGCTTTTTGCCCCCCGTCCCGGTGGGGCCGAGCCCCTGTCACCCCAAGATTTGGCCGAGCTGATCATGCCGCCCTTTTCGCTGGGCGAACGGCTGAATGACCAAGGTGTCTACAGCCTGCTGAATTCGGGCGGCGCCGAGGCGGGCTATGTCTTTGAAACCGNNATAACGAACCGATCTTTGTCTCGGGCCTTGGGGACGCGCCGTTTCACAAGTTTCTGGAACAGTATCGCGGTCTGTCCATTGCCTCGTCCATCGTGGTGGGCACGCCCTATGGCGGCAGCAGCGGCGGCGGGGCGCTTGTCTATCTGGACGGTGTAACCAAGGCTACGGCCAGCGTCCGGATTGCGCATGAATCCATCATGGGGGCCGCTTTGGCCGTCGCGCGGGAAAAGATGCAGGGGCTGGCCTCGGGGCCGCCAGCGCATCCTGATCCGAGCGTGGACGAGGCGCTCACATGGGACGATCTGGTCACGCAGGGCATTGCCACCCGCAAGGTCGTGACGAACGCCGAGGTCCAAGCCTTGTTCAAAGACACCCAGTGGGAGGATGACGAC
This sequence comes from Thalassovita sp., assembly GCA_050633445.1. GTDB lineage: Bacteria > Pseudomonadota > Alphaproteobacteria > Rhodobacterales > Rhodobacteraceae > Thalassobius. Next base: position 1,449 of record JBOEGN010000126.1, read on the forward strand.
GCCGAAGCGCGCGAGTATCCCGAAGACACCTATCTGGACCTGTGGTTGGTCGATATCGGCCCCCGTTCCGTGGCCCGCGCGGTGCTGACCGATGCCGGATTGGCCGAGCTTGATCACTTCCTGTCAATCTCACCCAATGACGAACCCCTTCTGGTGATCGAAACCGCCCGTCACGGGCTGGTGGGCAAGGATTTTGTCCGCAATACCGCCCCCAATCTGCTCAGCGCCGCGCAGGGCGGCCTGCCCGTCGCGTTGCGCGATTCTGACCTGTTCATCGACCTTGCATCGGACGTACCAGATGGCACCGCGCTGATCCTGCGCACCGACCGGCGTTTGGGGTTTGATCCGGCTAGCCCCTGGCAGCTGTTGGTCAGCGCCACCCGCGAACATGGCATGTTCCGCCCCGAGATCGGCTCGGAAACCATTGTGGTCGAACACACGTCGCCCGAGCGTTTCTTTGCCCGCCCCGAGGTGCCAAAACCCTCGCCGCCCTGGCTAGACGCGCTGCGCAATCGCCAGACCGATCTGATCATCCTTGCGGTCTTTCTCAGCGGCCTGACAGCTGCCCTGCTGCTGCGCCAAAGCCAGATCGCAGGTCACCGTGTGCTGACGCCTATGCGCTTAAGCATTCTGGCTGTTGTCCTGGGCTTTGTTGGCTGGTGGGGCCAGGGGCAGCTGTCCATCGTCACGGTCCTGGGCACCCTGCGCACAGTGATCGAGGGGGGCAGCTATGTCTTCTTGCTGTATGATCCGTTT
>JBOEGN010000126.1:2226-2837 GCA_050633445.1 Thalassovita sp.
GCGGCTGGCTGTGCCCCTTTGGTGCGATGCAGGAATTCGCCCACCATCTGGGCCGCCTTTTGCGTTTGCCGCAAATTCGCCTGTCAAAACGCTGGGACACGATCTTGAAACAAGTGAAATACGTGGTGCTGGCCGGCCTTATCGGCGTTACCTTCTTTGTCCCCGACCAGATTGACAAAGCCGCCGAGATCGAGCCCTTTAAGACCGCGATCACCACCTATTTCGTGCGCGAATGGTACTATGTTGCCTATGCCGCCTTCTGGCTGTTGGCGGGCACGGTCCTGTTCAAAGGGTTCTGCCGCTATGTCTGCCCGTTGGGGGCCGTTATGGCGATCGGAGGTCTGTTCCGAGGCCGCGACTGGATCGCCCGCCGGACCGAGTGTGGAACCCCTTGTCAGCTGTGCCGTGTAAAGTGCCAGTATCAGGCGATCACCCCCAAAGGCGACATCCAGTATTCCGAATGCTTCCAGTGCCTTGATTGCGTGTCACTACATGATGACAGCGCCCGATGCGTGCCCTTAATCATTGCCGCACGCCGCGCCGACAAGGCGAAGCACGCCGCCTGATTTGGGCTAAGAATGCCCCACGCGAAAGGGCCCCAATTATTGGGG
>JBOEGN010000127.1:0-452 GCA_050633445.1 Thalassovita sp.
TGGCGGGTGATATTGGTCAGCCTTGTGCCAAAGGTAAAGGCATGGACCTTGGCCCAGCCTGCGCCTTTTTCATTGGCGACGGCGTGTAGAAAATGCAGCACCATGCGACTGTATTGGCTCATGGAGCCCGAGATGTCACACAGCACCACTAGATTGGGCCAACGGGGTTTGGGGGATTTCAGCGCAATCTTGTGCAGCTCGCCCCCCCGGCGCATCGAGCCCCGCAGCGTTCGCCGCCAGTCAATGCTGCTCCCTCGCAAGCTGGCCTGCGCGCGACGTGACGCAATAGGTTTCACAGGCAGTTTCAGACGCGCCAGCATCCGGCGGGCCTCGGCGGCCTCTTGGGTGCTCATTTGTTCGAAATCCAGCGTTTTCAGTCGTTCCTCGGTGGACATGGTCTGCGAGGCATCGACCTCGATCTTGGTCTCATCCTCGGGGGCGTCGGGTTCGGG
>JBOEGN010000128.1:0-984 GCA_050633445.1 Thalassovita sp.
ACCTCGCCCGCCAGCGCCTCGAGCGTGGCCAGATCCTCCAACCCGCCCCAGCTGCGGGCGGCGGTCAAAGTGACCAGCGCAGGGCCTTCGATCACGTGGCCAGCAACCCGGAAAAACCCAGGCCCATAACTGTCAAATGGCACCGCATCGCGATAGGTGATTTCGTTCAGCTCCATTCCCGCGTCTCCTTGGATGGTGTCAGTCCCACAATGGCAAACCGATCACCGCCGAGGCCATGGTCACGCTGTACCCCACCACGCGATAAATCGTCTGACTGTCGGGCCGAAACATAGCGGCCCCGGCCAGATTGCCCAGCAAATTCGGCACCGCCAACCCGACCCCCAGTAGCACCGGCACCCATTCCAGACGGCCCTGCGCTGCGAACAACGCCAACAGCGTGACATCAAAGGCCACCAGGTACATCATGATATTGGCCCGGATCGCCCGCGCGGGTCCACTTGAGGCAAGATAAAGCAGGATCACCGGCGGCCCCGGCACGCCCGCAACGCCGCCCAGAAACCCGCTAAGCAGGCCGGTGCCCAACAGCAATTTACCGCGTGGCTCGCCTGTATAGCGCAGCCCCGAGGCCAGCAACATGGGCACCCCCAGTGCAGCCACACAAACGGCATAGCGAAATACATTCGGGTCCACGGCATACAGCACCATCAGCCCAAAAGGCAGCGCCACAGCCGCGCCCAACCACAACAGCCCAACATCACGAGGCCGACCCTCGCGCCAGGCAGTTGGTAAATTGGGCAGCGGCCCCAACACATCCATCATCACCAGCGTGGTCAACGCCCAAACAGGCGGCAAGAAGGCTCCGGCGATGGGTAAATACACAAGGGCCGTGCCGAAGCCGGTAAAGCCTCGCACGACCCCTGCGATGAATGTGCCCGCAATCAACCACCCCAACCCATCAAGGGCCAGGATGGTCGTGATCAAGTCAGGCATCTACGTTCGAGAACTGGTTGCCCTGGTTGTTGT
>JBOEGN010000129.1:0-832 GCA_050633445.1 Thalassovita sp.
ACCGGCGGGTTCAAGGCGATCCCGGGTTCAGGCTGGGCGATGGCCGAGCTGATGGCCAAAGGCCACTCCCCACTGGCGGACGATTTCGGCCTGAACCGCTTTGCCGAGGGGCGTTTCATCGACGAAAGCGTTGCAGCGGGGGTGGCTCACTGATGCGATTTGGAAACCTCGTACGCACCGCATTCATGGCTACGGCACTGCTTGGCCTCACGACTTCGGCGCAAGCCGCACCTTTGGACTATGTGCTGCTGGCCGATGCGCATTCGGCAACCTGCATCGCCCGCTATGAGGGTCAGACCAAGGCCGGTCGCGATGTCACTTTGCGGTTTTTCGCATTGCCCAAAGGGCGGTTCGTTCTGCAATTGGCCCCCGCTGGGTTGAAACGCAACGCTGTCTCGCGCCGAACTGTCCGGTTCTCGTTCGAGGACACGCTGGTGATCGACACGAAGGCCAAGATGCACAAGGGCGCCTATCAGGTTGATTTGCGATCGGGCAGTGGGTCCAGCGATCTGTTGGTCGGCCTGGTCAATCGCGCTCGGATGGAAACGCGTTTCCCCGATGCGCCAAACGACCCGCTGATCCTATTTCTGGAGGGCGTTCCGCAGATGATCGAACGATTGCGCCATTGCCAGGAGGGGATGGCGAAATGACCTCACCCGTGATGACACTTATTTACAAGCCGCGGAGGCACACATGCTGACCCTGAAATGCCCCTATTGCGGCGTCCAGGCCGACGAATCCGAGCTGCACGCCGGTGGCGAGGCGCATCTGAAACGCTTTGGTCCGGGCTCGTCCGATGGTGAGTTCGAGACCTATCTGTTCCAGCGCGAAA
>JBOEGN010000129.1:848-1134 GCA_050633445.1 Thalassovita sp.
GGCTGCGGCAAGTGGTTCCACGCGGCCCGCTGCACCACCACGCTCGAAGTGTTCGGCACCTATGGCGCGCAGGTCAGTGAACCTCCGCAAGAGATCAAGGATGCCATCACCGCCAAACGACCCGGCTGGACCTGGAGGGACATCGCATGAGCACACGTCTGGCACAGGGCGGCCGTCTGCTGAACAAAGGCAAACCGCTGCGCTTTACCTTTAACGGCAAGCATTTCAAAGGGTACGAGGGCGACACGCTGGCCTCGGCCTTGTTGGCCAATGACCAGATGCTGGT
>JBOEGN010000129.1:1145-2188 GCA_050633445.1 Thalassovita sp.
CAAATACCACCGTCCGCGCGGGATCGTCGCCAGTGGGGCCGAGGAACCCAACGCCCTGGTCGGGCTGGGTCAGGGCGCGCGGTTCGAACCCAACCAGCGCGTCACCACGACCGAGCTGTTCGATGGGCTGACAAGCGAAAGCCAGAACCACTGGCCCTCGTTGGAATTTGATGTGGGTGTGCTGAACAACTATGCCGCGCGGTTCCTGCCGGCGGGGTTCTATTACAAGACGTTCATGGCGCCGCGGGCCGCGTGGAAACACCTGTTCGAACCCATCGTGCGCCAATCGGCGGGTCTGGGCAAAGTCCCCAAGGATCGCGACGGCGACACCTATGAACATTTCTACGCGCATGTGGATGTGTTGGTGATTGGTGGCGGTGTTGCGGGGCTGCAAGCCGCTAAATCCGCCGCTGCAAACGGGCAAAAGGTACTTCTGCTGGAGCAGACCGCCCATTGGGGCGGCCGCGCGCCCGTGGATGGAGGTGCGGTCGCGGGGCAACCTGCGGCAGATTGGGTGGATCAGACCGTCTCGGACCTGATGCAGATGCCGAACGTGACCCTGCGCAATCGCTGCATGGGGGCCGGCGTCTATGACCATGGCTTTGTGCTGGGATACGAGCGTTTGACGGATCACGCGCCCGCGCAGGACGGTCCGCGCCATCGTTTGTGGCGCATTCGTGCGGGGCGAATTATCACCGCAACGGGCGCCATTGAACGCCCGCTCAGCTTTGCTGGAAACGATGTGCCGGGGGTCATGTTGGCCTCGGCCGTGCGGGATTATGTGGTGAATTTCGGCGTCTCAGTCGGGGATCGCACCGTAATCGTCACCAACAACGATGATGCCTATCGCACCGCGATTGCCTTGGTGCAGGCCGGGCTGATGGTGCCTGCCATTCTGGACGCCCGTCCCACCGGAGGCGGCGCCCTTGCCGAAGAAGCACGCGCCCTAGGCATCCGGGTCGAGACCGGCAAAGCCATCGCGAAAGTCCATGGCGGTAAACGCGTCACTGGCGTCTCCGTCTGTTTGCAAGCGGGCGAAGGCG
>JBOEGN010000129.1:2301-2556 GCA_050633445.1 Thalassovita sp.
CCACGCCATGTTCCGCCCCGATCCGGCGCGTCCGCCTTTGGGCGCTGATGGGCAGGGGTTTGTGACCACTGCGGGCGCGGCCTCGGGGACGATGCAATTGGCTGATGTGATTGCAGATGCGGTCACTGCGGGCGGTGGATTGGACGTGCTTGACGCAGATTCTACGACTGAAGCAGCGCTGCTTCCGGTTTGGATCATGCCTCAGGGCGCAAATGCCAAATTGCGGATGAAATCCTGGCTGGATTATCAGAATGA
>JBOEGN010000130.1:0-273 GCA_050633445.1 Thalassovita sp.
GTCACGGTCTGGGCGTCGGGCAGGGTGGGTACTTTAACGGCTTTCGCTTCGGTCACTGGTTTAATCTCGGTCATAGCTCTCGTTGGCTGGTGGTCTAAACCAGCATCCCTTGCGTATCTTTGATCCATGTCAGATCAGGGTGTCAGATGAAAGACGGCTATTGGTCTCAGCCCGTGCGAACCCGCGACTGATAGTCATTCGACTGCCAATCGGCGCGGAAAATCCACTCGTCGGCGGGTTGACGGGCGGCTAGATCATCGCTGATTTCGACCT
>JBOEGN010000130.1:313-700 GCA_050633445.1 Thalassovita sp.
CGGCGCGCGATGGTGAACCCGCGCCCGTCGGCAAAGCTGGGGAAATCCACCCGGATCATTTGCAACCCGTCCAGACGTTCGGCCAGATCAGCCGGGTCCGCGTCCGAGGCCAGATCCACCGACAAAACGTCATTCGCAGCCTCGCCCAGGGCGGTGAATCCGCCCGTCCAGTCATCAGGGCCAAAGCCCGCATCAGTCACGATCACGCTCATTGCGCTGCTCCTGTTCTAACCATTTTGCCATCCACGATATGGATGCCGCATTCTACTTTTTCCGTTCCACGCCAACGGCCTGCGCGTTCGTCTTCACCCGGTTTCACCGGCGAGGTGCAGGGCCGGCACCCGATCGACGGATACCCCTTGGCAACCAGCGGGTGACGCGGCAAGC
>JBOEGN010000131.1:0-671 GCA_050633445.1 Thalassovita sp.
CGCCATGCGCTCTTTCTCGCTTTCGCTGTCGAGAATGGCGGTCAGGGCGAACCAGACGACATCACCATCGAGCGAGAAGGTATCCTCGGTGCTTTGCCCAAAGATCCAGCCATAGCGACCATCAGAGGTCCATTCCTGTATCCGCTCAAACAAATCCCCTTCGTCAGCTCCCGCCACAAAGAGCGAGGCCAGATCCTGCCAATTGCGAAGAGCGGCATCGCTCGCCCCGGCGTTCTGGCGCACCACCTCTTGGATGCGGTTGATCTGAACCGGGCTCAGGGGTTTGTCGGCGCGATGAAGCAGCGTGGCCAGCCAATCGGAGAGCCAGGCTTGCCCGCGCCCGTCGATTTCAGTGCGCAGCGGATTGAGACCGGTTGCTTCGCCTGCCTTGATGGCGCTGTAGCGCCCGCCATTGGCCCGCACCGCCATTTCCATGCCAGCGCGGTAGTCAAAGACGAACACCCGCGCTTCGCAGCGCCGCGCTTGGGTCATGAGGAATGCCGACAACACAGACTTGCCAGAGCCAGGGCGGCCCAGGATCAGGGTGTGCCCGCCTGTCGGCTCTTTGTCCGGCTGACCCGTCTCATGGTAGTTGAACAGAAAGCCTGAGCGTTCAGGCGTCGGGAAGAGGGTAATCGGCTTGCCCCAAGGCACTTTGTGTCCGGGTTTGC
>JBOEGN010000132.1:0-2325 GCA_050633445.1 Thalassovita sp.
CCCGCCGGACAATTCATGCGGATACCGCTGCATGAAGTCGCGCGGCAGCCTGACCCGGTCGAACAGATGGGCCACACGGTCGGACAGCTCGGCCCCTTTCGTCAGGTTAAAATTGCGCAAAGGTTCAGCGACCTGATCAGCCAGGCGCATCTGCGGGTTCAGGCTGGCGAAAGGGTCCTGAAACACCATCTGCATGTCTTGCCGTGCTTCGCGCAACACGCGTGGGGACAATTTCAGAATGTCCTTACCGTCTAATATCACCTGTCCTGAACGAGGCTCGATCAGCCGCAGGATCGCGCGCCCGGTGGTCGACTTTCCACAGCCAGATTCCCCCACAAGCGACAACGTGCGCCCTTTGTTGAGGGTAAAAGACACGTCCTCGACCGCATGAACCTGCGCCACAGTTCGGCGCAGCACCCCTCCTTTGACCGGGAACCGCGCGGTCAGGTTCTTCACCTCCAACAAGGGAATGTCCGTGCCTTTGATCGGGGTTTCATGGGTCGCCTGCCCCGGCAGTTTCATCGGCTGCGGATAGGCCTTGCCTGCCATGTCCCCCAAACGCGGCACCGCCGCCAGCAGGTTTCGGGTGTATTCATGATGTGGATCGGCAAAGATTTTGTCGACCGAGCCCTCTTCGACCTTTTGGCCCTGATACATGACCACCACGCGGTCCGCGACCTGCGCAACGACGGCCATGTCATGGGTGATGAACATCACCGACGTGCCGGTCTCACGCTTCAGCCGGTCGATCAGCGCCAAAATCTCGGCCTGAGTGGTGACATCCAGTGCAGTCGTAGGCTCGTCAGCGATCAGCAAACGCGGTTCGCACGCCAAGGCCATCGCGATCACAACCCTCTGACGCATCCCGCCAGACAGCTCGTGCGGGTATTGGGTCAGGCGCCGCTCGGGTTCTGGGATGCGAACTTGGTGCAACAACTTCAACGCGCGCGCCTGCGCCTGCGCACGGGTCATGCGTTTGTGCAGACGCAGCCCTTCGGTCAATTGCCGCCCGAGGGTAAAAACCGGATTCAACGCCGTCATCGGTTCCTGAAAAATCATCCCGATTTCGTTGCCTCGGATGGTCCGCATCAAGGCATCGTCCGCCGAGGCCAGATCCACAGGTCCACCGGATTTTCGGTCAAACAGCAAACGACCATTGGTGATCTGACCGCCGCCGAATTCAACCAATCGCATCAACGCCAAGCTGGTCACAGATTTGCCCGATCCGCTCTCGCCCACGATGGCGACGGTCTCTCCGGGATGGATGGAAATGGACACGTCCTGCACCCCGGCGACAGGGCCGTTTTTGGTGCGAAAATCGACGCGCAATTTCTGGATCGAGGCGATCGGAGCGTCCAACATTCCCATGTCCCTTGTCAATCTAAGGTGGTTTATCCCAACGCTACCGATCGGGCTTGCCTAAAGTCAAACGGGTACTGCCAACCCGGTCGCGACAGCGCCGCGGACAGTCCAAAGTCGCCGGGTTTTTCTCGACTTACCCACAGGCGGCAGAAAAATCATGGTGCGAGAGGGGCTTAATGGTGCATCCTTCTGTTTAGATCGTGCGCAGAATCACCTGTGAGCTACACGGCAGCAAGGCACACCAAGTGTCCAATTGGAGAGCGTTATGAACCTGAAGCCCCTTCTTCTAAGCGCCGTTGCGATGGCCGGGGTCGTACCTGCCGCTTTCGCCGAACGCGGAGCAGATGGCCATCTGAACATCATCTATTGGCAAGCCCCCTCCATCTTAAATCCCTATTTATCCGCGGGCACAAAAGACGTGGAATCGTCGTCTCTGGTCATCGAACCCCTTGGGCGGTTTGATCAGAATGGGGCGTTGGTGCCCTATCTTGCGGCCAATATTCCAACCGTGGAAAACGGGGGCGTGGCGGGCGACCTGACCTCGATTACATGGACGTTGAAAAGCGGCCTGAAATGGTCTGATGGCACGCCTGTGACCTCGAGCGACGTGAAATTCACCGCTGAATACTGCATGCATCCCGAAGGTGGCTGCGCCCAGCTGGCCCGGTTCCAAGGTGTCAGCAATGTCGAGGTGATTGACGCTTTGACGGTGAAGGTGAACTTTGCCGAGCCAAAGCCAAACCCCTATTTACCCTTCATGGGCGGGCAGTCCCCGATCCTCCAAGAAGCCCAGTTTAAGGACTGCATGGGTGCCAAAGCCCCCGAATGCACTGACCAAAATTTTGGCCCCATTGGCACCGGGCCTTTTGTTGTGGACGCGTTTCGCACGAATGATGTGATCTCGTTGTCGGCCAACGCTTTTTATCGCGATCCGGCCAAACCGGCCTTTGCGACGCTGACGCT
>JBOEGN010000133.1:0-864 GCA_050633445.1 Thalassovita sp.
TGACGGCCATGGCCAATCATGCTCCGACCATCACCACCCTACGCCCTGGCGTGCTGCGGATCTCGGGCCCGGAAGGCGATGCTGAATATGTTGTGACTGGCGGTTTCGCCGAGATCACGGCTGACGGCATCTCGGTTCTGGCCGAGCGCGCGGTTCCGCGTGCCGAGCTGACCCAAGAGCATCTCAACGAGATGCTCAAGGCGGCTTCGAATGCGCTGTCGCAGGCGAAGGAAGTGTTCAAGAACGAGCCTGGTCCGGTCGACGACGCAGCCAAGCTGCTGGCCGACATGGTNNGGGCTGGACCCGAACGTCGCGAACCTCTGATCTGGTCGCGTTCTAACGACATCTTTGAAAAGGCCCCGGAAGTTTCTGGGGCCTTTTTTCTTGCTTTGCAGGGGGTTAGGGCGTCATTATGGGTTCCGCACACAAAGCGGGCAAAAATGACGCCATGAAAATACTTAAGACGGGCCATGTAGCTGTGACCCAGGGCAATGCCGACCTGTTCCAGGACTACGAGGACGGAGGCGAGATGTGGACCGGAGAGGGTACACGCGAACGCCGGATCAGCATTGTTTTCGAACGGGCCTTTGCGGCCCCTCCCAGCGTTCACTGCGCCTTATCCCTGTGGGATGTCGATTATTCGACGAACATGCGCGGTGACGTGGACGTGGACAATATTACCCCAAAGGGTTTCGAGATTGTGTTTCGAACCTGGGGAAATACACGGGTCGCGCGGGCGCGGGCCAGCTGGATGGCGATCGGCACGATCATTGACGACGACATGTGGGAAGTCTAGGGCCGCACCAGTCGCGCGACCCCAAATGGCTTAGCCTCTGAACTGACCTTCATAGATCGGTTCCAGCG
>JBOEGN010000134.1:0-2529 GCA_050633445.1 Thalassovita sp.
ACACCATGGCGACCACAATGATACCGATCCCGCCCAGCCATTGCAGAATTCCGCGCCATAGCAACAGTCCGCGCGGCATGTCATCCAGCCCGGAAAACACCGTCGATCCGGTGGTGGTCAGGCCCGACATCGCCTCGAAAAACGCATCGGTAAAGCTGGCTTCGGTCGCGCCCAACACAAAGGGAATTGCGCCAAACAGCGGCAGAGCCACCCAAACGCCCGTGGTCAGAAGAAAGGTTTGCTGAATACTCAGACGATCGCGCAGCCCGTTCTGGCAAGCCATGGCCAGCAGAACACCCGTGGCAAAGGTTACCAGGGCGCTTTCCAGAAACACATACCAGTGGCCCCGGCCCTCGGCCAGATCGACGAAAAGCGGGGGGATCATGGTCAGGCTCAGGCCCACCACCAGCAGGCCGATAACATATCCAACGGGTCTTAGGTCAAACATGGGGTCGAGGCTTGGCCTTGTGCGCCGCCACTGTCAAGAGAGCGCGGTCCACATGGGCGCGTAGAACATGCAGAAGCCCTGAACTGACGGTGCAGCTCAGGGCTTCGGAACGGTGAAATCCACCGCAAGGCACAGACGCGCGATCAGACGTAGAACAGATCGCGGAACACGTGGTGCGGAATCTGGTCGCGGGTCAGACCCATCTCGGCCAGTTCTTCATCGGTTTTCGCCGACAGAGCCTTCACCTGGTCAGCGCGCGATGCGTGATAGGTATATGCGGACAGGCCCTTGCCGATTGCGGCAAAGAAAGATGCGGCGCGGTCCAGAAGACCGAAATTAGCGAACGAAACGTCAGTTGCAGGAGCAGCCATTTTGGAAACCTCTTGATGTGTTGGTCCCTTCCCTGACACTCAATTTAGGTAAGAACGCCTGACTTTACCAATGCCATTTGAACATGTCCGATGTGCAGTTGCTGCAATGCAGCATTACTTCTTGGCGTTCCCCACCCCTGGCATCGCCGGAGGTTTCGACGGCGCACGACGAGACTTGGTATCGGTTTTGGCTTCAGGCGCGGGCGTTTTGGCAACAGGGGCCGCAGTCGCCTTGGGCGCTGTTTTGCTGGCAGCTGTGGGTTTGGCTTCGGCTTTCGGGGCCTCTTTGGGGGGTGTTTTGACAGCGGGTGTGCTGGCGACCTTCGCAGTGGTCTTTGGCGCGGCTTTGGCCTTTGGCTTTGCGGCGGTTTTCGGCGCGGCCGTCACTGCGGCTTTCGGGGCGACCGCAGGCGCGACCTTTGGGGCAGCTTTGGGCGCGGCGACCTTCGCAGCGGGTTCTGCCACCTTGGCCACTGGTTTGGCCGCCGGCGCCTTAGGGGCAGGTGCATCGGCAACCACTTTGGGTTTTGGGGCCGCCTTGCGCGCCGTTGTTTTGGGCGCCGGTTTTGGCGCTGCCGTCTTGGCCACAGCCGCAGGTTTCGGAGCCGGTTTCACGACGGGTTTGGCGACTTCGGCGCCGTCTGTCTTGGCCTTCGCCAGGATCGACTCGCGGGTGACATAAACCGGGTTCGCGCGCGCGGACATTTGTGTGAACGCCCGCATAAAGGACATCTGCGTCTCGAACGTGTAGGCCGCCAGACGGAACATGGAGGTAGAAAGTTTGTAGGGATTCAACACATGGATCATCAGACTTGTCCTTTTCGTTTTCCGGGCCCAAGCCATTTTGCCACGCAAAGATCACTCTTCTGCGACAGGTTGTGCCAAGCTTATCGTTTTCTCCCACGGGGATATTGCCTCAGTCACCGGCGCGTGCCGAATCCTTGTGGCTTTAGGAGTGGGGTCAGAGCCCGAAACGCCCCGAATTTGGGCACATATGCGGGAACTGAGGCCCGCTTGTGCAGCTATTCAGCAGTTTCCGCAAGGGCAACCCGCAGGATCAGCCGACGTGGAACAGGGTTTGGAACATTTTGGGGTCGATGCTTTCGGCGGCAAACGTCTCGCCTTCGACCAGAATACTGACGGCGTCATGGCTGTGCAGGCTTTCCTGGTGGCTGGCCACGATTCGGAAATCCCCGACGCGAGGGTCCGCGTGCAGCTGTTCGCAGAACAGCCGGGCGGCGTCCTCGACAAAGATGGGATTGGCGGCGTTCAACTCGGCAAAGGCCTGCTCGTCCTCGCGTTTGACCATCACCTGGGTTTCGGTGGGCACGGCGGCGCGGGCCATGTCAATCATGTCCTCGAACCACAGACAGTCCTGGCCAGTGACCTCGACCGAGATCCGCGCGACCGAGCGTTGCGAATGCGGCGTGGCCAACTGTCCGCGGGTCATGCGGGCGTGCTCGCTCAGCTCCAGCGAACAGGGGCAGGTCGAGGAATAAACATAGTCCAGATGCAGAATTTTTTTGCGGATACCGTCCATTTCGACCAGCTCTAGCGCGATGTCGTAATACTGGTATCCCGACAGACCCGAGCGCAGGCTCTCGACCTTCATTGGATAGGAAAAACGCATCTGGATACGCGCGTCGAAACTGTCCAGATCGGAGATATAGTCGTCTAGCGCGGCCTCAATCACCTCGAAACTAAAGGTTT
>JBOEGN010000135.1:0-1028 GCA_050633445.1 Thalassovita sp.
TGGTTGGGGTTTGAAGGGGAGGCTTGCCGCCCCTCACAAGTCCCGCCGATGTAATCGGTGGGTAACCTTGCTCTCTGCTCTTTGTGAGGATCAGTTGCGTTCATGCTCGAAGCCCCGCCGCCTCGATGTCAGCAGGGCTGACGAGGTTTGCCGCCAGCAAAGCGGTCACTTGGCCGGGTGTGATGTGGCGGCACAGAGGATGTTTATCTGTGACCCAGTCGGCCAAGCCTTTCAGCAATTCGGCCTCTTTGGCTTTGCCCGCTTCTCGCGCCTCCTCGACGTCGTGAAGGTATTTTAACCAACGTCCAGACGTGAACCAATTGTCAGAGAAGCACACCTTGGATCGCGTGAAACCTTCGCTCTCGCTCGCATAGGCCCGCACGGCGTCCTCGAAGTCTTTGACATCCACTCCGTCGGCCAATGCTTGGCGGATCTGTGAGAGGCAAACCATTCTGCCACGAATGCGATCCTCCGGATAGGCGGACAAAATCTTTTCTGAAATCTCATCCTCCACCGCCCCCTTCGCGTGCGAAGGATTTGGTTTTTGATATGGTTTATATCTGTTCTTATAGGATTTGCCCTCTGGGGCAGATGGCTTGCCCTTAGGGGCAAATGCATCATTTTCTCTTTCGGTCGGATCGATTTGCCCATTTGGGCAAATGGAGTTGCCCAGGGCATACCAACAGGTTCGGTCATAGCGATCATCGCTGAAATTGCCCTTGATGATCAGCTCCGCGCTGACCAGCTTTAAGAGCGCCGTTCGGATCTGCTTTTCGCTCAGATAGGGGAACAACTCACCAAAGGCCGAGATCGAATTGTAGGTCCAATACCGCCCGTCACGAAGGTTGCGGCGGTTGGCTTGGTTCTTCTCAATCCAGAAGGTGATGTTCTGGAAAATCACTGCCGCGTTCAGGCCAACACGTCCGGCGATTTCGGGGTCAAAGCTATGGCGGCTCATGATTGGCCCCCGAAATACGCACAAACGTGCGAATTTTGTACAGGTTTTGTACGAGAAATCGGCCGTTTCA
>JBOEGN010000136.1:0-621 GCA_050633445.1 Thalassovita sp.
ATCCATTCATCACTTGTATCAAGTGTTTTCTCGAACTCGCTGTTCGGGACGATCTTTTCCGGCAGGTAGTGCCCAACGCCCTGCACAACGGCGCGTAGTGTCATTTTGTTCGCTGCTTTCCGCTAATCTGTCTGGGCATTCTTAGCCTGTGCGGTGGCGGATGCAACCCGCGCGGCAAGTTTCTCTGAAAAGCCTGACTGAGACAGCTGGAATGCCAGCTTAACGGCAGCCGAAACTCCGGTCGCATCAGCCGAGCCATGCGATTTCACCACGGTGCCATTCAACCCAAGAAACACGCCACCATTCACACGGCGCGGGTCAATGCGTTTTTTCAAGCGTTGCAGCGAGGTATAGGCCAGAACCGAAGCCAGCTTGGACAAAAAGGAATACTGAAACGCCTTGCGCATCAGGTCTCCGATCAGGCTGGCGGTCCCTTCACCGGTCTTCAAAGCGATATTGCCGGTAAAGCCGTCGGTGACGATCACGTCACAGGCATCCCCGGGAATATCGCCACCTTCGACGAATCCAACAAAGTCGAAAGCAGCCTTAGGGGCGGCCGCGGCAAGCAGATCATTCGCGACCTTCAGCTCGGCACGGCCCTTGTGTTCTTCGGTGCCGACG
>JBOEGN010000137.1:0-165 GCA_050633445.1 Thalassovita sp.
GGTATTCCTGATCGCCGAATACGATCAAGGGCAGCTCTTCCGAGGCACCCAGCACCTCGATATCGCGCACGAACACTTCTACTTCGCCGGTGGGCAGCTTGGGGTTCACCAGATCGGCGTCACGCGCTTTGACGTTGCCATCAATGCGGATACACCATTCGCTGC
>JBOEGN010000137.1:202-2126 GCA_050633445.1 Thalassovita sp.
ATGGCTGCGATATGCGTGCATTCTAGTGACCTTTCATCAGGCATCGGCGGCGCAGAAGTCTGCGCGGAATTCGTCCGGGCCGATACACAAGGTTGCGGCGCTATTGTCAAGCAATGTGGGTGAATTGAGCGCATTCGGGCGCCCAAACGCCCTGTGTCGTTCCGCGCAGCGAATTGATCAGGTTGATGGAGCGCGCCGCGCGCAGGTCATTCAGGCTCAGAACGGCCTCGGAGATTTGGCCCGCGTTCAGCAGGCTTTGCCGATATACCCCCGCGAGGCAGCCCGAGGACAGAGGCGGCGTCAGGCGCTCTCCGTCCGGGGTGGTGATGCAGATATTGGTGATCGTGCCCTCGCAGACCTCATCGCGTTCGTTCAGCAGAACGGCCTCGTCCACCCCCTCGGGCAACGCGGCACGGGCCTGATCATAGATGGCGCGCTGGGTNNGTCTTATGCCGCAGCAGCGGATTGGTCGACTCCAGCCGCTGATCTGCAATGACAAACCGCATTTGGCGCATCGGGGCGGGCATCGGGAAAGTCTCCAGCCGCAGCGCGCCGTCCTGCGCCAACGTCATCCGGCAGCGCAGCGCGTCCGGCCCCGAGATCCCTTGCATCAAAGCGCGCGCCTGTTCTGGATCACAAGCAAACCCTAACGCCCGCGCCGACACCATCAGCCGCGCCAGATGCATATCGCCCCGCGCGATCCCCCGGCCGGGGACATAGCCAAAGGTTTCGATCAGGCGGGTTCCGGCTGGAACATCGCATAGCGGGCTTTCCATAGGGCCTCCTCGTATTCCGATGGGGCGGTGCTGTCCCAGACCAGCCCGCCGCCGACATTCAGAGTGGCGTGCCCCCCGTCCAGCATCACCGTTCGGATCGCCACGTTGAAACAGGACCGACCATCCGGTGCGGCCCAGCCGATGGTGCCGCAATAGGCCTCGCGCGGCCATGGCTCCAGCTGGTGAATTATCTCCATCGCGCGCAGCTTGGGCGCTCCGGTGATGGACCCGCAGGGGAATAGCGCGGCAAAGATATCGCCCAGCCCGGTGCCGGGCCGCAGCTGCCCTTGAACGGTCGAGACCATCTGATGAACGGTCGCGTAGGTTTCCACCGTGAACAGATCGGGCACCTGAACCGAGCCGACCTGACAAATCCGGCTGATATCATTGCGCAGCAGATCCACGATCATCAGGTTCTCGGCCTGGTTCTTTTCGTCTGCGGCCAAGGCCGCGCGTTGGGCGGCGTCCTGTGTGGCGTCCGTCAGCCGAGGCAGGGTGCCCTTCATCGGACGGGTCTGGATACCGCCCGTGGCATCGGTCTGGAAAAACAACTCGGGCGAGCGGGACAGCAGTGCGGGGCCATCCTGCTGTTCCACAAGCACCCCATGCCCCACGGGTTGCCGCGCGGCCAAAGCTGCATAAAGCCCGCGCGCCGTGCCCTGAGCCTGCGCGTCAATGGGAAAGGTCAGGTTCGCCTGATAGATATCGCCCGCGCCGATATAGTCATGAACGGCCTGAAACGCCTGCGCATAGCGGTCCGCATCCCAGCGCGGTTTCAGCTCGCGCAACGTGCCATCCGCGATCAAGGGCGCCGCCGTATCCGGCCCGCGAAAACAGCCGAACCGCAGCAGCGGCAGTTTGCGGTCTTCGGGCATTAAGGACAGCAAGCGCGGCTCTAACGCATAGCCCAGCTCGTAACTGGCATAGCCGGCCAGCCAAAAACCCTGCGCTCGGGCCGTGTCCAAACGGGCCAGCGCGGCGGGCACGTCGGCGGCATCCCAGGCTACGATCTCGTCCAGAGGATCGGCAAATTCAGCGGGCAAACCGGTCGGGCCGGTATCAAATCTCAGTCGCAAGGCCTCTTACCACCTGTGATGCGCCCTCCCCAGCGGAAGCTATAACGCATCGGGGCGCGGGGTACAGTCTGC
>JBOEGN010000137.1:2218-2359 GCA_050633445.1 Thalassovita sp.
ATATCTCCTCGATCATGATCATTGGCGCGGGGCCGATTGTAATCGGTCAGGCCTGCGAGTTCGATTATTCCGGCGCTCAGGCCTGTAAGGCGCTGCGCGAAGAGGGGTACCGGGTGATCCTGGTGAACTCGAACCCGGCGA
>JBOEGN010000137.1:2466-2587 GCA_050633445.1 Thalassovita sp.
TCATCGAAAAAGAGCGCCCCGACGCGCTGTTGCCCACCATGGGCGGACAGACCGGCCTGAACACCTCGCTTGCGCTTGAGGAAATGGGCGTGCTGGACAAATTCGGCGTAGAGATGATCGG
>JBOEGN010000138.1:0-417 GCA_050633445.1 Thalassovita sp.
GGACTCCACGCAAAGCTGGAGGAGACTTGGGGCTCAGGTCACATCGCACAACCTATTGGCAGGGAAATGGGCCCTGTGTTCTTCGACGAACCTAAATCTCATTGCTTTAGGCCCGCAAAGAACTGGGTGGCCTTTTTTAAGATTTCCCTCTCCTCCTTGAGGAGCCGGTTCTCACGTCGAAGTCGGTCATTCTCTTGGGAGAGGCTCAAATCCTCTTTCGAAACCACGTCAGTATCTCGGTGCGCCGTGATCCATTTGTTCAGCGTCGACATTCCGACACCCAGATCGTCAGCCACCTGTTTACGCGTCAGTCCGCTGGTCAGTGCGATCCGCACCGCATCAGCTCGGAATTCGTCCGTCCGTTTCAGTCCCATAGTCAGTCTCCTTTGTTGCAGTAAATGCTATCAAAGGAGCGGC
>JBOEGN010000139.1:0-1048 GCA_050633445.1 Thalassovita sp.
CCTCTCCGCGGGGGTCTGGTGGAGCGCCGTTTAAAGGCTCTTTTCACGGGTGGCAAGTGCGATTTGCATTGTTTCGGCGAAGTTTTTTCCTAATTCTAAGATCATGCAGACAAAAAACATTGAACACCGTCTTTCGCACAACTGGCTTGTTGCTTTCATGGGGCTTGTTTTCCTGGTCTTTACGGCCGTGCCCGATCCGGCGCGGGCCGCCGAAAGGGCGGATGTCGAACGGTTCCTAAAAATCACCGGTTTTGATGTCGCTTTGGAGTCCATCGCTTTAGGGGCGCAGAATGCGCCGGAAATGCTGGGGCAGGACCCAGGTGATTTCGGGATCATGTGGAACCGTGTGGTCGAGGACGTGATGCAGCCAGCGGAGATTATCGAAACGGCCACTGGCATGCTGGAACACACGCTGGATCAGACGTTGCTGGATCACGCGCTGGGGTTCTATGGCTCTGATTTGGGGCAGGTGGTGGTGACTGCCGAAAACGCCTCTCATATGGAGCCAGAAGACGGAGGCAAAGACGAGGCAGGTCAGGCGATCATCGCAGCGCTGGTACGTGCGGGGGCCGAAGGGCGTGACCGCTTGGACTATATTCGTCGAATGAACAATGCCGTAGACAGCGATGGCTTGTCTTTGCGCGCGGTTCAGGAAATCCAGATCCGGTTCCTGTTGACGGCCGCCGCCCACGGCGTGATTTCGCTGCAAATGGACGAAAAGGACATGCGCGCGTTTTTTCAACAACAAGAGGCGCAGATGCGAGCCTCGATCATGGCGAACGCGATGGCCAGCGCGGCCTATACCTATCAAACGCTCAGTGATGATGAATTGCGGCAATATACCGAGGCGTTGGAGGCCCCGGACATGCAAGAGGTATATCGCCTGATGAACGCTATCCATTATGAAATTACCGCTCAGCGTTACGAGGTTCTGGCGGCGCGGATGGCGGGGTTGCGCCCGTCCGAAGAATTATAGGGATCGGCGTGTGAAACGTGTTCTCAGTATTTGGGTGATGTTGCTTGCCCTGACGATGCCTGCAGCGGCGGA
>JBOEGN010000139.1:1094-1858 GCA_050633445.1 Thalassovita sp.
TATGACCTGTCGGTTCTGCGGCGCGGTGTCGCCGAAGTGTTTCAGCAAACGATGAACCCCGCGCTTAGCCCACAGGCGGTCGGGTTTTTCGAGTCAGCCCTTGGTCAGCGCTTTGTCGAGGCAGAGCTGGTGGCACGACGGGCTTTTGTTGATCCAAAGGTCGAGGACGCTGCGCGGCTGGCCGTGGATGATCTGCCTCAAGACCGCAAAGACGCCCTGACCACGTTTATCGCCGTGAACGAGCTGGTTGACTATAACGTTGTGGGCGGGATGACGGCTCAGGTTCGGTTCTATCAGGGGATGGCGCAGGGCGGCCTTTTGAAGATGACCGATCAAGAGATCCTCTCGGATGCCTGGGCCGCAGAAGAGGAGTTGCGCCGCGACACGCAGAAATGGTTGATGGCCTATCTGATGCTGTCCTTCGAGGAGATGTCCAACCAGGACATCGCGGCCTACACGGCCTTCTCGCGGACTGCGCCCGGGCGGGCGGTGAATCAAGCGATTTTCCAGGCCTATGATCGGATGTATTCCGATTTATCGCTTGCCCTTGGGCTTGCGATTGCGGATATGGCCCTGGCAGAAGAGCTTTGAGCGAAAATTCCGTTATTTCCCTGGGTTTTGGCTTGACTTTGTATCCATTCCAGTCGAAAAGCGCGCATCTCGGGCTGGGGAAACCTTGCCCGTGTTGTTGTTAATGACGTCTTAAATGACGCGCCGTTCGAGGTGGCATGCGCCGTAAACGCCTGGAGACAGGGACCACAGAA
>JBOEGN010000139.1:1905-2319 GCA_050633445.1 Thalassovita sp.
TTCTGATGCTGGGCGGCGACAACCTCGTCGTGGGCGCGCCTCTGGTTGACGATGCTGGCGTTCAGGCCGAAGTCGTAGACCAGATCAAGGGTGACAAGGTCATCCACTTCGTCAAGCGCCGTCGTAAGCACAGCTCGAAGCGTACCAAAGGTCACCGTCAGCAACTGACGCTGATCAAGGTCACCGACATTCTGTCCTCGGGCGCTGGTGCCACGGGCGTCAAGGCAGCCATGGGTGCGGGTTCCGCGCCGGCCGCTGCTGCTCCTGCTGCTGCGGGTGGCGACGACCTGAAAACCCTGTCGGGCGTTGGCCCGGCGCTGGAGAAGAAGCTGAACGCCGCTGGCGTCACCAGCTTTGCCCAAATCGCAGCCTGGACCGAAGCCGATATTGCCGAGTTCGACGAAAAACTGTCGT
>JBOEGN010000140.1:0-252 GCA_050633445.1 Thalassovita sp.
GGCGGTTCACGAAACAGGCGTGGAGCGTCCAGTAGAAGTCGCGTTTATCCGTAAACCCTGCTGCCTGAACCGCGCGGATGGCATCAATCACCCGGCCCGGCCCAATGGGCAGCCCGGCCTTGCGCAGGGCGCGCGCGAAGTGGGTGATGTTGTGGGTGAGCTTGGGATTGTCCGGCAGTTCAAGCTCTGGAAGCGTGACCATTGTGTTACCTGTCGCAGTGGGGGGCTGTCTGCCCCCCACACCCCCCGAGG
>JBOEGN010000140.1:335-483 GCA_050633445.1 Thalassovita sp.
GGATATTTGGAAAAAGAAGAAACTGCATGGCGCGTGTTTGTCCTGGGTCAGGCAGGTTCAAGGGCGGCTTGGGATTCATCAAGCAGGCGCTTGGCTTCGGACCCTTGCAGGCGTTGGATGTCGTCCTGGTATTTGAGGATCGCGCCGA
>JBOEGN010000140.1:586-761 GCA_050633445.1 Thalassovita sp.
TTGAACAGGTCTTCGGTGCGTAGACGTTGGACGAAGGCGACGACCTCGCGGCTGAGGGCCTCGGCGGTTTCGGGGGCGCGGGCTTGCAGAATTTCGACCTCGCGCGGGAAGTCGGGATAGTCGACCCAGTGATAGAGGCAGCGACGTTTGAGGGCGTCGTGGACCTCGCGGGTGC
>JBOEGN010000140.1:888-3239 GCA_050633445.1 Thalassovita sp.
GTGCGGTCCAACTCGTCGATCAACAGCACGGGCGCGCCGCCGGGTTGGGGGCGCATGGCTTGCAGCAGGGGGCGTTCGATCAGATAGTCCTGGGTGAACAGCTCGGTTTGCAGCGCGTCGCGGTCGGCGCCACCTGAGGCTTCGGCGGTGCGAATGGCGATCATTTGCGCGGCAAAGTTCCATTCATAGACCGCGCTTGACGCATCCAGCCCCTCGTAGCATTGCAGGCGGATCAGGCGGCGGCCCAGCGCGGCGGCGATGGCTTTGGCGATCTCGGTTTTGCCGACACCGGCCTCGCCCTCCAGAAACAGGGGTCGGCCCAGTTTCAGCGACAAAAACGTCACCGTCGCCAATGCCCGCCCGCAGACATAATTCTGGCCCTCCAGCAGGGTTTGCACGTCGTCAATCGTGTTAATTTCGGTCATCCTCGTCCTCCCTGAAGGCATGAGAGAGGGCCGCGACCGGTGCGTCAAGGGGCACGAAAGTGTTAGACGCTGCGTGACGTTGACGCCCCGAGCCAAGGCTGTCATGATTCCAGTAACGATTTCTGGCGTAGAACGGGATGACCCGCAGCCAGAGAATGGGCAGTGTCATGAGTGAAAAAGACCAACAGGACCAGGCTGGCGACGCTATGCGTCTCACCGCTGTGACCTGTGTAAAAAACGAAGGTCCGTTTCTGCTGGAATGGATCGCCTTTCATCGCGTCGTTGGTGTGAATGACTTCCTGTTCTACTCCAATGATTGCAGCGACGGGACGGACCGCTTGCTGGATGCCCTTCAGGCCGAAGGCATCGTGACCCATCTGCCGAACCCGGCTCAGGGGCGGAATTACCAGATGGAGGCGCTGCGCCACGCAGCCAAACAGGACATCGTGACGGGGGCTGACTGGGTCTGGGTCGCCGATGTGGACGAGTTTCCAAATATTCACGTGGGCGATCACACGCTGCCCGCGCTGATCGAGGCCTGTGGTGATCCTCGGGCGATTTCGCTGACCTTTCAGTTTTTCGCCAATGCAGGCGTCGAGAAATTCAAGGACATCCCGGTGATCGAGCAATTCACCAGGACCCATAACCCGGACATCTGGTGCGGCGAGCTGGCGGTCGAGGTGAAAACCCTGATGCGTCATGACTTTCCTTTAAAATATTTCGGGGCGCACCGTCCGTTCTTTCGCGATAAGCTGCCAAAGCGGAAGCATCCGCAATGGACCGATGGGTCTGGGCGCGCGGTGCCGCATCGGTTTCTTGTGGCTGCGAACCCTCGGCGCATTCGCAAATTCCCGGCCGAAGGCGCGCGGGAGTTCGCAACGCTGAACCACTATGCTTTGCGTTCGCTGGACAGCTACCTGGTGAAAAACGACCGTGGTGATGTGAACCGTGAAAACCGGGCGTTTGACGACAGTTATTGGCGCGAACGCAATGACGATGGGCGAGAGGAGACCAGCATCCATCGGTATCTGCCTAAATTACGGGCAGAAATGGACCGCCTGAAATCCCTGCCCGGCATTGCGGATCTGCATGACAACTGCGTCCAACTGCACCGCGAGAAATGTGCNNCTGGCCCAGCGCCCTTATCGCAAGATGCGGCGGCATTTGCGCAAAGTCCCGAAAATCTCGGCCGCCGAAGAAGACCTGTGCACCCTTTTGGGGATCGACACATGAGCGCGCGGCAGCGGATCATCAATCTGGGCTTGCCCAAGTCCGGGACCACGACCCTGGCCCACGCTCTGCGTGTTTCGGGCCTGCGGATCGCCGATTACCGCATTCGCAGGCGCCAGACCTCGGATAAGGCGCTGCACCACGCTTTTGTCGGAGAGCTGATGTATCAGGGCTATTTCACCACTGGCGATCCGTTGCATGGGCTGGATCTGTTTGACGGCTTCTCCGAGGTCAGCGCCCTGCGCGAAGGCGTATCCTATTGGCCGCAGACGGATTTTGGTCTGATCGAGGCCATTCGCGATCACCATCCCGGTGCGCGTTTCCTTGCCACCTGGCGCCCTCCTGAGGCGCTGTCTAATTCGATGATGCGCTGGTCGAACCTTGGGACAGAACGCCTGCCCGAAGGCCAGGTGCCCGGACTACCCGCAGGCTATGGCGAAACCGCCGAACAACGTGTGCTGTGGATCTGTGCGCATTACGCGCATCTGGAACGGGTGTTCGCCAATGACCCGAATTTTCTGATGCTGGACGTCGGCGCAGGCAACGCCGCGCAGGCGTTGGGCAGCTTTCTGGGGCGTGACATCACCTGGTGGGGCAAAGCGAACCGCAACCCCATAGGCCACGCGCCGGAAACGGAGGCAGGATAATGCGGATTTACCTGCATATCGGGCTGGAACCTGTCTCTTATACACATCT
>JBOEGN010000141.1:0-2182 GCA_050633445.1 Thalassovita sp.
CTCGTTGCCTTCGGGATCAAAACTGCGGGTGGCGATGCCCAAGGCGCGCGCCTGCATTTCGCCTGCACGCACTGGCAACATGGGATTGCCGCACACAAAGGCTCCGGCAATGTCCGTGCCGCCTGAAATTGGGGCCAGCCACGCATCGGGCGAGACTTCACCATAAATCCAGTCATACCCTTCGGCGGTCAGGGGCGAGCCGGTCGACCCAACGGATTGGATCGCAGACAAGTCCAGATCATGCCGCGGCGTAATTCCAGCCTTCTGACAGATCGAATAATACGCCGCCCCCGCCCCGAAATAGGTCACGCGTTCCTGCGCGGCGATGCGCCAGCATTCCATCATATCCGGGTGGTTCGCGGCGCCGTCAAACATCACAACCGTNNGCTTGCAAGTTCCACATGATCCACCCCGAAGAGGTCAGCCACATGTACCGAGTACGATCCGTCAAATCCATATGAAGGCAGGTTTTCAAGCCCTCAAGCAGCACACCTCCATGCCCATGCACGATGGGCTTGGGATTCCCCGTGGTCCCCGACGAAAACACGATCCACAACGGATCTGAAAACCCGACCTGAGTGGTTTGCGGTTTTGCGTCCCCCTCCAACATCTGGTCCCAATGCACGGCCCCGTCGGGAAGGTCACCCACGATGGGCAGGACCACCCGATGCTCGAGCGTTGGCAGGCCCTCGATGATTTCATCCAGAATGGCGCGTTTATCGACCATTTTGTCGATATGGGTGTATCCATCCTGAGCGATCAAAACTTTGGGCGCGATCAGGCGGAAACGATCCAGAATGGCTACATGCCCCATATCCGGTGCGCAAAGAGACCAGATTGCGCCCAGACTGGCGGTGGCCAGAAAGGCGATGATGGACACTTCGGTGTTGGGCAGGATTGCGACAACACGGTCGCCCTTGCCGACGCCCATTTCGGACAGATGCGCGGCGACATTGGCCACGGCTTGCCGCAACTCGGCCCAGCTGAGCTCGGATCGGCCCAAAGTTTGCGAATGCACGATCAGCGCCTGATCGTTGGGGCGCTGATCCGCGCGTTTGAACATCCGATCCGCATAGTTCATTTCCGCGCCGACAAACCATTCAGCGCCAGGCTGTTTCCGCTCTTTCAGAATTTCCTGCGGAGGACGACTGAACGAAACCTCAAAGAACGCGGCAATCGAGGCCCAGAAATCCTCGATCTCGGTCGTGCTCCAGTCCCACAACGCGTTGTAGTCAGCGAAGGTCAGCCCTCGCGAGGTTTCCAACCACCGAATATAGTCGGCCATCAAAGACGCGTCGGCCCGTTCGGGCGTCGGGGTCCACAAAATTTCTCGTTCAGTCATTACATTACCGCGGCATGCAGAAGCGCCTTTAACTCGGCCCGCGACGGGTAAGAGCTGGACGGCGACAGCTGGGTGAAAAAAACCACGCTAAGATCCAGAACTGGATCCGTCCAGAAGAACGTAGAGGCCATTCCGCCCCAACTGAAATCTCCGACGTTGCCGGGCACGCGGGTACGACCGGGTTCCAACACCACAGAGCCCCCCAAACCAAAGCCCATACCCTCCATCGGTTGTTCGGCGAAACTGGCAGGGCCCATGCTGGCGATGTCACCTTGCAGGTGATTACGACGCATGAAGGCCAGCGTATTGGGTGACAATATCCGAGCGCCGTTTTCACCCCCTCGGCGTAGCATTTCGGTAAATTTCATGTAGTCATCAATGGTGCCGACCAGCCCTCCGCCACCGGAATACATCGAGGCATCCAGAAAGACCGAATTTTGCGGATCATCGACACAGCGCAGGGTTTCCGCACCTTTCTGAGCCGCGTTCAGCGCCATCGCATCCCCCGCCAAGGGGGTATAGAGCGCGGCAAATCTGTCCTGTGCAGTCTTTGGCACGGAAAATCCGGTCTCCTCCATTCCTAAAGGCGCAAAAATCTCGTCGGCAAAGAAATGCGCCAGAGATTTTCCCGATACGACCTCGACCACACGTCCCAGAATGTCGATCGCGACCGAATATTCCCACCGGCTGCCGGGCTCGAAGGCCAACGGCAATGCAGCCACCTGATCGGCCATTACCGACAACTGTCCTTGATCGGGTTTGAACAGCAAATCGTGCTTGTCCATTTCTCGTGGCAGCACACCGGGGTTAAACGGATAGCTCAGGCCCGAGGTATGGGTC
>JBOEGN010000141.1:2198-2568 GCA_050633445.1 Thalassovita sp.
CAGGGCGTCACCTGACTGACCTCAGTGGCGCCAGGAACCAGACAGGACATGTCGGAAAAGGCCGGAATGAACTCGGACACAGGGGCATCCAGATGGAACAGCCCCTTTTCCGCCAGCATCATAATTGCGACCGAGGTCACGGGTTTGGTCATCGAATAAATCCGAGCAACCGTATCCCGCTCAAAGGGTAGACCCCGCGCGATATCCCTGTGGCCCGTCGCATGATGAAAGACTTCTTGGCCCCCACGCGCAATCAGAACCGAACAACCCGGATATTTTCGCTGTTGGACATAGCGATCCATCCAATGACCGACCTGATCCAGTCGAGCGGAGCTCATACCTTGCTGCTCCGGTGTCACCCGTTCCATGC
>JBOEGN010000142.1:0-5795 GCA_050633445.1 Thalassovita sp.
CCCCAATAATTGGGGCCCTTTCACGTGGGGCTAAAAAAACGGCGTGCAGCCCGGTTCAGACCGTTTCGATTTCTTCTACCGAGGCGTAGGAGCCATCTTCGCGGTGGACCTCGGTTCCGGTCACGGGCGGGTTGAAACAGCAGGCCATGACCAGCTCTTTTTCAGCGCGCAGGATGTGGCGATCGTGCAGGTTGAGCGCATACATCACGCCGGGCTTAATTGCGTGGGTTTCACCAGTTGCAATATCCGTGATCGAGCCGGTGCCCTGCATGCAATAGACGCTTTCGAAGTGGTTCTTGTACTCGAAAGTGTGCTCTGATCCGGGCGCTAGGGTGGTGATATGAAAGGAAAATCCCATTCCATCATCCGCCAGCAGCATACGAACGCTGCTCCATTGTGCGTCGGACACAACCCGGCCTGGTTCCTTTTGGATGATCTCGTTGAAATCGCGTACAATCATCTGCTTACTCCGCTGCGTATTTCTGTTTGCCCAGCACATCCTGGGCGGCATTGATGAGGATATCCAAACCGGTCTCCAGAACGTCATCCGGTGTGGTCAGGGGCGCGAGGATTTTGACAACTTCGTCCTGCGGGCCGGATGTTTCGATGATCAGTCCATTCTGGAACGCGCGGGCGCAAATCTCGGCGGCCAAAGCGCCGCTGCGCACATCAACACCGCGCATCATGCCACGCCCCTTCAGGCGGGCACCGGGAACCATGCTGGCGATGACTTTTAGCCCGTTTTCGATCAGTTTTGCCCGCCGGGCTGTGTCTTTCTGAAAACTATCGTCACTCCAGAATTTCTGGATCGCGGCGCGCGCAGTCACAAAGGCATGGGTGTTGCCGCGGAAGGTGCCGTTATGCTCGGCCGGGCCCATTACATCATGTTCAGGTTTGACCAGAACAAGCCCCATAGGCAGACCAAACCCCGAGATCGACTTGGCCAAGGTAATGATATCCGGAGAGATTCCCATGCCCTCGAAGGAAAAGAACCCGCCAGTGCGGCCGCATCCGGCCTGCACATCGTCGATGATCAGCAGGGCACCGGCCTTTTTCGCCAGTGCCGCGATACGGCGCAACCAGACGGGATTGGCGGCGTTCAGCCCCCCTTCGCCCTGAACGGTTTCAAGGATGATCGCAGCCGGTGCATCCATCCCCGAAGACTGGTCGCTGATCATGGCCTCCAGAAATTGCGTGGTGTCCTGCGAGGCACCCATATAGCCGTCAAAGGGCATGCGCGTCACGTTGGTCAGCGGCACGCCTGCGCCACCCCGGTGATAGCCGTTTCCAGTGGCCGCCAGGGCCCCTTGTGTGACCCCATGAAAGCCATTGGTGAAGGCAATCACGTTGGTGCGACCAGTAACCTTGCGCGCGATTTTCATCGCGGCCTCAACGGCATTCGCGCCGGTCGGTCCGGTGAACATCAGCTTGTGCGGCATGTCCCGAGGCGCAAGGATCAGCCGTTCAAAAATCTCCAGAAACGCCGCCTTGGTATCCGTGTGCAAATCCAGCCCGTGCGCGATGCCATCTGCCTGAATATGCGCGATCAAAGCGTCTTTGAGATCGGGATCGTTATGCCCATAGTTCAGCGACGAGCACCCTGCCAGAAAGTCGATATACTGCTTTCCGTCATGTGCGGTCATCAGAGACCCTTTGGCCGAGGTGAACACAGTGTCAAACCCCCGGCAATAGCTGCGCGCATCAGATTCGCGGCGCTTGAAAATGGCGGTGTCGGTGGGGTGCGTAGACATACGACCTCTTTGAGTTTGTTCTGTGAAAAGGGGGCAGGGCCATCAGGCGCAACCCTTAGGCGGCCAGAGTGATCCGGTCAGCAAATTGGATTGTCACCAGGTTTTCGGTTTTGTGACGGTCCTGAAAATGGTGCGCCTGGGTATAGTGCGGCACGGCATCCAGTTCGCCACCCTTCTGTCGGGCGAATTTGCGGAACAGAGCCCAAGAGGCCTCGTTCTCGGCGGTGATGGTGGTTTGCAAGCGCGACACATTCGTGCAGAGCGGCCGGTCCAGGATCGTTTGCAACATCAAGCTGCCAAGCCCCAGCCCACGCGCGTTTTCCGCAACGGCGACCTGCCAGACGAACAACGTGTCGGGCGCGTTTGGCATGACATAGGCCGAGATCCAGCCCACGGCCTGACCAGAGATTTCCGCCAGCACACTGGTGTCGGCGAAATGATCACATTGCAGCACGTTGCAATACATCGAGTTCTCATCAAGTGGACGGCAGGACCGGACCAGTTCCCAAACCGCAGCGCCGTCTTTGGCACTGGGGAGTCGCAAGGCCGGTGTGGCCGTCTGCAAGGCGTCAGCGGGGTGTTGCATGTCACAAAGCTCCTTTCGCTTCGAGAGGCGAAATAACATGGGTTTGCTAAAACTTCAACAGTCGAAGTAAAATGCGACGCTATTGTTCTGAAAACGACACCATGAATCGAAAAATCCAGACATCACCCATGTTTACGCTTCGATACTCAAAATAACTTATGAATTGCGCAATTTGTGGTGTAGACGTATTCTTTGATGATCAAAGTTTCGGAGGACCGTTGGAACGCATCGACAGCAGCTTGATCGCCCTTAGGCGGATCGTCCGGGCGACCGAATTGTTCGGGCGTGAAATCCGTCAGGCCACGGGCGTTACACCGACCCAGTTTCGCGTGTTGCAGATCATCTCGGAGAAGGGATACGCCACTGCCAAAGCCATCTCTTTGCGCATGCGTGTTTCGCAAGGCACCGTGACCTCGTTGGTTGATAAACTGGTCCGTGACGGGCTGGCGCGGCGCGAGAAATCCACCCTGGATAGGCGGCAAACCAACATCCTCTTGACTGATGCCGGGCGCACCGTTCTGAACGACGCCCCCGATCCGTTGCAGCAGCGTTTTGTGCGCAAATTCGCTGCGATGGACGATTGGGAACAAGCGATGCTGGTCGCCGGGTTAGAGCGCGTGGCCTCGATGCTGGATGCCGAGGACATGGATGCCTCGCCGGTGCTGGATACAGGTGAAATCCGCCCGCCCGAGTGAACGTGGAGTTTCGCAACTTTCGCATGTTTATTTTTCAGGCCGCTTGACGCTCGAAATTTTTGAGATTAGCCAAAGGGCAGGCCGTAGACGCCTGCCGCCCGCTGACATTCGTCTTGGTGAAGTTCTACGTTTCTATCTCTATCTACCTCTTTCCGCATATCGCGCGGATGGTAATGCGGGTCCCATCTAAAACTGCGCGATCTGGCCAGAGAGATATGGGATATGTCTGATACCCCGACCAATCGTTTCACCGATGGACCGCTAAGCGCGATCTATCTGAAAACCGCGATTCCGATCATTTTTGTGATGGGGATGAACGGTCTGCTTTCCGTCGCTGATGCGCTGTTTCTGGGGCACTACGTTGGGCCTCGGGCGCTGGCAGCGGTGACGTTGATGTTCCCGATCTATATGCTGATCGTGGCGCTTTCCACGCTGGTCTCGAATGGCATGTCAAGCCTGCTGGCGCGCTCACTTGGCGCTGGTGATCTTGATACGGCACGGGCGGTTTTTACGGGCGCGCATGGGCTTGCCTTATGCGTCGGAGTGGGGTTGATCGCGGCGTTCACCTTTTGGGGTCAACAGGTCGCGTGGCTGGCGGCCGGAGGCTCGGACCCATTGGCGCAGATGGGGGTGATTTATCTGCGGATTACAGTCTTTTTCTCGCCCCTGCTGTTTGTGCTTTCGGTCAATTCTGACGCCTTGCGCAACGAAGGACGGGTCGGCTTCATGGCGGCCATGAGCCTGCTGGTGTCGCTTGCAAATATCGGCTTTAACTATGTTCTGATTGCAGTTTTCGACATGGGAGTGGCGGGGTCGGCCTATGGCACCGCCGCGGCGCAAGCGCTGGCATTCGCGATCATTCTGACCTTTCGCGGTGTCGGAGATACCAGGCTGCGACCCTCGGTTTTGATGCAGTATTCGCTGCGCGGTCGATGGGGGCGTATCCTGGCCCTGGGCGCGCCGCAGAGCCTGAATTTCATAGGCCTGGCACTTGGATCTGCGGCGATTATCACCGCGCTGCAATGGGTTGGGCGCCCCGGTTATGCTGACACGATTACGGCCTATGGGATCATCACACGGGTCATTACCTTTGCGTTTTTGCCCCTGTTGGGGCTGTCATTTGCCATGCAGACGATCACCGGCAACAACTATGGGGCGGCGCTTTGGCAAAGGTCGGATCGCAGCCTGCGGATCGCGCTGAGCGTCGCCTTGGTTTACTGCGCGGTTGTTCAGGCGATTGTGACGTGGTTTCCGGGCCGGATCGCGGGCGCATTTGTCGATGATCCGGTGGTGATAGCAGAGGTGGCCCGTATCCTGCCGATCATGACCTGTGCCTTCGTTTTGACGGGGCCGCTGATGATGGTCGCCTCGTATTTTCAGGCGATTGGGAACGCGACCCGAGCGGCGATCTTGGGGCTGTCCAAGGCCTATGTGTTTTCGATTCCTCTGACCTTTCTGCTGCCTGTCCAGTTTGGCGAGATCGGGGTTTGGGCCGCCGGACCTTTGGCCGAACTGCTGCTTTTGGGGCTGACGATCCTGGTGCTTTGGCATCGGGCGCGGGACATGCACCTGAAATGGGGTATCTTTCATTCCGACAAAGGAGAAATCGCATGAGCACGCATTTGCCGTCGGTTTTGCAAGCCAAGGATCAGGCGCGGCGTCTGAGGGAAAAACTGGCCGAAGACGGAACCAAGATCGGCCATGCCAAGTCGCTGGAGCTGGTGGCGCGTCAACACGGGTTCAACGATTGGAACGCGATGTGTGCGGCGCTTGAGGATCGCCCTCTCGCAGGCTGGGCCGTCGGGGACAAAGTCACCGGCAGCTATCTGTCCCAGCGATTTACGGCCGAGGTGGTTTCGGTTTCACTGGTGCAGCCGGGGTGGTTCCGGCTGGTGCTGCACCTGGATACCGCTGTTGACGTCGTCACCTTTGATGGCTTTTCAAATTTCCGCAGACGTATTCGCGGTGTTGTTGGACCCAAAGGGCATTCGGTTGAGCGGACAAGCGACGGCCAAGTGCATTTGCAGATTGATCTTTAAGAGCAGCCCGGTCCGCACTCAAACCGGCTTACGCGCGACAAAGTCGATCAAGGCAGATAGCCCAACATGACCGCGACCTTCCTGGACATCACGCTCGTAGGCGCGATTTTCCAGGATCTCCCAACCGGCGAAATCGTCGGTCAGTTGCGCGGGTGTGTACATGTTTTCGGCGAAAGGCGGGCCTCCGGTGCCGTGTTTCAACTGCTCGGGCGTGTAGCCGTGCAGCACGATCTGTCCTCCCGGACGCACGGCGCGCTTCATGCCCTCAAACATGCGGGTGCGGTCAGCTGGGCCCACAAATTGGATGAAAATCCCCACGACCATATCATATTGGTCCGGCCAGTCATGCGCCAGCACGTTCACATTTCGGAAATCCACCGACACGCCGGTTTCAGCGGCCAGGGATTCGGCCTTGGCAATCGCGGACGGAGAGAACTCCAACGCCGTTACCGCCATTCCCTGCGCGGCCATATAGACCGAGTTGCGCCCCTCGCCATCTGCCACCGACAGGACAGACTGGCCGGGGGTCAGCAGGGCCTTATGCTCGACCAAAAACTGCGCTGGAGCCTTGCCGAAAACATAGTCCGTCGTTGCGAAACGCTCTTCCCACATTGGGGCACCTCCGAAATGAAAACACCCCTGTTTCTGGACCAGAAACAGGGGTGCTGCAATTCACAAATGTGAGGGGATCACTTAGGAAGCGGGCCGATCATCATGATCATCT
>JBOEGN010000143.1:0-523 GCA_050633445.1 Thalassovita sp.
CGCCATATTCCATCTTGTTGAACGCTTCGTGCCAGCGCAGACAGACATGCATGAAATCCTCGGGGCGGCGGTCTTCGACGTGATGTTCAACCAGATCCAGACCAGCGCAGAAATGTGTGCCCTCGGCACGCAAAACCACGGCCCGCGCGCCCATCCGAGGCAGTTTCGAAAACACCTCGATCAACTCTTCGATAGTGTCTGCGTTCAGCGCGTTCCGTTTACTGGCGCGGTTCAGGGTCACCGTTGTGATTCCCTTTTCATCCATCGTAACCAACAGATTTTCCAACTGAAAATCCTCGACAGTCTTGGCCATGGTGTCCCTCCCTTAGCTGGCAGCGCCACAGTTGGGCGCGTTGGAACAGCTTGGATTTTGGGGCAGGGAAGTCAATATGAACGCTGGGTAAAAATGACCAAGCGGTCGGTTTCGTCGGCAGAAGATAAAACGCCGCCCGGACAGGTCACGTACAAAAACGGACCTGTCGGGGCGGCGATTTGGGAGAAAATGGTCGGGCTAGCAGGACTC
>JBOEGN010000143.1:560-2132 GCA_050633445.1 Thalassovita sp.
GCTGCGCTATAGCCCGACGGTGCGCTCTTCTTACTGATTTTCCGGGCAGGGACAAGAGCGATTTCACACTTTTTCAAACTATTCAGCCGGTCTGCATTCGATTGCTGAGCGCCCGCAGTTTTTCGCGTAGCTCGCTCAACGCGGCGTGGTCGGATTCAGGCGCGGTCGTCCAAAGCCGTGTCAAAACCCCAGGACCTTTGGTCGAGCGGGCATCAACCGAGACTTCGATAATTTTTGGGGTCGGCGCGGGGGCCAACTCGGGCTCGGCGCTTTCTTCGACGACTTCGGGTGTTTCGGACGCGGGCTCTTGTGCGTCAGCCTCAGGCTCCGTCGTATCCAACATGTTAAAGAACGAAGGCGCTTCGAATTCCGAAGAAGGGTCCACCGCTTCGGGCTGGGCTTCGGGCGTGTCTTCGATCGGCGCAGGAGGGGGCGTTTCGCCCACCTCTTCCGCCAATTCCTCGGGTGTCAACTCGTCCGGTGCAACCTCAAAACTCGCTTCGCTCAGCTCAGCTTCGTCCTCTTCCTCGGGGCGTTTGAACCGGAGCAGGGTCGCGCTTTCAGGAATTTCGACGGCGTCCTTCAGCTCGGCAACTTTTTCGGGCGAGGGGACCATCTGATCGGGCTCTGCCATCACGTCCAACGGCTGAGACAGCCCGGTCACGGATTGCACACCCTGTTCGCGCAGCATTTTCTGCACGCCCTTGATGGTCATACCATCGTCATGCAGCAGTTTCTTGATGCCGCCCAGCAGCTGCATATCCTCGGGTCGGTAATACCGACGGCCACCGGCACGCTTGATGGGTTTAACTTGGGTGAATTTGCTTTCCCAGAATCGCAACACATGCGCCGGGCGGTCCAGCCACTCGGCCACTTCGCTGATGGTGCGAAACGCGTCGGGGGATTTGGTCATGTTACCGCCCCCCGGCTATCAGGATTTGTTGCCTGCGGCGACCCGCTCTTTCATCAGATGAGACGGGCGGAAGGTCAGCACACGGCGCGGGTTGATCGGAACCTCTTCGCCGGTTTTGGGGTTGCGGCCCACGCGGGCGGCTTTTTCCCGAACCGAGAAGGTACCAAACGACGAAATCTTTACCTGTTCGCCTTCGACAAGGGCATCCGACATGTGTTGCAAAACGCTTTCGACCAGTTGGCTGGCGTCATTGCGCGACAAACCGACCTCGCGAAAAATTGCGTCGCTCAGGTCCATACGTGTCAGAGTTTTCTCGCTCATATCAATCCCCTAGTTTGGGACACCATGCTGCAAGCCATTTTCCGAGTCAATATCAATGACTTGCCGCCAGCAGTTTGAGCGCTCCGGCGCAGCCCTGTGTTGCAGTCTTACCAACGCAGAACGACCGAGCCCCAGGCCAGGCCACCACCGATTGCCTCGGTTACCAGCAGGTCTCCGGGTTTGATCTTGCCTTCTTCGACGCCCACGGACAGGGCCAGCGGGATCGAAGCGGCCGAGGTATTCCCGTGTTTCTGGACGGTGACGATCACGTTTTCCATCGGGATGCCAAGCTTTTTGGCGGTGCCCTGAATAATGCGGATATTGGCCTGATGGGGCAC
>JBOEGN010000144.1:0-648 GCA_050633445.1 Thalassovita sp.
AGGCGCGTGCGATTTTCGAGGCAACGATTCAGGCCAGCCGCGACGGCGATCCGATTGTTCCCGAAATCATGATCCCACTGGTCTCTGCCAAACGCGAGGTTGAGCTGGTCAAAACCCGGATTGACGCTATCGCCGTGGCGGTGCGCAACGAAACTGGTGTGAAATTTGAATACCGTCTGGGTGTGATGGTCGAAACGCCGCGTGCTGCGTTGCGTGCGGGCGAGATCGCGCCGCAATGTGCCTTCTTGTCCTTTGGGACCAACGACCTGACCCAGATGACCTATGGCCTGTCGCGTGATGATGCGGGGCGGTTCATGTCCACCTATGTGCAGCAGGGCGTTTACCCTGAGGACCCGTTCCATATGCTGGATACCGATGGTGTGGGCGAGTTGCTGAGCATCGGAGCTGTGCGTGGGCGCGAGGCGCAATCGAACCTGACCTTGTCCATTTGTGGCGAGCATGGCGGCAACCCCGAATCAATNNGTTCGCCGTTCCGGGTTCCGGTCGCGCGTTTGGCAGCGGCTCAACTGGCGGTCCGCGACAAAATGCGGGGGTCTGAGCTGTAAGTAACCGTTTCCTAACGGTTTTTGCCTCATCTGCACGGGTTGGCGACGCTGTCGCAGCCCTGTTAACCCTTTCGTGACATAC
>JBOEGN010000144.1:668-1049 GCA_050633445.1 Thalassovita sp.
GTTTGGGTGGACGTAGCCGGTTTTTTTGTCTATGCGCCGGTGGCTGTGATGGTGCTTTTGCGCCGTCGTGGTTCGGAGATAAGAAAATGCGCAGCCTTTTGATCATTGGATTGGCCCTAGGATTGGCCCTGCCAGCGGCGTTGCCCGCGCAGGCGGATACGCCCATGGGTCAGGTCGTCAAGCAGGAACGGCGCGGCCTGTTCGGTTTGTCGTCACAGCGGCTCAGCCGTTTGCTGCGCCCCTCGGGCAAGGTCGAAGAGATCACCTATACTAAAAAGTGGCTGGCCGGTCTGCCCGTCGCCAAGGGTGACGAAGAATGGTCCTGCCTCGCCGAAGCGCTGTATTTCGAAGCGCGCGGCGAAAGCGTCAAAGGCCAGTTTG
>JBOEGN010000145.1:0-1512 GCA_050633445.1 Thalassovita sp.
AAATAATTCGAATAATGATCGCGTTCAGATGCATCATAGGCCGCTTATACGGCCCCGCAGCGCGAGGGTAAACCCGGTTTGATTCAGCCCAGGGAAATGGAGGTCCAAGCAAAAAAGGGGCCACATCGCGCGGCCCCTCTTCTAAGACTGCTCTGCCTGTCTTGCTGGCTGGACCTGGCGACGGTGCTGGCGCAAGGCTGGCTGCGGTGCGGGGTCTGGCGCGCTTGATGGATAAAACAGCGGTGCAATTTAGGTGCCTGTCCAGCCTGGGGGGCAGTTGCAAATAATCTCTGGGGTGCGGATCAGACTTGGGTGGCTGCGTGGCTGGCGAAAAGCTGGCTGCGGAGCTGAATTCCATGGGCTGGATGGAGGGCGGACCGTCGTCATCTGGCTGTATGCTTTACACTAGGGCTCTCATACGCGGCGGTCAAGATATTTCTTTTAGTTTTCAATATGTTGAGGCATTTTGTCAGGAATTTCAACCCGAGTGATTTTGTCGGAAATCGCCGCACCTCGTGTATCCAGGTCAGAGCACCCCTTGCTCCTGCGCCACAAATCCTTAGTTTACAGGCGATTGGCGAAAGGACGGCGTATGGCCAGCATCCCCCCCAAATTTGACATTGCCCGAACCGATATCGAACGTGTCGTGCACGCCTTCTATGACATGGTGCGACAGCATCCCGGCCTTGGCCCGGTTTTCGCGGCGCATGTCACGGATTGGGACAAGCATGAGGAAAAAATCATCCGTTTCTGGGCCAATGCGATTCTGAACGAGCGGGACTATGACGGCAACCCGTTGGCCGTGCATCGCGATGCAGGCAATGTCCGCCCCGGTATGTTCGAACCTTGGCTGGCCCTGTTTGACATGACCTTGCGGCTGGAATTGCGCCCCGAACAGGCCAAAGCATGGTCAGAACTGGCACACCGGATCGGNNCGGTCCTTGCGGGCGGGCGTGGTCGAAAAAATGCACGGTGCTGACGGCGTGCCACGGCTCTTTTGATCTAAGAGGTTTTCGCGGGCACGCGGCGATAGACGAATTCCGTCTGCTCGCCCTGCATGGCGGCATCCAGCAACCCTTGGACCCGGCCATGATGCGGGGATTTCCCACAGACCGGATCTACCGCGCTGGCGTCTCCGGCGATCATCAGCGCCTGACAGCGGCAACCACCAAAGTCGATCTCTTTGCGATCACAGGTTTTGCAGGTGTCCGGCATCCAGTCATCGCCGCGATAGGCGTTGAAGGAGGGGCTGTCATACCAGATCTCGGCCAAGGGTTTGTCGGCCACATTTTCAAACGTCAGATGAGGAATTTTCTGCGCAGCGTGACAGGGCAGAACGCTGCCATCAGGCGCGATGTTCAACCCCGCGCTGCCCCAGCCGCCCATGCAGGCCTTGGGGTAATCGGCATAGTAGTCGGGCGGCACAAAATCAAAGGCGAGGACACCTTTCAGCCGCTCAGATGCCTCGGCGACCTTCTGTTTCGTCGCCTCGGTCTGTTCGCGGGTCGGCAG
>JBOEGN010000145.1:1526-2548 GCA_050633445.1 Thalassovita sp.
TCGTGCGGTCCAGATCATCCAGGTTATGGCGGTGCATCACGGCGTTTAGCGTCAGGGGAATGCCGCGTTGTTTCAACTCCTCGGCGACCTTCAGCTTGCGGTCAAATCCGCCCTTATAGCCGCCAATCCAGTCGGCCAGTTCAGCCGTTGTGCCCTGCATGGAGAGCTGAACATGATCCAGACCGGCGGCCTCTAACGCGTCCAGACGGCGCGGTGTCAGGCCGATGCCACTGGTGATCAGATTGGTGTACAGCCCGGCATCATGGGCCGCTTGCGTCAGCTCCACCAGATCGGGACGCGAGGCAGGCTCGCCGCCCGACAGATGCAATTGCAGCACACCCATTTCCGCCGCCTGACGAAAGGCATTCGCCCAGGTGGCCGTGTCCAGCTCGGCGTCTTTCGTCAACAGTTCCTGCGGGTTAGAGCAATAGGGGCACGCAAGCGGACAGCGATGTGTCAGCTCGGCCAGCATGGCGATGGGCGGAGGCGTCGTCATGAATGCACCATCAAGAAAACTCGCGAACGCAGCGCTTGCAGGAACCGCTGAACATCCGTCGCGATCTGATCGCGTGGCGCCTGAAAGGTCGTGGCCAGATCGTTGATGATCTCCTCCAAGCTTTCGACACCATTCACGCGGCTCAGGATCGCCTCGCCGATCATGTCCAGCGCCACGGCTTTTTCGGGGGCCAACAGGACCGACTGATCGCGCACATGGTCCCGCGCCAGCCGCACACCGCGCGGCAGATAGGGGCGTTCATGGGGCGCGATCTTGAGGCTCATAGCATCCCCTCGCCGGGTTGCCAGGCGCCCGGCGGGATACGGCCTGGTTCGACATACGCGCCCCACAGCGCGTCCAGCTGCGCCCAAAGCACGTTGGTTTTAAAGATCAGCGCCTCGCAGGCCATGTCCTCTTTTTCCGGGGTGTCGGCATGGGTCAGCACCCAGTCCAGACCATAGGCCACATCCTTGGGCGCCTCAGTCAGGCGTTTGCGGAAATAGGACAGGGAATCCGTGTTGGCAAA
>JBOEGN010000145.1:2564-2739 GCA_050633445.1 Thalassovita sp.
ATTTTCGGCGCGAACAGTTCCGTTAGGGACGAGGCAACCGCCTGCAACAGCGGCATATCCCGGACATAGCGAATATAGGCGTCAACGGCGAATTGCGTGGCTGGCAGAACGCCTTGACCCGAGGCGACATAGTTAGGGTCCAGCCCCACGGCCTCGGCCAGTTTCAGCCAGCGCC
>JBOEGN010000145.1:2859-3049 GCA_050633445.1 Thalassovita sp.
GTGTCTCCTGACCATCTGCCGCGATCCGCCAGCCGTTCCCGGTGACATAGGCCCGTTCAGGGCTGTCCGGTTGCCAGATCGGATTTGTATTGTTGATATGGATGAAGGTTTTGCCAGCCTTCAGTCCCTCCAGTCGCGCGATCGAGCCATCCGGCCCGCTGATCGGGCTGTGCCCCATACGGCGGCCGGT
>JBOEGN010000146.1:0-474 GCA_050633445.1 Thalassovita sp.
AAATCAATGGGTCCTGAGTCTAAAGAGCAAAAAGGAGATCGCGCCATCAGTCGCCCAGCTGGCAATTGAAAGGCTCTCGCCTCTCAAGGTTGCGGGCAAATAGCTCTCGGTAAATCGTTAGGCCCAACTCTAAAAATAGATGATCGCCCCGCCTCAGAGCGGGGCTTTTTTCTCGTAGCGCCGCACCCATCGCCAGCAACAGCACCGCCATCTGTGGCGACCCGGCCTTGACCACGCCGAGGTAGAACCGGACGTCCTGCCCTTCTTAGGAAAACGTAAACACTCTCATCGGCGCAACACCCGTGCCAGGGCCGATGGGCCGAACAGCGACGGGATGATCTGACCCTGCCAGTCATCCATGGGCGCGGGCAGCTTGTGGACCACCCAGCCGGGGAACCATTGCGGCAGGGCCGAGACCAGCGCCACGAAGCCGAGGTGCAGCACCAGGGGCAGATCGCCATCAATGAACTGGAT
>JBOEGN010000147.1:0-1125 GCA_050633445.1 Thalassovita sp.
GCTGGATGATGCGCGTGATGGATCGCCTGGTCAAAGGCGAGGCCGAGATCGAAGAGATCGACATGCTGTTCGACGTGACCAAACAGGTCGAAGGCCACACAATCTGTGCGCTGGGTGACGCGGCCGCGTGGCCGATCCAGGGTCTGATCAAGAACTTCCGCGAGGAGATCGAGGATCGGATCAAGGCACAGAAAACCGGGCGCATGGGCGCCATGGCGGCGGAGTGATCAACATGCGTTTTCTGGTTCTCTGTTTGGTAAGTCTGGGCCTTCTGGCCGGGTGCAGCGCTAAGGGCGGCAAACAGCGCGTGACCTTTGACGGCTACGCGTTCAAAGCGTCGCTGAAGGCGGTCAAAGAAGATCCCCGGATGTTCGACGTGACCGTGCGCGGGGCCAACCAAAGCTATGAGGCCGCCGAAGACGCAGGCCGCTACGAAGCGACCCGCCATTGCGTGACCCGCTATGGCAATTCCAGCCTGGAATGGCTGGTCGTACTGGAACAGGATGACCACGAAGTTGTCGTCAAAGACGATATCTTGCTGCTGCGAGGTCGTTGCGAAGCATGATGAATTCTTTCGTCATATCAACGGGTAAGAGCGATTGTTATTGCATGACAACCGCCCGTCTCCCCATCTCTTGCAGAGATGGGCGGTCTGCAAAACGCGGATCGCGCCGTCCTGTAGATAGGAGAACTGATATGCGTAAGATTGTCCCTCTGGTTATTGCCGTTTCGATCGCTGCGACGCAGCCCGCCTTTGCCAAGGCACCGCTGCGTGACGTGGCCGAGATCGACGACGGTTTGTTCGTTGTGGCCGTTGCCAATGAAATTCGCAGACAATGCGACAGCATTTCCGCCCGTATGTTCCGGGCCTTTTCCTACATGAACAGGCTAGAGCGTCGCGCCCGCGATCTGGGATATTCCCAGACCGAGATCGACGCTTATGTCAAATCCCCCGATGAAAAGGCGCGGATGCGTGCTCGGGGCGAAGCCTATCTGAAAGCCAACGGCGTAAGCTATGCCGATCCTGAAACCTTTTGCACGCTCGGCCAGACCGAGATCGCCAAGGGCACTCAGATCGGCCAACTACTGAGAGCAAAGTGAGACCCCATGTCTGACCTACGCAAG
>JBOEGN010000148.1:0-426 GCA_050633445.1 Thalassovita sp.
TATCGCGGCATGAAGGAATACGAACTGGGCTTTGATAACTTCCACGTCAAAGGCGAGAACCTGCTGGGCGGCAAAGAGGGTCAGGGCTTTAAACAGCTGATGAAAACCTTCGAGGCGGCTCGGATCCAGACCGCAGCCCGCGCCATCGGTGTGGCCCAATCGGCGCTGGACACCGCGATCCAATACGCCGAGGACCGCAAGCAGTTCGGAAAATCGCTGATCAACTTCCCCCGTGTGTCGGACAAACTGGCGATGATGGCGGTAGAGATCATGGTCACGCGCCAGTTGACCTACTATTCGGCCTGGCAGAAAGACCATGACAAGCGCTGCGACCTAGAGGCCGGAATGGCCAAGCTGCTGGGCGCGCGCGTGGCCTGGGCCTCGGCGGATAACGGGTTGCAGATCCACGGCGGCAACGGCTTTGCC
>JBOEGN010000149.1:0-152 GCA_050633445.1 Thalassovita sp.
GGTCGATCAGGATCTTTTCGGCGCGCAGCTCGTCACGGCGGTGGATTAGGGTGACCTTGCTGGCAAAGTTGGTCAGGAAAAGCGCCTCTTCGACAGCGGTGTTGCCGCCCCCGATGACCACGATTTCCTGGCCGCGATAAAAGAAGCCGTCG
>JBOEGN010000149.1:223-415 GCA_050633445.1 Thalassovita sp.
CCGTCGCAGGTCGCGCAGGCCGAAACGCCGAAGCCCTTATAGGCCTCTTCGCTGTCCAGTCCCAGCCATTTGGCGCGGGCGCCGGTGCACAGGATCACCGCGTCGGCGGTATAGACGGTGCCGCTGTCGCCAGTTGCCTTGAACGGGCGCGCGCTGGTGTCCAGATCGGTGATGATGTCGCCGATGATTTCG
>JBOEGN010000149.1:559-2954 GCA_050633445.1 Thalassovita sp.
CAGTATAGCCCGCAGGCCCCGAACCAATGATCAGAACCTTGGTGTGTCGCGTCTCGGCCATGGAATCCTCTTTCGCTTGTCTTGCGTCGTACAGGCATATAGTCGTCCGCCGCCTTGGCGAAAAGCCCTTGTTGTGCGGGATGTCGCTATGCGTCCGGGGCAGAGCAATCAATTCGGGGTCGGATTATAATATGGGCGAGAAAGAAAATTTAATGTAACTATCTTGCTGAGGGGCGAAAGATTATTGCGCACGTTGGTTGGTTGCTATAAGAAACCGATCTATAGGAGGATAGTTATGCCAACCTCGCGTCTTGACCCCATTGATCGGAAAATTCTGGCCGAATTGCAGGCCGACGGCCGCATGACCAATGTTGAATTGGCCAAGCGAGTGGGAATCTCGGCACCTCCGTGTTTGCGCCGTGTGCGGACGCTGGAAGAGGCGGGATTTATCCAAGGCTATCACGCACGCGTCGATTCGCGCGAGCTGGGCTTCGAAGTGCAGGTGTTCGCCATGGTTGGCTTGCAAAGCCAGGCCGAAGTGGATCTGAGCGCCTTTGAACAGCGTTGCCGGGACTGGCCGCTGGTACGCGAATGCCACATGCTGAATGGCGAAGTCGACTTTATCCTGAAATGCGTCGCGCCGGATCTGAGCACGTTTCAGTCCTTCTTGACCGAACAGCTGACCGCGGCTGACAATGTGGCCAGCGTGAAGACATCGCTTGTCATTCGCAATGCCAAGGACGATCCCGGCGTGCCCTTCGAGGTGCTGGAAGAGCGGCTAAGCCGCTCCGCCTGATACCTTCAATCAGAACATCTCGGCCCGCAAATGCGTGGCCTCGTCGTGATGCGGATGCGCCATCGGGCCAAATTCTGACATGCTGCGCAGNNAACAGGCTAAGGAAGATCCGCAGCAGTTCTGGCCCCAACATCTCGGCCTTGTAGCGCCCAGGATGATAGGATTCTAACTGCAATCCACCGGCCAGAATGGTCGCGTGACGAGGCAGGCAGATATGATAGGCCCGCGTCGGCGCTGGTGGCGTCAGTTGAAACACACCGTCACCGTCCACAATATCATGCGCAGGCACATAGGTCGCGGCCTTGTCCTCGCCGCGCAGCAATCGCGCACCCGGCCCCAGAATCATATCCACCACGGGGCGACCGATGCCAAACCGGTCTGCCATGATGCGGACAAGGCTGGTTAGCTCGGGGCGCTCAGCGGGTAAGTTGGGGATGATCTGCATCGAGCCGATCCAGAGCACCGGAAGCGCTCCGTATTCAAGCGTTTCGATCATCATGCCGGGGTCCAGGTCTTCGATCGCGCAGGGGCCGTCGATGGTCGAGACCAAAAGCCCGCGACCATAGGCAGAAAACGCGGCCTCAAAAGAAGGCAGGCTGGGCGCAATAACCTGACGGTATTCCGGCGTGCTGTCTTCGTTCAGAAAGGCAATGTCATAGCGGCGCGTCGGGACCGGGCGCCGCTGTTTGCCCGCCGGCGTTGACCGAACGGTAAGAGAGTAGTTGGCAGCCGTATCGAATACGGGGGCAATTTTATTCATGAACGCACCTATCTAGGTTCGTCACATCCGCGTCGGCCCCCACCGACAACGACAGAAGGACAGGTTTCCATCTGTTGATACGGAAATAGTGGGCGCTTTGGATGCTCATTGTCAAAGGAATTTGGTCATTGTGTCTTTGGGCTGGGATAGATTGGGCTGGCTACCCAGGATTGTCTCTTATGCGTGAACAGCGCGCCCCTTTTTGCGCGGTCCACCGAATCGGGGTGAAAAAAATGGCCACCCACCAGGGGCAGCCAATTCAGTCGGGCGCTTGAAACTTGGCGCGGATCATCCAGCGCGGCGGGTGTCCCGTGGTTGTTTGGTCGCAACGGGCTTGGCCGTCTTTGCTGGCCGCGCCCAGGGCAGGGCGGGCATGTCGGATTTCGATGTTTCGATCACGGATTTCATCCAGCGTTTCTGAGTGCGTGCCATTCTGACTGCTCCTGCGACTCGGGTTTGTTTCGTTGTTCTGGAAACAATCTGGCCGACCAATGCGGCATTGTTTGGGCGCTGATCCCAAGACTTTGCGGAAGAATTGTGTCGTGGAGGTGCCGGTCCGGGCTAGAGCCGGATCACCGAGATCAGGCGGCCATAGTCGGCCTCTTTATCGTGCGTCGTGCGTCGGTACGAAAAAAACCGATCGGGGTCAGAATAGGTGCAATGACGGATCCATTCAGCTGCGCCTACGCCCGCATTGCGCAGTCGGTGCAGC
Source organism: Thalassovita sp. (assembly GCA_050633445.1). Lineage (GTDB taxonomy): Bacteria > Pseudomonadota > Alphaproteobacteria > Rhodobacterales > Rhodobacteraceae > Thalassobius. Next base: position 2,828 of record JBOEGN010000149.1, read on the forward strand.
CCATATGCAGGCAGATCGAACATGTAACGGTCACCCGTGCCATTGATGAAAAAGCGGCTGTTTTCCGGGTCATTGGACATGAAACTGTCCAGAAATTCGGGGCCGACTTCATAGGCGCGCTGGCTGA
>JBOEGN010000150.1:0-2830 GCA_050633445.1 Thalassovita sp.
TGGCTATGAGTCCTGAGCCTAGTTAAGGCAGTTAAACCGTTAACAAGCAATCCTTCTGAAATGGCCAAGTTGCTATCCTATGAGTTGTTTGTGGCACAGCTTGCACCACTCCGCTCCGCCACCCAACAAAATTGTAACCCCATGGGGGCTTGGCACTAAATGTAGTGCTCGCCGCCAATAGGCCAGAAGGACAACTCTCAGGTTTCTGTGGAATCGGTGCGATGTCTTGACCAGGGCATTGGAAATTATGACCTCACAAAACGCGGTGATCTTGGCGGAGTTCAACCTCGCGAGTGCCCAAGTATTGAATCGCAGCATCGCTGTTGCCACGCCCCGCTATTACGTTAGCGACACGACGCAGGTTCCGCTGTGTCACTATCGCACGACTTCTGGCCCAATCAGGCGCTTCGGGGACAGCCGAATGCTCATAAACGTGGTAGAACCGCGTCTCGTCCTCAAACTGTATCTTTGAGAGCAAAGGCTTGATCTGAGAGAAGAACAGGATTGTTTCGCTTTGGTGGTCGGGGTGCTCAGAGAACAGTTTCCAAAGATCGGCTTCCTTAAGAATACTGTCTACTGTGTCCCACTCGATCCTGTTCACGGCGAAGCCCTCGGATGGCGGGCACGGCCACCAAGCGTAATGGTCTGGCGCGCTCCAAGAAGTCTGTCCGATATGTCTCGAACGCCTGCCGCACTCGCTCAATGATACGGGAGCGGGTTTCTTCTTTCGACGGGCGCTCGGCGGCGACAACGGAACGGCGGCGTTTGATCGTGACATAGACGAACTCTTCGTCCTCCGTCGTTTCGGCAATATCCCATTGGTCGGGCAGTTTGTCTGACAAATCCGCTTTCGCGTCGTCAATCTCGGCAGACTTGGTTGGTTCATCCGCCTTCCGTAGTGAGGCTTGTTCTTTAGCGACCATCGCGTCGCAAGTAGGGAGCAGCACTTCGGCGATCTCGCCCGTTTCCTCGAACTTCCTCACCGCCTGTTCGATTTCCTCTTTGTCCGCACGCAAAGACACCAGTTTCCTGCGCACCTCAACGAGTTGCGACAATAACTTCCGACGCAGGAGTTCGGCCTCCCTGATTTCCCCATCGACCTCGGAGATCGTGGTCGAGAAAAGCCCGTCGTAAGTCGGGTTGTGCTCGCCCGCGAGCAGGCGTTGCAACTGCTTGTCGGGTGCCTCTCCATCAGGATGGCGGAAAAATCCGTCACGAACTCAGTCATCGAACGACCCGAAATCTGGAATGTCGGAAGTCGCCGTGCGCTCGATAAGCAATCCTCGGCCATGCGCATGGGCAAAGCTATGGCCGTGCAATGAAGCCCTCAAACCGATCTTGGGTGGTCACTTCTCAAACTGAACCGTGATGCGATGCAGGGTGTTTGAATTATCGGTAGTCCATGCATTGAGGCTTTGAATGCTGGTCGGGATGTCATCGGTCTGGGCAGTGATCATCACGAACTGATGCATGCCTTCATCGTGGTTTTCAGTCAGCGGATCGACTTGTCCATCTGATCGTTTTGGTAATCGATTTTGACCTGATTGGATTGGTGTGCTGACTTTGCCATTGGAGCCAAGCGGGACATTTTGCCATTGACCCCGTACAGCTTGGAACGCGATGGCATGGCCTTCGGTCTCACTTTCCAATTCAAAGCAAAATCGCTCACCAAGTCGAATGGTCGTATTGGCTGGCTTCAACTGACTTTCACGCTCGACAATGCCCATCGTCAGGGGAACAAGCACAAGGCGGAAACGATCTGAGATAGCCCGTTCGTTTACGATGGCTTGCCAGCGTTGCGCAGGTGTCTCAGGGAATATCTCGGGCGCAAGGCGGTGGGACAGATCGAAATGATGCTCAAGCAGCCATTGGTGGATTAGCGCGGCATATGTGGCGGCGATCTCGCCTCTGCGCATATTGCGTACATAATCCTGCCCACGTGCGACGGGATAACCCACAGCGTCATCCATGATGAGTTCAGGCGTTTTGCGCGGATCAAGATCAGCGAGCGCCTTGAGGACTGGATAGAGCTTTGCCTTGTCGGTCTTATTTTTTGGATCAAATGACATGCTTCCTCATACACCCGTATTCACCCCCTGAACACCCGAGATAGCCACAGCCTTGCCATGCTAGGGACAGGTTAAGCGCATAGGATCATTCAGAGATTTTCCTTGCGTGGTCGCAGGAAAATGTGGTTATATGTTCTATATTTGTTCTCTATGTGCGCCCCGAGCATCTGGCGACATGAGAAAGACATTTTCCAAAAACCGATTTGAAGAAAGGAGCGCTGCATGACCTGTCCGCCTAATAAAAACAATACGCCCACACGCCCCAGCCTCTCCGTTGATTGGGAGGTTTACGCCTCCATGCTGGAAGACAGCGAAATGCCGCTGGATCAGCAACAAGAACTGATCGAAACCCTTTGGTCCATCGTCGTGATGTTTGTTGATCTCGGCTATGACATCAAACCCGTTCCGCAAATCTGTGGAGAAGATCAGGAAGCATTGGATCAGGATTCCAATGATTTGGTATCCTTATTGAACAACGAATGGGCGCAGACCCGCGCAGAGGAGGACCAATGGCAGGTGTAATGGCAAAACCAAAGAAGGCAGTGATTTATGCGCGCGTCTCGGGAGCCAAGCAGGTCCGCGAGGGCGACGGTCTCGCGTCGCAGGAAAACCGTTGCCGTGAAAATGCGACCTATAAAGATTACAATGTCGTCGAGGTGTTCAAGACGACATGTCAGGGAAGTTCGAGCGTCGTCCAGCGATGGATCGGATGTTGGCCTTTCTGCGCCTGCCCCCCAAAGGCAGCGTGGTGGTCATCATTG
>JBOEGN010000151.1:0-2046 GCA_050633445.1 Thalassovita sp.
GGCCACGACGCTGTGCTTCGCCGCGCTCGTCGCCTTCCTGCGCGAGCCCCTCGGCTTCGCGCTCGAGTGTCAGGGCCAGATGTCGCAGGCCTGCATCGCGGCCCGCGGAGACAGCTCCTTCACGGTGTTCTTGACCTCCATGAACGACGAGGCCTTCGTGTTCTGGGCCGTCGACATGTGGCGCTACATCGCCGTCAGCGCTCCGTTTATGCTGCTCGCCCCCCTGGTCCTCAGCCTCGTGGTCAAGCGAGGCTCGCGGGCCTCGGCGGGCGCGCTCATCCCCATCAACTGGCTGCTCGCCAGCTTCGTGGTCCTCGTCGTGCTCAGCGAGCTCGGCAGCAGCGACGCGGGCTTCATCTACCTCGTGCGCATGCAGGTGCTCGCGCTGCTGTGCTGGGGCGTCGTGGGCGTGGTCGCGGTCGTGCTCGGTGACAAGCTGCGCTACCGCAAGGGCTCCGCCTACCTCGACGAGCTCGAAGACTGAGAGTCTGTGAACTTTTCCTCTCGGCGTGCGATCACAAGCGCCGAGAGGGAAGTCCATGTCGAAGTCGAGCCGAGAGAAGCCCCGCCTGCGAGAAGCCGAGCGTCACCAGCTCGAGTTTCGCTCCTACAACTTGGACTCGCTGCTCCCCGATGACCACCGGGCACGGCTTTTGTGGGCAGCGGTCGGGCAGCTCGAACTCACGAGCTTCTATGATGCGATCGAGGCGCGGGGAAGCCGGTCAGGGCGACCGGCGACAGACCCCAAGGTGCTCTTGACCCTGTGGCTGTATGCGATCTCCGAAGGCGTAGGAAGTGCTCGTCATCTCGCGCGCCTGTGCGAGCGAGACAACGTCTATCGGTGGATCTGCGGTGGCTTGAGCATGAATCACCACACGCTGGCGGACTTTCGTGCAGGGCACGGGGAGAAGCTCGATGGGCTGATGACGCAGCTGCTGGCGACTTTGATGCACCAGGGGCTGGTGACGCTGCGACGGGTCTCTCAGGACGGCGTACGAGTGCGGGCGAGCGCAGGAGCGGGCTCGTTTCGACGCAGGGTGACGCTCAACAAGTGCCTGAAGGAGGCCAAAGCTCAGGTACGTGAGCTTCGCAGGCAACTCGAGGAAGAAGCAGGGGCGGACAACAAGCGTGAGCAGGCAGCGAAGGAGCGGGCAGCCCGCGAGCGACAAGAGCGCTTGGCCCGTGCGCTCGCAGAGCTCGACGAGCTCGAGAAGCAAGACGACAACAAGCAACTGAACAAGACGACGACGAAAAAGAGGAAGAAGTCCAAGAAAAAGGCCAAGCCAAAGAAGAAGGCGAAGGCCAACAAGCGTGAACGTCGGGTGAGCACGACGGACCATCAGGCCCGAGTGATGAAGATGGGGGACGGTGGCTGGCGGCCGGCCTACAACATTCAGTTTTCGCAGGATACCGACGAGAATTTCATCGTGGGGGTAGGCGTGACGAACATCGGAAGCGACAAGAGCCAGATGGTCCCGATGTACGAGCAGGTCATCGAACGTACAGGGGTGCGTCCACGGGAATGGCTCGTCGACGGGGGCTTCGTGAAGCTCGAAGCCATCCACGAGATGGAGGCCAAAGGCACCCGAGTCTATGGGCCAGTGCCGAAGTCACGAAACGAAGAGATCGACCCTTTCGCTCGTAAACCTACAGACACAGATGAGACGTGGAGGTGGCGGAGGCGAATGAAGACCGAGTCAGCGAAGAAGAAATATCGGCAGCGAGGCGCACACGCAGAGCTGGTCAACGCTGACATGCGAGCATGGCGAGGGCTTCAGCAACTGCCGGTCCGGGGCCAGCCGAAGGTGAAGACAATGGCGCTGTGGATGGCGCTGACCTACAACCTGCTGAAGTGGGTGAAGCTGGTACCGATGCCCACGTGAGAGGCAGCCGGGGGGCCCCACGGCGGTACGTGGGGCAACGAAACCCAACCAACAGTCCAATCCGAGAGTCTTTCGGCGTGCGCCACCCGCGTCGAGACGAACTCATGCTCGATGTCGAGAAAAATTCACGCTCTCTGAGCCCTCGGTGAGGCAACGAGCCGAG
>JBOEGN010000152.1:0-378 GCA_050633445.1 Thalassovita sp.
AGGCGCGGATCAAGATCACCGTCAACGAAAACGGCCTGGATGAATACCGCGCGCTGGTGGACGAGCGGTTCGCTCTGATCCGGCCGCAATTCAGCGGTGTGGATCAGGACCAGCTGGCGCAAATCGAGACTCACTTCACCCCGCCCGCCTTCCGCAACGCGCCGGTGGATGGCTTCGAAACCGCCTATCGCACCGACCCCGTGTTCCAGGCCTGGGCCGACACCAATCTGGAGCAGCACAAAGCCGAGGGCTATGCCATCGTCACCGTGTCCATCAAGAAACATGGCGACACGCCGGGCGACGCCACCAGCGACCAGATGCGCGTTTTGGCCGAGCTGGCTGAAAAATACGGCCATGACGAGCTGCGCATCAGCCACG
>JBOEGN010000152.1:388-523 GCA_050633445.1 Thalassovita sp.
ACGAGCAGAACGTGATCCTGCCGCATGTCCACAAATCGGACCTGCCCGCGATCCACGCCGCGCTGAAAGAGGTCGATCTGGCCACCGCCAATGTCGGCCTAGTCAGCGACATAATCGCCTGCCCCGGCATGGATT
>JBOEGN010000152.1:530-1190 GCA_050633445.1 Thalassovita sp.
GCCTGCGGTCACCACCATGTGGGCCATATCGGCATTCTGGGTCTGGACCGCGCGGGCGTGGAAAACTACCAGATCACCCTGGGTGGCGACGGATCCGAGGATGCCGAGATCGGCAAACGTGCGGGCCCCGGCTTTGCCTATGACGAGATTGTGGACGCGATCGAGCGGATTATCCATGCCTATCTGGATCTGCGCGAAAGCCCCGAGGAAACCTTCCTGGATGCCTATCGCCGGGTGGGCGCCGATCCGTTCAAGGCCGCGCTCTATCCGGAGGCCGCGAAGAAAAATGCCGCTTGAGCAACCCCTTACAGCGATCCCCGAGCGGGTCGAGCATCTGAACAGGCGCTATCAGCACCATGCCGCAAGCGCGGTGCTGAAACGTGCCATGTCTGACCCCCAAGTGGGTCGGGTGGCGATGGTGTCGTCCTTTGGCGCCGAATCCGTCGTGCTACTGCATATGGTTGCCGTCGTTGATCGCACCACGCCGGTGCTGTTCATCGACACGCAGATGCTGTTTCCCGAAACGCTGGAATACCAGCAAGAGGTCGCGGACAAGCTGGGCCTGACGGATGTGCGCGTGATCCGCGCCGATGCCGCCGAGGTCGAGGCCGAGGATCCCTATGGCGCGCTGAACCTGCGCGACACGGATGCCTGCTGTGA
>JBOEGN010000153.1:0-517 GCA_050633445.1 Thalassovita sp.
AATGGTCTATGAATTCCCTGAATTGCAGGGCCTGATGGGGCGGTATTACGCCGAGGCCGCTGGCCTGCCGCAGCCCGTCGCCAATGCCTGCGAGCAACACTATCAACCGCTGGGCCCTTCGGATGATGTGCCGTCTGAACCTGTGTCCTCAATCGTAGCTCTGGCCGATAAGCTGGACACGCTGACCGGGTTCTGGGCGATCGACGAAAAGCCCACCGGATCGAAGGACCCCTTTGCCCTGCGCCGTGCCGCATTGGGCGTGATCCGCATCATTCTGGCCGGGGACATCCGCGTGAATCTGGATCGGTTCATCGACAGCCAGCTGTTGAAACACCAGATCAATCAGTCGGACGCGAATGGCGACGATCTGGAGGCAATGAACGCGCTGGTCGATGAAATCGCCGATCACGGAGTGTTCGGGGCCGCGCTGGAGGTCGTTCTGGAGCGGCTGACCGGCGACGCAAAGGCCGCCGTTGAAACCGTGGCCAATCCGGTGCCGGATATCAGCGCCGATCTG
>JBOEGN010000153.1:557-756 GCA_050633445.1 Thalassovita sp.
ATGTGATCGACGCCTGCCTGGCAATGCCGGGCAATGACGATCTGACGCTGCTGGTCAAACGGGCCGGTGCCTTGGGCGATTTCCTGAAAACCGATGACGGCGAAAACCTGCTGCAAGGCTTCAAACGCGCTAACAATATTCTGACCCAAGCCGAGGAAAAGGACGGGGTTGAATATGCCTATGGCGCGGATGTGAAATT
>JBOEGN010000154.1:0-2600 GCA_050633445.1 Thalassovita sp.
AGCCCGCATGAAAGACGTTCTGTCTGACATCCAGTCCGGCAAATTCGTCCGTGATTTCATGCTGGAAAACCAGGTTGGCCAGCCCACCCTGAAAGCCTCGCGTCGCGCCAATGACGAACACATGATCGAAGAAACCGGTGCCAAGCTGCGCGGCATGATGCCGTGGATCTCGGCCGGCAAAATGGTCGACAAAGAGAAAAACTAAGGGCCCTGCCCCACAGTTTGATCTGAATGAAAGCCCCGGTTCTGCGCCGGGGCTTTCGTGCATTTGGGGCATAGCCGCTGTGCGAATTCATGAATGTTATAGTGTAACTTCGCACCCTATCTAGGGCGCATGACACATCATGACATCCAAACACGGCAGGGATTGCCCGCTGAGATGCAGGCCCTGCTTCGGGACTATCCACGCGAGGCGTGGCCGGACCACCCGAATTTCGCCCGCTCGATCCGCAATTGGATGGGCGCCCACGCAGCCTTTCGCGCGGCCTCGGAACTGCTGAACACCCAAAGCCATCAGATGCAAGAGCGTGACATCGACCCGGAACGGTTTATCGCCAACCTTGGGTATTATGGCCGTGGGCTGGTCCAGAACCTACATGGGCATCACACATGGGAAGACACCAGGTTCTTTCCTGAACTGGCTTCGGCAGACGCGCGGTTCGATCATGGGTTGGAAATGCTCGAGACAGACCACGTGCAAATGGACGCGCTGTTGGATGGGTTTTCACGCACGACAAATCGGGTGTTGCTGCTGTCGCAGATGGAACCCGACCAGATATCGGAGGAGTTGCCCGAGCTATCGACGCAGACCGACGCCTTGCAGGGCTTCCTTGCCCGGCACCTAAGTGACGAAGAGGATCTGGTCGTCCCGATCCTATTGCATCATAAAATGCGTGGTTAACCAAAGGGCCTCGATCCGCTGGATCGGGGCCTTATTCGCCGAAATCTGCGTGGTGAACGGCCATCCACAAATCCAGCGCCGAACGGGTTTCTGCGACATCGTGAACACGCAGCATCTGCACCCCATCCATGACGGCGCGCAACCCCACCGAAATTGATCCCGCTGCCCGATCCTTGGGGTCGGGCGCGTTGGCAATCGTTCCGATAAATCGCTTGCGGGACACACCCAACAGAATGGCGCATCCAAGCGCGTGAAACAGGGATAAACGGTTCAGAAGCAATAGGTTATGCTGTAGGTTCTTGCCAAAACCTATACCCGGATCAACGATGATCTGACCGCGTGGAATACCTGCGGCAACCAGGGCGTCGACCCGAGTTTCCAGGAAGTCATAAACATCCAACAAAACGTCATGATATGTTGGTGCATCCTGCATGGTTTGGGGGTCGCCCTGCGCATGCATGACCATCACGGGCAGCTGCTCTGCGGCACAAAATCCGGCCAAATCAGCATCAAAGGTAAAGCCGGAAACGTCGTTAACGATTGAGGCCCCGGCAGCGACGGTTTCCCGTGCCACAGGCGTTTTACGTGTGTCGATCGAAATCGGCACATCCAGCTCGCGACGGATTGCTTGGATCACAGGCGCCGTGCGCGCGATCTCTTGATCGACGGGCACATAAGCAGCGCCGGGTCGCGTAGATTCCCCACCCACATCAATCAAATCCGCGCCATCTGCCACCATTTTTCGGGCGTGGGTCACGGCCAGATCGGGAGCATTATGGTCACCCCCNNTCGGAAAAACTGTCCGGCGTCACGTTCAGAATGCCCATCACCGTTGGCCGATCCATCGGCAGGCCCGCAATCGCTGCGCGTGGGGTGGTCAAGCGCTCCAAAACCTCTATCGGTGCGTCCTGCGCGGCAATGAGTTCAGAGCCGTTACGGCTCAAAACCTCTATGCGGTCAAACCAAGTCCACCCGCCAGCCAAAGGGAATGCACCAGCGGGCCGGAGCAAATCGGATTGCGGGACCGGTCGATAATATCTTTTCATGTCAGCACCTTACCTGCGCCTCGACTACAGAACTTTTACATCCAACGCGACCGCGCGCAGGGGCACCTCGTGATCCTGAGGAAGCTCATGCCCAATGACCAACACATCTGCGGCCTGAATTTCGCGCGCAAACCACAGCGCCAAAGCCAGTGCATCGCGCGGTTGGGCCGAGGGGCCATCCACCGCGTCCAGCACGATCTTGGACGGTGCCCAAACGCTGATCTGATCGTTTTTCATAGCCCAGTCCAGCTCGGTCCGGGTGTTCACGACCACACATCGCGCGTCGCGCCCCGCCAAAACCCAAGCGTTCTGTTCGATGGCCAGCAGATCAATCCGCCGTTGGGCCATGGTCGCGCCAGCCTGGGGCGCCGACACGTCTGCGGCACCGATGCACAGGACCGTCGGGCGGTGTTCCGCCTCTAACTGATCCAGCCAACCGGTCAGAAACGGAGATTGAATCGCAGCATTTGACAGATAAACAATCTGCGGATGGGGCTTGTCTTCGAGATGGGCGGCGGGTTCTTCGGCAGAGCGTGCACGCACAATTTCAACACCCAAAGCGCCAGGACCGCGGTCCAGCTTTTCGATCCTGACAAAGACCCGCATGGCCTGAGGCTCCAGCAAAATCCGCTCGGCGATGCGGTCGGCCAGGG
>JBOEGN010000154.1:2612-2759 GCA_050633445.1 Thalassovita sp.
TCACGCGGTCATAGGACAGGATGCGGTCAACGTCGTCATCGACGGGACCAGTCAGGGGCTGCACTTCAACCACAATATTGAAGCGAATGCGCTGGGTGGTGCCGCGTTCCTGTTGAAAGGCGCCAATCTCGACCTCGACCACGTGAT
>JBOEGN010000154.1:2899-3136 GCA_050633445.1 Thalassovita sp.
TCTGAGACAGCTCGGTCGGGTGAACATAGAAGTGGTGCACACCGATGGTTGCGGTCCGGGCAAACTTGCGCGACCAGTTCGGGCTGACGGCCTTGGTGTGGTAATACGTAGCGCCCTCGGTCAATTCGCGCGGGGCCCCGCTGAGCGACAGCTTCGCGATCTTGCCGACCCGATCATAGGCCTTTTCCTCGTGCACAACCTCGGGGTTGCCATCGCAGGTATAGGTGAACTGGCATT
>JBOEGN010000155.1:0-744 GCA_050633445.1 Thalassovita sp.
CCTATGCGGGCGAAGTGTTTCGTCGCCAAGAGGACGACGCCGCGCGCCCCAACGAATACCTGCAAGTCGGATACGAGGTGTTCGACCGCGATAATCCCATCGATTCAGATGCCGAGGTTTTCACGGTGATCCGCGCTGCCTTGGGGGACGTACCGCTGCGGGCAGCCACTGGCGACATTGGTATCCTGATGGCGGCTGTGGACGGGTTGCGGACCACTGAGGCGCGCAAATCCGCGCTGCGCCGTCATATCTGGCATCCGCGCCGGTTCCGCTCGTTGATTGATCGCTATGCTGGCCGCACGCCAGTGCCCGCGTCGCGTCAGGCCTTGCTTGCGGCCGCAGATCCCTTTGCAGACAATGTGCCTCAAATTGGATTGCGCAGCCGGGCCGAGGTGATCGCGCGGATCGAAACGCTGCGCGCTGATGCTGCCGCCGCGCCTCTGTCTGAGCAAGAGGTCGCGCTGTTGGATGCGATCCTGTCGGTGCGTGAAAGCCTGCCAAACGCGTTGGAGCATCTGCGCGACATCGCGGTCGACTTGCCCGCGATTGATCCGGCTGTCGAACGTCTGGCCAAACGGATGAAGGCGCTGGAAAAACGCGGCGTCGACGTGGATACCCTGGATTTCGAGGCCAGTTATGGCCGGACGTCGTTGGAATATTACGACGGGTTCGTCTTTGGTTTTTACGAGGCCGCGCGTCCCGATCTGCCTCCTGTAGCAGCAGGTGGGCGCTATGACGCGCTGA
>JBOEGN010000155.1:751-893 GCA_050633445.1 Thalassovita sp.
CCGCGTTCTGGGGCAAGGGGCCGAAATTCCCGCTGTGGGCGGCGTGATCCGCCCTGACCGATTGATCGACGTGGAGGCAGGCAAATGAGCGTGAAGCTGGGTGTGCCCTCCAAAGGGCGTCTGATGGAAAAGACCTTTGAAT
>JBOEGN010000156.1:0-431 GCA_050633445.1 Thalassovita sp.
AGATGTGTATAAGAGACAGAGGTCGTGATGATCTGGCTGCGCCGGACCTCGCCCTCGGGCTTGGGCGCGTCGGTCTCGCTGCCCTTGCGTCCGCGCCGCTTGCCTTTGCCACGCAGGCGGGTTTTTTCGATCAGGCTTTCGTATTGATGCGCCTGAAGATGGCTGTGCACCTGTTCAATCGTATCCATCGTCACGGACACAACAATCAGAACCGATGTCCCGCCAAAATAGAATGGGATCGCAAGCTGGGTGCGCAGGATTTCGGGCAACAGACACACCGCCGCCAGATAAGCCGCGCCAAGAACCAGCACGCGATTGACCACATATTCCAGATACTCGGCCGTCTTTTTGCCAGGCCGGATACCCGGCACAAACCCATTTTGATTCTTTAGGTTTTCGGCGACTTCTTCCGGTTTGAACGACACGTTGAA